>NZ_CP099582.1:0-629702 GCF_024022995.1 Thermococcus aggregans | reverse complement strand
GTTTTAGGATATGACAAAGCCTACAGAATGGTGTATGGAGAAGCAGATTATCTGCCAGGTCTGATCGTGGATAGGTTTAACGACATAGCATCTCTCCAGATTTCAAGTGCAGGTATGGAGAAATTCAAGCTTGAGGTTGCAGAGGCAATCCTTGAGGTAGAACCCGAAATCGAAACTGTTTTTGAGAAAAATACCGGAAGATCAAGAAGAAGAGAAGGCCTACCTGAGATAGAAAGGGTCTTGCTTGGAAAAGAAAAATACCGCACGATCATCGAAGAAGGGAACGCAAAGTTCATTGTGGATATGAGGGGTCAAAAAACTGGGTTCTTTTTAGACCAGAGAGAAAACAGAATCGCACTGGAAAAGTACATTAAGGGCGGAGAAAAAGTACTTGATGTCTTCACATACACAGGCGGTTTTGCAATTCATGCCGCAGTTGCAGGGGCAGAAAAGGTTGTTGCAGTTGATAAGTCTCCATCAGCAATAGAACAGGCAAAAGAGAACGCCAAACTTAACGGTGTTGAAGACAAAATGGAATTCATTGTCGGATCTGCATTTGGAGTTATGGAAGAACTGCAAAAAAGGGGAGAAAAGTTTGACATTGTGATTTTAGACCCTCCGGCGTTTGTACAGCATGAGAAAGACCTTAAGAGAGGCCTCAGGGCATACTTCAACGTAAATTATCAAGGCTTAAAACTTGTCAAGGACGGAGGCATCTTGGTAACAGCTTCATGCTCCCAACACGTTGACATGCAGATGTTCAAGGATATGATAATAGCCGCCGCAGCAAAAGCTGGAAAGTTCCTAAAACTCCTTGAACCCTACAGAACCCAAGCACCAGACCATCCGATATTAATGGCGTCTAAAGACACCGAATATCTGAAGTGCTTGTTCCTTTATGTAGAGGACATGAAATGATTTGGCATCAGACCGTGGGCGTATCTTCATCGCAGTGCTCAGTGGAGGTGCTTTCTCCTCATTTGCCATACTTTTTGTGCTGTAAGTTCAATATAAGTCTATCGTTTAAAGAATATCAACGAGTGCCGATATCTTGTTCCTACTCTAAATTTGATATCACGGTATGTATAGCCCAGCTCCACACCCCTTTTAATTACTGCTTTGAGCAAGCTTGGCTTGTCCGGTAGAAACAGCGCCACTTTTCCATTTTTCTTCAAATATCTCCATCCCTCTTCAAGAATTCTTACGGAAAAAGCCTCCCCATACTTGCCTCCACCCAGACCTTCGCGCTCTGTCAAAACACCTTTTGTAGGTTTCTCGTAGTACGGAGGAGCAGAAAATATCACATCAAACTTCTCACCTTTTGGGATTATCCCCTCGATAATTTCTCCATTGCTTTTTATAAGCCGCACTTTGGAACTGTTTGCGGAAATGTTGGCCTTTGCATACTCAAAGAACTCTTCATCCACTTCAGTTGCCCACACTTCGCAGTTGAAAAGTTTATCCGCCATTATTGCCATTAAAGCAGAATGCCCAGTCCCTATTTCCAGGACTTTTTCTCCCCCTCTCAGAAAAGTTTTTAGAAATATAAAGCGGGAAATTGGTGTCGTGATAAGCCCTTTAGGATGATATTTGACCTCAATACCAAAAACAGCTCTAGCGATTGCTTTGTTATACAGAATTCTTGCCCTTCTGTTTGATAAATCCAACCTGCCCTCATCATCAAGATATTTTTCAAGCTCGGGGAAAATTTTAACCGCTTCTCTAACTGGCAGTCCAAGCTTTCCATCTTTCCACGAGGGCATAAAAAGGATTGGAAAAAGAAGCTTAAAAGTTTAGCCTCTTGGATCCATCAGCCTGCCGATGAATAAAACTGCTCCTGTTTCTCTGTCCCTAATGAGAAATATGAAAGGATGATCTGCTCTGAAAACCTTGGGATGCTCCTTGCTTGATGGAGCAGCAACTGTCATGCCTACCCCTGTCGCAGCAGCAGCTTCAGTGCCACTTTCAGCGACCCTAATGAAGGTCTTGTGAACAACGACACTTATCATAAGCTTATCTTCAGCTATCCCAGAAAAATCAGCTTTATTTGTAAATGCTTCCCGTATTCCCATCTCCTGAAGAACATCGTTCAAAATGTAAGATTTTTCAAAGCTAAATTTGGGAATAACAACCTCAACTTTTTCCACTTTCATACTGCTCAGAATATTCTCCACAAATTCTGAAGTGAGCTTTTCTTCGAGGACACTTATATCATTCTCTTTCGGCAATATTATGAGCATCGAAAGTCTATTGTCTTTATAAGGCATTTCTAAGGCTTGGAATTCTTCAGTTTCCATATAATTAAAACTGTTTACTTGATGCATCATTTCGACTTTTATCTTTTCACCTGAAGTAAGTGTAAAGGTCTCATTGTACGTGTTCTCCGGCTCAAATTTACTTGACCAGTTAGCCTTGAAGTAAATCGCATTGGTTATTACGAGCCTTGTAAATTCGTCGATAGCACCTGGAGGTATTAGGTTGGCAATTTTTCTCTCAGTCTGTCGTTCAACCCACTCGTTTATAGTCTTTCTTGACCCTTCAGGGTCTTCTGAGAAGTCAAGCTCTCTAACATCAGCAAAGTAGTATCTCCTTATGACATCGATGTAATCTTCCTTGATGGAATAATCCTTCTGGATCCAGAGAGCACTTGCAGTTCTCAAGATATATGCATCGCTTGCAGGGTTGTTGATCCTCAAAATCAGGTATCTGAATTCCTCTCTTCTCTCCAAATCATCTTCCGGAAGATTGAGAACTTCTCTCATCTCATTCCTCGTCGTACCTTCGGCTCCTTCGTACAGCATTGCAAGAGCCGTCAAAATGCTGTAGGGCGATAGAAAGATGTTGTCTTCCTTCTTAGGGAGATGGTGATAGAGAAGAAATGCGAAGTCGTTAACGGGCGGTATTTTATACCTAAGAGTGTCATTGTGCGTGTACGGAACAACAGAGGTTGATTCCGTATAACTAAGGGACGGAAAGTTAGTATTGATGCAGCCGCTTGCAAACATTATACCAACAAGAATGAGCACCAGTAGTGGGCTTATAATTTTTCTCACTAACCTCACCATAAAAAAGTTAAGTGATCACGTATAAACTCTTTTCCATTGTTCCAAATAATTTTAGAGAATAGTTAAGAAAAATCAGAGAAGGGCTAAGGCGGCCATTATCTTTGCATCTTCGACCATGTTTTCAATCTTGGCGTACTCATTGGGCTGGTGGGCAGTCTCATCAAGAGTGGCCCATACAACCGCAGGAATTCTGAGCCTTCTGAAGTAGGCTGCAAAAGTTCCCCCGCCTATTCCTCCAACTTTAGCCTCCTTTCCCCTGAACTCCCTTATTGCCCTCTGCAAGAGCTTGACAATCTCACTATCCTTGGGAGTTGGTGCTGGAGCATCAAGTCTCTGTAAAACCTCTATCTCTATCTCGGGCAATACTTTGCCCTCGATCTCCTTCTTGTATTTCTCCTTAACCTTCTCAGCGAGATCTTGGGCATCACTTAAAACCTCATCCAGCTTGTATTGGGGTAATACCCTGCAGTCAAAAACAACCTCATGCTCTCCCGGAGCAATGTTCGGAGCATCGCTTGGATTACCTCCCATTGTGGGTTCAAAAGTGCTCTCTGGAGGATCAAAGAGCTCATCCCTTGCATTGTACTTCTCATGGAGGAAATCATCAAGGGCTTTCGCATAATCAATGGCAACCCTGTGAGCATTTAATCCCAATCCCGGCATGCTTGCATGAACCTGCTTGCCCTTAACCTTAATCTTCATCCAGAGAATGCTTTTCTCAGCAATTTCTATGAATGTTCCCTCTTCATTTCCACCGTCAGGCACTAGTACTAGGTCGTCTTTTTTGAAGAGTTCCGGGTGGTTCTTCATCAACCATTCTATACCATATTTACTCCCAGTTTCCTCATCACTCACGAAAGCGAGAATTATCGTCCTCTTAGGCCTTATCCCAAGGTTCATCAAAGCCCTGACAGCATAAAGTGAAGCCACTAAACTCTGACCATTATCCTCACTACCCCTGCCATAAACTTTACCATCCTTTACAACAGGCTCGAAAGGCTTTGTAACAGTCCACTTGCTCAAATCTCCTGGAGGAACGACGTCCAAGTGCGTAAGAATCCATAATCTCGGGCTTTCTTCGCCTTGTTCACCATAATAGTACGCTAGAATGTTTGGCCTTACACCGTTCTTTGCTCTTGGGTCGGGAGCATCATAGCGTTCAATTTTGTCAAACGGCCAGTCTTTTATTATTTCGAGTAGCTTCTGAGCCTTGTCATATTCGCCCTCCCCACCACTATCCGGACTAATTGCCGGGATTTTAATAAGCTCTATCAAAGTATTCACCATCTCATCCCTAAAAGACTCAATTTCCCTAAAAACAGCCTCCATATTCATTTGCACCACCATTTTTAATTTTGAACTCTCCTTAAAGTAATTTTTGGTTCAAACTTGTAGTATGCAGGCAAAGTTGATATAACAACTAAGAAAAACACTTCAAGAGGTTACTGAAACAGATAACAAAAATCAAGTAATGTTTTCAGTGTTCCTCAATGGTGTTATCCATAGAACTTATATAGGCATTTACTCCAACTATTAATATCGCTAAAAAAGCGGAGGGAGGGGACATTGGTAGAAATAATTTTTTTGGGAAGCGGTGGCGGAAGATTCATTACAATAACGCAGTTCCGACCTACCGGAGGGTTTTTTATAAACTCAAGTAAGAGGATATACATTGACCCCGGTCCCGGAGCGTTGGTTAGAGCATGGAGATACAAGATAGACCCAAGAAAAATAGACGTACTTTTTGTTTCCCATAGACACACTGATCACTGCAACGATGCCGAAGTTATGGTAGAAGGGATGACAGTGGGGGTTACAAAAAAGAGAGGTGTCCTTATAGCATCGAAAAGCGTAGTTTATGGAGACGAGGACCACACTCCCGCAATCTCCAAGTACCACCTAAATTCATTAGAGGAAGTCCATATCCCAAACCCGGGAGAAAGAATACAGCTCGGAGAGGATGAAATGACAATAACGCCTACCGTGCACTCAGATCCAACCACAATAGGCTTCATCTTAAAAACCCCAGTAGGGAAGATTGGGTATATCCCGGACACAGAATATTTTGAGGAGTTGAAACACATATACAACGGTGTTAGGCTGCTAATAGCTTCAGTGACAAGACCAACAAACATGAAGATTCCCTACCATCTCTGCACTGAAGATGTAATTTACATGCTAAAAGAGATGAGCCAAAAGCCAGAAATGCTTATAATGAGCCACATAGGCATGAAAATGCACTTTGCAAACCCATACAAAGAGGCCAAGTTTATAGAAAATACTACAGGAGTAAAGACTTTGGTCGCAAAAGAAGGATTCAAGGTTAAAATGGAAAAAAACGATATAAAACTAAGAACTCTTAGACCCGCTAGAGAACTCTGAAACCAGTTTGGTAACCAAGTTGTATGCCAAGTTAAATAGCTCTTCTCTTCTTTTTTCTGTGGTTCCTTCTACAACGACCCTTATTTTTGGCTCGGTTCCACTTGGCCTCACCAGCACCCAAGATCCATCTTTAAGGTTTAACCTTATGCCGGAAATCGTGATAACTTCTTCAATTTGGTCTTTCAAGAGCTCTTGCAACTGTTCTTTTACCTTCTCGACAACTTGATATTTTATTTCATCCGGACACTTGACATTCTTTTTAATCATATAGTATTTTGGAATGTCCTTAACTATCTCCGAAAGGGGTTTTCCTTCTTGGTCTATTATTTTTATCAACAGCCCAATTGTCACGAAACTGTCAATCCACAGTCCAAACTTGGGGTGGATAAATTTCCAAGGTTCTGATGCAAATATTGCATTGTATTTCTTTATTCCATCGTGAAGCTGACCCAAGGGAACCCTGTATACTTTTCCGCCTTCTTCCTCAACAACCTTATCAATTCTAAAGGAGGTGTTTATTGAGACTACAATGTTTCCTCCTCCGTGCTCTCTAGCGTAAAGCCTTGCAAAGAGGGCTATTAAGGTATCCTCCTCTACATAGTTACCCTTCTCATCAAATACTGCAATCCTATCCGCATCTCCATCTTGGGCAATTGCTAAATCAAATCCCAGTTCTCTCACAAGATCACTTAAATACGCGATATTCTCATATCTCGGCTCGGATTTTCTACCGGGGAAGTGCCCATCAGGATGAGAATTTAACGTTACAACTTTTGCCCTCATCTCTCTCAATAGGTAGGGAGTTATCAAACTACCAGCTCCGTTCCCCATATCCAGGAGAACTTTCAATTTAGTCTCGTGATTTACATAGTCTAATATGTCCTTAATGTACTGTTCCCTTAGGTCTAACTCTTTTACGCTTCCAATTTTGTCCCATGAGACCGTTTTGTAGCTCTTAGAGAAAATTATTTTTTCTAATTCTTCTTCCTGCTCCAAGAAGAACTCTATCCCTCTCTCGTTAAACACTTTAATGCCGTTATCACTGGGCGGATTGTGAGATGCTGTTATCATTACACCGGCATCTCCAAGCTTATTTGTAGCCCATGCAAGCATTGGAGTTGGGACAAGGCCGATTCTAACAACGTCCACACCAGTACTCAGCAAGCCACTAACCACGGCACTTTCAAGCATTACACTTGAAGTTCTTGCATCTCTCCCGACAACTACTGTACCGTGATCGATATACGTACCAAGAGCCTTTCCAACATTTAAAGCGAGCTCTGGAGTAACTTTTGAGTTAATAGGACCCCTAATCCCTGCAGTTCCAAACAGCCTCATCGTATCACCATCTAAATCTTAGGTGCCAATTTATATATCTTTTTCATATGGCTTCCAAGTGTAAATAGGCAAGCCCCCATAATTTTCAAGCCTTAGAATTCTGGGCATGGAATCAAGAGAAAATGGCAAAATGTACATGGGAATTTTGAGCAGTTGAGCTAGTTTTAAAATTGGCTTAACAATTTCCGGGGTTGGCCGAATAGAATAGATAGCAACGGCGTCTCTATATATTTCCAAATTCGGCGAAAAAACATTATCAACATAAGCTTCCAGCCCAAGTTCTTTGGCCTTTTTAACTGCTTCTGGATTCCAATCCACAACTAAAACGTCTCTCCCAAGATTTTTTAATTCCAACGCTACCCTAAAGTTGAACCCCACTCCTATCTCTGCGAATTTCCCAGTTGGATGTCTCTCAATTAGAAACCTGGCAAGTTTCTCAAGACTCATGGGAGATACAAGAAAAAGAGAAGTTAAAAAGTTTTTCAAAATACTGCCTTTTTGGTGTTTTTGTCAAAGATGTGAATCTTCCTCATATCAAAGACAACATCTACTTCCTGACCCTCCACGACCTTGGACTCTGACCTGAATGCACCCAAAAACGTCACTTTCCCAACGCGGAGGTGGACTATCTTCTCGTTTCCCAAGTTCTCTATTATGTCAACCATTGCCCTGACCATATTCTCCCCGGGAATCTTTACCTGAGCGAACATCGCATCATAGAGGTCTTCTGGCCTGATACCAAACACCACCTCTTTCCCAACATAGCCCTTCTCTTCCAGCACTTCAAATTGGTCTGGCAGAAGCTTAAGCCTGAATTCTCCAAAATCTACGAAGCCGTCCTCGGTTATAGTAGCATCAATGAAGTTCATCGGCGGCGAACCTATGAACCCAGCGACAAACATGTTCGCAGGCTTGTCGTAGACCTCTTCTGGAGTTCCAACTTGCTGAAGCACACCAGCATTCATCACAGCAATCCTGTCACCCATCGTCATGGCCTCAACTTGGTCGTGCGTCACATAAATCGTCGTGACTCCAAGCTGTCTCTGAAGCTTCTTCAACTCAGCACGCATCCTAACACGAAGCTTTGCATCAAGATTGCTCAACGGCTCATCCATCAGAAAGACTTGTGGCTTTCTCACGATTGCCCTGCCAAGAGCAACGCGCGGCCTCTGTCCGCCAGAGAGTTCTCTTGGTTTTCTGTTCAATAGTTCGCTCAAGCCAAGCAGCTCAGCGACTTCCCTAACCCTCTTGTCAATCTCCTGCTTCGGAACCTTCCTCAGCTTGAGCGGGAAGGCAATGTTATCGTAGACAGTCATATGCGGGTAGAGAGCATAACTCTGGAAAACCATTGCAATATCCCTATCCTTTGGTGGGACAAAAACTCCTTTCTCGGGGTCTGCAACGAGTTTGTCACCGATATAGATTTGACCTTTTGTTGGTTCTTCAAGACCAGCTATCATTCTGAGGGTTGTAGTTTTACCACAACCCGAAGGTCCGAGCAAAACCATGAACTCGCCATCCTTAACTTCCAGATTCATGTCTCTAACTGCAACAAACTCACCAAACTGCTTCCAGACACCCACAAGCCTAACACCAGCCATTTAAATCACCCCTTGATTTCCAGTTTTTTGCTGATCTTTTTAAAAATAATTATAAAAAGGGAAAACTCAGCTCCTCCTTCTTCTTAGTAAGGGGATTAGTGCCAATCCCACGAGTGCTGCTGGTCCACAGATTCCTCCAGTTTCTGTTGCGCTTGGAGAGCTTGTTGGACTCTCTGTTGGGCTTGGGGAAGAAGTTGTCGGGCTTGGAGAGGTAGTTGTTGGGGAAGTTTCACTTGGTGTTGGACTTTCAGTCTCAGTTGGGGTCTCAGTTTCGGTTGGTTTTTCTTCAACCCCAATCAGCGGTGTCATTTTCACTGTTGCCCTCTTTCCATTCTTTGCGTCGTAGCTGCTTAACTGCTCCTCTTGTGTTGGTTTAAATCCTTCTGGAACTAAGAGATCGTAAACTCTCGGAACTACCCCAGCAATTACTGCATCAGCTGGAGCTCCGCCGCCCTTCCACTCTTCGGCATCAACCGCAACAGGCCTCCACTTATCAGGGCCATAGCCATCTTGAGAACCAACTAATACAGCCCCATACACTTTGCTGTCTTTGCTGATCTCGAGATATTTCTTGGGAACTTCTACTATAATTGCGTTTTTAGTTGGATCGGCTGATATCTTCATTTCTCCTTGGTATACAGTGCCGTCTGAAAGGATTATTATGTTTCCGTAATCCCAACCTGCTATCCTAAGAGCTACATCCCATGGGTGTTCTGGGTCGAGATCTACGTTGCTTCCCGGCCCGTCAGGGAACATTTTGATTGCCGAGGTGTTTCCACCTTCCTTAAAGTCGAAGTACGCTTCAATTATCTGCAAGCTAAAGCCATTGGGGCCGTTCCATGGATTACCGCCAAGGTCTGCAAAGTAGAATTCCAAAGTATAGGTCTCTCCAGTGTCAAGCATTCTGAATTTGAGTAAATCCAAGTGTCCGGGAACAAAGACCTTATTGGTTGGATAAGTGTATGTTCCAAGCCCGTGATCGTCTCCCTGTATGTCGTTAACTTCCACTACTACATTGGTAGCTGCTGTTACTGGTACCATTTTTACTATTGCCCTCTTTCCACTCTCTGGATCGTAGCTACTTAGCTGCTCTTCTTGTGTTGGTTTAAATCCTTCTGGAACTAAGAGATCGTAAACTCTTGGAGCAACTCCGGCAATCACCGCTTGTGGATCAGCTCCACCACCCTTCCACTCTTCGGCATCAACCGCAACAGGCCTCCACTTATCAGGGCCATAGCCATCTTGAGAACCAACGAGCACTGCCATGTATTCCGGTACTTTTGGAAGATATTTCTTCGGGAGCTCTACCACAATCGCATTTCTTGCAGGATCGGCTGAGATTTTCATTTCTCCCTGGTAGCTGGTGCCGTCTGGAAGCACAATTATGTTTCCATAGTCCCATCCAGCAATTCTTAGGGCTAGATCCCATGGGTGTTCTGGATCAAGGTCTACATTGCTTCCCGGTCCATCGGGGAACATTTTGATTGCTGAAGTGTTTCTACCTTCCTTAAAGTCGAAGTACGCTTCAATTATCTGCAAGCTGAAGCCATTAGGTCCATTCCATGGGTTATCGCCGAGATCCTTGAAGTAATATTCAAACACATAGGCACTTGGCTTTTCGATGATTCTCACTTTGAGCAAGTCTAAGTGTCCCGGAACAAAGACCTTGTTAGTTGGATAGGTATAAGTTCCAGGCCCATGGTCGTCTCCTTCAACGTCCTCAATCTCTGCAACTACAACTCCCTCAACCTGCTTTGGAAGCTTCACTTCTATTGGAGTCGTTATTGTTTTGAGTTCTCCTTGGTCATCTACCGTTGACACTGCAAAGTAGAAGTCAGAGGGACTGTCCAAGTAATCAAATGGAAGGACAACTTCAATTCCTTCGTCCATTTGCTTGACATCCAGTTCACCAATTTTTTCATAGTTCTCGTAGTCTGTAGCCTTATAAACTTCCGCTTTTCCGTCTTTCACGAGGATGTGGGTTGTTATCATAAGGCCAACGCTGTCCTTGCTGAATGGGAAGATATCATATCTGAGCTCACTTGGTTTGGTTTGAAGAAGCGTGAACGTATTGCCCATAATCTTTCCAGGCTCAAATATGCTTATTTCAAAATCTTTTGTGGTTTTAACGACAAAATGCAGCCCTTGCTCGTCAAAGTAGAGTTCAACTCCAGCGGCAAGTGGGGATAAGCTTGACCAGCTCTTTTTCTCCCCCTCTAACAATCCAGTGAGTTCCCTTGTTATATACGGCTCTCCATTGGGGAAGTAGTTTCCAAAGAGATAACTTGGCACCTCTAATCCTGCGAACTTGTACATCTCATAGAGATAAGTCTTAAGATAGCGGTCAAATGTATAATCCTGGCCGCTGTCTTGATCGCTTCCATACCACCAGAACCAGTCACTCGCCTCTGCCCTCAAGAGATACTCGTATGCGGTATCCCAATCTGCAACTTTATCCTTGTTCTCAAATAAGGTCTTTCTAGCCAGATAGAGCCAATACCATCCTAAGTTCTCCTGGGGTTCTCCTATCCAGGTAGAAAGTGTTCCGTCAATCCAACTGGATTCCGGCCATTGCATGTTCTCTTCAACGCCAACCATCTCATAGAGCTCGCCAAGGCTCTGAGCCTCTAACAGAGCATTGACTTTTTCTTCTGTTGTGAAATCTAGCCTCTTCATGAGCTTTGGAGTGAGCTTGTTTGCTTTGTCCCCGTACATCTGGATGTACTCACTTGGGGTTACAGTCCTTATCAGACCCTGGTTTTGAAGCTCGGTAAGCTTCTTGTACAGCTCTTCAAGGAATATCTTGCCATCAAATGGGTAGTGCTCCCATGGGTTCTCTCCATCAAGGGTTACAACATAAACAAGGCTTCCATCATAGTTCTGCTTTTGTATCTTGAGAAGCTCATTGACAAAGTCCTCAACTGCTTCATACTGGTTCATTCCTGAGTACCTGAAGCCAACCCTATCGCTCAGATCGTGGTTTCTTGGGAAGAGGTATATTTTCTTACCATTGAACTCAGCTACCCATGGTTTATAGTAGTTTTCAATCGTATTGGGAATTCCAAGAATGTCAAGAACCATTTGGTCAGTCATTACCCACTTCCATCCATTGTTAGCCAGTATCTCAAGAGTCTTGTCATTTAGTGCACTTTCTGCAGCCCATCCTCCTTGAGGCCCAACTCTGTTATCTCCCAGATACTTCTTATAGAGCTCGTGGGCTTTCTTTACGTGGGCATCAAAATCCTCGTACCATCCGAAATCGTTGAGAATTGGGCCGATTGGATGAGCGTAGGGAACTACAGTAACTTCAACATTTCCATTCCCGAGGAGGAAGTTTATCTTTTCGTGCTCCTCAAACGTGTGGTTGAGAAGCCACATTTGGTGTTTTAGGACGATGGCAGCGTCTTCTCTTGTATATCCTCCCACGTCGACTTTATCGTAAAGCGCTTTAAGTTCTGGGGTGCTAACAATATAGTTGTAATCAGTCCAAGCCAAGTTGAACAAAACAGCTAGGTCAATGTAGTCTTGCTCCGTAAACTCGCTAGTTATTTTTACTTTTTGCTCCTCTAGCGGCAAATTGGCGTACTTCTTAAAGACACTGTTTCTTTTCTCTTTGAGTTCCGTATATCTGTCCCACTGGTCTCTATAGGGATTCCCGTTTTCATCCGCAACGGGCTCTCCATCCCAAGGTATTGTGTGGTCAAAGAATCCTCCGGGAGCTTGAAGCATAAACCATTTCTCTTCAAGTGTTAGGGGTTCGCCATTTGCTATTTTCTCCGTAACTATTTGATAGAGATCCTTTTTTCCGTTCATGTAATCGGCGAGCTGAGCAATTAGAGAACCTGACAGGTCTATAGTAACATGTACATCTGGGTATTTGCTGAGGTAGTTTGCCATTTTCCAATAATTATTGGCTGCATGTAATCTTACCCAGGGTCTAGTGTAAATGCCTTGAACTGGATCGTAGTAGTAGGGCTGGTGCTGATGCCACACGATAATAACGTTCAGTGGCTTCGGTTCTTCTGCCTTCACACCTACTTCAGCAACACTTAACGCAACTAAAAATATAAAAAACATTGCCAAGCCTTTTTTCATTTTTACCACCTCATTCCTTTAATCCTCCAAGGGTAAGCCCGCTTCTTACGTAGTTTTGGGCTAGTAGGAACATTATAAACACGGGCAATGCGAATATCAACGCAGCCGCAGCAAATTGATTCCATGAAATAGACCTCAAATTCGCAAGCATTGTGTATAGCCATACGGTTAGAGGATAATTTTCCTGGTTAAGGAGCAAGTTAGCAAGTATGAGCTCTGTCCATCCTCCAATGAATGCGAATATTGTCACAGTAGCTAATCCCGGAAGGGCCATTGGAATAAGTACGTGCCTTATAATCTGCAGGTATCCTGCACCATCAACCAGTGCTGCTTCGTCAAAATCTGGAGGAATTGAGTCCAAGTAAGACTTTAGGAGCCACGTGTTGAAGGGGACGTTCCCAGCTGCATAGATTACGGGTAAAACAAAGATGTTATTTGTTAAGTGAAGCTTTACCAGCATACCGTACAAGGCAACCAATCCTGCTATTCCCAATCCTCCTGCAACTTGGGTGAACATCAAGTAAAAGTAAAGTATATGTTCCCTTCCAAAGAACTTAAGCCTTGAAAACGCGTATGCTGAGGGAATTACGAATAGAAGTGTCAAGATAACTGTAAGGCTGGCTATCAGCAGGCTTCTCTTCATGTAATCTGGAACCTCTCCTCCCACTTTTGCTAGGCGAATAAACGCAAAGTTAGTGGCGGTGAACGTAGCTTCTTCAGTTGATATTACGCCTCCGTCTTTTATGACCATTTCCACATTTTGGGCTTCGTAGGTATTCTCATCAATTTTGTTAAAGTTAGAGAGGTCTAAAGGCACTTCATTGGGCGAACTGACTGTTATTATCACTTTTTGTGCAGACAGCTTGAGGTTTTTAACACCGCCAGTGCTCTCAATACGCTGGGCATTTAGCTTTATTGATTCGCCTCTAACAATGATTTTAGTGCCATCTGGCTCTTCTCTATCTTCTCCTCCTTTCCTTTCAAGTATCTCTGTGTCTATCAACGTAAACCTGCTCGAATAACTTCCCGTAATTTTAGCATCGTAAATCTCTATCTCGTATCTGTTTAGGGAATCCTTTATAGTACCCTTTTTAGCTTCTATCTCAAAATTAGTTGTTTTTATCAGTCCCTCGGTGTGACCAAAGAGTAATTCTTTGTAATTTGAGAGAGTCACTTTATCTGGAATTAAGTCAATTTCAGTAGTGGCAAGGGTTCCAGAGGGCTTAACTGATAGCATCGCCATGTAATACACTGGGAAAAGCAGAATTGCCAAAACAAAGAGAGCTAAGAGAGTTAGCGCAAATGACTTTAATAACTCATCTTTTCGCTTTGGTAGTTCAATTTTAAGCTTCATCCCTTAACTCCCTCCTGCAGCCTTGTTATCTTCATGTTAACAAACATGTAAATCGCAAGAACTATTGTCGCAATGAGCAAAACGGCCGCTGCTCTTCCATAATGGGGCACCGAACTGCCGAAAGCTTTTCTATATCCATAAAGAAGCAAGAATCTGTCTTCGAACAGGCCTGCATTGTAAATGAACGGCACAAGGAAGTACTGAAAGCTTGCCGCAGAAGTTAGAATCGTGGCAAAGGCAATGGGTTTGCTCACAATGGGTATAACCACTTTTGTCAACCTCTGCCAGTAGTTTGCTCCGTCAATAATCGCTGCCTCAATGAGGGTGTCCGGAACACTCTGGAGAGCTGAAGTTATAACTGTCATCATAAATGGATAAGCCAGCCACACTTCAATTATGTTTAAAGCGATAAACCCCCAGGTTACATCCGTCATCCAGTCTGGCGGATTCGATACTCCCAAATCCCTTAAGATTATGTTAATTGGGCCAACAACAGGATCAAACATAAAGCGCCACACCATAACAGAGAAAAGCAGTGGTAATGCCCACGGAATTATTAGCAATGCCCTATAAAAGAACTTGCCCTTTACGTATTTGTTATTGTATAGGACGCTTAAAAGAATTCCAACGACGACTTTCAAAGTCACGCTGGTTGCTACAAAAACCCAAGTCCACACAAAAGCTGACCTGAACTTTGAATCGCTCAGCGCCCACTTAAAGTTCTCCAATCCCACAAACCTCAATGGCTCAGCGTTAGGAGCCTGTATTGGGAAATTACCTAACTTAGCGTTTGTGAATGCAATGTAAACAGAGTACAAGATGGGATATATGTTAAAAAACAGGAACGCTATCATACCAGGTAATATCAAGGCGAGAGCAGCTATTGTTTTTTTGTTCATTTACTCACCTCCCAAGAATCTGAAAATAGAAGAAAGAAAAGATAATACATCAGCTACCACTTAGAGCATCAAGTATTTCTTTTTGCGCATCTTGGAGAGCTTGTTCAATGGTCTTCTTTCCGGATATTATGTCTGTAATTGCAGTTGACACTGGGCCCCAAACGGCACCCATTTCTGGGCTCTTGGGCATTGGAATTGCATACTGGACTGCTTGACCAAAGCCGTAGAGCACTGGGTCGCTTTGGATTTCTGGATCATTGAGGACTTCAGTAAGAACTGGGATATATCCGTTCTGGAGTGAAAGGGTCTTTATGACGTCTGGGTTTGTTGTGAACCACTCAAGGAATGTCCATATTGCATCTTTCTTGCTTGGATCGTTGAGCTTTGCAACGTAGATAAGTTTGACTCCACCGTATGGGTGAGGTCTGTGCTGGTCATCGATAGGTGGTAGTGGAACAACACCAAAGTTAATTCCTGCTTTCTTAACGTCAGGAATGCTCCATGGACCATTGACCATCATTGGGGCCTTTCCATCGTGGAAGATGCTGACTTGAGCGTTGTAGTCTTGAGTCTTAGCTACATAGGGGAATATCTGCTCAAAGAAGAACTTGAAGCCTTGCAAGGTTTCAGGCTTGTCAAGACCTGGGGTCTTGGTCTTATCATCAAAGTAGTAGCCACCAAATGCGTGAACCCATCCTGAAATGAAGTACGGATCAATTGGAGTAGCAAGACCATAAGTTCCTTCAGCTTCATTGTAGTACTTCTCCATGATTGCCTTCATCTCATCAAAGGTCTTTGGTGGGTTTGGAACCATGTCCTTGTTGTAAATTAAAGCCACAGTCTCAGCTCCGTAGGGCATCGCATAGTAGTGCCCGTCATACTCAATAGCCTCTTGGGCCATTGGGCTGAACTTGCTTAGAACTTCAGAGGTTATGTATTCATCAATTGGTTCTAGAAGACCAGCTTCAGCAAACTTTCCAATCCAATCGTGAGCCCATATAAAGAGGTCTGGACCTTGGCCAGCAGGAATTGCAGCTTTAAGAGAAGTCTCCAAATCAGCTTTCTGCTCAAGCTGAATATCAATGTTTGGATGCTCAATTTCGAACTCGGCAATTAAGTCTTCAAACGCCTTAAGCTCATTCGGACCAATTGCATGCCATATGACAATTGTTACTTTTTTCTCTTCGGTTGTTGTAGTCGTTGTTTGAGTTGGAGAGCTTGTAGTTGTTTGGGTAGTTTGTGTTGTTTGTGTAGAGCTTGAAGTAGTAGTCGTTTGCGTTTGAGTAGAGGTAGTAGTTGTTTCACCACCAATACATCCGCTTGCAACCACTCCAATTGCCAGCACTCCAACCAACAATAAAGCAAATAGTGCCTTCTTCATGAATATTCACCTCAGTTGGATATTTCAAGCTTAGTATCATCCTCAGTGATATATATACCTTACGCTTTATTGTCCAAGAATTGACAAATGCATTAAAAAGAACAGCAATGTCAAATAGATGAGTAAAAAAACTAAAAACATCACAAGAGCTTTAGCTGGATAACAACTCACAGCTCTTTAATAACAATACTGGAATACGGCCCTAGCTTGTTGGTTGCTTTATCAAATGAGCCACTCTGAAACAATATTTCGAAGGAACTAAGCAAAGGCAAGTGCTCCTCGTGCCTTGAATAGTTGATTCCCACTAAAATCCTTTCCCCATTTAGCTCTCTCCTGTATAACAACAATCCCCCTCTAAACTCTAAGGGCACAAATGCTCCTATCTGCAGCGCTTTGCTAGTCTTCCTGAGTTTTATTAGCTTTTTAACGGAATAAAAGATGTCCATATCCCACTTCTCCATATCCCACTCCATAGGCGCTCTTGAACGCTCCATAAAAGGGGCATCCGCATTTTCCATTCCAATTTCATCCCCGTAGTAAATGGCTGGGATTCCCCTATACGTAAAAAGAAAAACCAATGCGCAAAGGTATTTTCTCTTGTTCTTCAGTAAACTAAGCATTCTGTCCACGTCGTGGTTATCTAAAAAGTTGTACATCACATACTCCACAGGGCCGTAGTAGGCGCTTAAAAGCTCAAGCCAATTAAGGAATTCTCTTGCATCAATTTCTTTCTCGACAAAGAACCTTAAGATCGCTTCGTACAGGGGATAGTTCATAGTCCCGTGGAACTTGTTGAATATCCACAATCTTGCATCGTCCATTACTTCCCCAACTAAATAGACATCGCCAGGCAATTTTTCTCTAACGTCCTCCCATACCTCCGGCGGGACACCGTGTGCAACATCCAATCTCCAGCCGTCGGCTCCTTTTTTAATCCAGTACTCCATGACATCCCTAATGAATTCTCTCACTTTTTTGTTGTCGTGGTTTAAACGGGGCATTAACCATACGGAATAAAAGCTTTCGTAGTTCCGTTTAATTGATTTAAGTCGCTTATACTTTTCATCCCAAGGAAGTTCCGAGGCTAGAATGTCGAGAAACTCCTTTGTAACAACTGGAAATCCGGTTATGCGGTAAAAGTCTTTGTACTCACTGTTTTCTCCGTTTTTCACTACATTCTGAAAATAAGGGTGGAAAAAGCTTGTATGGTGAAATACTCCATCAAGAATGAGTTTTATATCCCTTTTGTGCAGTTCTCTTGTTAATTCTTCAAAAGCCTTGTCTCCCCCAAATTTCCGAGCAACATGGTAATAATCCACCACATCGTATCCGTGATACGTCATTGACTCAAAGATGGGGGTTAAATAAATGCTGTTTATTCCCAGCTCGGTTAGATAATCAATTTTTTGAATTATTCCCTCCAAGTCTCCCCCATAGTGATGAGAATTTTTAAGATCTATTGGATCTGTTTGGTCGTTTTCTGGGTTTCCATTGAAGAACCTGTCAGGCATTATCTGATAGAAGACCCTGGTTAAAATCCACGATGGTATTTTGTATTTTTTCTCATGCTCTTCTATATTGACATCAAAGTCCCCATACTCTATTGTCCCGCTTACTGTTTGCACCCTAAAGTAATAGTTCAGGCTCTCTTTTTTTGGAAGCCTTACCTCGAAGTAATCAAAAAGCTCATCGCTAGCTTTTTTTCTCATTTCCCAGTTCTTTTCTTCAATTAGAAAAGCCTTTTTGACTACTCCTCTAAGCGCTCTAAGGCGTATATAAGTGTAATCACCAATAGAATACAAATGAGTGAGACAAGGATAATGATAAATTTCTTCCCCTGAGAAAATTTTTGCAACGCTGGCTTCTCTTTCGGCTTTGTAAGATAATCTTCGAAAGTACGTCTTTTCCTTATTTTCTGGGTCGAGTATCTGCTTGCCATCAACTGAAAAAGCATAATACCAAATTCCTTCCGGAAGTGCAACTGTTATGTGCCACCTATCTCCTTTTTCTTTCATTCTAAAGCTTCCTTCATTGAATGCGTTAAAATTTCCCAAAAGGTAAGCATAAGAACCCGCTTTCGGTATGGAAAACTCTATGATTCCAACCTTCCCGAAGTAATCGTCCTCTTTAAATCCGAAAATTTTATACATATTAAACACCTCTAATGATTGAGTATCACCACCGATGTTTAAATTATTGGAAGTGAATATAAAAATTCTTTGGGAGGAGAAACAATGAGAGAAGAAGAGATAATTAAAATGCTCCAAAAGCTTGGTTTAACAAAATATGAAAGTTTGGCATACATTACTCTTCTAAAACTCGGAACAAGCAAAGCAACAGACCTTACAAAAGAAAGTGGAATTCCTCATACCAGAATATACGATGTCCTAAGCTCTCTCCACAGAAAAGGGTTCGTGGACATTATGCACGGAACCCCAAGAATGTATAAACCAGTAAATCCAGAGATAGTTTTCAAAAGGCTTGAGGAAGAGCTCCTAAATGATATAGAATCCGTAAAAAATGCCCTTCTTGAACTTTACAAGTCCGTACATGGAGAAGACATACCAGAAATCTGGACTATCCATGGATTCGAGAACACTTTAGAGAGAGCAAGGTATATAATAAGAAGTGCAAGGAGAGAAGTCTTAATAAATGCTCCTTTTGAGTTTCTAAGGTTGCTTAAAGACGATATCAAAAAGAGACGAGATGCCATATTCGTAATTGTAAGCAACTTTGAAGAAATTCCCGACTGGCTTAGCAAAGAAAACGTGATTTTAGCTAAAAACGGAGGAGCTCCGTGGTTAATGGCAACCTGGGTTATAGGAGACGTAGATTACGCACTCTTTTTCGGAGCACTTCCAAAAGACAAGAGAAAAGAGAAGTTCTACTCCTTCTGGGGCAAATCTCCAAAGTTAATCCAGAACTACATGCATTGGTTCTACACAATGTACTTTGACAACAGCGAGGTCATAAAACCTGTTGAATACGAGAAGCTCAAGAAACCCTTTGAAATAGCCAACATAAGAACCCTTATAACGATTCTCAAACAAGCAGGGCTGCCAAGAACGATAGAGGTTATAGGCCACTTCGTAGATACAAGAGAAGAGGCAACGCTAAAAGGCCAAGTTGTTAATTACGAGTACACATCGCTGACGGCCAACATAACGCTTAAAGACGAGAAAGGGAAAGAATGGAAAGTGGGTGGACTGGGAAGTTACTTTGAAGACATCGAAGGGGAGAAATTCATTTTGTTGGATTAAAGATTAAATTAGATTAAAATGGGGGAAACGGTATGAAAATACTAATGCTTGGCTTTGAGTATTTGCCAGTAAAGGTTGGAGGACTTGCGGAAGCTCTCACCAGTATTGCCGAAACTTTAGCAAAGCTTGGCAACGAGGTCTGGGTTTTTACACCCTCTCATGGCCATATTGAAGGAAAAAAACTCCTCGAGCTTGAAATTAAGGTTTATGGCGGTAAAGAAAAGGTGAGTGTATACGAAAGAATTCAAAACGGAGTTAGGGTATTTGCCCTAAGTAGCAGCTTACTTGACAACAAGGACGTTTATGGCCCAGGATGGGAGGGAATACTCAGCAAAGCCGTGCAGTTTGGAAAAGCAAGCGTTGGTCTGTTGAACTTTTTGATAGAAAAGGAAGGAAAACCAGATGTGTTGCATTTCCACGACTGGCACACCGTCTTTGCTGGGGCATTGATTAAAAAGTACTTCCAGATTCCTGCGGTATTTACGATCCACAGACTCAACAAATCAAAGGTTCCAGCTTACTATTTCCACGAATCCCATCTTAGCGAATTGGCTCCCTACACTGATATAGATCCAGAATACGTGGGAGCTTATATAGCAGATGTTGTAACAACCGTAAGCAAAAGCTATCTCTGGGAAGAATGGAACTTCTACAAAAACTTTGAAGGAAAAGCTACCCACATTTATAACGGAATAGCACGCGACTTCTGGAACGAGGAACTGCTGGAAAACAGAGACTTGCCAAGGGAAGAGAGAAGAAGAAAGATCCTAGAAAGCTTAGGGTTAAGTGATGGAACCACGTTCATGTTTATTGGAAGGTTTGATAGAGGACAAAAAGGGATTGATACGCTCTTAAGAGCAATCGAACTTCTTGCGCAAAGCTATCCGTCCGAGTTTTCAAAAATGCGCTTTTTAATAATCGGAAAAGGAGACCCAGAACTCGAAAGCTGGGCTCAATCCTTAGCAACGAAATACCCAGAAAACGTCAAGGTAATGACTGAAATGTTGAAAAGAGAATTCACAAGGGAGCTCTACGGCAGTGTTGACTTTGTGGTAGTGCCATCGTACTTTGAGCCCTTCGGATTAGTCCAGATGGAGGCCATGTGCTTGGGGGCAATCCCCATAGGATCAGCCGTGGGTGGAATAAAAGACACCATAATAAGCTTAGATGAAGACGAAGAAAACGCCACAGGCCTGCTAGTTCCCCCAAGAGACCCAAGCGCTCTCGTGCAAGCATTCTTAAGAATGGCTAAGCTCAAGGAAGAAAATCCGCAGCTAATAGAAAAAATGCGCCAGAATGGAAAGAGGAGAACAGCTGAGTTCACGTGGGAAAAAGCCTGCAGGAGATACATGAGGGCATACAAAAACGACATAGACAAAGCAGTTGATTTCCTCAGATAGGCATCAGCACCGAGATTTATCCTCACCACTCGGAAGCGGCCAAGCTCATCATCTGCCAAAGTTTTTAATTCTTTTCCCCTTATAACATTAGAGGTGAAAACATGGACTGTCCATTCTGCAATCCACCTGAAGATGCTCTGCTCTACGAAAACGAATACATTAGAATACTCATAGATTCTTATCCCGCAAGCAAGGGGCATCTTCTTGTAGTTCCAAAAAGGCATGTTGAAAGCCCAAAGGAACTTAAAGAAGATGAAAAACTAGCCATAATGAAAGGAGTAGAGCTGGCAATCAACAAGCTGGAGGAGGCTCTGAAACCAGATGGGTTTAACGTGGGAGCAAACCTCGGAGAAGCAGCAGGCCAAACGGTGAGCCATCTCCATATTCACGTGATCCCTAGGTATAGAGGGGATACCAACTTTCCGAGAGGAGGGATAAGAAAAGCTGTTTTGAACGTTGAGGATGAAAATTTGAACCTAAAAGAAAAATGGGTTAGAAACCGCCTCACATCTCAAGAAAAAGAGAAGTTGAGAAAACTATTCGCTCACATCTAAAACCTCAGCCTTCTGGAATTCTACGATTTTCCTCGGACTTAACTTGCTCAGCCTAGTTATGCTTCCTCCTCCGCCAATTACGAATTCTTTTTCAAGAACCTTCTTATCCACAACTGTCTTTATTGGAATTCCCACCGGGGGAACTTCTCCAATCTTATAACCGGTTATCTCTTCCACTTCCTTTGGTTTCGCCATTCTGACGTTTCCAAAAATGTTTTTCAGCTTCTCCAAGCTTGCCTTTGATTTCCCATCAACTATGACCAAGAGAGGCTCGCTCTCGTTTACAATGAAAACCAGAGATTTGATTATGTTCTCGGGCTTAACACCCAAGAGTTCAACAACTTGGCTTACGCTTTTTACTTCTCCTTTGGCATCTATAATCTCTCCTCCCAGCTCCTTAACAATCTCCTCCACTCTTACCACCTTCGCAGGATACTTCTCCTCATTCTTCTTCAACTTCCTTGTTAGGGCTTCATCGAGGTCAATACCGAGTTCATGCGCCAGAAGAGTGAGATATATTATTACGTCAGCAATCTCATCTGCAATTTCTTCTTTCTTCTTCGGGTCTTTGATGCTTTGAAGTATCTCCTCGTTAGTATCCCATTGAAAGTGTTCCAAAAGCTCTCCAACTTCAACAGCCAGTGAAATCGCAAGATTTTTTGGAGTATGATATTTTCCCCAAAAACGTTCATCCCTAAATTGGACTACTTTCTTTTCTATTTCTTTAAAATTCATGGGCCCTCATCTCCTTTAAAAGTGTCAGGTATTCCAGTAACTCCTTCAGTTCTTCTTTTGAAAACCTTTTCCCAGCATCTTCCTCCGGCTCAAGTGATGATAAATACTCCCGTATTTTGTTCAACCTATTAAGCTCATCCTCCAGCTCAAGAGACCTCTTGGTGAACTCCCACGAAGTGTGCGGGCTCTCAAAAATCCTCTGCTTGCTACTGACTATAGCTATCTTTACATTTGCTATTGCTTCATCAACCAATTCTAAAAGTTCTTTTATCTTCATCTTTCACACCATTGACAAATAATCAAGTAAATTATTTAAAGTTGAGTCTGACTTCCTTCCCGCCTTGGAGGGTTAACCCCCCGCCATTGGCAGGGAGGTTTGAGGGGTCGGGAACCCCTCTGGCCGGGTCTTCGGCCAGTTACCCCTACCTCCCGCTAAAGCGGGGAGGCTCGGGGTTATCGTTTTTACTACCTTCTTTAAAATGTTGAAAGCACCAACCAAGTTGGCATTCATTACAACGCCCTCTCTACGGCACTTGAATAAACCCCTAAAGAGTCTCCCATTAGCATGCCGCTGACCACAGAGAGGGCAAGTTTGAGAGGTAAAGGCTTCATCAACAAGCAATACTTGAATACCACACTCTTCGGCAACTTCCGTCAAGCGTTTGATAACGTAGTTAAAATGCCAGACGTGAGAGAGGATAAAATTCTGCTTTCTGCCCTTGTTAGACTCTCTTGCAATATCCTTAGGATATCCAACCACAATCTTGCCAACCCCTAACTCGTAAAGCCTTCTAACGGTCTGCCTGACTGCAGTGTTGATGTAATGCCTCGCTTGTAATTTAGCCTTCTCGTGCATTTTCCTGAGTTTTCTGCTCGTTTTACATCCAGACTTGTTGAGTTTTGACTGGTATTCTGCAATTCTCTTTTGCCAGTAAAAGGCAATGCTCTTCAACGGCCTCCCATTTACGAGAAAACTCTCTCCATTTTCCACGTAAACGGCCATTAAATTGTTTACACCCAAGTCAATGCCAGCCGTGAGGTCTCCTTTGGGCTTTCTTGGGAGTTTGATCCAAGAATCCCTCTCCAGTCTTTCCCCAACAGTATAGCTGACGTGAGCATACCATTTCCGCTTGACTTCATCGTAAACAATTTCCAGCCTTCCCTGTTTACCCCTCAAGTGTATTCTCCCCTTGAACTGGATTCTTAGCCTTCCAAACTTTCCAAGGCGTCTTAACTCGATGATATTCCCTTCAATCTTGTATTGGTCATTCCTTAGGGGGATGATGAAGAGCTTTCTCTCATGCTTTTCCTTGATGAATTTTGGCAGGTTTGGCTTGAACCATTCTGGAAGCTCTCCCGATTTTTTCTTTTTGTTTAGGGAGAAGAAGCTCTGCCAGGCTTCGGCGTTTTTTCTCGCCAGCTGCTGGACTGTTGAACCGCCAATCCAGTTTTTGAAGGTGTGGTAGGCTTGTTTTTCTGTTGTTGCGAAGTCTATTTTGCCGAATTTTTTGAGTTGTTTTAGCCTCTCATAGTTGATTTTATTCCAGATTACTGCCGTGGGTTGGGCTAACTCGAAGAGGATTTTCTCTTGCTCCTTTGAGGGCTGGAGTTTAACTATTACCGTGTGTTTCATATTTACTGTCCCTCATCGTTTTTATATAATGCTTTTGTGTTTAAATACTTTCGTTTCACTTTTCTAGATAGTTGCTATTCTTTCGAATATCGCACCCAGCCCTGAAGGGCGATGTTTAAAAAGAGAAAAGTCAAACTAAAAGTGGGGGGATCTCATGGACTTTGCTCTATTTATGGAAAGGTATGGGTACAAAATCCTTCTAGGAATAATGGCAGCAGTTGTTATAGGCATTTTTGCAATACCAGTCCTTGGACTTGTGAAGGTCATGAAATTGTACGGGCTAGAAGTTGGACTTGTAATCATTATAGTATCAGCACTCTATGGCTTTACTGTCTGGAGAAGGTATGCGAATGCCTATGGGCAAGCCCAAGGAAAGTACTTCTATGACGATAAATGGTATAAAAGAAGGTGAAATCACTTTTTACCCGGATAGGCTATTGCATCAAATGGACAGAGCTGTTCGCATAGCCCACAGCCCGTACATATGAGCGGGTCAATTCTCATCTTACCCTTTTCTTCGTCGAATACTAGCGCTGGACACCCGGTTAGAAGGGCACATGCCTTGCAGCCTGTACACTTGTCTTCTATAACTACCGGAATTTCTCCGATCTCCCCTCTTCTCAGCACTGGAATTACACATTCCCTCCTTGCTATTATCACCGCTGGCCCCTTGACCTGCATAGCCTCCTTTATGGCCTCTTTTGTTGATTTCAAGTCATAGGGATCGACTGTTTTTACGTACTTCACCCCTAATGCCTTTACAAGGCCTTCAATGTCTATCTCATTGAAGTTCCTACCTGTTTCACTCCCCCCAGTTCCAGGATGTGGCTGGTGCCCAGTCATTGCCGTGGTTCTGTTGTCAAGGATCATCACGAGGACGTCAAGATTCTTATAAACCGCATCAATCAGAGGCTGGATTCCATTGTGGAAAAACGTGGAGTCACCTATCGTGGCAATTATCTTCTTGTTCATAGCTATGCTCTGACCGTTGGCTAAGCTAATGCTTGCTCCCATAACGTATTCTGTCCATATGGCCTCAAGAGGCGGGAGAAGGGAGAGAGCATAACAGCCTATATCTCCGTGAATTGGCACTTCATCCTTTTTGAACTTTAACTCTCTAAGGGCATCGAGCAGAGCTCTGTAGGAGCCCCTATGTGGACAGCCGGGACACATCGTGGGAGGTCTAGATGGAGCTAGGTTTTCAGCCTCTTCGACTTCTTTGGGCTTTACGTAGTCCTCACCCTTCTTGCCGAGGAGTTTTAAGAGGGCGTTCTTAACTAACCTGGGAGTTAGCTCCCCTTCCAGAGGTAAATGCCCAGTACGTTTGCCGTATATAGGAACTCTTATCCCTTCTTCATAAGCCACTATCTTTACTTCCTCCTCCAAAAACGGTGCGCCATCCTCCACAACTATTGCTTTTTTGACCCCTTTTAGGAACTCCACGACAAGTTTTCTCGGAAGAGGATGGGGGGTTGAGATTTTAAGGATTTTGAATCCCCCTCCAAGCTTTGAAACAACCTCTTTTACATAGTTGTAGGGAGCTCCCTCAGCTATAATTCCAATTTCTCCTTCTCCCTCAACCCGGTTAAAGCTCAAATTCTCAAACTCAGCCTCAATTTCCTTTAGTGTTTTATTTAGCCATTTGTGTCTCTCGAGATTGCCCTTCATCGACGCCCTCACGTATCTTGGAATGTCCTTCTCAAACTTTGGCTCCCTCTCAAGCTTAACGAACTCTCCAACCTCAACATCGGCTGTAGTGTGGTTTACTCTTGTGGTCGTCCTGAAAATAACTGGGACTTTGTACTTCTCACTTAACTCGTATGCATACTTTATCAAGTCGTGAGCTTCTTGAACATCCGCAGGCTCTAAAACAGGCAGCAGAGCAAGTTTTCCGTAGTATCTATCGTCTTGCTCCGTTTGAGAAGTGTGCGGCCCAGGATCATCGGCAACTAAGATAACCAAACCGCCTTCCACACCAGAATAAGCGAGACTCATTAGAGGATCGGCGGCAACGTTAAGACCAACACATTTCATTGTCACAAGTGCCCTAAGACCCGTGTAGGCAACACCTGCGGCTTCTTCAAGTGCCACTTTTTCATTTGGTGCCCATTCAGCGAAGATCTCGGGATTCAGCCTCGCTATTGTCTCAATAACTTCAGTAGAAGGTGTTCCCGGATAGCCCGTCGCAAATGAAATCCCGCTTTCGAGTGCGCCATATGCAATTGCTTCGTTTCCCATTAGAAGCTTTTTATTCGATTGCTTGGGAGAAGTTATTGAGGAGCTTGAATTAACGGTTTTCATATTCACCACCATAATTTCTTCGTTTTAAGTCTATAAAATTTATAGTTCGAAGAAAAACTATGAAAATCGAAAATATTTAGAATCTAGCCTCAAAAACCATAAATGTTCTCGCTATTGGATTCGGATAAACTTGCCACTCGAAATCTTCCTGTTCTATAGGCACTTCTCCGTAAAGGCCACCCTCTCTTGGATCAAGGCTCTTCCCCAAAATTTTGGATTCTAATATCCCAACTGTCATGTACCTTGGCAGTCCAATTCTCACAAAGCCTTCTTTCATTGCATATTCAATTCCCCACTTCACAGAATAAATCCCAGCATAAAGCTCCGCTATTCTGACGGCAACGCTTTCCTTTCCTATGGCCAAGATTTCAATCCCTGTTTCTTCCCAAAATCTTTTAGCCAATGGCTGTAAATCTTTGCTAAGTTCGTGCCATACGGCCTTTCCTCTATCGGAAATCCTCAACGCGTCTATGGTTGGATCGTCGAGCTTCCTAACTTCTATTCCTCCCAAGGTAGAGTCAAGATGGATAACGTCAGGCTTTACTTTTTTTGCAAGCTTTAACGCCAGAAAGGCTTCATCTCTCAGAGCCCTGCTTCCATTAATATCGTAATTAAAAGGGTCGGAATACTTTACTATGCTCATCTTGGCGGTTCTATAGGGCTTCTCAACGAGAACGGCCGCTGTTGCTATTAAGCCAATTGGGTTATAGTTTTCATCCAATAATGCTCCTCCAGTGTCCGCTGAGACTATCCTCATAGGTATCACCCTTTCGGTTCTAAATGGGCCTTTTTAACTCTCAAAACCCCAGAGGCAGTGTAGGTATCCCACTTCTTTTCGGTCTCATCAAAGACAACCTTTGCTTTGAAAAATGGTGCATCCCTAACAAAAGTTTCAAACTCTCCGCCTTCCCCGGCTATGTGAACTCCGTATTTCTTGTTGAGTGTTTTTAGCTCTTCAAGGGCTTTTTCGTCTATTCGTCTTCCCAACCATCTTTCATCCAAACCATAGGCTGAGACGCCCACTATAACTACATCGAAGCCCTCAAGAATTAGAGTTCTCATATATTCTTCGGGGTCAGCTTTCCAGAAGGGTACAAAGACCTTTACTCCAAGCTCCTTTGCAACTCTCTCAACTCTCTCTTTCTGATATTGACTGGCTAATGCTCCGGCAACGACACCATCTATTTTCAATCCCTCAAGGACTCTCTTCAAATCCTCGACTTCCCTTTCCTTCTCACCCTTTGTGAACCCCTTAACGAGTGGAATTCCAATGGCCCTCGCCTGGAGCTCTGTGAGATGAACGTTTGGGACATGGTACATGTAGCTCTCTTCATTCTCAGAATGCATTGTAACGAGATATTTAACCTCAAAACCTTCCTTTAATGCCCAGTAGAGGGCATATGTAGAGTCCTTCCCTCCAGAAAAAAGTACTGCAACTCTCATTTTTAACCCTCTTCGCGTTTTTGAGAATAGTTAAGCGAGGCATTTAAAAAATTTTGGAAAATCAGAGATACTCCAAGGCCTTTTCCGTTTTCTTGTCAAAAAGAACTATTTTGTCTTCGTCCGGCACTACCGTTACTTTTTCGCCGAATCTAAAGTGTTCTCCTTCTGGTGCAAACACTTTAACGAAAACATCGCTATCGACTGCCACCGTTACAATCTGCTCCCTTCCCAATGGCTCAAAGGAGTAAACTTCTCCCTTAATGCCCTCTGCTTCTCCTCTAACTATCTCCGCGTCATGTGGTCTAAAGCCAAAGATTACCTCTGTTATGTTCAGTTTTTTAATGATCTCCCTGTAGTGCTTCGGCACTGGAATTCTGCTGTGGTATATCCTAAGCATATCTCCCTCTACTTCTGCCTCAACAAAGTTCATAGGTGGGCTTCCCAAGAAGCCTGCCACAAACTTATACATAGGTTTGTAGTAGACCTCATCGGGGTCTCCAACTTGCAGGATTTTTCCATCTCTTATTATCGCTATCCTGTCGGCCATTGCAAGAGCCTCAGCCTGATCGTGGGTAACGTAAACGGCAGTAATCCCCAGTTCTTTTTGCAATCTCTTTAGCTCAGCCCTAACTTCCAACCTCAAGAGGGCATCCAAGTTGCTTAAAGGCTCGTCTAGGAGCAGAACATCAGGTTCCTTAACGAGTGCCCTTGCTATTGCGACTCTCTGCTGCTGTCCACCGCTAAGCTGCCATGGATATCTGTCTAAAAGGTGATCTATGTGGAGCATCTTTGCTACTTCCCTTACTTTTTTCTCTATCTCTTCTTTGGGGACTTTTTTAAGCTCAAGAGGGAATGCAATATTTTTGAAGACCTTCATATGGGGATAGAGTGCCCAGTTTTGAAAAACTAACCCAACGTTTCGGTCTTTTGGTGGAACCTCGGTAACATCTCTTCCATCAAAGTATATTCTTCCGCTTGTAGGCTTGTATATCCCAGCTATCGTGTAAAGCAAAGTTGACTTGCCGCTTCCGGAAGGGCCAAGCAAAGCAATAAATTCCTTGTCCTCTATTTCTAGGGTGATATTGTTAAGCGCCGTGAAGTCTCCAAATTTTTTGGTTATTCCGTCGAGAGTTATCTTCACCATTTCCCCTCACCTCATCCCTTTATTCCACCTGAATAACCTTGAAGGAGCAACTGCTGGGCTGTTAGGAAGAATACTATCGTAGGCAGGAGATACAGAGTTCCAGCTGCTGCTATTAACGGCATGTGTGAATACTCAGCCTCAATGTTCGCCTCAATAAATGTTGCAAGTGTTTGGTCAATTAGGAAGGTTCTAACGTAGATTAGATCCTGCCAGCCAGCTAAAAAGCCAAACAATGCCACCGCAAGTATTCCCGGCTTTATTAAAGGAAGCATTATTTGCCACCATACCCGTATCCTTGAAGCACCATCGATTATTCCGGACCACTCAAACTCCCAAGGGATTGTATCAAAGAACCCCTTCATAAGCCAGACGGACATCGGTATCTCAAGTGCCGCTCTGGCTAGGATTACGTAAAAGAAGGAGTAAAACCTAACAAGAGAGGGCTCTTGGGGGAAGGTAAGCCTGTAAAGCAG
Organism: Thermococcus aggregans; assembly: GCF_024022995.1. Lineage (NCBI taxonomy): Archaea > Methanobacteriati > Methanobacteriota > Thermococci > Thermococcales > Thermococcaceae > Thermococcus > Thermococcus aggregans. The sequence continues at coordinate 600,644 of NZ_CP099582.1, read as the reverse complement.
GTAAACGCCCACTATCAAAGCAACTCCCGGAAAAGCGTGAAGCATTAGAAGGAGAAGCATCATTAATTTTCTTCCTTTAAACTTCATCCTCGAAAGGGAGTATCCGGCAAGCGTGCTTACTAGCGTAACTATACCCGAAACTCCAAGGGCTACTATAAGGGTGTTTAAGGTTATTTTCAAGATGTTCTGCCTTATTCCTCCAGTTATTGCCAATTTTCCTTGGAAAACGTTTATCCAGTTCTCAAGGGTTAGTCTAAAAGATTCAGGACTTAGATTGGTGACCATATCCTTGCTGAAGCTCGAAATGACCAAGAGCGCAAATCCCAATATTAGGGGAAGGCTCGCAAGGAGTATTGCAGAGACTATTATCCACTCCCCTTTCTTTGGTCTTGTTTCAACGTCCTTCATTCTATATCACCCCTGGGCTCGTGAATCATTTTCTCAAACTGTAGCACTTTTAATGTAACAAACCCTCCAATAATGCCTAGTATGGAAAGCAATACTGCTGCCGCAGCTGCTAAACCTTGATCTTGCTCTCCTCTTCCAAATGCGGTGTTGTAGACGTAAAGGGCAAGCGTTGTTCCGTAGTCTCTGCTTATCAGATCCCACTGGACGAGGAGGAACAAGTGGGGGTAGGTTGTTAATAAGCTCAAGAACTGCCAAGTTAACACGTAGAGGAAATGCCATTTCATCATTGGAACCAAAATCCTTTTGGAAATCTGCCATGCAGAGGCTCCATCAACTCTCGCAGCTATAATAAGCTCCTTCGGTATCTGATTTAAAGCTGAGGTAAATACTATCATACCAAAGCTAACTCCTACAAGCCCATTAACAAAGATAATTATGCTCCAAGCTCCCCAAGGAACTATTTGACCCCAGGGGATGGGCTGAGATATCACACCAAGCTTCATAAGAATTGAATTTAAAGTTCCAATTTCGCTACCATGGAAGAAGTAGTACCATACCAGACTGTAAACGGCTATGGGAGACATTCTAGGCAATAACCAGAGAAGCCTAATTGCTGATGCCGAGCTTTCGTTTATAAAGAACGTTCCCAAAGCTAAGAGAAGTCCTCCAAAGACGTTTATAATAAGAGTTATGCCAACAAAAACGACGGTAGTTAGAAGGACAGTTCTCATTAGCGGGTCATGCTGAAACATGTGAAAGAGCCTCTGGTAGTTGTAAAGCCCAACAACTTCGGTTAAATACCTTTCAATATTCCAGTTCCTCATCTTTGTAAAGCTTATGTAGATTGTAAACACTAAGGGAATTAAATAAAATAGGCCAACCATTATCACCATTGGGGAAAGAAAAAAGGAAAGGTTTCGAAGCTTTTCCCCTTTCATTGCCCATCACCTCATGGGAATTTCCAGTCTTTTGGGATTTCCCCCACTATTTCAACGTTTTGTGCCAATTCTGGGTCCGCATTGACCTTTTGAATGATGTAGTTAACGCCTTCTTCTGGTGTCATTTCTCCCCTTAATACTTTATCCACCGCCTCTTTGAAGATATCAGCCAACGCTGGATACTTCGGATGTGCTGGAGCCAGCTTCGTGTATTCAAGCATGTAGCTTACATCGGCAAGGAATTTAGCGTTTATTGGGTGCACCGTTGTGGCAACGATGTCCTTTATGTTTTCTTTTACCTTGGGATCAAGCTTAAGGTTGAGGTTCTTCAGGTCGTTGAGCCACTTTTCGTCACTAATCAGCTTTGCGGCCTCTTTCCTAACCGGTAGGTGAGCGCTTATCACGCTGTGGATGGCGTTTATGTCCGGATCACTTGCCTTTATTACCATTAAGAACGCCAGCTTGTGGTAGAGATCCTTGAGCTCCTCGTATTTCGGATTCTGCTGACCGGCCTTGGAGTTTATCATCCAAACGAATGGCTGGCTAAGTGTGACGGGCTTTAGGCCTTTTTCGCCAGCAGGGAATAGTGTGTAAGCGAACCAAGCTTGGACTTCTTCTGGTTTCAAAGGCCTTGGGGTACCTTCTTTTCCATAGTACTCCTTGGTCTGCCATTCTGTCCAGTACCATGTACCTCCAATGTCAAACAGAGTTCTTCCTTCAACTATTGTAGGATGAATTTGCTTTGCCCAATCCCAGCTCATTATGTCCTTAGGAAGCAGCCCATCTTGGGCGAACTTCCATTCAACATAGAGCCACTTGTAGATTGCTGGAACATCTACTACAAGCTTTCCGGAGTCTTCGTTGTACAGCTTGCCACCGAAGGCAAAAATGAATTGAATCAAGTCTGGATGTGCGGATCCTTTTCTGTGAATCAATCCCCACTCAACTACTCCGCTTTCCTTTGCTTTTTTAGCCCAGTAGTAAACATCGCTCCACGTGAATTCTCCATCCTTAACTTTTTCTTCAATTCCCTCCAAGTTAAAGCCAATTTTTGCTGCAACGTCCTTCCTTATGTATAAAGGCCTAGCCTCTGTATCCTGAGGCAGACCGTACAATTTGCCATTGAATTTTGATGCTTCTATGAGTGAGGGGTAGAAGTCGTTTATCACGCTTCCATACGCGTTTGCGTATTCGGTTATATCCAGAATGTAACCTTCATTCGCAAGAGTCGATAGGAACGCGTAAGAATTAGCGAAGAAATCTCCAGCTTGTCCCAGAGGTTGTTTGCTGAGATATTCTTGATAAGCATCTTGGAAAGATGCAACATAGTGGGTATCCGTTATCGTTATCTTCACATTAACTCCATTTTCTTCCCAAATTTTGTTTATCCTCCTCGCTGCTTCCACGATTCCATAGACTCTCATCACGCTATTGGGGTCTCCAGATCCCCATGCGGAGAACTTTACTTCATTTATCCCATTGCTTTCAAGCGCCTTGCCTATTGCCACGACATCCTTTACAAAGTCTCCTGTTAGCTCAACGCTTGTCGTTTTGGTTTCTGAAGTCTCCTGTGAGCCAATGCAGCCACTGGCGATTACTCCAAAAAACACCACTGCCACCAATAGTACTCCCATCTTCCCCTTCACAGCCACCACCTCGAAAAAGCTCTAGGATTCAAGATGCCAAAAGCGGCATTGAGCTTATTATATTAAGAACGTAGCAGCGGAGCTACCGACGATATTTTGGACATTAAATTTTATAAACTTTATGTGACTTAAATTTTATTGGGACTTTTGTCTGCTTGGCATGTGCGCCATCAAAGGTTGTTGGTGTATATCTGCATAAAATATTCACAGACAAAAAAATATTTAATACACATAAAACAATAAACAACGAGGAGGTGAAGACATGGTTCGTGTTGTGATACTTGGCCAAGGGTATGTGGGGAGCATTTTTGCTCTCGGAGTAGAGAGAATAAAGGCAGGAGAGCTCGGCTACTATGGAATTCCCCTTCAGAACGAGCTTCCAATAAAAGTTGAGAACATAGAAATCGTCGGAAGCTACGATGTTGACAAAAGCAAGATCGGAAAGTCCCTTTATGAGGTGGTGAAAAACTACTGGGACGGCGAAATTCCAGAAACCTTGAAGAACGTGACCATAAGGAAAGGAATTCATCTCAGAAGCCTAAGAAACCTCTCCATAGAAGCTGAAGGACTTGAAGACGAAATGACTCTTAAGGAAGCCGTTGAAAAACTCGTTGAGGAATGGAAAGAACTCGATGCAGATGTTATAGTTAACGTTTGTACAACCGAGGCTTTTGTTCCCTTTGGCAACAAAGAAGAGCTTATAAAAGCAATCGAAAATAACGAAAAAGAAAGATTGACCGCAACTCAGGTGTATGCCTACGCTGCAGCCCTTTACGCAAAGGAAAGAGGAGGAGCAGCTTTTGTAAACGCCATTCCCACTCTAATAGCCAACGATCCCGCGTTTGTTGAACTTGCTAAGGAGAGCAACTTGGTTATTTTCGGTGACGATGGAGCAACCGGTGCAACTCCATTAACAGCAGACATCCTATCTCACTTAGCCCAGAGGAACAGATACGTTAGAGACATAGCACAGTTCAACATCGGAGGTAACACCGACTTTCTTGCTCTTACTGACAAGGAGAGAAACAAGAGCAAGGAGTTCACTAAATCAAGCGTCGTTAAAGACATACTTGGCTACGATGCTCCGCACTACATTAAACCAACCGGATTCCTCGAACCTCTCGGCGACAAGAAATTCATTGCCATGCACATAGAGTACGTCAGCTTTAATGGGGCAGTTGATGAGCTTGTAGTAACTGGAAGAATCAATGACAGCCCAGCCTTGGCAGGACTGCTAGTTGACTTAGTGAGGTTGGGCAAAATGGCAGTAGAAAGAAAGGAATTTGGAACAGTCTATGAAGTCAACGCCTTCTACATGAAGAACCCAGGGCCAAAAGAAAAGTGCAACATCCCAAGGATAATAGCCCACGAAAAGATGAGAATGTGGGCAGGATTAAAGCCAAGATGGCTTTAGTCCTTCAGCTTCTCTTTTATTATTCTTTCCGCCACTTTAAGTACTTCTTCTGGCTTTGCCTTGAATCCTCCTCCTCTTGCCAAAACGTCGCTTCCGCCTCCACCACCACCGACTTCTCTGAGCACTTCTTTAAGAAGCTCCTTCATAGAAATGCCTTCTACATTCTTGTTCTTTGCAAAAATGACATAATTGCTCCCAACTGCCAAAACTATCGTGTTGGGGTTCTTATCCACGAGGTATACAATAAACGCCTGCGCGTCTTTCATATCCATCAATTCAACGTAGGAGACCACCTTTACCCTACCAATCTCATAGGCATTAGACAGCAGAGCTTTACTTTTCCACTCCCATAGCTCCCTTCTAAGTTCTGCTTTTTGTTCTTCAATTGCCTCAAGCTCTTTCTTTAGTTCCTCTACCCTTTCAATTAGAGGTCTGTTTTTGTTGTGCATCCTGTCCAAGCTTCCCCAGTAATCCTCTAAGAGCTTGTCTAGGTATATAAGCGCTCTATACCCGCAGGCAAACTCTATACGCCAGATGTTTTTGGTTTTTCTGTAGAAGTTAAGAACCTTTATGAAGCCAACTTCTCTGGTGCTTTTTACGTGGGTCCCTCCGCATGGAATTAAATCAACGTCCCCTATTTTCACTATTCGAATTTTTCCCGACACCTTTTTGGGCAAAGCTTTCCTGAGGGCCGAGCTTATTTCTTCGGGAAGTTCGTCATATTCCTCAACCTCTACAGGGATATCTGCCCAAACAACTTCATTTGCCTCAAGTTCTGCAGCAAGAATATGCTCCCAAGTTAATTCTCCATCAAAATTGATCTCGATTTTATTGTAATCGGGGAAGATCTGGAATCCCGTGGTATCGCTGTTGTACATTCTTTTCAGGATTGCAGAAAATATATGCTGACCAGTATGTTGTCTCATGTTTTCGTATCTCCATTCCCAGTCAAGTTCAAGCTCAACTTCCTCCCCTTTCTTAGGAGATCTGCCTATAAGCTTTCCCTCATGCCAAATTTTATCTTTTCCCTCTACTTTTTCGACTTCAATCCTAAAACCCTCTCCTTTTATTACCCCTCTGTCGCTGGGCTGTCCACCACCTTCGGGGTAGAATATCGTCCTATCGAGCAATACCCTAATTCTACCCCCTTCAACCTCAACATCCTCTACCTTTGCAGAAGCTTCCCTTAGGTATGGGTTCAAGTAGAACAATTTAAGTGTCATAGTTCTCACCACAGAAGAGTCTCAATAAAAAGATAAAAAGCTAACTAAGTCTGAGCCTTAGCCTCAAGAAGCGCCTTGACTCTCTTCAATCTGAAGAAGTTTTCCCTTTCCATCTCATCCAAATGCTGGCTTATATACCTCACAGTTTCCTTCATTCTTGGGATGATAATGTATTCCAGAGCGTTAACTCTTCTTTTTGTCTTTTCAATTTCCTTGGCGAGTCTTTTTAATGTCTCCTCCACTTCTGCCAGCTTTACAGCCAGCTCAAGAACTTCTTCAAATTTTTCCGAAGCGATATCTACTTTGGAAGAACTTGAGACAAAAGCATACCCCCTCTCACTGGGGTTCCTTTTAAACTCCTCCGCCTCAATTAAAGGCACAGGCACTCCCATAATGTTTCTCTTCTTAATCTCTATCTCTTTATTTGGCTTTACACTGAGGGCTATTTCATTAAGCCTGACAACTCCAGTATCTATCTCGGCCAATCTAAGCTGTTCAAATGCTTCCGCTATTTTCTGATTGAGCTCTCTTCTCAGTGCCAGAGCCTCATCGTATATTGTGAAGAATTCCATTATAAGGGCATCCTGCTTTTCCTTGAGGATTTTATGTCCCTTTTCAGCTAGTTTTATCCTTCTCTTTAGTCTCAAAAGCTCCATTCTGGTTGGCTTGACCTTCAGTATCTTCGTCATTTAACTCACCTCAAAATAAAAGAGGTCAAGAGGAGCGCCTGTACTTTGGATGGTACTTCTCTATGTACTTCCTCTCCACTCTCTTGAGCTCTGACTCTGGCAGTATTGAGAGGAGTTCCCATCCAAGATCGAGAGTCTCAAAGATACCTCTGTCTTCATCATAGCCCTGAGCGACGAACTCTCTCTCAAACCTGTCTGCAAATTCGAGGTACTTTCTATCAGTCTCACTTAGGGCTTCTTCACCTACAACCGCTACAAGGTCTCTCAAGCTTCTGCCCTCAGCGTAAGCCGCATAAAGCTGCTGGCTTAGCTGAGAGTGGTCTTCTCTTGTTCTTCCTTTGCCTATACCGTCCTTCATCAATCTGCTAAGGCTTGGAAGAACATCAATTGGTGGGTAAATGCCCTTTCTATGAAGGTCTCTGCTCAAAACTATCTGTCCTTCCGTAATGTAGCCCGTAAGGTCTGGGATTGGGTGGGTAATATCGTCGTCGGGCATCGTTAGGATGGGCATCTGGGTTATGCTTCCTTTTCTTCCCCTAACTCTACCGGCCCTCTCATAAATTGTTGCCAAGTCAGTGTACATGTAACCGGGATAACCTCTTCTTCCTGGAACCTCTTCTCTTGCTGCCGAGATTTCACGCAGAGCTTCACAATAGTTGGTCATGTCTGTGAGGATAACGAGAACCTGCATGTCGTAATCGAAAGCTAGGTATTCCGCAACAGTAAGGGCCATTCTTGGGGTAATAATACGCTCAATGGCTGGATCATCTGCAAGGTTAAGGAACAGCACTGCTCTCTCAATTGCTCCGGTTTCTTCAAAGCTCTTCTTGAAGAAGTTTGCCTCTTCGTAGGTGATACCCATTGCGGCAAATACTACAGCAAACTGCTCCTCTTCACCTAAAACTTTTGCCTGTCTTGCGATTTGAGCTGCAAGCATGTTGTGTGGCAGACCGCTACCGCTGAAAATTGGGAGCTTTTGACCTCTAACCAAGGTGTTCATACCATCTATCGCAGAGATACCGGTTTGAATGAAATCCCTTGGATATGCTCTCGCTACGGGGTTGAGAGGTGCACCGTGAACGTCTCTCCTGTCCTCCGGGATTATCTCCGGGCCGCCGTCAATTGGCTCACCGATACCGTTGAATATTCTTCCAAGCATGTCCATTGACACTGGAACTTTAAGCGTCTCTCCAGTGAACCTAACCCTTGTTGTCTTTACATCTAAATCTCTGGTTCCCTCAAAAACTTGGACGATAGCCAAGTCCTCTCTAGCCTCTAACACCTGTCCCTTTCTCTTTTCTCCGCCCTCTACTTCTATTTCAACGACTTCACCATAAGCCACTCCTTTAACTCCCTGAACCACCATCAAAGGACCGTAAATCTTGCTTATTGTGGAGTATTCCATTCCGGGCATTTTTATCACTCCCCGTATTTCTTAAAGAGTTCCTTAAACTGCTCTTCTGTCTTTTCTATTAACGAAGCTATCTCCTCAATGTTTGGATTGTACTTCATTCTTCCTATCTCTTCTCTAACAGGGAGCTTCGCAATTTCTTCGACTGGGATTCCAGCATCTATTGCTCTCATAGTGTGGCGGTAGAAATTCAGAATGACTCTCATCATTGTTATTTGCTTCTTTGGTGGACAGTATGTATCAACCTCGTGGAACGCATCTTGCTGGAGGTAATCCTCTCTTATCATTCTTGCCACAAGGAGTATAGCCCTCTCCCTCTCCGGTAATGCATCTGGACCCACTATTCTAACTATTTCTTCCAATTCGGCCTCTTTCTGCAGAAGTTTCATTGCCTCATCTCTCATAGCTTTCCATTCTGGATCAACGTTCTTATGCCACCAATCCTTTATGGAATCCACGTAGAGAGAATAACTCGTAAGCCAGTTAATGGCCGGGAAGTGCCTTCTTCTTGCCAGGTCAGCATCCAATGCCCAGAAGACTTTAACGACTCTTAAGGTGTTCTGAACCACAGGATCGCTTAGATCACCACCTGGCGGTGAAACGGCACCGATAACACTTACGCTTCCAATTCTATCGTCACTTCCCAACGTTCTCACTCTACCAGCTCTCTCGTAGAACTCTGCTATCTTAGACGCAAGGTATGCTGGGTAACCTTCTTCACCAGGCATTTCTTCAAGTCTTCCAGAGATTTCTCTCAAAGCTTCGGCCCATCTTGAAGTTGAATCTGCCATAAGAGCAACATTGTATCCCATGTCTCTAAAGTACTCAGCTATTGTAATTCCCGTATAAATAGAGGCTTCTCTCGCAGCGACTGGCATGTTGGATGTGTTAGCTATGAGAACAGTTCTCTCCATAAGGGGTTTACCCGTGTTTGGATCAGTCAGCTTGGGGAATTCCTCAAGGACATCTGTCATCTCGTTTCCTCTTTCACCACAACCAATGTACACAACAACCTCAGCGTCGCTCCACTTGGCTAACTGGTGCTGGGTGACGGTGTTGTGGAGGAAAGTTGGCATGTTACCCCCAATAAAGTTGTGGGTTTCAGTAGTTACATCATAAACTTCCTGGGGCTCGTCTATGTACCTTATCTCAACGATCTCATCGAAGAGAACGTGGCTAAGATGATTCTCAGCTATTTCCTCCATCCCGATGAACTTTGCAAACTTCTTGAAGGTTTCATAACTCATGTTTTCTCCTGAGAGGTAGTTGTGTATCTCTATTCCAACCCCCTTGAGCTCTGCATACAGCCTTCCAATAGCCTCATAGAGATCCTCAACATCCACTGGGATGACGTCGATGCTTGTGTATCCCCTACCTTCCCTCTTAATTCCGAGCTTCTCAAGGTTTGCCTTGCCGCTTATAATTACCCTGTAGTACTTCCTACCCTTGACTTCCTTCTCCCTTGTTATGGCATATATGCCGAGTTTGGCAAGGAGGTAGCTCAGACCATAGGCGGCTTCTTCTGAGGCAGTTGCTATCTCTACCTTCCCTTTCTTCTCGTTGTAATGGCCGTCACAGGCTATGTAGGCCTTAATGAATGCATCAACTACACTCGGCTTGCTCATGAGAAGCTCCTTAGGAACTTTCCAGCTTCCCGCCTTCTTGATCCCAGGAACACCTAAAGCCTTAAAGAACTCAACTAGAGCCTTGCTGTGTATTAAGAGAGCTTTTACAGTTCTATCCTGTACTATCTTTCCTTCAATGCCGAAGAGCTCCCTGGCGAGATCATTAGCCCTCTTCAGAAGAGACTCATCGTTGTTATATATTGCGACGGTTCTCGGCTTAAGGGTTCCGTCAGCAAGTAGGTAGCCCAAGAACTCAGCTAGCCTCTCATCGAGGACTTCCGGAATTCTGACTTTCTTTGGAGATCTAACGGTGACACTAATGTTCAGCTTAGCATCTTCCCCCCCATCTATCTTCTTTGCAACTAGAATTCTATCTCCCTTCTTCAGGTGCATTGCCATTACTTCCTCTATAACTAGCCCATCTTTGGTTACCCTGCCAGTGAAGAGCTTGTGTATTGGGGTAACTTTTATTCTCCTTCCTGTTCTAGTCTTTATCTCAATCATCCCCTGGGAATAGCCCTTGTACACGTGAGTTGCCTTTATCTCTACAATCTTTCCATCCTTGTATCCATAGAGCGTTATTGGTTCATCAAGCTCGGTCCACTCTTCTCCCTCTCTAACGGTCTTCTTACCTTTTCCGTCGAGCTTCTCGTAGAGATCCTTTATCTTTATCAGTCCAAATTCCTTCGTTAGAACTAGGGTATCACCATCAACACATTTTCCACTTCCGAAGGGTCCTGGAATAGCTGCAGTTCCACCTTTTGCCTGCGGGAAGAAAGTATCAATAATCCTCTGCCCGGTAATAAGCGGAACTTCCGGAGGAAGCTTCTCCTTATAGGGTCTCTTTTGCCTAACGGGCCACTTTTGGTACATTTTGAGTTCTTTAATTTCCCCGCTTGGAGTTTTGACTTTTGCAACAACTTCTTCTATTGTGTACTCTCCTTCTTCGACAATCTCTACTATCTCACCCTCAATCCCTGGGGGAACCATTATTTTGTGCTCTATGATGCTCGTTTCAGGGACAACACCTATTATGTCTCCACCCGTAACCTTGTCGCCAACCTTTACTTTTGGAGTGAAGTGCCACTTTTTGTCTCTTGGCAAAGCTGGAGCAGTAAGACCTCTTCCGATGAAATCTCCGCTCTTTTCTCTCAAGATTTCTAGAGGTCTTTGTATTCCATCGTAAATTGAAGTTAACAACCCTGGCCCAAGTTCAACACTCAAAGATGCTCCCGTTCCAATAACTGGTTCACCTGGCTTAACACCTGCAGTTTCCTCATAAACCTGGATAACAGCTTTGTCACCTTCTAATCGGATTATCTCTCCAATAAGTCCAAGTTCTCCAACTCTAACGACCTCATACATCCTTGAGCCTCTCATATCATCAGCAACAACTAATGGTCCGGTAACTCTAATTATCCTTCCCATATTTTTCACCTCTTTATCTCTACACCTATGGCTTTTCTAACAATTTCTTTCAGTTGTTCCTCACCATAGAGGGATCCATACTTATCAGGAATTGGGAGGATTATCGGGAAAGTTACATCGGGAATTCCAATTTTTTGAGCCAGTCGTTCTGTTATAAGAATCACACCAATATCTTCCCTTTCTATAAGTTCTTTAAGTTTATTTTTTGCCCTTTCCAACTCGTGGGTAGTTTCTTCAAACGAATACGCTTCATGAACCCCTGCAAGTCTAAAGCCGAGTGCAGTGTCTTTATCACCAAGAACAACTATCTTCATGGTAACTCACCCACTGCTTTCTTTATGAGCTCTGGTTTTACGCCATCCTCCACGAGCTTTGCTATTGCTTTGAGCTTTCTTATTTCACTTTCTTTTTGGAGAATGTAGCTCAAAGGTACCGCAACGCTCAGCGGATAAAATCTTGTCAGCTCTGCCATCCTCTGAAGTATGTACCTGTCAAATGCCCTCTCAAATGCCGAGATGTCCTCCAGTATCTCTTCCCTATGTTCTCTTATTATTCCCGAATACTCTGTGGAGTCCAATTCCGCCAGAACCATTTCGACGTCTTCCATATTTGCAAGGGCTTCAAGGGTTTTTCTTTTTATCTTACCGCCGGGTATAAGAGAATTCCTAAGTTTTTCTGCTCCTAATCCGTGGGCTTTCCCTCTGAGTATCGTGCTTAGGTTTATCTTATCAATTTTTAATCTTACAAACTCCTCCAAGATAAGCTTTTCCTCATCTTTTCGTGAGGCTGCGTAGTTGGATAGCTTTAGGTAATGGTTTTTGTACAGTTCCGTCTCGAACTCTTCTGGGGTTATCTCGTTTAATAGGAGCTTCTGATAAGTTTCCTCGTATTCTGTTCCTTCAAGTATGACAAGTATTTCTTCGAGGGTCTTTGCCTCAGCAATTGCCTTCACTTTTTCAACCATTGTGCCAATTTCGTTTATGTAATCTCTAGCAACTTCTCCCCTAAGCTTTGCTTTCACAGCAGAAGATATGTTCCTAATGTCCCATTCTTCAAGAAGAAGTTTGAAGAACTCTCTGGTTCTCTTGGGGAGAATCTTAATCATGAGCTCGTATACATCTGCCAATGCCTTATCAAGAGCCCTATCTATGTTCTCAGAGTTCAAAACTGGGAGAGTAGTGAGGTAGGGCTTATAATCTGTATCCTCCAGGTTCATGACAAAGTTATTTAGGGTTTTTGATTCCGCTAATTCATTGAACTTTTGCTCCGTGAAAAGCCTTGCCTCCATCGCCCTAATTCTGGCATTCGGGTATGAATAGGGAGTATACTTCCACAAGATTTGTCCGGTTTTGTAGGCTACCCACGTGAATATAATTGCCAAGCTTGTATCAAGGATCGTCGTTATGGTGTTCGCTTCCACTTCCCTCACCTAAACAGAATTTTTGCTATTCTAGAGCGAAGCTCACTTTGGAATCTCTCAATTCTGGCTTCAAAGGTGTTGTCTACCCTTATGCTTCTATCGGGGTTGTATATTACTGCTCCACCTATGGTCTCGATTGGTTCTCCTATTTCTATTTCAACGTCCCTTCCAAGTTGCTCTTTTGCATACTCCTTAATTTCTTCCAAGTGCTTCTCTATGAGAGATAGTGTTTCTTTGTTGGAGGACACGACTACCTTCTCTTCCCCTAGTTCCTTAACCCCTTGAACAATCAATTCCTTGATAATCTCGAGGTATTCCTCCTCTGGTATTGAAGCTGACCTCTCCTTTAATGCCTCCAACACCTCATTAATGAGTTCCTCCTGAAGCGCAAGCCTCTTCCTCCTAACCTCAAGCTTTGCATTGGCGATTATCCTCTGTTTCTCAAGTTCTGCCTGCGTTTGGGCTTTTCTAATCATCCACTCGGCCTTAGCTTTTGCTCTTTTTTCAGCCTCTTTTCTAAGTTCTTCTGCCTTTTTCTCTGCTTCCTCTAAGATGTACTTTATCTTTAACTCTGCCTCCCTGTTAATCTCCTCGATAATTAGCTTTGCTCCTTCCATTGAAGATTCCTCCTTGAAATAATAGGGAGAAGGCTCAAAAGCCAACTCCCGTAATTATGAGGATCAACGCTCCAACGAGACCAAAGATAGCCATTGTCTCAGCCATAGCTGCGAATATAATCGCCTGGGTGAATGTCTTGGGGTTCTTTGAAACTGCTCCAATTCCAGCTGAGGCAATTATGCCCTGGGGAATTGCAGATAGACCCGTCAAACCAACTGTCAAGCCAGCACCAAAAAGAATTGCTGCTTTAATGAGATTTCCAGTTGTAGCTTCTGCAAACTTAAATCCTCCTCCAAGTATGCCCGAGACGAGGGCAATTAGGAACAAAGTTATCAATCCGTAAATGCTCTGAGTCATAGGAAGACCCTGCAACACTAGAGCATTTCTAAAGTTTTTCTCATCCTCTGCAACCGCTCCTGCAGCAGCAGCTCCAGCAATTCCAACACCAAATGAGGAGGCTGCTCCAGCTATACCTGCCGCAAGTGCGGCACCCAATGCAACGTAAACTATTGGTTCCATCTTTTAACACCCCCTAAATTTCTAATTCAAGTTCAGATACTTCTCTTTTAGCTTTAAACGGTTCAAATTTCTTACCTTCACCTGAGTAAAAGGTTCCAAAAAATTCAACATAATGTAAACGCAAAGCGTGAACGAAAGCCCCTAATGCGTTTATTGCTGTTGAAAAGATGTGTCCGCCTATGAATACCACCAAACCAACTGCTACGCCTAAGGGTATTGGACCTATCCTGATACCCCAGATCATCTCGACTATTATGTTTACTACCATTGCTATTCCAGCTGTTGCCAACGCCAATGCCATCAGCCTAGCGTAGCTTAGCCAGTTGCCAATGAATCCAAAGAAATCTGAGATCGTCATCAACAGCCTCATCAGTATTGGCAAGTCACTTCTGATCTCAGAGATTACAAAGAGAACAATGCCCGGCAGCAAAAATGCTTCTCCTACTTTAATGCTCGTAAATCCTGCCATTGAAAGGGCAAGGAAGATTACTCCTAGAATTATAAGCATCCACGGAAGCTGCTCCAGTACTGCATTGGTTATTTCTTTGTTCTTTACCTTAACTATAAAGCCCAGCGTGTAGCCGATAAAGAGGTGGAGCAGACCAATTACCAGTGCCAACTCCAAAACAACTAATGCTCCCCTCATTGGGTCTAAGAGCGCTGGCACATTGATCCCTACCCTCTGAAAGGCATCTCCGAAATAACTGCCAAAGAGTATTCCCATTACCATGGTGAAAATTGCGCTCCAGAGCAGAATATTCGAGAACTTATAAACGCCGTCATTAAGCTTTTTGTGTCCCATTGCAAGCAGTGCAGCCACTATCGCTATTATAAGCCCATACATAAAGTCAGTTAACATAAATCCAAAGAAAAATGAATACGTAAAAGCTAATATGGGGGTTGGGTCCAGCTCATTGTATTTTGGAACACCGAACATTTCAGTAAGCATTTCAAAAGGTTCAATGAATTTGGGGTTCTTCAGCTTTATAGGTATTTCATCGAGCTCCTCCGGTGTTGGAGACCTTACGTTTACGTATATTTTGCCGTGAGATATTTTCTTAAGCCCCTCTATTATTTTTGGGACATCCTTCTTTGGCAGCCATCCAGTAAGGGCAAAAGTCATATTCGTCCTTATTAGATTGCTCAATATATTTGCTTTTTCTCTCTCATTTTCCATGAGTTCCTGGTAGAAAACTAACTCATCGTGGTATTTTTCGGCAAGAGCCTTTGCCTCTTTTTTCGTTGCTTCTAACTCCTCGTTGAGCTTTGTTATCTCTTTTTGGAGCTCTTTCACAGCATCTTTTGGTTTTCCTTTTACTTCAGGTACCTCAATTCTTTCAAAGGAATATTTTGCAAGGATAGGATTAGCCTTATCGTAGTCTTTTTTCAGCAGGGCGATTACAACAAGGGCCTTTCCCTTCAAATCCCTTGAGACATACACCAACTTATCATTGAGAGCTTTTTTCAGTTCTTCAATCAGAGACAAAAATTTGTCCTTTTCAACAAAACCGACAACTATTTCAAGGTTTTTTGTAGGTTTGAGATATTCTACCTCTATGTCCAACGCTGAAAGCAATTCCAAGATCTCTATTTCTGTTTTTAGTCGCTCTATTTCAGCATTCAAAGAATTTATCTTACTTTCAACGCTTTTTATTTCCGGTTCGGCAGTTTCGAGAAAACTTTCAATCTCCTTTATTAGCTTTTCAATTCCCTCATACTTGTATTTTTTCTTTGGTTTTAGTTCTGGAAAAATGAAGCTCTTAATACCCCCTTTTGTCTGCTCCTTGTAACCTTTCAAGAAATCTATGAGACGAGAAAGACTAATGCTGTACGACGCGGCCTTTCTGTAAAACTCATTGGGAGCATCTTTTTGGGCAAATTCTACATCGATTTCTCTGATCTCTAGAACACCTTCCTCATGGAGATAAGTCAAGATAGAATCCTTATATCTGTTTAAGCTTAACACATCTATCTTGACTATCTCTTCCGGTTTGAACATCTTTCATCTACCTCTAATGAGCTTTATTGCTTCTTCAATTGCCTGCTCAAAGTTTTGTGTCGCTCTAACCCTTATTTCCTCAAGTTCTTTTTCCCCTTCTTCAAGAATCTTTTTTGCTTCCTCTTCTCCCTCAGCTTTCTTCGCTTCTATAAGAGAATTCGCTTTTTCTTGGGCTTCTTTTAATATTTCCTCTTCAATTTTTTTAGCCTCTTCTTTTGCACGGTTTATTCTCATTTTTGCTTCTTCTTTTGCCTTTTCAATCCTTTCTTCAGCTTTTTTCTCGGCATCCACAATTTCTTTAATGATCGTCTCCATAAGAAGCCCTCCAATGAATTTAAATGAAAGTGACCATTACAAAGGAATTGTCAAGTAAGTGCCTTAAATAATTTGTGCTCAGAGGTGCACAAAGGAGAACAAAAAAGATGAAAGCTTTTGCATGAATGATAGAAAAATATAATAAAGATTCAAGGATAATTTGGACAAAATTCAATCTTGTTCTTCATCAGTTTTCTTCTGTTCAAAGATTTTTTTAATCTCATTTAAAACCGAGGTCTTAGCAAAAACGACCACTTCACCCTTTTTGGGCAGCTTTGTATCACCAGAGGGAATTATTAAGTTCCCCTTCTCGTCGTATACTGCTACTATAAGGGAGTCTTTTGGCAAGTTGAGCTCTTTTATTGGTTTTTCTGAAATTTCGCTTTTATCATCCAAGCGGAACTTAACGATCTCTGCCCCCTCTCTGGGGAACAGAACTCTATCGAACCCTGGAGTCGTCAAGCTCCTGAATATGTAGTTAGCTGCTATTTCTTCTGGGCTTATGACCACATCAAAGTATTTTTTCAAATCCTCCACTCTTTCAAAGACTTCCTTATTTTTCGGCTTGCTTATTCTGAGAACTGTCTTTATTTCGGGATTTAGATGCTTTGCAAGGATACACCCCAATATGTTTGCATCATCTCTTCCAGTTAACGCCGCAAAGGCATCTGCCTGCTTCACGTTGGCTTCTTCCAAGGTTTTATGATCCGTAGCATCCCCTTCGATTACGAGACCATTAATAAGGAAGGAGAGCTCTTTAGCTCTCTCCTTATCTATGTCAATTATTGTAACGTCATGTCCCTCATTTTCCAGCATCTTGGCCACAAGGTACCCAACCCTTCCAGCACCCATTATCACAATAAACATCTGCCTTCACCTCTCTTCGCTGAGGAGCACCTTAGCGATTTCGGCATACGCTGGCCTTGTTATTAATATTCCAATGAGCACGCCCAGTATTGTAGTGAAGGCAAAGCCTCTCAGACCTCCTACGAAGAACTTGAACAGAAAGCTCATTGCAACTATTGTAGTGGTTGCCGAGGCCCAGATAACAAAGAATGCTCTACCCATTCTCTTCAGTATTCCACTTCTCTTCGTGATTTTTTCTTTCCTCTTTCCACCTAAGAGCTCGTCTGTTATGACTATTTGCTGATCAACTCCAGTACCGATGGCGGCTATTATGCCCGCTATACTCGGCAAATCGAGGTTCCACCTTATCAATGCCGCGACTCCCAAAATTGCAATGGCCTCGCTTAAACTTGTCAGGACTACTGGAATAGCTATTTTCGCCTTTCTGTAGTGGAGATAGACTATTAAGCCAACTACTATCAAAGCTGCTATTCCCGCTTGCACTACCTGTTTTCTAAACTGCTCTCCCAGGGTAGGAGGAATGTAGTTAACGCCCTCTACAAAGACTTTTACCGGAAGTGATCCACTTCTCAAAACTACTGAAACGACCTGCGCTTGTCTCATTGCTGCAATGTCTTCTTTAGAACCTCCAATTGAAATCGCCAGCTCAGTATGAGGTTCACCAGTTGTAAGTCCCTCCTGAAGCCTATAGGGACCATAAAGGCCCAATATCCTCCTAATAAATTCATCTGCGGTTTCTCCAGCCCTTGGTTCCCTCTTTTCGACTTTTATTCCCAAGTTCTTCAAGCTTGACTCAAGTTCTCCATTAACTCCAATGAGGATAACTTTTTCTTTTCCTTGAGCAAGCTTAGCTATTTCTTCAACGCTTTGATTTGTGTAAGGAATGATACCAATATTAAAGGCTTCCTTAAGTCTTTGAGGCAACGGTTTGGCATCTGGAACGAATTGGAACTCATTCGAGTTCATAATTGTGTATATCTCCTCTGAAACTATCAAAGTTGAATTCACTGGAGGGTCAAGGAAGATATCCACAGGGTAGCCAACTTTTCCCAAAGCCAGCTGTGCGAACTTTTCCGCGGCTTCTTTAGATATTGAAAACGGAACAATCCAAGCTCCTTCTCTTGGGTCATAACTTACCTGATCTACCCTCTTTATGTCTGCTCCAGTTGCAAATATAACACCGTTGAATTCAGCATAGAAAACACCTTGGCGGTTTATTGTATCTATAATGCTGTTTGCTTCCTCCTCTGTGACATTAGCAACTCTTATTTTTATTATTTGATCGCCCCATGGTTCCAGCGTAATATCCTTAACTCCAAGGGTATTCAATCTGTTCTCAAGGGATATTCTAACTTCCTCCATGGTCGATTGGTCGACGGGCTTTTCAAGCTGCACAGTTATTTCAACACCACCACTTATGTCCAAACCATAGGTTATCCCTTGAGCAAGTATTGTTAAAATTGACCCAATAATAACGAGTATGAGCAGAAGCACCCTGCCGTTAAGGAGAAGCTTCTTCAAATTCATTTCTTCTCACCCCTTTGAATGTACCATTTTAGCACACCTGCATTGAGTATCCACGTGTTCATGAAATCAGCAAGCAATCCGAAAATCAATACCGCGGCTATCATGTCTATAACTTCCGCCTGCGAGATTATCCACAGTGAAGCTAAAGCCCCTAATGTGGTGGTGCTCATAGTGAAACCCGTAGAGACCGCTGAGAGATAAGCTTCCTCAACGGATTCCTCTTTCCTCCTCAAAAGCTTGGTGGTAAGGAGTATGTTGCTGTCTACTGAATAACCTATAAGCATCAAAAGAGCAGCAATTGTCGCTTGAGTTAGCTCCAAGCCAGATATGCTCATTAGGGCAAGGGCTATTGTCATATCGGAAAGGGCTGAAAAGATCACGGTCAAGGACGGAACTGGAACTCTAAAGAACAAAAATACAACGACAGCCATTCCAAGAAATGCCAAGGAGATTGCTTTCAAACTTTGTTCTTGAGCTGTTCTTGATAAGCTGGGCCCAAATTGTGTCTGCGAAATTGCAGCATTTGGATATTTCGACTTTAGGAGTTCGATTATTCTTTGTACGTTCACATCGGTAGATGCCCTTATTTCCACTCTTGTGTCTCCAGTAATGCTCTTAATTTCCCTGACTGTCACTTTAAAGTTCTCCGCTTTTAACAAGCTCTCAATATCTTTCGCGTTTGCATCTACTCCGTAAATAGTTATAACAACTCCTCCCTTAAGATCCGTTCCGAGAGTTGGGAAATGAACTGCCAATACTAAAAGCGCTGCAAGAAAAACAATTAATGGATAAGTTATCATTTTTTTAGGGTCTGCAGTTGCAAGTTTTTTGAGAACATTTTCGAGCATTGTGTTCACCTCTACGGATTTTTAATGTACTGTTTAGTCTTTTTAAATACTCCCCCGTAGCATTTAAAAATCTATTCAATAGGCACTATAAAAGACAAGTTTTAAAACCTAAGGTGAAAAAGTGAATTAAGGTGATGCTCATGGACACCATTGGATATCACTATGTAGTTGAAGCATCTGGCTGTGATCCAGAAGTTCTAAAAGACCCAAACAGAATAAGAGAGATCTTCTTGGAGGCAGCAAAAGCAGGGAACATGGAAGTCAAGGCGAGTTACTTTTTTAGGTTCTCACCAACGGGAGTTAGCGGAGTTGTTATTGTTGCCGAGAGTCATATTTCCGTTCATACATGGCCAGAGGAAGGGTATGCAGCGCTAGATGTTTACACCTGTGGCGAGAAAGCAGATCCAGAGAAGGCTGTTGATTACATTCTTGAGAAGTTCAAAGCCCAGTACGCTCACGTATCAGAAGTCAAGAGAGGCATCAAGGAAGAAGAAGGCACATTTACTCACATGATCTTAACATGGGAAGAAAAACTAGACAGGAGAAGCGAGAAGTGAATTCACTCCAACAGCTTCTCTAGTTCTATCTTTATTTTCTCTATCTTGTTTCTGAGGTTCTCAAACTTTATCTTATACTTTTCAAGCTCTTCAATTCTCTGCTTGAGTTCATTGTTCTCTCTTGTTAATTCCTCGATTTTCTTCTCAAGCTCTTCCTTCTCTTTTCTGAGCTCATCGGCAAGGCCTTTAAATTCTTCAACCTTCTTCTCAAGCTCCAGCTTTTCACGGGTTATCTCGTCAACTAGCTTTTCTAGTCTGCTGATTTCCTCTTCCTTTGCTTTGAGCTTTTCTTCAAGCTCCTTAACCTTTGTTTCCTCAACTCCCTTGCTTTGCAGCTCCATGATTTTTACTTTTGCCTCCGCAAGCTCTTTTTCAAGCTCTTTCTTTTCTTTTCTGGCTTTTTCGAGTTCTGCTTTCACAGCTTCCAACTCTTCCTTCAACTTCTTTATCTCTTCTCTTGCTTTTTCTAAGCTCTCAAGCTCAACTGTCTGCTTCATCTTCTCAAGTTCTGCTTTGACTTTTTCATATTCAATCTTGAGCTTCTCGTATTCTTGCATAAGTTTTTCGTACTCTTCTTTGGCAATTACTTCTTTAAGGCCGCCTTTTTCAATCATTTCAATTGTTTTAATTAGCTCATCGAGCTTTCCTTGTTTTATTAGCTCGTAAGTCTCTCTAACAAGCTGTCCAGCTTTGCTTTCTCCCTTAAGGTGTTTCCTTATTGTTTGCTCGGTTCTTCCAAGCTCTCTTGCAATTTCGCTTATTGTCATCCCTGCTTTTTCTCTTGCTATTGCTCCAGCCGCAACTGCCAAGCTATCAACCCATGTTAACCTCTCTGCTGGGTTTTTTATGAGCTCAATGACCTCCGGCCTGAAGAGTGTTGCAAATAATAAGATGCTCTCCAATTGGTGAATCTCCTGCCTTCCGACTGGATTGAGTGGAATTTCAACTGTCATTTGCTCTCACCTCCTCAAATTTCTACAATCCCTCTCCTCTTCAGAACTTTATCTGCATGTACTACTATTCCTTTGTCAGTGATCTCAAATGGGTGTCTCCTCATTGAATGGCTGGTACCTCTCATCTTCCACACTATGAGGGAGCGCTTGAGTTCTCCATCAATCTCATCAAGGTCTAACCTTATAATACCGTCAACACCGTGCTCCACTCCAGGCCCACCGAAACCTCTTTCACCAACGCTTATCTGACTCACAAAGATGCTTGTACATCCAGTTCCAGCCAAAACTCTCTTAAGCTGGAGGATTATGCTTCTGGCCATTGCTGGCTTGTTTATATAGAGCGTTGTAACAGAATCAACAACAACTCTTTTGGCGTTGATTTCTTTTATCGCCTGCCTCAACACATCAATAAACTCTCTGAGATCGGTTAGATCATGAACTATGTACTTCTCGTACTCTTTGGACTTCCCGATTCCCGCTGTAAAGGCATCTATCATGGCAAACATTCCCTGCTCCTCATAGGGCTTTACATCCCACCCGAACTGAGCCATATTTTGTCTAACTTGCACCGGGTGCTCTTCGAGAGCAACGTAGATTCCAGGCTCACCCATCTGTAAGCCGTTCCATAAGAACTGCTGGCTGAATATTGTCTTTCCTGTTCCAGGCCCTCCACTGAGCAAAACTACGTTTCTTTCTGGGATTCCACCATGAAGTATTTCATCCATCCCCGGAATACCAGTTTTCACTCTCTTAACCACTTTCTCACCCCCTAAACCAGGTTTTATCTGATTTAAGCGAGGTTGGAGAGAATAGTGATTTTAGTTACTAATTGGAATTATATACCGAGAATATTTAAAGTTTACGGTGGAACCTATAAAAAACGCTACTTGTGTCGTCTTATAAACTCTCCAATGTCCGTGATGTTTTTAATAAACTTTCCATTGCTTTTTGGGTTTATGAGACCTAACCCAAGGATTACACCCTCTTCATTTAGGATAACCAGCTTTTTACTTCCCTGCCAGCTGTACTCTTTAACTCCATTTTTGGACACGTCTTTGCCGGTTGTGAAGAGGAAAGCTGTTTTTGCCTTTAGAACAGCAAAGTTCTTTTTAATATCGACAAAATAGAAAAACTCAATGTTTGGATAGAATTTTTCGACAAGGTTTTTGTCGACCTTTATTGTACCCACAAAAGTTCCAAATGCGTAGGGTTTTATTCTGAGGTTTTCTATTTCTCTCCAAACTTCCTCGTTTACAGCATAAACATCCCTGAACTTCCCCTCAACTATTCCAAAAAACTCGTGCTTTAGCTCCCCAAACTTCTCCGCTTCCTTCAGTATCAAATCAAACTCCCAGGAGGAAACCCTTCGGTACTTAAGTTCCATGATTTTCACCGCTTAAAAGCCGGTTCAGACCATCCAAATCAGTCTTTTCAAACTCCTTCTGAAACTTCAACCCAAGCTCAGCTACCTCTTCCCTCGTTATTGTCCCCTTTCCTTCGCCAATTCCAGGGCAGCTTTCATCGTAATACAACCAGACCTTTTCTCCCTTGTATTCAAAAGGCTCCTCACCTTCAATTCCAAGCGGCTTGTGAGAGACCATGAAAGGATAGATTTTGCAGATTATTGGATTATAGGAGTGGATTTTGCACTTCCCGGTCTCTGGGTCATGGAAAATACACCCAAGATCCCACTCTCTGTAAGCCAAAACAAACCTTATTTTTCCTCCTTCAACAGTCATAAGAACAAAATCCTGCGGATCGTGGCCATGAGCCATAATGTTGGCTATATCCGAAAGAGTCAGATAGATAAACCTACCCCTACAGCAGTCGAGACAGAATTTGCACTCAAATTTCACATCACTTTTCAGCGGTTTTGGTTTGAACCTCATTATCTGCCCCCAATGAAAAGCTATCCTCAAAACTTTTAAATCTCTCGGAATAAAATCAAAATTATGAGAGCACGTTTTGTTGTGGCGGTCCTTTTAGCAGCTCTCATAGCTATGTGCATCACCCCTGCGTATAAGCTCGATAAATTCCAATTTTCAAAAACAGACAATGTCAAGTTCCTTTTTGAAAGAAATAATGAGCCTATTAGAGGCAATACAAGTGTTTCTTTATCCATAACTTTCGATGGTTGGAATACCACAATTAAAGGGATTCAAGAGATTGAGCTTTCTCTAAGCTCCTCAGCCACAATCCCTCTTCTCTTAGAGAATTCATCCATTTTAAACTTTGATATCGAAAAACTTGAAGCTTATGGTGCGAAAGTAAGCGTAGAAGGACTTTATGATGGAAAATATGGCCTCTTGCTACTTAAGGTGAGTCCCAGTAAAAGTAGACAGAAGATAAGGATTCTCTACACTTCGCATTATCAACCTCTTTTAGACATTGAGGAGAGGGATATAATTGAGTGGCACATGAAATCAACTAAAGATTACTTCTACCTTCCTCCGGAGGCTTATATGCTGATCCCCAAGATAGATGGGGATGTTACAATCAGCGTGGAATCTTATCCAGCGAACTACACGCTTGTTGGTATTTTAAAGCTCCCAAACAACAAATACAAACCAATTCTTCCAGAAAGAGGAACTTTTTACGCTAATGGTGGAAGATTTTACATCCTTCTTGGAAGATGGAATATTTACAAGAAGAACATCGTGATTGATGGAAAAAATGTAGATGTGATTGCTCTTACCGATGAGGGAAAATGGGTTGTTGATGAACTTGCGAAAATCCTTAAAATATATTCATCCCGGCTTATCCCATATCCCTATGATGAGCTAATCTACATACGCTTCAAAGGACATAGAAGCGAAACTGAGGGATTTGGACTCTATGGGGGAGCAGCGGGAACACAATTCAAGAGTGTCATTCCTCATGAGGTTGCTCACAATTGGTTTGGAATTTATGCAGAGCTTGGACTTTTGGATGAGTCCTTCGCAACATACACTTCTGCCTTTTACAACATGACATCTGAGCAACTGGACTATTGGGAAGGAATGTGCCTCAGCTCAAGGGATTCAACCCCAATAGTCGATATCAACGCTGTTAGAAAACACCAAACCAATCTCTATCAGAGAGGTGGCTTTATTTTCCGCTCCTTACAGTTTGTTGTGGGAAACAAGACATTCTTCGAAGGGCTTAGAGAAGTTCTCAAGATCTGCCATGCGAGAGGGTGCACTCAAACTGAAGAGACACTAAACTTGATCAAGGAAATCTATGAAAATCTAACCGGCCAAGATTTAGATTGGTTCTTCAAGGAGTGGTTCTATACGGCAGATTATCCAAATTTCACAGTTTCAAACTTAAAGATCGCTCAGAATGACAGCTATTACTCTCTGATGCTCAATATAACTGAGGAGAATGGTTTTGCAATGCCCCTCGAAGTGAGAATTGCAACAGTGGCAGAGAACATAACTAAGAAAATCCTTGTGAACGGTTCATCTCTTCTGGAGGTTAAAACCAAGGAGAGGCCCATAATGGTAATCCTAGACCCCAACGACTGGATTGCCAACATTAACGGCTCTTCCTATAGGGTTAACTGGGAAAAGTTCACATTTGAGAAAATTGGAAAAGAAGAACTTGAAATCAATGGAGTTAAGGTAGTTGTGAACTAACTTAAGTGTTCAAGTGCCCATCAAACTCTTTGGTTTTTGCAAAGTTGGCGTATCCTTTTTTATCAAGTCTTTTGCTTACATACGGCCCATCTTTTCTGTAGCCGAACTTTCTGTAGTACTCTCTTACGCCAACACCGCTTATCACGAGCATCTTTTTCACATCAAACTCTTCCCTCGCTATTCTCTCTGCCTCAGCTAAGAGCTCCCTTCCGTAACCGCGGTGCTGCCACTCGTACTTCGGCTTTCCACCTATAGGCACCAGTGGTCCGTAAACATGGAGCTCTCTGACTATAGCGGACGGACAGCAGTTTATTTCCTTCCTGTGGGCTTTTTCACTTGGAATTCTAAGCCTTAAGAATCCAATTAAGATATCGTTCTTCACGTCCTCGAAGCTCAGGAATATCTCGTGACCTCCACTTGCCTTATAATCCTCTCTAAGAAGTTTGATGTGCTCAACCTCTGGCTGGACTCCAAACTTCTGCATCTGGTGCCCGACTTCCCTGAACCTTATCTCTCTTGGCCTTATGCCCCTCTTTATGAGTTCATTAATGACCAGTTGGCCAAGATTGGAGTGCTTTACACCCGCTTCAACGAGCTGAACGGGGATGTCCCTCTGAATCCTCATCACTCTAACCCACTTAGGAAGCATCTTGTAAACTTCAACAAGCAGTTCAACAGCCTCTTCGGTTGTATAAGGTCTGTATTTTCCCTCTTTATACCACTTGTAAAGGATCGTATCCCTAGTAACTAGAGTGGGGTAAATCTTGAGCATATCCGGCCTGAAGCGTTCGTCCTCAAAGATTATTTGAAATGCCCTTAGGTCTCTCTCAAAGTTGCTCCCCGGTAAGCCCGGCATCATGTGGTAGTTTATCTTGAGGCCAGCGTCTTTGAGGAGCTGTGTAGCCCTTACAGTGTCTTCAACAGTGTGTCCTCTCTTAACCCTCTCGTAGATGAAGTTAAACACTGTCTGAACGCCAAGCTCAACTCTCGTTGTTCCAAGCTTCAGCAGTCTGTCGATTTGCTTTTCCATAGCCCAATCAGGCCTTGTTTCAATCGTCAACCCTACCATCCTGACCTTTGCCTTTTCGTTTTTCCTCTGCTCTTCCTCAAGGTAATAATAGGGCTTTCTGTGAGTCCTCTCCCAGGCTTTTCTGAAGAGAGGGTCGTCATCAATCTCACCAAAAAGAACAGCCTTTCTGATTTTTTCCTCAAGGTTCTCAACGTCCTTAAAGTAGGGGAAGTCGTTCATGGCTTTAAAGGCCTCTTTTATGAACCATTCTTGATAATCCAGATCAACAGCCGGGAAAGTTCCACCTTGGATGATTACTTCAACCTTGTCTATGTCGTGGCCAATATCGTAGAGCTGCTTTAGGCGGTTCATCATTATGAGGTAAGGGTGGTAAGCGTTTTGAAGAGCTCTAAGAGCAGAGGGTTCTTTTCCGGTATAGCTCTGAGGAGAACCTTCACTCGGTCCTCCAGGGCAGTAAATACACCTGCCATGGGGACATGGGAAGGGCTTTGTCATCATGGCTACAACGGCAACACCGCTTATCGTACGAGTCGGCTTTTTCTTGAGGAACTCCTTAAACTTCTCTCTCTGCTCTTTGCTCATTACCCTGAGGATGTCCGAGTTAGTAGGAAGCTTGCTTAGATGATAGTTCCTAGCTATTTTAACCTTAAACTTGTTAAGTTGATCCCTATCCTTAATCTCGCCAGATATTATCGCCTTTGCAATTTCCTCGCAGGCCTTTCGATATTTTTCCTCCATCATCATCACGGTTATAGAAGCGAAACTGCCCTTTAAAAGCATTGACATTAACAAGGAATAAAGAAAACAAAAGATCAGAATAACAATCCCACAAGATATGGCGCCGCAACAAGCACCATGAAAAGTATGCCTATCGAGACTCCATTTCTAACGAATGTGGCTGAGATAAGCCCTACCAATATTGAACCGAAGATTCCTGCGATTCCTGCGTCGTTGTATGCCAAAACCATTACTATGGCCAAGAAAGTAGCGTACAAAGCTTCTGCAGGCACTTTTTTAAAGACAAATCTTGTTAATTGCTTTGAATACTTGATTAGTATCAGATATGCTAAAATTGCAGCGAATAGAGTCGCATAAATTGTCACAAGCATTATTGTGGATGTTGAATACCTTTGGAGAAGGACATCCCTTGGTGTTGAGCCGCCGAAGGCAGCGAGCTCTGCAAAGAACGGATGCGCTGGACCGGCTGACATAGGCCCAGTGGGAACACCCAACGCAATAAGGGGAATCAGAGTTCCTCCGATATAGGTAGCGTTCTTTATGGCATCTCTAACTGCATAAGCCATGAGGGAACCCTTGAGTTCGTCTTTCTGACTTTCTTTTACGAGATCTCCGAAGAGAACTGTTAACCCAACTGGGCTCATAAAGGTCGCAAGAATACCGCTTAGCCCAGCTAATAGTGAAGACAAAGCAACTTCAACTTTCGTGAGGTGATGGAGTGGATTCAGTGAAATCTTTCCTGTCCTTACAAGCTTAATACGGGCGTAGTCTTTACGTTTTAGGTGGTGGTTATTGGGTGAGATAAGTGTTAAGAGCTCATAGAGTATCGGTCCTACAGTAATGGCCAAAAAGATGCTTATAAAAGCTGAGTGGCCGTACAGTCCTCTAAGACCTTGAACAAGCATCGCAAATGGGAATATAGCCAATAATGCCAAGATTTTGGCTTTTGACATTATTGCCAGCAGCAATGTCCCTGCAACAATCAGATAAACCCATCCCGGCCAATTTAAAGGA
The DNA here is from genome assembly GCF_024022995.1 of Thermococcus aggregans. Lineage (NCBI taxonomy): Archaea > Methanobacteriati > Methanobacteriota > Thermococci > Thermococcales > Thermococcaceae > Thermococcus > Thermococcus aggregans. The sequence continues at coordinate 573,840 of NZ_CP099582.1, read as the reverse complement.
CCTATCGGGTTTTTGAGAAGATCTCCCAATGGGGCTAAGTAGAAAGAGAGCGGTAGTGTTATTGCTATGGCCACTATCGTTCCGATGACACTTGCTGTAATTCCCTTTCTCAAAAGAATCTCTGAGTACCCATATTTTCTAGCCACCAATGCATCTGGAACTTGAGGTACGGCCATAACTCCACCCGGAATTGCTGCTAAAGCTGTTGGAACCGCGTCAGCAGCTTTAAATGCCACTATTGTACCCATGAACCAAGCAAGGACAAGGAGCGGGTCAAAGCCAGCTGCTAAGAATGCCAAAGTTACTGGGGCAATTGTGGCGGTTTCATCGGTCCCGGGTATCATTCCAATTATTATATACAGCAGAACCGAAAATGCTGTTAGGAAAGTGACTTGAATTAAAAGGGTTGCAATGTCCATTTTACTCCTCCTCCACGATTCTTTTTGGTTCAATAATTGCCGTTGAGATTATGAACCCCAAAAATGCACCAAGAGCGCTTAAAGTTACCCTTAAAGCGTTTAACAAGTCTTCTCTTCCAAGCATTTTGACTATTTGTGGGGCGCTAAAGTACATTAAAAAGGCCAATGTAGCCGTAATTAAAAATGCCTTTAGGAAGTCACGTTCTGCTATTACTTCTCCGAAAATTTCATACAAATTTTGACTTACTTTATCCATGCTGGTTTCACCAAAGGGCATTGTTTACACTTTTTATATTTAAGAGTTTCGGCTATAGCTGGTAGGCGTTTAGATAATTGCCGAGCATTACGGGAAAAGTTTAAACACGCTAAAGGCAATTACCAATGGGTGAACAAAATGGCAAGCAGAGATGAAATTGTCGCGTTCCTTAATGAATACCTAAACATAAACTCTTTTCCCGATAAATCCCGCAACGGTCTGCAGGTAGAAGGAAAGGAGGAAGTGGAAAAGATTGCCTTTGCTGTCGATGCCTGTATGGACACCTTTGTGAAGGCCAAAGCTTTGGGAGCGGATATGCTAATAGTTCACCACGGCCTTATATGGGGAGGCATAGACTACGTTAGGGGACTTGTACAGAAAAGGCTCAAGTTCCTTCTTGAGAACGAACTGAACCTCTATGCGGCTCACCTTCCCCTTGATCTTCATCCCGAAGTAGGAAACAACGCACAACTTTTGAAACTTTTGGGATTGGAGCCAAAAGAGCCCTTTGGAAGTTATAATGGCTTAAGCATAGGCTATATGTCTGAATTCGATGAACCAAAACCACTACCTCTGGTTGCTCAAATACTCGTGGAAAAGCTGAAAACCGACTACGTGAAGGCCTATGAATTCGGGGTTGAGGAAATAAAGAGAGTTGCCGTTGTAAGCGGCAGAGGCGGGTTTGCTATACCAGAGGCAATAGAGAAAGGAGTGGATTTATTCATAACGGGAGAATTCTTACATGACGACTACCATATAGCAAAGGAAGGAAGGCTAAGCGTTATCGCTGCTGGACACTACGCAAGTGAAACCTTAGGAGTTAAAGCCCTGATGCCCCTTCTAAGAGAAAAGTTTGGAGTCAAAACAGTGTTTATTGACAATCCGACTGGATTGTAAAGCCTTTTTAAACTTTTTTTGAACTCTAGCTCTGGTACCCGATTTAAGAATTAAAGATTGCCTTACTCCCACATAAGACTGGCTAAAAAGTTTCTAACTTTTTCTTCCACTTCTTTAGGGTGGACAACTTCAACTTCAACTCCAAGCTCCTCTATAAAGCTTTCAACCCAGCTGTTTTGTAGGGGTTCGTTGTTGAAGGGATACACAACCCAAAGTCTGCTGAATCCATCCCTATGGACCTTTATTGCATTGTAAAGAATCCTTTGCTTTATCCATTTGTAAGAGTTCTCGAATTCAACTGCAAGGATTCTCTCGTCTTCTCTCAGAAGAGCTAAATCTACCCTTGTATTGTCCCTCGTAGAGAACTCTTTGACAGCTTTGAAGCCCATCTCTTGAGCTATTTTGCTTAACTTTTCAGTGAGAGCTTTTATTTTAATCTTAAACCCTCCAAAAAATTGGAAATTAAAGGGCCTTCTTAAGCTCTTCAAGAGCTTCCTTGGCCTTTAGGATGTTCTTTATTTTTCCTTGGGCGAGGTCCTTCTTACCTCCACCGCCTCCGCCTGCAACCTTCGTGATTATCTTTATCAAATCGCCAGCCTTGTAGTCCAAGTTCTCGCCAACTGTTACAACGACTGCGTTGCTGTCCTCACTTATTAAGGCAACGACACGGTTCGGCTTCTTGAGCTTGAGGGCGGCTTCTCTTAAGTGGTCTATCTCTCCTTCAACTATGGCTCCAATGAACTCTATCTCCCCTATCTTTTCCACTTTGTTCTCGAGATCATAGATAAGAAGCTTTGCAAGTTCCTTGTTGAGCTTCTCTACTTCCTTCCTTGCCTGCTTCCACTCCTCAAAGAACCTCTCTGCAGTCTCCGGCAGCTTTTCTGGAGGAACTCTGAATACTGCACTCGTTCTGTTTAATATCTCCCTCTCCTTCTGCCACTCTTTAATGGTTGCCTCACCGCAAGTGAAGATTATCCTCTCAACACCGTCCTGTATTCTCTCAGTCCTTAGTATCTTTATGGGACCTACTAAACCAGTTCTGGGCAAGTGAGTACCACCACAAGCCTGCACGTCCCAGTCTTTGATGTTCAAAACCCTAATTACCCTTCCCGGCACAACTCCACCTTGGTAGAGCCTAAAGCCGTATTTTTGTTCCGCTTCAGTCCTCGGTAGCCACTCCCACTTTACCTCTCTATCCTCCATTACGACCCTGTTTGCCAAAAGCTCTATCTCATCGAGTTCCTCCTCACTGATGCGCTTGTAGTGGGTTATGTCGAGTCTTGCCCAGTCGGTGCTTAATTGTGAACCGGCCTGCCAGACGTGTTTTCCAAGAACCCTAACAAGGGCCCCCATAAGGACGTGTGTTCCTGTGTGGTGCCTCATGTGCTGTATTCTCCTCTGCCAGTCGATTTTTCCATGAACAATGTCCCCTTCTTTGAAGACTTCGGGCTTCTCTACCTTATGGAGGACTACCTTTCCAACCTTCTGGACGTCAAGCACTTTAACTCCGTTAAGCTCGCCCAAATCACAGGGCTGACCACCGCCTTCGGGATAAAACGCCGTGGCATCCAGGATAACCCAGTCGTCTATTACCCTAAGGACTTTTGCATCAAATTCCTTCATGAACGGATCTTCATAATAAAGTGTTCTCGTATCTGGTAAGTCTTGAACAAGCTCAAAGTCTATCATTTTTTTCTCCTCTTCTTTCTTGGCTGTCTTTTCAGCTTCTTTGGCAACTAAGCTGTAGAAGTTGTCTGGAACCTTAACTTTCATACCTTCTTTTTCCGCAATCTCACTGACTATCTCAGGGGTTAAGCCGTGGCTTTCATAGAAGAGGATAAGCTTTTCAAGCGGAAGTTCATTAATACCCTGCTTCTTGAGCTTCTCAATTTCCCTCTTGACTAATCCGCTTCCTCTCTTCAATGTTTCCGCGTACTTTTTCTCTTCAACGTTGATCATGTCAAGGACAACATCTTCCATCTCTTTGAACTCTGGGAAGGTCTTGTGGAGAGCTTTTATGTGCAATGCAACTATTTCACTGAGGGGAATCTCCAGACCAAGTTCTCTAAGATGCCTTATGCTCTTTCTTATTAGGAGCCTTGCAAGGTAGCCCGCTTTAACGTTAGACGGCACAACACCGTCGGAAAGCATAAAGGTTAATGCCTTTGTGTGATCGGCTATAGCGTAGATCAGCTCGTATGGCCTAACGAGTCTCGCAAGCTCCTCTGGATCAATTCCAAGCCTCTTTGCAACGGTTTCCCTCAATACTCTCAAATCGCCCATATCTTCAATATCGAACATTCCAGCCAATCTTGAGTTCTCCATGAGAATTCTATCATCTATCTTCTCGACTCCTGCCATCTTCTTAAGGGGCTCGATTACGTAATCCAGCACTGCATCATAAGCCGTTGGCGTTCCTTGGCTCATCCACACAAGTCTTTCAAGCCCATATCCCGTATCCACGACCTTTGTATCCATTGGGACGTATTTGTTTCCTTTTATTTCCACAACTTGAGAAGGATCAGCAACCGGAGGTGCCAGCTTGTACTGCATGAAAACCAGCGTAGCCACCTCTAATCCCTTGTATAGCACTTCAAAAGCCGGACCAGCGTTTCCTCCTCCTGCCCACGGGTTTTCCTTAAAGGTTATGTCCCCCCCTTTCATGCCGAGGTCTTTAGTGAAAAACTCGTAGGCGTATTCAACGGTCTCATCCATCCAGTAAATTGGCTTCCCTGGATAGTTAAACGCATGATGAGCCATCATTTCAAAGATCGTAAAATGCCTGCCCGTTATTCCGACGTTGTCGATATCGGTAAACCTTATGGACGGCTGGCTTATTACAAGCGGGTTCGCCGGAGGATCGGCTTCGCCGCTTATGACCCACGGCTGGAAGTCCATAATCGATGCTCCAACTAAAAGAACGTCGTCTCTCCACCTAGGCAGAACGGGATAGCGCTTAACCCTCCCGTGTCCCTTTCTCTCGAAGAAGCTCAAAAACTTCTCACGCATCTCATCAAGGGTGTATTTCTTCGGTATGCCGGGGTTTCCTATAAACTCGTACTCATCACATGGAGGATCGCCACAGGTTTCTCTATCCGGATCCAGCGTCCAAAAAGGCTTTCCACAGACCTTACAGGTTTTTCTTATCCATCCTTCTTCTTTAAACATCCTTGTGCCCATGTCCATGATCATCACCATCCTTAAGTCTAACCTAAAAGTTGAGTTTCATATTAAAAAGTCTTTGTCTGAAGGTTCATTCATAGATTTTTGTTTGCCTATCAATTTCCACGTCTTCAAACTCATCCTCATCCACAACAACAAAGGGAATTTTCATCTTCTTAAGCATCTCAATAAGCTGTTTGTGAGTTTTTCCAGCATTTCTATTTTGTGTTTCAGGCTTTGGTTTTCAATATAAAGGCTTGTTGCTTCTTCAGTTTTCATATTTAATTGGGTCTTTAACTCAATTATCTGCTCCTCAAGTTCTACAATAGAGCATTCAAGCCTCTCAATTTCCTCACAGAGATCTTTACAAAGTCTTCTTTTTATCACTGGGGTCAGCCCCGCGAAACTTCCTCACCACTCAGGGGGCTCCAGACTCATCATCCCACTACCAAGTTTTCATCCCCACTCTTAACCTTATCTTCTAAGAGTCTTTGTCTCAAAAGCTCTTCTCTTTTCAAGTCAATGCTTCTAAAAGCTCTAACTCTATCATCAAGGCCTTTTCAAGAGGCCTACTTAAGTTTATGCTCTTGTTCTTTGTTTTTTGGTGAAGTTCTTTAGGGATAAGCACAGTTGTCCTAAACTTTCTCCCCATAACAACCACATAGCGTACATATTACTGCATTCCATTGATCCCAAACAATTATCCAATGCCCTCCAAAACTTTTTCATATTTTTATAGTCTGGCATTAATGAACCAACAATTAGGCCATAATTTTTTTTAGTGTGTCTTATACAAACATTTTTTCAATCAACAGTTAAGCAAAAAATTCGTAGTTATAAAAAGCCTTAAATATTAGGCATAGTGAATAACATTAGAAGGTGGTATTATGTTAGAAATCTTTGACAAGCTAAGACCGGGGGAGATTGTGTTAGTAGAGTATTCGTCCAAAGATGAGCCTTGGTAATCGCCCATAAAGTATTAGAGTGGAGTGAGTCCAATGACTACCAAGTACTTGTGACTGATTTCTTTGATTGTATAGAGTTCCGCCTAAAGCAACTGGAATTATACCCCGCTTATTTTGAATTGATGAAAGAGGGGCTGAAAAAAGCAAAATTCGTTGAGACTGGATATCGTGAAATACCAGGAGTAAACATGGTTGGATTTTTGAACGGAGATAGAGAGTTGCCTGCATTGCTCAGTGAATACCGCCAGATTTATGATAAGATAGTGAGTGAAAAGTTTACAGTTGTGTTTGCCGTTGGAATAGAGAGATGAAGTGTTATAAGGGGAGAGGAATTACCACTTATCAATGCGCTTGGAACATTTTTAGGAGACACTCGTGGAATCTCTTTCTACTTTGTGAACCGGGATATTCTAAATGCAACTAAGCCAGAAGTCCTAGCTTTACTAGAAGAATTAGCCACAACCATTATAGAATTCAAAAAAGACAAGAGAAGAAAGCTTGTGGTTACTAAAGCCCTTAACAGGGAATTAGAAGACTATGAAGTGGAGCTGTAAGGGTAGCAAAGTTAAGGTCATTTCATTGTTCTCATCAGCAGGTAAACTTCTTCACTCCTCTAAAGGGAATAATATTCAGGTCTTCTGTCCTTAAAGATGTCGTTAAATTCGTTGAGCTTCTTGTTCCTTGCCTCCTCGATGTTTATCTCAACAACACCTACTTCCTCTTTATCTTTGCTCGCCCTAAGCAGTATCTCCGCCTTTGGAGAATTTATCTGGCTCATACCTATGAATTTCAACCCTCTCTCTTCGCCAATCCTGTTTGCCGTTATGCTGAATACCCTATTCTCAAGGCTTCTTATTGGCATTGCTCTTGGAGCATAGGGGAGAACGAGGTTAGCTGGATGCGCAACAATATCCGCCCCTTTAAGGGCAAGAGTTCTCATGGCTTCAGGGAAAAACCAGTCAAAGCATATCATAATTCCAACTTTCGCCATGTCTATGTTGAACACATGGAACCCGAGATTTCCTGGCTCAAAGAAGAGCTTTTCTCTATAGAAAAGGTGAATCTTCCGGTATTTTCCTATGTAGCCCCACCCTATTGGACCGACAATAACAGCGGAGTTGTAAAGCTTTCCTTTCTCATCTTTTTCTGCAGTTCCAGCAACTATGAATACCTCATTTTCTCTTGCCTGCTCGACAAGAAATTGGGTGGTCTCTCCATCTGGAATCTGCTGGGCTATTTCCTCAACTTCCTCTTTTGTCTCAAAATTGTAACCAGTATCAAAAAGTTCTGGAAGAACGATTAGTTTGGCGCCTTGGTTTGCGGCTTCTTTGATTAATTTTTCGGCTTTGCTCAAGTTAGCATTAAGATCCAGAAGCTTCGGTTCCATCTGGACAAACCCAACCTTCATTTTCAATCCCTCGTTAATACCTAAGGCTTTCTCAGTTAATAACTTATCGAAACTACTTTTGTCCGAGTTTAGCCTTACAGAAGTAGAAAATCTTGAGTACAGAATATTTATTGACAATAAATGGATTTAAACAAACAAAATTTCTCCAAATACTTAAAAAGTTTACGAAATCATCACAATGTCCATCATGGAGTTTATTTTAACTATTGAAGAGCTGTAAATCCACCAAAACCCTTCGTAAGATTCTGACCAGAGAAAAAGCTCTGCTTGACCAAATTTTCCTTTAATCGGGTTTATTTTGTTCTTTTTGTTTTTGCTATTTTCTAATCCCTTTTGATAGAAAAGCTTAAAAACAAAGCAAAGGGAGCTTACTCTGGAACGATTATCGGGGTGATGATCATGAAGAGGAGACCAAGGAAATGGAAAAAGAAGGGAAGAATGAGGTGGAAATGGATTAAAAAGAGGATCAGAAGATTGAAGAGACAGAGAAAGAAGGAGAGAGGAATTATCTGATTTCTCTCCACCTTTATATTCATTTTAAGTGGTGGTTATGCAGAGCTTTTCTTATGATGAGCTTTCCCTTGAATTGGAAACATCTTCTGGAAAAGCCCTTGTTTTCGCGGATCCACATATAGGTTTTGAGCTTTCGAGAGGACTAAGAGTAAGGACGAAGTTTGAAAAAAGCCTCGCGGAGTTCATAAAAGAAAAAAATCCCGACTTGGTAATTATCTTAGGTGACGTAAAGGAACCTATCGGAATGAACAGATTCGTTAAAAAGCTTCTTATAGAGTTCTTTTCTGAGATTGAAGAATACAACGTTGTTATAACAAAGGGGAACCACGATGGGAAAATAGAAGAAGTCACAAAGGAATTTAAAAACGTGAATGTGGTAAACCACTTCATCATTGACAACATGCTCTTTCTGCACGGCCACCAAACTCTTCCGGAAGTTAAGTTTGAGAGGGCCTTTTTGGGTCATATCCATCCGGCAGTTAGTTTAAAAATCGGAGAAACCCTCAAGAAAGTGAAATGCTTCTTTAAAGTCAGAAACTTTCTGATTTTGCCTACAATAAACCCCTACATAGAAGGGTTTGATGTAAGAGAAGGCATAAAGATGATCCCATTTTTAAAAGATTCTCCATCAGGAGAAACCTTTCTTGGAGACGGGACTTATATTGGTGAGATCGAACTAAGCCGCAAGGCTTAAAAAATAAAGACTCTAAGAATATATGAAGATAAATATTCAGAGGTGTGAGAGAAAAATGAAAGACGTATATAATAAGCTCGAGGGGCTCTTGAGGACATTAGGGTTCAAGAAGAACGAGCTTAGGATATATCTCCTGCTTTTGGAAAAGAAAGCCCCCATGAGAATAACTGAAATAAAAGAAGAGCTTGGAATAAGTGAGAGAAGCGTTAGAGAGCACGTTCTTAACCTCTATAGAAGGGGAGTCCTTAAAAGGGAGCTAATTCAAAGGGGCTGGCTTGGGTATGCATACTCCGCGGTTTCTCCCCCAGAACTTCTGGTGAGACTTAGGGAAAACATCGTCAAAAAAATAAATGAAATTGAAAAAGAGCTAAAAAACAACGATATCTAAAGACCTTAATATTTCGACTGCCTTTTCAAGCTTTTCTTTCTCGAAACTTCCGTACTCCTCTTCCAAGGCTTTAAAAGCTTCTTCTTTTGACATCATTTCTCCGAGTATCAGCAACTCATGGAGCAAAATGGACACTCTTTTTCCTTCCAGTATCTTTTCTAGCTCTTCCCCTTTCTTTTCGTCTATCTGCTTTATTGATCTCGGTGATATTAAGCCTTTTTTCTTCCACTTCAGCCAAGGTTCAAAGGTAAACTCGTGACCAACTTTTAGTCCCAAAAACTTAGAATCCCTTGACAATCCAAGCATTACGAGCTTTTCCGCCATTTCAAGATCCCTTTCCATGCCAAGCTCCCCCAGATACTTCATTGCAAATCCCCTAGCAAACTTCTCAAGCTCCTTTTTCTTTCCTTTTGCGAGGGCCAAAGCGGTAGCTAATACCGCCTTTCCTATTATTTCGAGGCTCTCTTTGCTTATTTTTTCCACACTGTCCTCGCTTGAATGGTAGAACCTGTCAGGCCAGGTTATGGGCATTATACTCGGAACCCCAAATAAGTTGAACACATCATGGTCGCTTCCGAGCTCATAGGGGTAGCTCTTGCTCTTCATTTTTGGCAGTGGACTTCCTCCAAAGCTCTCCCCACCAGAGTTCGCGAGGTCTATGAAATACTCCAGAATACCGGAAATTATTGAAAACCTCGAGAGAGGAGTTCTAATTACCATTATTGTTGAATTAGCCCTGTCTTCACTTCCTCCAACCATGTCGAGGTTTATCACAGCGTAATAATCTTCAAGCTTTGCGTATTTTTCCACAAATGCTTGCGTCCCATAATGCTCCGGAATCCACAGAAATGCGAAGCCAAAGCGAAATGAATCATTGTAAAGATTGTTGAGCACCTTAGCCAGCTCAATAAGCATGGCAGCACCGCTTGCGTTATCGTTTGCCCCCGGCTTTGGATGACATATGTGTGCCGTAAACAGAACATAAGGAGGCTTTCCTATCTCTGCATAAACCATTGGGAGGATTTGATTTTCTGATATTACAGTCTCAACTTTTATTTTGGCTTTTACTGGCTCTCCCTTTTTTACTTTCTTGAGGATCTTGTTTGCAATCTCTTCACTTACTGCAACAGCAGGGATTTTTGCCCACTGCAGGTCTTTTTTAGTTAGAAACAGACCTATGTATGGAAACGCCTTGCCCGTTCCCTTTCTGTAAGCTATAAAAGCAAGAGCACCGTTCTTATTTGCCTTTTTGTAGTTCTCATGCCACTTCTCACTTACCATAACAATCTTGCCCTTTGCCTTTTCCCAGTCTTCCTCTCTTTCTATGGGGACAACTTCCCCCTCTGCTTCTCCCGATGGAGAATGGGCCATCACAACAAGAGGCGTTCTGGAAGTTGTTACCTTGGTTCCTTCTATCTCGATTTCCCCGTAAATGAGATCCCAAGCTATTGGGGAAGCAAGTGTTAGGTACCACCGCTCTCCATCGTAAACCTCTTCGAGAAGCTTTGCGTTTATCCCACTTATCCTGAGCTCTTCAGCTATGTATTTTGCAGCCTCAACCAGCTCTTTGGAACCTTGTATTCTGTGAAACTTGCTAATTTCTGCTATGTATCCCAAAACATTCTCGGCATTAAATATTTCGGCTTCTTTTAAGAACTCCTTCATAAACAACACCTCCAAGAAATAATCAAAAGAGCGAATAAATTTTACTCTCAACCACCATAACTTCAAAACTTAGCAATCAATTATTGTTGCATTGATGGAACAACTAATCTTCTCTGGTAAGGATTTTTGGGAGAGACAGCATTTTTGGAGGTTCTAAAGATTTCATAATTGAGAGTATTTTTGGTGGTTCAATGATTTTAGGTGTAGTTAAAAACTCGGAGAATTCCTTTTCAAGCTCGTTTTCGAGCCCTTCATCTCCTTCTTTCTGTTTAGGTTCACCTTCCAAGCTTGACGTTAACAATCCCGAAGATATGTCCTTTAGCCTCTTAGCCTTTCCGTCTTTTAACCCTTCCTCATAAGCCATTTTTACTTCTTCGAGTATCCCTAACTCTTCCGCTAAGCTGTAGATATTTACCTTTTTCTTAGAAACCCATGAAACCCACTCTGTATGTCCCCTATACCCAACAAAATACCCGAATCGATAAGCTTCTTTTATGAGGTCTTTTTTCTTCATCTCATCAGACATCAACCATCACCACGGAGCTTCATTATATACCACTACCCCATCCTCTGTAATCCTCATCTTTTTCATGTTTGTATCGTGGGCAGTTCCTCTCATTTTAAGTATTTGAATTGCCCTTATCATTTGGTATTGCCTCATAAAGTGGTGCATAACTATAACACCGCTGGCAACATACTGGTCATCAGTATACTTATCGGACTCAAGCATTTCAGTTATCGTGATCGCAGTTACCTTCATTGTCGAAAGGAGCTTAATCAACCTTGTAATTTCCCGTCTTTTGTTCTCTGGATCCTCTACTAAGAATTCAAGGGGAGTGAATGAGTCTATGACGACCCTTTTTGCATTTTCTTGGAGGATTATCCTTTTTATTTCATCCAGAACTTCTCCCCATGTTGGCTTCTTGTTGCCTTCTGAGATAAAATTGCTCAAATCATATATCACGATTTTCTTACTTTTTAAGTAATACAGCAGGTTAAACTTAAAATGAAGCATATCTTGAATAATCGTTCTTGCATCATCCACAATAGAAATATACACCCCCTTTTCATTATGCTTTGCACCTTCAATGAGAAACTGAATACCTAAAGTCGTCTTTCCACTTCCTGGAGGCCCCGTTACTACATATACTCTCCCTAGAAGAAGGCCTCCTCCCAAAAGCTCATCCAACCCTTTTACCCCAGTTGAAACCCTCTTATAAACCAAATCCAACTCCCGCTCCATTTTAACCTCCCCCTACCCCCATGTGATGTTTCGGTTAAAAAGGAATCTGACCAAAAATGAAAATGCTATGCCAAAGAGATTCGCTATTAAGTAGTTAACACCTAAATACAAAAGAACCAAGTAAATACCCCATTGGACTAAAGCCCCCGTAAACGCCGCAAGATGGAAGTTGAATAAGCGTAAGTAAACGGGATTTTTCTTTAAGTCTTTAAAGGTCCACAGATCGTTCCAAATGAAATTGTTCAAAATAGAGAGCTCTGTTGCAGGAATTACGGCAAGCCTTTTGTCCCATCCCAAAGCTTCAACAAACCCCAGAAGAGAGCCCTCATTAACTACAACACCGCTTAGACCAACGATAGAGAACTTTACCAGCCTGTCTATCTCCCCTTCCCACTTCATGAGCCTATAAAGATGGCGCAGATAATTTAGTATTTGCTTGTTGCTCAGCTTACTTTCTCCAGAGTTCCTTAATCCAAAAGTAAAGGGAATCTCCACAGCTTTTGAATACCTGCCCTTTATGAGAATTTCAAGGAGTATCTTAAAGCCAATCGGGTTGAGTTCAACACCTTCAATGACCTCTCTTCTTAAAGCAAAAAACCCGCTAACAGGGTCTTTTATACTTCTTATTTTTGGCAAAGCCACTCTACCTATCATTATGGCACCTTTTGAGATGAGCTTCCTCCACCAGTACCAGTTTTCAACCTTTCCCCCTTCAACGTATCGACTGGCTATGACTATATCGGCTCCGTTTTCGATTGCCTCAACTAACCTCGGAAGGACTTCTGGAGGGTGTTGCAAATCGGCGTCCATAACAGCGAGTATTTCGCCCTTTGCCTCTCTGAATCCTCTAATAACAGCAGAAGAAAGCCCTCTCTCATTTCTCCTTCTAACAACTTTGGCGGGATATTTTTTCGCAAGCTCTTCAGCTTTTTCCCATGTTTTATCTGGAGAATCGTCATCCACAACTATTATTTCAAATTCTCTCCCATCTAAAGCCCTCGCTATCCTTTCAAATAGCTCCTCAAGGTTTTCCCGCTCATTATATGTAGGCACTATTACAGATATCATCTCTACCCTTATAGCTATGCTCCTCGGAGTTTATATCTTTTTGTTCAAAGTGCTGGGAAAGATTTATAACCAGATGCTTGAAAGTTAGCGCTGGGGGGCCGTGGGGTAGCTTGGTCTATCCTTCCGGCTTCGGGAGCCGGAGACCCGGGTTCAAATCCCGGCGGCCCCACCATAGGTTTCTGGGTGGGAAAATGCCGTACTTAGTAATAGAGCATCTCGAAGAGCTTAGAGAGTGGGTTCTGCTCGAGTATAAGCATGCAAGCGAGTGGTGGGGAGATAAGCTCATATTTACAAACGTTGGAGAAGACGAGAGAGAAGAGCTCGCTAAGCTCGGGGGAGTCATTCCTCAGAGCGTTACCGAGTTTCCTTTTGACCGCTCAAAGATGATAATCCTTGACCCATTTGCCGAGGAAGAGCTTAAGCCAGAGGACATAGAGGAGGATACGATTATAGTTGTCGGTGGAATCCTAGGGGACATTGAGTTCACCGGCAAAACAAAGAAGTTCATAACCGACAAGATCGAAGGTGCAAAGGCGAGGCACATAGGGAGCGTGCAGTTTTCTATAGATGGCTCGGCAATAGTTGCAAAGCTTATAGCGGAAGGAAAAAGGTTAAGCGAGATTGAATACGAGGAACATCCAACAATAAAGCTTGATGAGTTCAGCGAAATAACCCTCCACTATGCCGTTCCCAAGCTTAACGGAAAGCTCCTCCTCACGCCAGGTTTAATAGAGCTTCAGAAAAGAGAGCTCGGCTACGGAGAAGACGACGTAAGCGATGAGGAGCTAATCGAGTTCTTTGAAGGAAAAAGAGAGCTTTAAGATTATAATTTCTTCCACTTCTCTCCGAGTTTTTCTATCTCTTTCCAGACAAGCTCCCTCTCAGACTTATCAACTACGAGAAATATCTCCTGCACAGAGCCGTCGCTCTTTGCAACGAGCTTTAAACCACTCTGAGTTTCTCGCGTTACTTTTATCTCAAATCCTCTGGAATCACTGGCATATATCCTACCCGGAATTACCTTCTTAACACCTGGAATGCTAGCTATCTCTTCAAGAGGCTTCTCAATGTCCTTAAGGAAATGGTGCTCCCTCTTGACGCCTTTTCGAAAATGCTTGGGCATGGTGTTAGATAATGGAAGAGCATTAAAAATTCTTTCGAAGCCAAGGAGGATATAGGGAAGTTCCAAAAATTCATGCCTTCTTTCTAACTTTAACCGCAACTCCCCTCTTTGCTTTTACCATTTCCTCTCCGCTTAGAAGGGCTTTTCCAACACCTACGACTTTTTCATCCCTTACGACACCAACTATGTCATCAGGTCTTATCTTCTCATCAGCCTCGTTAACTCCAACAGCAAAGACGTCTCCTCTAAGGTCAAAGTCAATCTTCACGTAGTAGCTCCTAGTTGCTTCGTAAATGCGCTGCATACCAAAGGGCGTTACGCTTATCACGCCATCTTGATAAGTCCCAGTCTGCTGGTTGTCTATGAGAATGCGGAGCATTTTGGAGCCTATGATCTTTGCATCATCGGGAAGAACTGCTTCACCAGCGCCCAAACCAAAGTAGAAGTCAAAAACCTTCCTTATGTTTTCGTAGAAGCGGTATGTCCTATCTTCTTTTCCAGCAGCAACTTCAAAGCCAAGCTCTTTTATCGTCCTCTTAAGCCCTTCCAAGCTTTCCCTGCTCGTTGTGCCGTCCTTAACCGGGGTGAATATTATCTCCCTCCCGCTGATCTCACTGGCTCTTTTTGCAACCTCTACGTAAGCCTCATCCAAGTGAGCTATCACTGGAATTTCCTTAGGGTACTTCTCAAGGGCTTTTGCCAAAAGTTCAGCTGCAGAGTTTATCTCTTCCTCACTCCAATGGCCTGTAACGACGATATCATACTTGGCTAACCACTCCCATTCCCTCGGAACGACTCCAAAGGGTGAGGTAAGGATAAGCTCATGGATTTTGTAAATTCCATTTCCAAGGGCTTCTTTTAGGGCTTTTCTGAAGAGGGTATGGGAGCGTGAGTGAGAATAGGGCTTTTTAGCGGAGCAGGGGAAGAGCAAGAGTGCTTCAATGTTTTCAGGAGGCTTAAATCTCTCAACAACTCTCTGCCTCCACCTCACAACTTCCGGTCTGTTCTGGGAGGCGTCGCTTATGAAGTAAATGGTGTCCTTTTGTATGGGTGTGTATTTTTCAAGGTAGTCCCAGTTTTCCTTGTCAGCTATCCTCAAGATTCCGGCGTGAGCCTGAGTATGGAAAAAGTTCTCGACAAGGTAGCGGAGCTTTCCTTCTTCAAGGGCTTTCCTAACGAGCCTTATAGTTTCCTTGGCGAATTCAAGGGAATTTGCATTTTCATCCCATAGTATAGGAGAAAACTGTGTGAATCCCTTCTTGTGGAAATCGTAAAGCTTCAATGAACGGGTATCAAAAGCATCAATGCCGAGATAAACGGCTAATGGATAAAAGAACGGTTCGATGTCAGTGATGAGGAGCAAATTAGGGTCTTTTTCCCTAATAAGCCTGATAGCCTGAACGAACCTGCGGTAGTCCTTCACAAAGATTTTTGCATTTCCTATATAGAGGGCATCAAAAGAGTACTGGGAGAGGACATTTTCCAAAAATTCATCAACGTATTCAAGATTTCTCACGACGGGCACATAAAGGGCGTTGAATTTTGAATAATCAACACTATACAACTTATCCAGTGCTTTCTCTACTATTTCCCTCGGAGTATAAAAGCTAAGAGGAATTGAAGGGGCGAGGTTGAAGTCGTATTCCCCGAAATCCTTGGGGTAGAAGTAAGAATTAAACGGCGAAATGGTAAAATCTACTCCAGCTAAAGCAGGTGTTTTGAAGGTTTTTTCCTTAATTCTAACTAACCCGAGCCTTCCCGGACCCTCGTGTTTTATAATTTCCATTCTTCACACCAGATTATATCTCTGGAGCAGTAAGAGCTCATCAAGAGTAAGCTTTTCACCGCGCTTGAACTTTTCAAGTGCCTCAACTGCCCTTTCAAAGGTGGCATCTTTCTTTGCTCTCATCTTTGCAACAAGCTTGTATGCTATTAACTCCTTGTGCTTCTGGTCGTATTCGAGTATCTTCTTTTCTACTTCCCTGAGCTCCCTTCTAACTTCTCTAATCTTTTCTCTAAGCTCAACCACCTTTTGGTGGTATTCATCGGCTTCTTTCTTAATTTCATCTGCCTGCTGGTAAGCCTTCAACATCTGCTCGTGGAACTGCTGGCTCTGGTTTGCAAGCTTTTGTATTTCCAAGCCTATTGCCCTTCTTGCTTTTTTCAGGCTCTCTATCTTCTTTCTTGTTTCTTCTAGCTTTTTGTGGAACCTTTCAGCCTGCTGGAGAATTTCAAGCTCTGTAGCTAAAACCTGGATTTGATCAACTATTTGTTTTTCCCTCTCGGGGGTTATGTTGGGATTGGTCTGCAGCTCCCATTCGAGCTTTTCGATTCTCTCCTCTATCTTTTCCTTCGGCATCTTTAGTCTTCTCAGCTGTCTGTACTCGTTCCTCTTTGTTCTGTACTCCATGGCTTCTTGGTAGAGAAGATCAAGTTTGGCATTTATCTCATCTCTGTTCTTTTTAAGTTCTTGGATCTGCTGGTTGATTTCATCTCTTTTTGCTTTATACTCTCTTGCTTTCTCTCTTAACTGCTTTACTTCCTTATTTTTCTCATCTCTTTTTTGTATCCAAACATTCAGCTCCTTCTGGAGCTGCTCCAATCTCTCTTGAATTTCTTTTTTCTCTCTTTCTAAAGCCTCTATTTCGGCTTTTATCCTCTTAATTTCCTCTGGGTCTACTTTCACTTGCATGGTCTCTTCCCCTTCCTTCATTTTAGAATAGTTGATCATAATCTCACCCTGATTTGAGCCTCACTAAAGGGATGTAAAAACTAAATAAAAAGTTTTTGGCTGAGATGTGAAATTATTCTTTAGAACCAAGAACTATCGTTTAACTTTTCAAAAAGGAAATGAACAAACAAAAATCCACCTATCTAATCTTTCCCCTGTTGCTTTACTGGGTAAGGCATAAATTCCACAGTGCCTCTTTGCTTTATAGGTTGCTTATAGAGCTCCATAAGAGCATAGACTTCCTCTGGAACCTCCGTTTCAACGTGAAGACCAAGCTCTTTTGCATGCTCAACGGTGATTGGATAGTCATGAGTCCACCTTCCCTCAGTGAGTATCTGAGCTAACTCCCTAGCCTTCTCCTCCCCATACTTGTCCTTAAGGAGGTTGTAAACGAACTCTCGAACTTGGTTTATTGCTTTCTTTGCAACATCGGCAAGAATAAGGGTTTGATCGTCAACTTTCTCCGCACCTTTTTGCTCAACAGCTCTTATTATACTCGGGGCAGGATATTGGCCTAGCTGGGGATCAATTGGACCCAAAACCGCATGAGGATCCATTATAATCTTATCCGCAGCCAAGGCTATCAAAGTACCACCGCTCATTGCGTAGTGCGGCACTATTACTCTCGTCTCTGCCGGGTGGTCTTTCAAGGCTTTTGCTATCTGCGTTGCTGCCAATACTAATCCTCCCGGCGTGTGGATGATTAAGTCAATTGGCTTGTCTTTTGGAGCCATCCTTATTGCCCTTAACACTTCTTCGCTATCTTCAATGCTTATAAACTTGTACACTGGGATCCCAAAGAAACCGATGCTCTCCTGCCTGTGAATCATTGTTATAACAGTGGAATTTCTTTTTCTCGCGATCTTCTCCAGTAATTTCGCCCTAGCAATTTGCAGTTGCCTGTACTGAATCTGGGGCCCCATGAGCAAATAGAAGAACAATATCCACCATATCAACGAACCTATGAATCCGCTTAATGGATCCATGAAGTCACCTCCACGATATTCCTAAAGAGATATTACAACATTAATGTCTTTAAGCCTTTTGGCAAACGAAATTGAACGAGAGTTCTAACGAAAGAATAGAAAATAGATAAAAATCACTTAACAACCTGAGTGCCTGTTTTTCCTTCTAAGGCTTCAACAGCTTTGTCCAAGGCGGCAATTATTGCTCTCTCTCCTCCCCATTCAACAAACCTTATGGCAGCGAGAACCTTTGGCCCCATGCTACCCTTTTTGAAGTGTCCCTCTTCGTAGTATTTCTTAAGTTCATCAACCTTAACTTCTCGGAGCCACTGTTCATTTGGCTTGCCGTAGTTGATTGCAGCCCCATTAACATCGGTGAGAATCATAAGAATGTCAGCGTTAACTTCCTCAGCAAGCTTTTCTCCAGCCAAGTCCTTATCGATTACAGCCTCTACTCCTTTAAATTCACCATTCTCCTCAATAACCGGAATTCCTCCGCCACCAGAAGCTATGACTATAAAGCCTTTTTTAACCAAATCCTGAATTATTGGAGCCTCAACGTGCCCCTTTGGGTCTGGACTTGGAACTACTCTCCTCCATCCCCTTCCGGCGTCCTCTATAACTACCCATCCCTTTTCTTTGGCAAGCTTTTTGGCAGTTTCTTCATCGTAAAATGGGCCCACAGGCTTTGAAGGGTTCTGGAACGCCGAATCGTTTTTATCAACAATAGTCTGAGTAATTACCGTCGCCACCGGCTTGTTTATGCCCCTCTTCCTTAATTCGTTAACTAAAGCCTGCTGGATCATATACCCTATTTGACCCTGACTCATTGCACCGCAAACATCCATGGGTTGCGCTGGAATACCGTACATGTGCTCTCCAGCATCCTGCTGCAGCAAAATTGCCCCCACTTGAGGCCCATTCCCGTGAGTAATGACAACTTCATACTCGTTATCAAGAATAATATCGGCAATCTGTTTTGCAGTCTTTCTCACATTTTCCATTTGCTCCTCATAAGTACCCTTTTGCCCTCTCTGCAGAATAGCGTTCCCACCCAAAGCTATGACAACCCTCTTCTTCATGCTACTCCCTCCAACACTGGTGTATAAAGTTAGACCCCAGCGAATTAAAAGGGTTTCTTAGCCATAAAATAGTCCTTTTAGAAAAAACTTCGAAGAATAAGTGAAAGAGATTGCAAACTTAAAGATATTAAGGGGATTTCTTTGCTGTTTTAATTAGAGGTACCATTCACTAAACCGCCCAATGCCAAGGCTTTCGAGGGTTTTCATGACTCCCAAGGCTATTCCTTCAACCTCTATGCCACCTTCTCCCTTGTTTGCGTCCCCAACTATGTAAACGTTCTCCATCGGAAAGTCAAGATGCATTCCAGAGGCTACTCTGTTGACTGGGTTCCCATCTAAATACGTCTGAACCATCAGAACTTCTCCATCTTTGTCGAGATCTGGGAAGAGATAGGAAAGATCCTCCAATCCCAATTTTTGCTCCTTCTTTATGTTTTTGCTCCTCAAAGCCTGATGTGTCATGATAAGCGTATATCCTTCCCTTGCGAGCTCTGGAGTTAATGCGGAGGGCTCGTTATATCCGTTTATCCTTTGAGTGTCCAGGGTAAAGACAACAGTGTTGCCTATTCTCGGCTTTCCCCTTAAGGCTACGTTAATTTTAATTCCTTCCGCAGGCTTTAGGGCATCCACTTTTTTCAGATACTCTCTATCAAACTTATCCCTTCCAAAAAGCTCCACCGTTTCTTTTATTCCTATGTTCGAGATTAATACATCGTAGCTATATTCCTCCCCATCTGATGTCATCACTTTGCCGTCATCCACTTCAATCGCTTTCTTTCCGGTTATTATTTTTCCTCCGTTTGCTTTTACAATTCTCGCAAGCTCTTCGCTTACGGCTTTACATCCGCCCTTTATAAGTCCGGGGCCGCCCCACTTCAAAGTGGCTTTTATTTCCTTGGCAAGCTCAATTGCCGGAACTTCCTCCGGGGTTAAGCTAACCGCCCACCCGAGAAAGCTCTTTATGAAAAGATAAACGAACTCGTTATCGCCGATTTTTTCTTTGAGCCACTCCCAGGAGTTCATGTTTGCCTCTTCTCCTTTTGGAAGCTTGTTGGCCTTTATCTCTGTGAGAAGCTTCATGGCCTTTGCCGTTTCTTTAAGCGACAAGTAGTCCCATCCCTCTCTGTAATGGTAGAGGTTTCCATTCATGAAAAACTTGCCCTTCGGATTTGAGTTTACTATCTCCACATTAGCCCCCAGGAGCTTTAGAAGGTGAGCCAAAGGACCATTTTCTCCATGAGGAACCATGTGGAGAGCCCCAGTGGACAGCTGAAAGCCTTTGTAGTTGAGGTTTGTAAACCTACCACCTACAAAAGGAGCTTTTTCCAGAACCGTTACCTCATGACCTGCTTTGGCTAAAAAGGCACTTGTTAAAAGCCCTCCAAGTCCAGCTCCAATCGTGACCACTCTCATTTTACCACCTCTTTGGATTTCCAAAAGGGTCTATAAGACCAGCCCTTATTAAGGAAGAGCTTATTTTATCCCCAAGTTTGCTTTTGATCAGCTTTATGACAACTATGTCAAGGGGTTTTAGCCCCTTTTCTTCCCTCGCCTTGTTTACCAAGAGAGCCCCTTTATATGTTTCCTCGCTAACAACTATTGCGTCTAAGCTCTTTATCCTGTCTGCAAACCCTATTGCACTGTGTATCTTTATTACCCTGTAGTTTTTGTAGCCGTTAACCTCAAAGAACTTTAGCAAATCCCTTAATCTAATCTCATAGGGGAGAATTTTTTCGGCGTATGGCTTGTTCTTTATCATTTCATCAGAAGTCAGACCTATGTAAACGTACTTGCCAACTTCAAAAGCCTTCCTAAGCAAAGCTTTATGTCCTAAATGGAGCCTGTCAAACGTACCTCCAACCACGACTTTTCTGTACTTCTTCATCGCTATCACGCTTTGCCATTAATGAACCAATAAATTTTTGTATTTGCTAATTGAAAAAGTTTTGGAGGTGGGAACATGAGGAAAAGTGCGTGGATTATCATCACGTTTATGCTACTGGCATCGTTTTCTCAGGTTTACGCTTATGAGGATCAACATCTCTTCAACATAGACATTTATATGACCGTGTATCCGAGTGGGACGGCATTCGTTAAGATTAACGCCCAGCTCAAAGACCCGTCTTATTTGGACTATTTCGAGGAGCTCTCCCAGACAAATCCCCAAAGAGCAGAAAAGGAATTCCATGACTTTGTTTACTCGTTGATATATGGCAATTTCAAAAGAGAAGTAGAAGAGCGATCTAAAGAAGCTTTGGTTGTTGTACCAGAGGAAGGGCCCGTAAACTTGGGAAAAAACTGGACTGCAGTTGTAACTTTTAAAATATACAATTACCTTGTGGAGAAAAACCAAACACTGCAGAGCTCAGTTTATGGACCAATGCAATTCTTCTTTAAAAACAAGATTTTTGAATACAGCTGGAGAAAGCTCACAATAATTCTCCCAAAAGACGCTTATATTATCAATCTAGCTCCAAAACCGAAGGAGCTTGTAGATAATGTCGCCTCATGGGAAAACGGGTACTATCTTCCAATAGTTGTTATAACCTTTGATTCCTCCGTCTATGAAGCCATTATGAACAAGACAACAGAGAATACTACTAAGTTCATTCCTTTCGACGAATTTCTGGCAAAAACTACAAAGAGCATCCAGATTTACTATGACCCCCTAAGCGGACTTGTCCAGTTTAACGCAACTTTCGAAGGGATTAACGCTACAAGCTACCATGAAATAAAAATTAGAGAAGAGTTCAACAAAACTATGGATATTCAAGAGATAAACTCCAAAATTGAGGACAGCAGAGTACTCGTATGGGGTGAGGCAAAGCCAAAAGTTGACTATAAAGAGAGTCTCACCAAGAAAACTTGGACTGCAAATATAACCCTACCGTTCGAGTTCGATAAGATAAGTGTTAAATCCCCAACCACTGTGGAAATAAAGTCGCAGAAAACGGACGGTAAAACTGTAACTATTGTGGTAGAGCAGAAGAAAGGCATCTGCGGGCCAGGAATTGTCTTGTTGATAGCAATACTTCCACTCTTGACAAGACGGAGGTGAGCAAATGGACTTCTTCTTTTATCCCGCCTCTGTGGCGGTATTTGGGTCATTTAAGAGGGGAGCAATAGCATACGAAATTCTGAGAAATATAGTTGAAGGAGGCTTTAAGGGCGAGATTATTCCCGTGAATCCTAAAGGGGGAGAAGTTGAAGTAGGGGGAAAGAAACTTAAAATCGCAGAAAAGCTTGAGAAAAATGTTGACGTTGCCATAATAGCAATTCCCGCAAAGCTTGTTCCGTCCTTAATCGAGGAAATTGGAGACAAAATTAAAGGAGCTGTGGTTATAAGCGCAGGGTTTAGCGAGATCGGTAACGTTGAACTCGAGAGAGAACTCGTTGAAAAAGCCCGAGAAAAAGGAGTAAGAATTATTGGGCCAAACTGTGCCGGGATTTTTGGTGTTCATGCTGACTTTTTCGGCTCCTTTGAAGTTAGGGTTAAGAAAGGAGGCTTAGCGCTGATCTCGCAGAGCGGAGCATTTGGCGGTGCAGCTTTGGCTATGGGAAATGAGGAAGGAATAGGATTTTCAGCTTTCGTTTCTTACGGCAATGCTGCCGATTTGACGGAGAGCGACTTTTTGAGGTATTTTGCCGACGATGAAAACACCAAAGTGATAGCTTTGTATATTGAAGGTGTAAAAGACGGGAAAAAGTTCGTGGAAGCTTTGAGATACGCCACCGCTAAAAAACCCGTGATAGTCCTCAAGGCAGGAAAAAGCAAAAGCGGGAGCAAAGCTGCTCAGAGCCACACCGGAAGTTTGGCGGGCAGCTATGAGATCTACAAAGGCGTTTTTGCCCAGTTTGGAGCCATAGAGGTTGAGGAAATGGAAGAGCTTTTTGATGCGGCAAAAACCTTCGAGATGTACGAAAGCGGAGGGGGGAGAATAGCCATAATAACAAACTCCGGCGGTCCTGGAGTTTTGGCAACCGACAAAGCCGAGAAGTTGGGGCTAGAGATTGCAAGGCTTGAAGACAAAACAACAGAAGATCTCAAAAGTTTTCTGCCTCCTCAATGTTCCATCAAAAATCCAATTGACCTTATAGCGGATGCAGATTATGAGAGATACAAGAAGGCTATAGAGGTAGTCTGCAGAGATAGAAACGTCGATGCCTTGCTGGTTATCTGCGTTCCACCAATATTCATTCCGAGCGAAGAGATTGCAAAGGCTATCATAGATGCCGAGTGCAACAAGCCCATAATTGTCAATTTTATGGCCGGAGAACTCGTGAGAGAAGGTGTGAGAGTTTTAAATGCCCACGGAATAAAGAATTTCCCAACCCCTGAAAGAGCCGCCAAAGCCCTTTACTGGCTCAGCTTAAGAAGGGCTTTTAAAGAGCGTAGTATAAGATATTAAGGGGTGAGAGAGATGTACAGGCCGATTTACCCGATGAGGACCTACTTAATAGTCTCAGGTCAAGGAGAGGAAACAAACGTTATGGCAGCGGACTGGGTGACGGTTCTTTCCCATAAACCCCCGCTAGTAGGAGTGGCAATTTCTCCTAGGAGATACACCCACAGGTTAATCTCCAAATACAAAGAGTTCGTGATCAGTGTTCCAAGCTTAGAGATGCTTCGAGACGTCTGGATTGCTGGAACAAAAAGTGGACCCTCAAAGCTCAAAGAAATGAACATAACCCTTATTAACTCAACAAAGATCGTCACGCCAAGCATAAAGGAGGCATTGGCAAACATAGAGTGTAAAGTCGTTGATGCAAGGGACTATGGTGATCACACGTTCTTTGTGGGCGAAATTGTGGGCTACACATACAAAGAGGAAGCCTTCAAGGACGGAAAGCCAGATATCATGAACGCAAACTTTCTAGCACATGCGGCATGGACAGACTTCGTAACATTTGAAAAGAAGATATACAAAGCAGAATGAAGGATAAATGCCCCCATTATCACGTTTAGGTTTCTGTTTTTTGCTTTTAATCGTTTTTGAAGGCTTCTTTTTGAATTTTGGATTCTAAACTTGGTTTGGAAGTCTTTAGTAACCAAAAGTTACTATCTGACAAAGAGTCGCAATATCCTTTGAATTTTGTAACGAAATTTTTTCGGAATTTTGAACGGGGCAATACTAAGCTTCTTTTATATATTATCCCAGCAGAAATCGAACCTTTCTTCCTCAAATTTGGTTTTAGGAGGAAATTCTTAATTTAACCCTCTGTCTTCCCTTTGGAGATCTCGTGTATGGAGCTGTGCATTGCAGAATTGGGAGAGTTTCACACGGGTTAGAGCACAAAAGTCCTTTCTTGCGGTCTTAATTTGGAGCTTGTGAGGGCTTTTTTATTGACCCTTTGTCGAAAGGCTTATAATGTTCAAGCGCTCTAATGGTTTTATAGGGGATTTGGAGGAAAATTCGCCCCTGTTCCAATAAGACTTTAGAAGAATTGAAAGCTGGGGTTGTTCTATGCAAGCAAGCTCGACACTGTGGGGTTCCAATAAGACTTTAGAAGAATTGAAAGGATAATTTCATACTCAGCTTTCACACCCTCGGCGGCTAACTCCCAGTTCCAATAAGACTTTAGAAGAATTGAAAGATTGAGGACGATGTTTCAACAAGCAAGAGTGTAAAACGCAAGTTCCAATAAGACTTTAGAAGAATTGAAAGGAAGGAACTTTTGATTTTTTTATTCAAAATTTTTTGGGGTTCCAATAAGACTTTAGAAGAATTGAAAGTAGGACCGCTAAGAGGGTCATTGCCCACAAAGCTTTAAGTTCCAATAAGACTTTAGAAGAATTGAAAGTCGACCCGAGCAGAGTTGTCCTTATTGACTTAAACCGTGTTCCAATAAGACTTTAGAAGAATTGAAAGTTTGGTGAGAAAACTTTTACCTCGTGCCTCTTCATCTCGTTCCAATAAGACTTTAGAAGAATTGAAAGCTCACCAGCACGCCATAAGCACCGTTAGTAATTTTGAGTTCCAATAAGACTTTAGAAGAATTGAAAGGATACAACTTAACAGCTGATCTAAACGACATCGGTGGAGTTCCAATAAGACTTTAGAAGAATTGAAAGTAAGAATAATGCCGATTTTGCCCCCAGCCAACGAAGTAGTTCCAATAAGACTTTAGAAGAATTGAAAGCTGTATCTTCCGTTACCATCTCTTTGTAGCAGGGCCTGGTTCCAATAAGACTTTAGAAGAATTGAAAGCAGCATTTATGGTCGTTCTTGGAGTAGTGAAAGTTATGTTCCAATAAGACTTTAGAAGAATTGAAAGATCGAAATGATTCTCCAACGGAAAGGTAGATATTAAACGTTCCAATAAGACTTTAGAAGAATTGAAAGCGGCAGAGGATACAGACAGCCAGAATAATTACGGGCTGTTCCAATAAGACTTTAGAAGAATTGAAAGTCTTCACTATATCGAATGTTTGCGGCTCCTTTCCAAAGTTCCAATAAGACTTTAGAAGAATTGAAAGATTGAGATGTAGCTAAGCTTTTCTTTGAAGAAATCAGCGGTTCCAATAAGACTTTAGAAGAATTGAAAGTTTCTTGAACTCTTTTGTCTCCTCATTGAACTCCTTGGTTCCAATAAGACTTTAGAAGAATTGAAAGACCCCGCAGCGGAGCCCCCAATAAAACCATAAGGGCGGGTTCCAATAAGACTTTAGAAGAATTGAAAGGTCGATCCGTGGACTAAGAAGTACATTTACATGGATTGGTTCCAATAAGACTTTAGAAGAATTGAAAGCTTTTGCACTAACGCCAGTTCCAATAAGACCTCAAAAAGACTAAGAGAGATTAAAAGACAAGGCTTTTAAATCCTCCTCAGTAATCTCTTCTGATGATAGCCCTAGGGATTGAAGGCACAGCACACACACTTGGCATAGGAATTGTGAGTGAAGAAAAAGTTCTCGCCAATGTATTTGACACTCTCACGACTGAAAAAGGTGGTATACACCCAAAGGAAGCCGCGGAGCATCATGCAAAACTCCTAAAGCCTCTTCTAAAAAAGGCTCTCAAAGAGGCTAAAATTAGCATTGAAGACGTAGATGTAATTGCCTTTTCTCAGGGGCCGGGGTTAGGGCCAGCTTTGAGAGTTGTGGCAACGGCTGCGAGAGCTTTGGCTATAAAGTACAACAAACCCATTGTTGGAGCTAACCACTGCATCGCCCACGTGGAAATTACAAAAATGTTTGGAGTAAAAGACCCAGTTGGCCTATATGTAAGCGGCGGAAACACCCAAGTGCTAGCATTAGAAGGCGGTAGGTACAGGGTTTTTGGAGAAACTCTGGACATAGGCATAGGCAACGCCATAGATACCTTTGCCAGAGAGCTCGGCTTAGGGTTCCCAGGGGGGCCTAAGATAGAAAAGCTCGCTCAAAAAGGGAAAAAGTACATTGAGCTCCCCTATGCGGTTAAAGGCATGGACTTAAGTTTTTCTGGAATTTTGACGGAGGCCGTTAGAAAGTACAAGACCGGGAAATATAAGGTTGAGGATTTAGCGTATTCCTTCCAGGAAACAGCTTTCGCCGCTTTGGTTGAAGTCACAGAGAGAGCCGTTGCACACACAGGGAAAGAGGAAGTCGTCCTCGTGGGAGGAGTTGCAGCAAACAACCGCCTGAGAGAAATGCTCAAAATAATGTGCGAGGATAGAGGAGTTAAATTCTTTGTCCCCCCATACGATTTGTGCAGGGATAACGGAGCGATGATAGCTTATACTGGCTTGAGAATGTTCAAAGCGGGCATAAAGTTTGACCTTGAAGAGACAGTCGTCAAGCAGAAGTTTAGAACTGACGAAGTAGAGGTAATCTGGTAGTCTAGAACTTCTTCTTTATCTTCAGGGTGTACCTGGGGTAAATCCTCTTTGAGAACCTCACAAACTTTGTTTTTCTTGGAGACTTTTCAATCCTTATTTTCAAGTGAGGAGGAAGTTGTGTGTAAAACTGCCCATCAACGGTAAGAACGATATCCCTTTCCGTCAATACTTCTATGTCGATTGACGAAGAGTCAGGGACAACGAGAGGTCTTGCCGTAAGGGCAACTGGAGCCAAGGGGACTAAGAGGATGGCATGCAAGCGAGGGTCAACCAAAGGACCCCCAGCAGAAAGGGCATAGGCAGTTGAGCCAGTAGGCGTTGATATTATCAGCCCATCAGCCCTTATTTCCTCAGCAAGCTCCCCATCAATGTAATATTTGAGGTGGGTTATCTTACCGGGAATTCCGGTCAAGATGGCCACATCATTAAGTGCATCGGGTATGTTGTCAAACCCTTCTACAAAAGTCCTAAGCTTCATCCTTTCGTCTATAAAATAATCCCCTTCTAAGACCCTTGAAATAGCAAAAAAAGTTTCAGCGGGCTCTACTTCAGCTAAAAAGCCCAAAGTACCCATGTTTATCGCCAAGATAGGAATTTCTTTGGGAGTTTTATGTTCCACTCTTAGAACCGTTCCATCTCCCCCGATAGCTATCATCATATCAACGTCCATTTTCTCAAGGGGGATAACATCTTCGAGAGAGAAATAGGGGAAGTGCTCATGAGCTTCCTCATCAACGTAAACCTCGTAACCGCTAACTTTGAGAAAGTCGTATACCCTATAAGCAAGCTTTAGGGCTTCCTCACGATCCCTTCGGGCTGCGATTCCAAACTTCATGCTCTCACACCTTACCTTTGCTTAGCTTTGCACCAAGATAAACGCTCAATCCCCCTCCAATAATTGTTGGGAGCCAGAAAGATATAAACCTATCTAAGATAGTTGCAGTTACGGCGAGGCTCTTATCAATTCTCAGACTAAGATAGAGGGCTGAATTAACTGCCTCTGTTATTCCAACACCACCGGGGAGGATGCTTATCATTCCAAGAGCAATACCAGCCATCTGAACCATCAGGATTTTTTGAATTTCAAGGTGATATCCAATGCTCTCAAAGACAAAGTACGTTCTGAAAAGCATTAATGTCCAGAGAGCTAAAGAATAGAACAGTGTCTTGCCCAACACAATTGGATCTTTGGAAAGTTCCAGAAAAGTATTTCTAAAGTCTATTATGGATTTTTTAAGCTTGTCTTCAAGTGTCTCTTCCATCCCTCCAAACTTCTCCGGGAATATGCGTCTTACAAGGCTGGCTATTTTGTTAAGTACTTTAAAAGCCAAGGCCTCGTTCAAAGAAACCAGAAGACTTGTAGTCACTATCAAAAGAAGCACTACAGTTGAGATAGATAGAACGGACAGCAGAAGCTTTACCTTTAACGAGAGGGCGTACTTGAAGGCAACAAGGGTAAAAAGCAGAACCGGAATGACGTCCAAAATCCTATCGGCCATTATAGTTGCAAACACCTGCCCATAACCACTGCTTGACTTCTTGGTTATTAGGTACATCCTAGCTGGCTCTCCACCTGCCCTGGCGCCGGGAGTTAGGTTGTTTGCAAATATTCCCACTATAGTGGCCATTACAATGTCTTTTACTTGAACTTTCACTCCAGCCCTCTTTAGGAATATTCTCCACCTAAAAGCCCATGCAAGGGTTGCAAGAATTTGCATAAGCAGTGCCAGAAGAAGATATTCCAATTTAACTTCTTTCAAAAGGTTTAACGTTTCCTTTATTCCAGCCCACCATATGAGCAGCGCTATAACTACAATCCCTACAAAGATTAGGAGGGAGTCTCTTTTTTTCATCAGCTCACCTTCCTTAGTTTTGCAATAAAGAAGCCTTGGGTAAGATGCTTGTGGGGATAGAAGCGCTGCACTTCACCTATTCCCAACCCAGGTGAGCCTATAAAGATTTTCTGCTCTTCAAGTTTTAGACCTTTCTTTATCATGTACAGCACGTTTCCTTCATTTTCCTCATAGCTTAGAGTACATGTAGAATAAACAAGCACTCCGCCCTTTTTGAGGCTCTTTATTGCGGCATTTATGAAATGTCTCTGGTACCTTGCCGTTGCCTCAATGTCCTTTGGCGTTTTCGTCTCCCAGAGCTTCGGTCGTACCCCTAACGCTGTACATGGGGCATCCAAGAGGATTTTGTCTGCCTTAATTCCAAGGTCTGGCAGATTTCTTGAATCCATGTGGACAAGCTTGACGTTTTTCACGCCAAGCCTCTTAAGCTCTTTCTCCATTTTGGCAAGCCGATTTTTCGATTTGTCTATTGCTATTATCTCCCCCCTGTTTTCAAGGAGCTGAGCTATGTGGGAAGTTTTTCCTCCGGGGGCAGCTGCCATGTCAACTATGAGGTCCTCTTCCTTTGGTTCCAAAATATGGGCAACGAGCATAGAAGGAAGACTTTGTGCATAGAAATAGCCCTTCTCATAGGCTTTTAATTCATTTAAGCTCGGCAGCTTGAATTTTGGAAGGGTTACTTCAACCGCTATTCCCCGCGTAGAAATTATCATTTCCTTGGCACTCATCCTCGCAATCCCTATACCAACAAGAAGCCCCCGCGGGTCTCTGATCTGAACTTCATCTCCTTCCTTTATTCCCTTATCTGCCTTTAGAACACCCGGAGCGTAAAGGTGTGCCCCTTGGTAAACACTCTCGGCTGCAAATTTATTTGCAACTACCCTCGGTAAGTTGGGCTCGTAATCGTCGGGAAAATTCGGCCCTTCCCTCTCAAAGTATATTCCCTCTTCAAGGTAAGGACTCCTCTTTGGCTTCAGCCCTTCTTTTCTAAGCTCCTCCATGAGCTTCTCTCTGCTTATTTTAAGCGTGTTGACCCGTATGTAGTACTTCTCTACCGGCTCTCTCAGCTTTTTCATTATCTCCTCAGCTTCTGCCCCAAAAAGGTTGTAGTAGTATTTTTGCAGCTCTTCTGGAAACGCTTCCTTGTACATGGAACCACCTATAGATCAAGGACTTTATACTTTTTCGCCAGCTCTATAAATTCAAAGAGCTTGTTTTCAAGTTCTTCACTATCTTTGGCCTCAACTTCGAACTGGAAGACCTCTTCTTGGCTTTTTTCTATTTCTCTGTAAACTTCCTCGGGGTTTCTAGGAGAATTGTGATTGTATATGTCCTCCAAAAAGTTCTCTGTTCCATAAATATAGCTTTGCAGGAATTTCTTGAGGAACTCAAAGACAAAGTCTCTGGTTATTTTCTCCTTGGGGATAGCAAACACAAAGTAAAAGCTCTGAATCGTCGCTCCAACTTCTCCCTGAGGCTTTATCTCAAAAGCTGGATGGGGATAGACCATCTCTCTCCATTCACCCTCAAGGAAAATATAAGCATTGAAGACTTCCTCTACAGGCTCTACTTTAAAGCCTAGAGGTCTAAGCTTTTCTCTCAACACTTCATTCAGCCTAAAAATCTCGCTCCAGATTCTGTTTAAATGATTGTGAATTTCAATCAGTTTCATACTCTTCACCTCTAAGGAAAGATAGAAGAGAAAATTTAAAGCTTTAGGTCATCTAAGGGCTAAGTTCAACTGCTCGACTATGTTTGTCTCAACGGTTTTCTTTATCTCTGGAAGCGGCATTTCTATTTCGCGGTTGAGCACTTTCACAGCCAAGACGAGCTTTAAGGATAGTTCACTCCGTTCTCCCCTCTTTATATGCTCCGCGATTACCTTGGGGAGAATGTTCGTGTCGACTATTGTCCTTATTTTTGCCGTAGCTCTACCATTAGCTGGAATTACAACATTCTCAATGAGTTCCCCTTGAGCTACTTGGTATCCATTGGCCTCTATGTTGTACTTGATTCCAAAAAGAGGCAGGGAAAAGGGATTTGGATTGTAGAGCTTTACATCGCTCAAAATCTCAATTCCGGTTTCATCAACTTTTCCCCACTTGGAGGGCATTCCTTCGATTGCTGGCGTTTTTATTAAGTCTCCGGAGCTTTCTATTGTTGTGTTGCTGATGTAGGAGAGCAAATCTGTCTGTAGCGATTTTGAGAAGCTTCCCCGTATAATCGGGATTCCAAATATTGATCCTCTTACTCGTATCTCAAGGTTGCTCTGTTCTCCATTTTTTATATGTTCCTTTAGAGCTTCAACAATTTCTTGGTTTTTAAGAACAAGCACTCCCCTCGCACTGTCCTTTAAAAATCCAACCTTTAGGTCTTTTACCGTACCTACTTCTATCCCAGCCCAGTATAAATCCGCTTCCTCAATGTTTATGGAAACTGGAAGGGGCTTACCGAAATACACTGTTGTATCAAGCTCTATCGTGTTCTCATCCACGTATCCCCATCCAGCCTTTACTTGAGGAGTTAGCGTAAGCAGTGCATACCCCAAGTAAGCCGCCCAAAGAAAAATTACAAGTCCTATCACTCCAAGAACCTTGCCTATTCCCACAGCTCTCACCTAAAAAATTGAAAGAATTAAAGGCTTAAAAGGATTTGTCATTTCTTTTTACCTTTCCGGTATGTCCACAAGATTACTACCAAAGCCAAAATTCCCACTATGACGCCAAAAGTTCTCAAGCTGCTTTTTGTCTTTGTATTTTCTTTAACCGGGATCGTAATTGACTCTTCAAAGATGTATACGTTGTCGTCTCCGCTTTCCTTATCACCAACTGCTCTAATCCTTACCTGAATGGTGTAATCTTTGGGAATAGCATCGTTTGCAATGCTTAGCTCCAAGACGCCTTCTCCTTCCTGGCCTGGATCGAGGGTTCCAATGTAGTCCGATCTTTTTGAGAGTGTGAACGGCTGGTCAGCTTTTACGACACCTTCTATTATCACGTTTTCAGCCTGCTCTCCACCGATGTTTTTGACCTTTATGTGCACGAGCACTTCTTCGCCCTGCATGGGCGTTTTGTCAAAACTTACTTTTTCAACGGTTATTTTTGGTTTCTCGTTTACGATTATTGGTATCTTAATTATGTCCTCCTTAGTGTTGCCCGAGGCATCTTTGTATTCTATTTTTACCGGAATTTCGTAGGTCCCCCCTCTTGCATCCTCTTTGACGTTTACTTTGAATGTTGCCTTTGCAGAATCACCCTGCCGTAGAGTCCCTATGTTTATTATTTGTTCACTTGTTTCGCTTAGCTCGAAGGGGTCTTCTGGCATGGGCTTTAGAATCACATAGCGAGCACTTCCAGTGCCGATGTTCTCTATCTCAAAGTTTATCTCTACGTTGTTCGTTCCAGACAAAACCCTGCTTGGAGACGTTGAAACCTTTGAAATGATTATGTGCTCCCTTCCAAGAACTGGCACACCGATTAGTCTCTCGTCTGTTAGCTTATCATCGTTTGGTGTGCTCAAGTATTCCAGCGAAACTTTTAATGGATAAACTCCGTTCTCAAGTCTTTCGCTTGCCTTTAGATGGAACTCAAGAACTCTCTCTTCACCCGGACCTAATTTAGATAGGTATTTTGTGTTGTCTTCTCCGATAGGCAGAAAAGCATTAATGTTTTCTCTAGCAAGCTGTTCCATTAGCTGGTTTAAGACAAGCTGGAGGTTTTCACTAAGGCTTTGGCTTCCTTGGACGGGGAGGTTCTGGAGAGCAGAGAGGTCAACTTTCGTGACTTCTCCAGGCGCATTGACTTCACTCGGCTCTATCCTAAAGGAAAATGCTTTTGCCGTTTCATCCCCAACGTTCTTCACTTTTACCCTGAGCACGAATTCGTCCCCAGGCTCTATTGCCTTTGGATCCATCTCAACACTCTCAATTTCAACAAATGCCTGGTTCCTTCTCACTACCTGAATTGAGAAGTCAAACGTCTGCTCTCTTTGATCCTTTGAATCGCCGCTGTAGTATGAGACCTTTAACCTCAGCGGATAGCTTCCTGTGGATGCGTCTTCACTTACGTGGAGCCTGAACGTGTATCTCATAACTCTGTTAGTATTTATGGTGTAAGTGAAGTGCTGTTTTGTTGCATTGTCAATTAGTATTGCTCCCTTCTGGAATTCCAAGGAAGGTGAGAGATCAACAAGTATTTCCTTTGCAGGTTCTAAACCAACATTCCGAAGATCAACGGTTATCTCAAAGTCTTCCCCGGGATGAACTACTTCCGGTTTTTCAACATTCTCTATTTCAAAAGTTGCCTCACCTTCGCGAATTACACTTACAGAGAAATAATCAAAGCCCTGCAGCATTTGCAACTTCTCTCCTGTCTGGACATAATATGCAAGCGAAATATAGAGGGGGTAAATCCCCGGATCAATGTTTTCATTTACCTTGAACCTGAATTCAACAACTTTTTCTTCTTTTCCATCCAAATATTCTATGTATTTCACGGCACTATCCACGGGCAGAAGAACGCTCTGAACTACTCCACTTTGAGATGCAATCTGAGCTATTGCTTCTGCTCCCCCGCTAGAAGGTACAAAAGATACAGGTGTCGGAGACACAACTACTGTGATAAACTTTGCCTTTAAAGCCCCTTCATTCTTTATATGGACTTTAATAGTGATCTCATCACCAGGTCTCACCTTTTTTGGTGTTTCGGCCCATGCCCGGAGGTATGCCGGTATCATAGAAGCCTTCCACTCGGAGGGGCCACTTATACTTATTTTTGCACCATTTGGGTAAATCTGAAGTGCCGTAATAGTAACCTTTTCCCCATCAACTTCCACTTCTATGGTCTCATTTTCCCCTACGAGTTCAATGTTTGGGTAAGTAATCGTCATCAACAAGTCTTCTTTAGATATTCCCAGCTCTGGATGTTCCTCAACGGTTTTGAACACTGCATCTAAAATCTCTTTTTGAGATGCGCTGTTGAGCCAGAGATAGAATTGAGCAAGCTCTATGGGATTTGCTGTGTTATAGCCAAGTGTCTTTGCCATTGCATAGAGAAAGGTGACGTTTGTGAGAAGCTTTTGTATTTTTTCTGGATTGGGAACTTTAACCGAAGTGTAGTTCATGTTCAGTACTTTGTTATCCCTAAGGATCAAAATCATGGCTTTGTATTCGTTCTCTTCATAGTCTTTCTGGACATCTTGAAGGACAACTACAAGCGGACCCACAAGTATTGAGTCTCCCTTGTTAAGGTAGCCCTCAAAGAGGAGTTCTTCTTCTGCTACAGCAAGATTAACGCTACTCATGATTAGCAATAGTCCCAGTATAAATCCAAAGGGTTTCCTCATTTCTCTTCACCCCTTATCTTTTTTCCATAAAACAGTTGAAGTAAGGCCGGTGTCACAGTAAAGGCCGCAAACATTGAAGCAAAGATTCCAATTGCCAAGGTTTTTCCAAAGTCATGTATTGCAGAGAGCTCCCCGCTAAGCAAGGCCAAAAATCCTCCGGCCGTTGTTAATGCTCCTACCAAGATCCCAGGACCAACGCCTTCAAGGGCTGATATTATGGGATAGGGATTGCCCTCTTCAAGCTCCTCCAAAAACCTGTGGGTGAGGTGCATTCCATAGTCCACTCCAAGACCGACTATCATTGAGATAACACCGGCTAGGGTTTGGTTAAAGGGTATTCCAGCAAGCCCCATATAGCCAACGGTCCAAAGGGCTCCAAGGAACATTGGTAGTATCATTGCAATCGAAACTAATGGCCGTCTAAAGAGCACTATGACGACCAGCACGACAAGAATGCTACCATAGGTTGATATCTTGTTTAACTCCTGGTCTATGAGGTTACCTAAGACATAGTTTAGGTAGGACTCTCCGGCGGGTTTTACTTCAACTCCAGGTGGAAAATCCGCGTTCTTTGCCTGCTCTTCAAAGTAGCGCATGATAGCTCTAAACTCATCTGGCCTAACCCCACCAAAGTTCCCCTTTAACTGGATTAGAGTCATTGAGTAGTCATCGTTTACAGGAGCTCCCCCTTCTTTTATGGCTTCGTTTATTTTTTCCTTGTCTTGGGGGATGTAACCATATTTCCTGACAACCACATCCGCTATGCTGTTGGCCTCAAAGACGTTGTTGTAATAGGAATCGGCGAGTATCTCCTGCTCAAAGCGATAAATAGCTCTAACCACATTCGGATCTCTTACGTCATCCGCTCTCACAACTAAGTCCACTTCATCTTGACCTCCAAACTCATATCTAACGTCCTTCATTGCCTCAATTTCGGGTATGCCTTCGGGAATCATTTTCTCAAGCCTAACTTCGGTTGTTACCTGAGTCAATCCATAAAGAAACACAAGGGTCACTAATGACACAACAAACAGTGTTGTTTTTGGATGCCTCTTGATGAGCCTTCCAAGGGTGTTAAAGGATTTAGCAATGAAACCGGAGTGTGCCCTTATCTCAGGTATTTCGTGTTTTCCTTTAATTTTCTTTAGAATATCCTCATAGAGCATTATAAGGGAAGGGGTTATCACAACAGCATTTATCGCCGCCAAGCTGAGACCCATTATTAAGACAAAGCTCAACCTCCTAAGAGCAGGTAAAATGGAAAGAGCCAACGCAGAAAATCCGGCTATAGTTGTTAGAGCGGCTCCTAGTAATGCCTTTCCAGTCTCCGCTACAGCCTCTTCCGCTGCTTCTTCAATTGGTCTCCCTCTCTTTCTTTCTTCAAAATACCGGTTAGTTATATGAACGCCATAATCAATTCCCATACCAACTATCATAGCCCCAACCACTGTCGTTACCATATCCATCGGGATCCCGAGAAGCCCCATGAAACCAAGGGTCATTGTTACACCAAATACCAGAGGTATCAGAGGGAGCATTGCCCTAAAAACCGATTTGTAAAAGTAGATTAACAAGAAAGCCACTAATATAAACGCAATTGTCATTGTTCTATTTAAATCGCTTTTGATCATCGCCAGGATTCTATACGCGATTCCAATACTCCCGGTCTGAATAACCTCCACGTTTTTTGGAAAGCTTACTTCGCTTATATCTCTCTTAATGTCCTCATAAATCCTCTGCACAGCTTGAGAACCAGATGAAGATGTTAAAGTGGCTATTACAAGAGTTGTCCTGTAGTCGGAGCTCATTAACCCTTGCAATGCCTCTGGGGGGAGAGTATTTAAAACGAACCTAACTTCCTCTTCGTTCTCAGGCAATCTGCCGAGGATTTGAACAAAAATATCAGCAATGCTCATTGTGTCCGTTACATACTCATGTTCCCTCAAACGTTCCTCAAGCTCATATATTGCCCTTATTACTTCGGGGTCTCGGATGTCGTAAACTCCCCCCTCCTCAATAGATGTCACTTTAACTATTATGAGGACAGAATCGCCGCTTTGAAATTCGTTTTGGAGTGTTAAGTAGTCCTTAACGGCGGGCAAGTCTTGAGGAAGCTGTTTAGTAAGATCGCTTTCAAATTCCAGCATCTGTATTCCATAAACAGAGAGAACTAACAAGAACAAGGCTACCAGGGAAAATGCTCCTCTGTATTCTACTATTATTCTCGCAAGCCTTTTGAGCATCCTCTCACCTCTGAACTTTCGGAACTTTCCGAAAGATTTAGATGATCTGCATTTAAAAGCTTTGTGAGAACTTCTTCAAAACCGGCAAACCAATAAACTTAAATATGCAATTTTTTTTACATATGTATGAAGGTGTATATGGAGGTGATAACAATGACAAGGATAGTGCTGAGCACTGATGAAACATTGACAAGCACGTATCACGATGTCCCCTTATTGGATTTCTTAGGTTGTGCTCCCGTCGATAAGCTGCCAAGCTGGGTTTTTAGAATTCTTGATTCCCAGGTTCCAGACAACAACGGAGTCCTAACTATGGCGCCCTATGGACTGAGGAAAATTGAAGCCGCGCTGCTCGCTCAGGGATTCAAAAGGGAGGAAGTTGTAGTCGCTCATCCAAGGAAGATAGAGCAGTTTATAGATGAAAAAACAACAATTGTAGCACTTTACGAGATGGATCCTATGGGTCTGGGCCCGGTAAGTATGATGTTTACAAACGGAGGAAAATGGACGAACTACACGAGCGTCAAGTTCAAGGAACTCGTTGAGAGAATCAACAGGGTCAGGGAGAGAAAAGGCTACAAGTTTAAGCTCGTCGTTGGAGGCCCGGGATCCTGGCAGATTGACTTTAAACGAAAGGAACGAGAAAAGCTCAAAATTGACCACGTGGTTATCGGAGAAGCTGAACATGTTGTTGGGGAAATCTTTAGAGACATAGAGAGTGGCAATGCCGATGAAACGATACACATTAAAAGCTGGCCAAAAGTCGAGGAAATTCCGACCATAGTGGCACCTTCGTATAAAGGCATCGTAGAAGTGATGCGTGGCTGTGGAAGAGGGTGCCGCTTCTGCGAGCCCAACTTAAGAGTAGCCCGGTACATTCCTCTCGAGAAAATTGAAGAAGAGATAAGACTTAATATAAAAGCGGGCATAGACCACGCATGGCTCCACAGTGAGGACATCTTCCTCTACAAAGTCGAGGACAAAAAGAACTTCTATCCAAACGCCGAAGCAGTAGTTGAGTTGTTCGAGATGGCCAGGAGGCACACACGTAACGTAAACCCGACCCACGGGGCTGTAGCTGGAGCCTTGGCAAACCCAGGGATGATCGAGAAGATATCAAGAATTGTGGGAGCGAACGAGAGACATTGGATTGGAATCCAGGTAGGCCTTGAGACCGCTTCGCCAGCTTTAATTGGAATGTACATGGCGAATAAAATGAAGCCCTTCTCTCCTGAGGAATGGCCTTGGGTTGTGCTGAATGGCACTTATGTCTTCAACAAAAACTACTGGTTCCCAGCTTACACAACTATCTTGGGTCTCCCTGGAGAGACTGAGGAAGACGAGATAATGACTGCTCAGCTTATAATAACGATGGAAAAAGAGCTCGAAGAGAAGCTTGGCAACAGGGCACACTTCACAGTAACACCATTGGCATTTATCCCTATGGGCCTGCTTAAAGATAAGGAGTTCTTCAACGTTGAGGAGATGATGACCGAAGGCCGCTTCCTGCATCTCTACCATGCTTGGAGGCACCTCTATAGGGAAGTGGTTAAGGGCCTACCGATGGTTATGCGGGGCAATCCGTTCTTGCTTCCATTCTACCCATTAGCAAGGGTTGGAGCGCGTTTAGTCGTTGAACACCTAAGAAAGTGGGGAATCAAGCACGGATTTAATCCAGACAAAAGGCTTGAGCCGTTGGAGGTTAAAATCGATGTTGATGAACACAAGTGGCACTCAGTTCCATCGTTAATTGAAGCGTATTAGAAAAAGGGGGTGTTGGCTATGCCGAAGGTGGAGATTGAGAAAGAAGAAGGAGAAGTAAGAATTGCCGTAGATAAAGCAACACTCGAGAAGCTGGAGAAAGCCGTTGAGACACTTGAGGAGTTAAAGAAGCATGTGCCAGAAATTCCAAAACCCAAAATAGAGGAGGTCATAACCTCCATTGTAGAGGCAAAGGAAAAGCTGCTTCCAAAAGTGGACATGGAGAAAATTATTGAAACGGTCAAAGGCAGTGAAACAGAGCTTCACATCAAGTTTGACAAGCTGACCTTGGATGGAGAGGTTACAATAAAATTTGCTCCACTGAAGAAGGAATGATTTCTCCCTTATTTTATTTTTTAGGGTGAGAGTGGTGAATGCGAAAACCCTTGTAGAAATGCTTTCCAGGCTTCAGAGCTTAATAGCAGAGGGTTCACTTGAGATAAAGGTTGGAGACAATTTTATTACAATAAGCAGAGATGAGGTAATTGCGGATATATCAAGCCCGGAGGAGATAACCAAGCTTGCAAAGGCACTGAAGGAGAGTATGAAGAGTGACATCACAAAGACTGTAAAAAGCATCCCGGACGTCATGAGACTCATAGCAGAGGTTGGAGAAGAGCTAAGCGAAGAGAGAAAAACACTCATCATCAAATATCGGGGTAGGGATGTTGTGATAATGGGCTTTAAAGCAAATCCCGGCATTCTTGGAATGAATAACGTCGAAATTAAAGATAAGCTGGGGCTAATGAAACTCCTCTCTGCTCTCCTGTGATACCATTCCTCCTTCAACTCACCAGGCGAGAAGTCCCCTTCCGAAAGGGGATACACAAGGGGAATAAATTAGCAAGGTTTAAATCCTCTGAGAATACAGAATATAATGACCTTACCTTATATAACAGACAAATAGCTGGACAGCCCGCAAGGACTGGTGTAAAGTAATCGCGGAGGATAAGGAGTGAGGTAGTGTGTGAACCGGCCTGTAAGGGGCAAACTCCCCATAAAGCCCCCTGCGTAAGCAAGGAGTGGATTATACTTCAACCCATTTTCGAGTGAGGTGGTAAAATGCCGACCATACTTGTTGAAGGCCCACCAATTAGTGTTGAGAAGAAAAGGAAGCTCGTAAAAAGACTTACTGAGGTAGCATCAGAGGTTTACGGGATAGAACACATAACTGTTCTTATAAAGGAGAACCCACCCGAGAACGTGGGTATTAATGGGGAGCTTCTACTGGACAGAAAACGAAAAACAATGAGGGGAGAAAAATGAGAGTTGCACTTGTTAGGACAAACCCCGGAGAAAGCGGATACGCCTCAGCTTATGGGTACATTGCTCCCCCGTTGGGCCTTGCATCCTTAGCTGGAGCCGTTAGAGACATCGCAGAGGTAAAGATAATCGACGCGGAAGCGAAAAATCTCAGTGAGGAGGAGACTCTGAAAGAAATAGAGGCCTTCAACCCCGACGTTGTAGGTTTCACAACCATAGCGTCCACATACGTAAATCCCTCTCTGAGGATTGTCAGAAAAATGAGGGAGAGAGGAGTTGAATCCCTTGTCGTTTTTGGTGGGCACCACGCAACGTTCACTTACCCCCTTGTGTTGAGAGAGAGAGTCGACGTTGTTGTCGTCGGAGAAGGAGAAAGCACGTTTAGGGAGCTCGTTGTGGCGCTGAAAGAAGGGAGGGATGTTAGCAACGTTAGGGGTATAGCATACAGAGATGGTGAGAAAGTTAACGTTTCTTATCGCGGACCCATCCTCAATCTTGATAACCTGCCGATGCCGGCTTACGATTTACTTGATCCAAATGCGTATAAGGCAACAATTGTGGGAGAAAACGCGAGGATTGCGTCAATAGAAACCTCCAGGGGATGCCCCTACAACTGTGAGTTCTGCAGTGCCTCCGCCATGTGGGGGCATGCGTGGAGGTTTAAGAGCAACGAGCGTGTTGTGGAAGAGTTAAAATTCGTGAAGAGCCTCGGATACAACTGGGTGTTTTTTGTTGATGACAATTTTGTTGTTCCCTACAAATATGAAGAGAGAATTAAGCTTCTCGATTCTATAATAGAAGAAGGACTTAACGACATAAACTACATAATTCAAATAAGGGCGGATATAATCGCAAAACACCCAGAACTTGCAGAGAAGCTTGCAGAAGCTGGAGTCAAAGTGGCTTTTATGGGCATTGAATCCGGTAGCGAAGAGGTTTTGAAGGCCATGAGAAAGGGGTTGAGAAAAAACGATACCTTCAGAGCCATCCAACTACTCAGCGAACAGGGAATAGTCACTTACGGCGGGGTTATAATCGGGGCACCCTATGAGTCTAGGGAGGATAGAAAAGCAACTTATAAGTTCGTCCAGATGCTTGGTGACCACGGGCTTGACGCGGTTCAAATCTCCATATACACCCCTCTACCAGGCAGTGATTCCTTTTACAGAGCGCTTAAGGATAGACTAATTCTAACCTTTGACTGGGATTTATACGACGTTCTGCACCCAGTAATGCGGACAAAAGAAAAACTCTGGAGGCTCTACTTTGAGAGCCGGGAGAAGACGTACATGTTTTACTTCAAAAAGTGGCTTCACGGTATCAGAGGAAAGTCCGAAAAGTATTCAAAACCAATCCTGAGCACAGGTAAGAGATACGTCATCCGTAGGCTCCCGCATTACATAAAGAATTTCTTAAAGCTCCCCGTGGAGAGCTTTTTAGTTCAAAGAAAGATTCTAAACTCAGCAAAGAAACTCGATGAGTATACAATCAAAATCCTCGAAGAAGTATACACCAAGCATTTATCCACGTATCTGAAAATATTCCACGAAGCCATAAATCAGAATAGAACACAAAAACTTGAAAATAAATCATCCAAACCAATCATTTAAGCCTGCGGGGGCTACTACTTTAACATCTTTAATCAGTTTTATCAAATGGCACGTAAAGATGGAATCACTGGGATTCCACAACTTTCGGAAATTTCCGAAAGTTTTATATGTTGGACATTCCAAGACAAACCCAGGGGGCACTATGAAAGTTTTCATGATCCTGGTGACTAACTCAAGATATGATTTCGAGATCCTGGAGTTTTTAGAAGGTCTTCCTCAGACTCTCGAAGTACATCGACTCTATGGAGATTATGATATACTCGCTAAACTCGAAGTCAGAGATTTAAAAGAACTCTCAAACATTAAAAATGAGCTTTTAAGGAAGGGAGGCATATTACGTACTGAGACGCTTATTGCTGAGGAGGGATGAAATTGAGCGTGGAAAATGCCAAAAAGATCATGATGGAGCACTTCGCAAATACTGCAAGGAGATTTGGATTAAGTGAGCTTTATGGGTATATCTACGGCCTGCTCTTCTTTGAAGATGAGCCCCTAAGCCTGGGAGAAATTGCCGAGAGGACGGGATACTCTCTTTCTCATGTAAGTACGGCTCTCAAGCTACTGGAAAATGTCGGCTTGGTAAAAAGGATCAAAAAACCAGGAGACAAAAAAGCATACTATACCGCAATAAAGAACATTCGAGAATGGAGAAAAGAAGCGTATTATAAGAAAATAGAGGAAGACATAAGGCAAACTCGGGAAAACCTTTTGAGAGCGTTAAAGGAGATAGAGAACGACGAAAGCGAAGAGGCAAAAAAAATTAGACAGAGAATAGAATTTGCTCTCAGAAGAAACGCTATTGCAGAGAAAATTATAAACATCTTTTTGAAACATGAAGATGAAGAGATCCTACAAGCGCTCTTAGAGTGCCTTGAGAAAAAGCTAAACAGTAAAAACCCTTAAAAACAAGCTTAGATTAATTAAGGCGGTGGTTAAATGAATGAGCTAGCTGAAGCCTTATGGTACATCCTCCCAGCATATTTTGCAAACGCCTCTCCAGTAATCTTCAAGGGCAAAACTCCAATGGACTTTGGAAAGAAGTTTATTGACGGAAGGAGAATTCTTGGGGATGGAAAAACTTGGAGGGGATTTTTCGGGGGCTTATTTACCGGAATTCTAATAGGGATCATCCAGTATCAAATCAAACCAGATTTTTACGGCTCGTTCTCAGTTGCCTTAAAGCTAAGCTTTGCACTCTCCCTTGGGGCTCTTCTTGGAGATCTCATAGGAAGTTTTGTCAAGAGAAGAATAGGCATGGAGAGAGGCTATCCAGCAGTCGGTCTTGATCAGTGGGGCTTTTTGATTTCTGCACTGATTTTAGCGTATCCAATAAAAACCATCACAACGGGACAAGTATTGTTCCTTTTAGTTGTAACTCCATTTATCCATTGGGGAGCAAATGTTCTCGCATATAAGCTAAAGTGGAAAAGCGTTCCTTGGTGAGCTTATTAACAAACATTTTATAAGATGCACCGAGTAATTTTTGACTGGTGAGAAAATGAGAGTAAAAGTGAGATATTTTGCTCGCTTTAGGGAGCTTGCTGGAACAGGAGAGGAGGAAATCGAGCTTCCAGAGGGGAGCAAGATAAGAGACCTCATTAAAAAGATAAGGGAGCTCCATCCAGAGTTTAAAAATGAAGTTTTTGGTGAAGACTACGACGACAATGCAGATGTAAACATGTCAAGAAACGGCAGATATGCCTCTTTTGACGAAGAATTGAAAGATGGAGACGTTGTAGCACTATTCCCTCCAACAAGTGGTGGATGACAATGTTAACGGAAAGAGAGCTGGAAAGATATGATAGGCAGATTAGAATTTTTGGTATTGAGGGGCAAGAAAAGCTCAAAAGAAGCAAAGTGGCAGTGGTGGGTGTTGGCGGCTTAGGAAGCCCGGTAGCGTATTATTTAGCCGCTGCAGGGGTAAATCTCTTGCTTATAGATGAACAACTCCCAGAGTTAAGTAATTTAAACAGGCAGATTCTCCATTGGGAAGAGGACGTAGGCAAAAACCCGAAGCCAATATCCGCAAAATGGAAGCTTGAGCGCTTTAATTCAGACATCAAGATAGATACCTTTGTAGGAAAGCTCACAAGGGAAAACATAAGAGATGTTCTCAAAGACGTTGACGTTATAGTTGACTGCTTGGACAACTTCGAGACGAGGTACTTGCTAGATGAATTTGCCCACGAGAAGGGTATTCCCTTAGTTCACGGAGCCGTTGAGAGCTTTTATGGACAGGTAACCACTATAATTCCGGGAAAAACAAAAAGCCTTAGAGAAATCTTTCCTGCCCCGCCGAAGAAGAAAGAGAACTTTCCGATTGTGGGGGCAACAGCTGGAGTTATTGGCACAATACAAACGGCGGAAGTCATAAAGCTGTTGACCGGTAAAGGAGAAGTGTTGGCAAATAAGCTGCTTATCGTTGATTTGATGCACAATTCCTTTGAGGTGATAGAGCTTGAAGATTAAGCTGTTTAAAAAACCCGAAGACTTTGACATTAATGAGGCAATTGAGTTAGTTTCATCTCCAAAAAGTGGAGGAATTGCAATATTCCTCGGAAAAGTTAGAGAGGAGAGCCACGACAGAAGGGTTAAAAAGCTCATTTATGAGGCCTATGAAGAAATGGCGGTAGAAGAGATGAAAAAAATTAGAGAAGAAGCGTTGAAAAAATTCCCCATACTGGACATGGTTATATGGCACCGCTACGGAGAGCTTGGAGTTGGCGAGAACACAATTCTTATAGTTACCGCTGGAAAACACAGAAAAGAAGCATTTGAAGCTTGCATATGGGCTGTAGATGAGGTAAAAAAGAGAGTTCCCATCTGGAAGAAAGAAGTAACGGATGAAGGCGAATTCTGGATTGAAGGAGAAAGGGTAATACCGAGCAAAAAGACACATTAAGGTTTCTTTTTAACTGCTATTTGCTGTAATTTAGATAACTATGCATTATGGTAAAATTAATAAAGTCTTCTTATCGTGTGAATAGCGGTGGTTAGATGAGAGCAAATAGTAATGATGGGATTTTTAATATGGCTCAACCCATCATCACTTTTGCCAAACCACCATGGGTAAAGAACGAACATACTGGAAAGCTTGAAAGGCTTATACTCCAGCTGGGGTCGGGAAAAGGAGAATTTTCAGAGGTAGAGGGGATACCAAGATCAATAGGGTGTATTGGCAACAACAAGTTTGTTCTCCGAGATAGTCCTATGGAAATCAAACGTATGAAGGAAATAGTAAGAGAATTCTCACTAATTTGTGGTAAAGATCTTTATTTGACAAACTACGATGACCTATCTCTTCTAGAGGAAATTTCTTGCTTCTCCGCTATGCTTCCAATTGAAAATATTTATCCCGTCGTGAGACTTGAAGACTTCGATAGAGTGAATCTTCCTTCCAATGTAAAACCCATTGTAGAGGCAAGGTATTCCAGTAAAAACATGAAAAAGCTTCAAAACATTGAAGATGCTTATGCCGTGCTTCTTATGATTAAAGGGAGTGAAATTGAAAACCTTGAGAATCTTGCACTTCCCTGCAAAATTTACATCGATGTACTCTTTCCCGGTTCACTAAAAAGAGTGGATTTCGATTTAATGAAAGCAAAGAGAGCGTTTAAGGCCCATACCAAATTTCATCCATGTCTATGCGGGACTTTGGCTATAACAAGGGACGGCTTCGCTCTTCCTTGTCCTCTTTTGCGGAAGTTCATAGTGGGAAACGCCAAAGAATTAAGCCTAAGACAGATACTCCGAAAACGTAGATTGAAAAGATTCTGGAAATTAACGAAGAAAGACATAGAAGGCTGCAAACTCTGTCCATTCAACTCTACATGTCATGACTGCAGGGCACTGGAATATTATGCCTCCGGTGACATAATGGGAGTGGAATACTGTCCGCTGGATCACCCTCTAGGGTATAATGTCCAAAAAAGTTTTATGGATAGAAAATTAAAATTATGAAAGGTGGTGGAAATGGTCAAAATAGAAGTTGTAGATGTAGAGAAGCCCGAGGGAGTAGAGTGCATCATCGGTCAAGGGAACTTCTCAATTTTCACAGTTGATGACCTAGCTAGAGCTCTTCTCACAACAGTCCCCGGAATAAAATTTGGTATTGCCATGAACGAAGCAAAGCCTCAGCTAACAAGATACACAGGAAACGACAAAGAACTCGAGGAATTGGCTGCAAAAAACGCCTTGAAAATTGGAGCAGGTCACGTGTTTGTTATACTTATGAGAGAGGCATTCCCAATAAACGTGCTCAATACAGTCAAAAACCACCCCGCAGT
This sequence comes from Thermococcus aggregans, assembly GCF_024022995.1. Classification (NCBI taxonomy): domain Archaea; kingdom Methanobacteriati; phylum Methanobacteriota; class Thermococci; order Thermococcales; family Thermococcaceae; genus Thermococcus; species Thermococcus aggregans. The sequence goes on along the minus strand of NZ_CP099582.1, from coordinate 529,084 downwards.
CGCTATGGTGTATGGGGCAAGCGAAAACCCCATGCAGGTTATAGTTGCTGAAACAGAGCTCGGAAGATCTGTTTTGGGAATAGTGGACGGAAAAGCTGCAATTAGAATCGAGACCGACGAGCAGAAGAAAGAGAGAAGAGAGCTTGTTGAAAAAATTGGTTACACTATAGACTAACATTTTTAATCTTTGCATTTTTATTTGTTTGGGTGAAAAACAATGCGGCTAGTGTTTGTAACTTCTAACAAAGGCAAAGTAGAAGAGGTCAAGAAGTATCTCTCCCCTCTGGGTGTAGAAATCGTCCAAAAAAACATAGAATATCCCGAAATACAGGCAAACACTCTGGAAGAAGTCGTAACCTTTGGGATAAACTGGTTAAAGGAGCGTATAGACGAGCCCTTTTTTATAGACGATTCTGGCCTTTTTATTGAGAGCCTGAAAGGATTTCCCGGGGTTTATTCTGCTTATGTTTACAAAACCCTTGGAAACGAAGGAATTCTCAAGCTCATGGAAGGGGCCAACGACAGGAGAGCGTACTTCAAAAGCGTAATAGGTTACTATGATGGAGAGCTTCACATGTTTACGGGGGTTGTACACGGAAAAATAACCAATGAGAAACGCGGCAATAAAGGGTTCGGGTTTGATCCAATATTCATGCCCGAGGGCTACAGTAAAACGTTCGCAGAAATGAAAACAGAAGAAAAAAACAAAATTTCCCATAGGGGACTCGCCCTTAAGGAGTTTGCACAATGGCTAAAAGAAAATCTTAAAAAGGATTGAATGACAATAAAGGTTGATATCTTATTGAAAATTTGACAACAATAGGGGATCTGTATGAGCGAGGTATTGGATACAATTGATTTAAAACTGCTAAAAGAGCTTAAGGAGAACTCAAGGGAAAACATAGCCAGCTTAAGCAAAAAGATAGGAATTCCAAGGACAACTGTCCATTACAGGATAAAGAAGCTTGTAAACGAGGGTATAATAGAGAAATTTACCATTAAGCCCAACTACAAAAAGCTCAACCTAGGAACTACGGCATTTATTCTTGCTAGGTATGAACCCGATTCGGGACTCACACAGAGAGAAGTCGCTAAGCGGATTGCCCAGATTGAAGAAGTTTATGAGGTTCACATAATCGCAGGAGAATGGGATCTCCTTATAAAGGCCAGGGCTCCTTCGGCTGAGGACATTGGAAAAGTCGTTATTGACAAGCTTAGGGAGATAAAGGGCGTTGGACAAACCGTAACCATGGTTTCGTTTGTTACCGTGAAAGAAGAAATTTAAACAAGGCGATGATTGACGTTCTCCTTTCTGATTTTATGATGAAGTAGCAAGAAATGAGCCTGTAGAACTTTTTTATTTTTTGTGTTTGTATTTTTCAAGAACCGTCAATTCTGCTAGAAGGAAATGGTGGGGGCGCGGGGATTTGAACCCCGGTCCGCGGGTTTCTCCGGGTCAGAGCTCCAAAGGCTCATCCCCAATCAGCAAACCCGCTCGTCTTCACACCTCTGGAGCCCGCGATGATGGACCAGGCTACACCACGCCCCCGTCAATAACACTAAAGCCAACACCGATTTATAAATTTTACTATGATCGCATGATTTTTGGGTTAGGTAGTACAAAAGAAAACTCTTGCTGTTATTCAATCATTTTATAAGGCTATTTACTCAAAATTCGTTTCTAAAAGGGAAGAAGCTCGATGTCCCATTTATACGCTATTTTCTTTAATCTCTCTTGGACAACAGTAACCTTTGGTTGATAACACCAATATTTAGAAAGCGTTTAAAACGTGTTATCATTTTTGGAATTGGTGATACTATGCTCACCCTTAACCGACTCGTCAAGGAGGGTAAAGTGGAGGAGATACTCGAATACGCGAGGGAGTTTCACGGGCACATATGCCCCTACCTGGCCCTTGGAATACGAGCTTCACTCATAGCGATGGAGGAACTTGGAGTAGGGCGGCTCGACCATTCTGGTAGCGTGGACGAGAGCACTTTGGCGATCGTTGAAGTAAACAGCTGCTTCACCGACGGCGTCCAGGTCGCCACGGGGTGCACGCTCGGCAACAACTCCCTGATTTACTTAGACCTTGGCAAGACCGCGCTGACCCTCGTCAGGCGCTCGACATGGGAAGGGGTCAGGGTGTATATCGATGCCGAGAGGCTTGAGAAATACTATCCGTCGGGGGCAATGGAGCTCTTCAAAAAGGTCATACGAGAGAGGAAGGGAACCCCGGAGGAGAAAAAGCGTCTAAGGGAGCTCTGGGAGAGACTTGCAAAGACCATGCTCCACTTACCTAGAGAGGAGTTCAAAATAGAGCGGGTTAAGGTTCCCCCAATTGAGCTGGCCCCTATTTTTGAGAGCATCCGGTGCTCGAAGTGCGGGGAACTGACAATGTCGAGGAGAATCGTCTACATCGATAGAGAGCCCCTCTGCTACAGGTGTGCCGGGGAAGCGTACCACGCGGTAATTGGAAGGGGGATCGTTAAAGTAGGAGGGTCTGGCAGTGGAGCTTAACCTCAGGCCGATTGGAGTGATACGGTCTCCCTACAAGAGTCCTTCGGAGTGTCCCAGACAGGGGAGGCTCTCGGGGGAAATATTCATAGTGGAGGTCTTTCCCGAGTTCGAGGAGGGATTAAAAGACATAGAAACCTGCACGCACCTGATAGTTCTGTACTGGCTTGACCGGGCCAAAAGGGACGTTTTAACCGCCGTCCCGCCGCACGACGGCAGGGAGCACGGGGTTTTTGCGACCCGCTCTCCCCACAGGCCGAACCCGATAGGATTCGCCGTTGTGGAGCTACTGGAACGGAAAGGTAGGAAGCTGGTTGTGAAGTGGCTCGACGCCGTGGATGGGACTCCCGTTATTGACATCAAGCCGTATTCTCCCGCTATGGACTGCGTGGAGAACGCGAGAATTGGATGGTTTGAGGAGGTGGACCGAAAATGAAGAAAGTCCTCTCGCTCGTGGTCTTACTTGTCCTCGTGTCCGGCTGTCTGCAGGGTCAGACCACGGAGAAAGCTACGATGGTCGTGAAAGACCTCGCCGGCAGGGAAGTGGCCGTTCCAGAAAACGTCGAGAGGGTGGTAGCGGCCGGCCCCGGCGCCCTGAGGATTATCGTGTACCTAAACGCAACGGACATGGTGGTGGGGGTTGAGGACTTTGAAAAGCAACATTCGGGGGGCAGACCCTACATTATAGCCCACCCCGAGCTCAAGGAGCTTCCAAGCATTGGCCCCGGCGGGCCTGGAAAGCTCCCCGACCTTGAGGCGCTGATAGAGCTCAAACCCGACGTCATCTTCATGACTTACGTGGATGCCAAGACTGCCCAGGACATACAGGAGAAAACCGGAATTCCAGTCGTGGTGCTCAGCTATGGGGAGCTGACGAGCTTCGAGGACGAAAAGCTCTTTGAGTCCCTTGAGCTGGCCGGAAAGATTTTGAAAAAGGAAGCCCGGGCGCGGGAGGTTATCAACTTCATAAGGTCGGCTCAGGAGGACCTCCTCAAGAGGACGGAAAATGCCGAGAGCCCAAGCGTCTACGTTGGAGGACTAGGCTACAGGGGAGCCCACGGGATAGAGAGCACAAAGGCGAAGTATCCCCCGTTCGTCGTGCTCCACGCGAAAAACGTCGCCGACGAGCTTGGGGAGGGTCACAAATTCATAGACAAAGAGAAGCTCCTGGAGTGGGACCCGGATTACATCTTCATTGACGAGGGCGGGCTGAAGCTAGTGCTCGACGACTACAGGAAGAACCCCGGGTTCTACGAGTCCCTGAAGGCCGTGAGGAACGGCAACGTTTACGGAGTCCTGCCGTACAACTACTACTCCACAAACATCGGCACGGCGATGGCAGACGCGTACTTCATCGGGAAGGTTCTCTACCCGGAGCGTTTTGAGGACGTTGACCCGGTTCAGAAGGCAAACGAGATATACGAGTTCCTCGTAGGCAGGCCCGTCTACGAAGAACTCGCCGAGCAGTTTGGCGGGTTTAAAGAGATAGACCTCTCCACTGAAGAAGCGGAAAACTCACTGCCGACTTCGCCGTGATGCGGTATGGAGTACGAACGGTACGTTGCAACTAGGATTGCAGTGGGAATCTCTCTCCTAATCCTTATATTTTTGGTTAGCGTGTTCTCTATCTCCCACGGCGGTTATTCCCTTTCGATGGAAGAGGTCTTCCGGGCACTGGCAGGTAGAGGCGACGACAGGGCCCACATAGTAATCTGGAACATCCGCCTCCCAAGGGTGCTTGCCGGAATCCTCGTGGGTGCCTCGCTAGCAATCTCCGGAGCCGTTATGCAGGGATTTCTTAGGAACCCCCTCGCGAGCCCGTTCACGATGGGAGTCTCCCACGGGGCTATGTTCGGGGCCTCGATTGCCATCCTGCTCGGGGCAGGCTATTCCGAGAGCTCCGGGAGAATCGTCGTGGACAACCCCTATGCGGTTGTGCTGTTCGCGTTCCTCGGGGCAATGAGCGTCGCAACTACTATCCTGCTCCTGGCGGGGCTGAAGGGACTGAGCCCTGAAGCAATAATCCTCTCCGGAATCGCGATGAGCTCACTTTTCACGGCCTTAACCACCCTCGTGCAGTACTTTGCAGACGAGCTCCAGCTCGCCGCGATGGTCTACTGGAGCTTTGGAGACCTCGGAAGGGCGACTTGGAGGGAAGACCTCATCCTCGGGGCAAGCTTTGCGGTGGTTTTTGCTTACTTTGTTATGAAAAGGTGGGATCTGAACGCCTCGGCCCTTGGGGACGAGGTCGCAAAATCCGTCGGCGTCGAGGTTGAGAGGACGAGGATAATTTCGACGTTTCTGGCGACGTTTTTGACGGCCGTGAGTGTCTCCTTTGTTGGGGTTATTGGTTTTGTGGGACTTGTGGCGCCCCACGCAGTCAGGCTGCTCTTTGGTGGCGACTACAGGTTTCTAATGCCCCTCTCCGCCTTGATGGGTGCCCTCCTGCTCCTTACCGCGGACACAGTTGCGAGGCTTCTCTTTTCACCGACGGTCCTGCCGGTTGGCGTCGTGACGTCGTTTCTAGGGGCTCCGATGTTCATCTACCTGCTGGTGCGCATGGAGGGAGGAGAATGAAGGTTCTGAAGGTTAAAAACCTGAACTTTGGCTATAACGGCTCACAGATACTGCACAACGTCTCCCTGGAGGTGGAGAGGGGGGAGCTGGTGGCGATACTGGGGCCAAACGGCGCCGGAAAGAGCACCCTCATGAAGTGCCTCGCCGGAGTTTTCAAGTGCAAGAGGGTAGAGGTTTTTGGAAAGCCCATAAACGAGTACTCTCGCGAAGAACTCGCGAAGATCATAGGTTACGTGCCGCAGGCCATTGTCCCTGGCTTCATGAGGGTATTTGACACTGTGCTCCTGGGCAGGAGGCCCTATATGGGGTTGAGGCCTTCAAAAAAGGACATTGAGGCCGTTAAAGCCACTTTAAAAATGCTGAAAATTGATCACCTAGCTATGAAGCCCTTAAACAGGCTCAGCGGAGGAGAACTGCAGAAGGTAAACATAGCCAGGGCGCTCGCACAGGAACCCGAGATACTTTTAATGGACGAGCCAACCAACAACCTTGACCTGAGGAGCCAGGTAGAAGTGATGAAAATAGCGAGAGAGTTCGCAGACTCAGGTAAAACGGCTGTGATTATAATGCACGACGTCAACCTGGCACTGCGCTTCGCAGATAGGTTTGTCTTTATGAAGGGTGGCAAGATAATAAAAGACGGCGGCAGAGACGTCCTTACTCCGGAACTTTTTGAGGAAGTCTATGGAGTCCGGAGCGTTATCGCGGAAGTCCAGGGCGCCCCTGTTGTGATTCTGGACTTAGAGAGCTGATATATGGAAGAGACTCTCTATTAACCTTCCGAAAAGATAGCTTAGGAAAGCCGCTCCAAGTCCAGTGGAAGTCATTTCAAGGACTTTCTTTCTTATTGATATTCCCGAAAGTATTGAGATGACACTCGCAACTACTGCCAGAGCAGTTCCAGCTAGAAGGATCGAGAAAGGTAACGCCACCAGTGAAGAGGAAGCAATGAAATATGGCAATACGGGAAATATTATTCCCATTAAATAAGCCAGACCAGTATAGAGAGCCGAACGAAGTTCATTCTCATTTTCTTCTTGCACAAGAAGACTTATCATTGCATTTTCATTGGAAGAAAGCTTTTCTGCAACTTCTCTTGCAACATCCTCCGGCATACCGCTTTCCAAGAGCCTGTCAATAAGCTCTTCCTTCGCCCTCTCCGGAGAGACTCTAAAAAGTACCTCCATTCTTTGTTTTACGCTTTCCTTTACCTGTCTTTGGGATCTAACAGAGATAAAAGCACCTATTCCCATAGAAAGCGCCCCTGCTACTCCAACTATCAATCCACTAATCCCCACTATCTTTGGATTATGAACGTAAACTGCTGAAAGCCCAGTAACAGCTCCCAAGAGCTCTACAAGACCATCATTCATTCCGAGAACAAAGTCCCTTATGTTTTCCACGTGGAAGCGCCTCTTGCTTTCATAGAAAAAGCGCTCATGTTCAAGCTCATCAAGAATTATTCTCGAAATCTTTTCTTTCTCTTCATTGCTAAGCTTGTATTTTGTTAAAAAGTTAAAATACTTCTGAATCGCCGAGTTTTCTCCCATTTCGAGTAAAGATACAACGGTTCCCGGCCCTAAAAGCTTTCTAAGCACTTTCACGAAAAAGAAGCTTAGCCTACCTATTTTTACTTTTTTCGGCTTTTTACCCCTTTTAGTCAAAAAATCATACCAGAACTTCGCATGATTAGATTCGATATGTGATAACCTCAAAAATTCATCCCTCAGTTTGAGGTCTCTTTCAATCCTGCTCAGATACCCATAAAGAACGAAGTCCTTGTATTCATCCTCGTAAAATTGACCCGCTAATTTCAGCATATCTTCCATTCTCACTCACCAAAGAATGTAAAAAACTCAAAGGTTAATAAAGCAAACGGAAGTTACCCACAAGAAGTAGCAACGTCTCTTCGAATGAGATAAGAATTTACCAATTTTTACTACTTTTCTTTAACACCACAAATTCCTTGTAGTCCATTACCTTGATAAATCCCTTTCTAAGGTAGTAGGGATATGCCTCAAGCTCAGGGAAGGTTATTACATACGGCTCCTTTCCGAGCTCCTTAAGGCGCCGAATGGCAAACTCCAAGAGCATTGAACCGTAGCCTTTGCCCCTATAAGCTGGATCAACCATGAAAAACTCAATGAGGCCCGTCTTTTCGTTTTTAATCTTTTCAGGCACCCACCATGCTTCCTTGCCTTCGAGGTTGTAGACCAGTGCTACGGTTCCGATTATTTCTTCATCCTCGTTTCTAAGGACATAAAGCTCGTCGAATTCCTTAATTAGCCTGAACTCAAGGAAAGGCTCATAAACCCTTTTAAATCCCTCAAAATCGTCCGTTGATGGTTTATTCTCTACCCACTCCAGCGCTGGATAGGCACCATTAGTTCCCTGATATACCTTGAAGACGAATCTAAGAAGCTCTTCTTTCAAGGAAGGGGGATTCTCAACTTTTACAATTTCCATGGCACATCACGGAATATAAAACCCCATTTTCCTAAAAAGGGTTACGGGAAGTGTTCGAAGAGATCAAAAAGTTAATATTTTTGGAAAACCAAATTTAAACGGGGATTATATGAAGGAAGTTAATGCACTTGCACTGGCTTTGGAAGTTGAAAAAGCAGAGCTCAGGTTTTACATTGAGATGGCCAAAAAGGCAAAGGATGAAAGGGCAAAGAGTATGTTCCTCTTTTTGGCCAGAGAAGAAGCAGAACACTGGGACGTTTTTGAAAAGAAGCTCGTGGAAAAACTTCTACAAAAACCGGAAGCTCCACAGGTCAACAAAGAGCTTTTAGAAAAACTTACTCCAAAATATGAAGGCGAGATAAGTGAAGTTAAAGCCGTGGAATTGGGAATGGAGCAAGAAAAGCTCACATGGGAGTTTTATGAAAAAGCAACAGAAGAAGCGGAAGATGAAAACCTCAGAAAAATCTTTGAGGAGCTGGCAAAGGTAGAAAAGAGCCACTACGAGTTACTCAAGGCCCAATATGACTCTGTGATGAAAACAGGGATATGGATGGACTACCAAGATTTCAGTCTTGAGGTTAACTGAAAATACCTATACCAAGGTCAAACTCAAACTCCAAAGAGACTAATTCGTCTTAAAGTCTTCAAGGTGAAAAGGTTATTAACATCCGGATTGGAGTAGTATTTATGGTGGTACCATGTTAGCGAAATATCCGTTTGAACTTCCAAAAGATAGGCCCCTCTCAAAGAGGGAAATAGCTCAGGCCCTCCGCTGGGCGATTGAAGCTGAACTCGATGCGATAAACTTCTATGAGCAACTGGCTGAAGTTATAGAGGACGAGAGAATAAAGCACATCTTTTACGATGTTGCCAACGAGGAGAAAGAGCACTTTGGAGAGTTTCTGGCGGCCCTCTTTGAGGTCGATAAGGAGCTCACAAAGTACATGAAGGAGGGCTTTGAAGAAGTTGAAGAAGAGACAGGAATAAAGGTCGAACTCTGAAATTTTCTTTTTGCTATCCGAGCATCGAGTCGAGGAAGAGCATCACATAAAAGCCCAGAAAGAAACCTGCAGTTACAATGAGCTCGTTCTTTTCGTTTTTGTATATTTCTGGAATCATTTCCTTTACTGTCACGTAGAGCATGGCACCTCCAGCCAGTCCAAGGCCGTAAGGCAGTAAGCCATGGAATATGGAGAAGAAGAACGCCCCCACAAGAACCATAACCCACTCCGCAACTCCGCTTAAAGCGCCCATAAGTATGGGGCGAAGTTTCTTCCTTTGGAGTGCGGCGAGCGGCAAGGAAACGACGACCCCTTCAGGGAAGTCCTGTATTCCTATAGCTATCGCCGTTACAAGACCGGTTTTGATATCAAAGACAAGGGAAGTTCCAACAGCCAGGCCTTCGGGGAGATTGTGTATTATGACTGCCAGAACTATTAACCAGACAACTCTAAGCTTATCCCTTAGCTCTTCTGGTCCCTCGTATCCTCTAACCAGATGCTCGTGGGGTACAAATTTATCAATGGCATATATGAGGGCTACACCAAGCAAAATCCCTATTCCTACGGATAAGAAACGCCCAGAATATTCAATTCCCGGCAATATAAGGCTCGCAAAGCTTGCAACAATCATAACACCCGCAGCAAAGGATAAGCTAAAGTCCACGCCCCAATAGGGCATCTTATTAGAGAATACCGCAAGCAGAGAGCCAAGAGTCGTCATTAGAGCCACAAAAAAGCCAGCATAAAAAGCTACCATCATAATGTTCCCTTTGGAGAGAACTAAAAGGTAATCACTAATAGATGTGATGAAGTTCTCCAACACAATTAGGTCACCCTAATAAACTACCAAGCGGAGATATATAAAAATTGTGGAGAGAAAAATCAAACAGGTGTAATGTGTCCCCACTTCTCTAAGGCTCTCGCAAGCTCCCTGTGAGTCTTTGCATACTCGTCTAGTGAGATTCCCTGCATTATTGCATCTATTGCCTGCCTCACAGCTTTTGCACCTGCAGCTGGCCCATCTGGGTGTCCAAGAGTTCCACCACCAAGCTGGAGGACTATATCGGTTCCAAGAGCCTCTATGACTGGCTGGATATTGCCAGGGTGCAATCCACCCGAGCTAACTGGGAAGGCTGGAGTTATGTGATAGAACTTCTGCTCAAGGTGGAAGACGTCGTTTTCATCTGGCTTGTAGTGCTTCTCCCTCAAGATTCTTGCGTTTTGGATGACATCCCACTTTCCTCCCTCAAGCTTTCCTGCACCAGCTGTTCCAACGTGGAGCTGGTCGATACCTATAAGCCTGTAGAGCTTTGCCAAAACAAACATTGAGATGCCGTGGTACTTGTTTCTTGTGAAAGCAGCGTGCATTGCCCTGTGTCCATGGATAGCGAGGCCATAATCTGCGGCCAAGTCCCTTATATACTCCAAAGCACCCCAGCCGGTTACAACGACGTCAACCATTGCATGTTTTAGTCCAAGATCTGCCAATATTTCGAGCCTCGTTTCCATTTCCCTTATGTCTGCAGTTATGTTGGCAAACCATGTCTTCTTCTCGCCAGTCTCGTTCTCGACCTTGTCAATTATTTTTGCCATTATCTCGGCTCTCTCTTCGAAGCGGTTGTACCACGGGCTCGTCATGTTTTCGTCGTCTTTTATGTAATCTGCTCCAGCGGTAAGGAGCTCATAAGCAAGCTTCTCAAACTCCTCTGGAGAGTAGCCAACCTTGGGCTTAGGAACAACACCATAGATTGGCCTGTCTTTGATTTCAAGCATCTTCCTTACTCCTTCTATACCAAAAGCAGGGCCATTGAACTCTCTAATGAGCTTCTCAGGGAAGTAAAGGTCTTCAAGCCTAAGTCCCTTGACGCGCTTCATTCCGAAGACGTTTCCGGCTATGCTAGCAAGAAGTCCCGGTAAATTGGCCTCCTCAAAGGCATGGAACGGGTAAGCTATCTTTACTATCCAGCTACCGTCACCCATGTCGTGGAAATCGTAGGCTTTAGCTGAGAGGTCGGCCCACCTTTCCTCTTCATACCATAGATAAAGAGTTGTCCAGGTTCCAGTTGAGCTCTCCGCGGCAACTCCCCCTGCCGCTTGCTCAATTGTGTATCCCTCAGCAGGAGTAATCCTAAAAACAGCTATTATGTCTCTCTTTTTGTTAGGCTCGTAGCTCTTATCCACATAGTAGTCATATATTTTGTCAAACTTTTCAGTCATTCTCACACCTCCTTGTTGAGTTAGGTTTTCCTAATTATTAAGCCTTTCGTTGGTGGGCGTAAAATAGAAAAGCAAAAATTATTAAGGTTTTCGGCAGTTTAAAAATCAAGATAAAATTTGAAAAACGGTCTCACAGGCCAACGTACATTCAAAAATTAACTGTAGAAAGCAACAGAAGAGAAAGAAGATTATAACGGAAATTACTCAAGCTCTACCTCGTTCTCCCAGAGGCCATGAATGTTGCAGTAGCTCAAGGCATAGAGTTTGCCCTTCTTAGCGGTCTTGAAGAAGAAGACAGCTCTTGGCTCAGTGAGCGGGTCGGTGTGGTTGGCGAACTCCACTCTACCAACAAGAATTGGGAAGTTTTCCCCCTCAGGGTGGAAGTAGAGCTCAAGCCACGCTATATGGTGCTCCGGAGTGTTCGGGTGTGGTACCTCCTTGCCGACGCTGACCTCGACTTTAACGAGGTCACCCTCCTTCTCGCACTCTATAACGGGGACGTGCTTTTCTCCCTTCCAGTCCCCGCTTTTTATAGTTCCGCTAATCATATCAATCACCTCAATCCTTTATCTTCTCAAACATGTCTTTTGATGCTCCACAGAGCGGGCATACCCAATCATCCGGGAGCTCCTTAAACTTTGTTCCGGGCTCTATTCCGTTATCTGGGTCTCCAGCTTCTTCATCGTAGATGTATCCACAAACTGTACACTTCCACTTCGCCATATTTCCACACATCCTAATATTGTTACCAAACCAAATAGAGCAAAAAACGAAAGAATTACTCAAACACCACGAACTTTTCTCTTGGAACACCACAAACTGGACATTTCTCTGGGGCTTCATCAACTGCTGTGTAGCCACAAACTGGGCAGATGTAAACCTTTTTTATTTCCATATCCTTTTTCTGTTCCGCAAGCTCCTTTGCCTTTTTGTAGAGCTCTGCATGAATCTTTTCAGCCTCTAAGGCATAATGAATGCTCCTAATTGCCTCCTTCTCACCTTGAAGCTCAGCAACAGCTTTGTAAGCAGAATACATTTCTTCTACTTCAAACGTCTCACCGTCTATCGCCGCTTGAAGGTTGTTTGGGGTATCTTTAACATTGCCCAAAGCCCGATAGTGGTTTTTCGCGTGAATAAGCTCGGCAAAGGCTATAGCCCTAAAAAGCTTCGCAATATTCGGGAATCCTTCTTTTTCAGCAACTTCTGCAAAAATCATATATTTCATATGTGCTTGGCTTTCTCCTGCGTATGCATCTTCAAGAAACTTTTTCGTCATTTTCCTTTCGACTACCATATCTATCACCCGAAATAGCATTATTAATTTTCGATAGCGAAATATAAAAGGCTTTCTCCCCGATATTTATAAAACGAAATGAGAACACTACAGCTCATTTATCCTAACCTCAGCTTTTATCTTTCTCTCCAGCATCATTGCCTTTCTTACGTCTCCAATAACAACAACCCCAACGACTTTCTCTCCTTCGAGGAAAACTCTTGTTTTCTCATCGAGCCATTCTCCTTTACCTTTTGTTTTCCCTATTAGCGCAATTGGAAAGTCACCAAATTTGAAAACCGTAGAGCAGAATTCAAAATCGTACCTGTCCTCTTTGCCCCTTAGATTATTGGCAAGAACCCTTGCATGTTCCATAGCAGCTTTTGCAGTACCTCCAATTATCCCATTATATTCGGCACAGTCTCCAATAGCATACACGTTTTCAGCCGAAGTCCTAAAATGGTCATCGATCAGTATACCCCTTCCAGTGTGAATGCCACTTTTAACTGCTATTTCATTGTTGGGAATAACTCCAAGAGCACATACCTTGACTTCGCCTTCTACGTATCCCCTATCTGTAAAAACTCCGTTTTCATCTGCTTTAAGAGCATTTGCGTTGAGATAAAATTCCACTCCATCGCATTCGAGCTTTTCTATTATAACCCTTGTCAGCTCCTCATCAAGCCCAAGGAGATTGCTCCCTCTGTGAACAAGCCTCACTCTATGGCCTGCTTTCGCAAGATTTCCCGCAAGCTCAAGTCCTATAAATCCACCGCCGAGTATTAAGGCATCTCCATATTTTTCTATTTGCTCCTTGATTCTTTCAGCATCTTGGAGGGTTCTGAGAGTTTGTACGAACTCCTTGCCCTCAAAGGTAGGTTCCCTTGGCCTAGCTCCGGTAGCTATGATTAAGACATCGTAAGGAATCTCGTCATCGCTTGTTATCAGCCTTTTTCTGGCCCTATCTATCACCTTAGCTTTTATTCCTAGATTCAGGACTATTCCCTTATTTTCGTACCAGTCGAGAGAGTATGGAAAGAGCTTTTCCTTCTCAACAAATCCTGCTATGTAACGGCTCAACATTGGTTTGCTGTAATGAGGAACGTTCTCACGCTCAATTATCGTTACCTCGTGTTCCCCGGAAAGCTGATTGGCTAATTCTACTCCTCCAGGCCCGTTTCCAATTATAACAGTTCTCATAAGCATCTCCAGCCTTGGCTCCATAAAGGATTAAAAACTAGAAAGGTATGAAAAAGTCACCTTCCGAGTCTTTTCGCAAGTTCTCTGACTTCTTCCCTAATTTTTGCTTCATCTTCATCCGTAGTTCTGCCCTTTACCTCTATGGTACCCACATGATCAAACTTCGATTTCTTGAGGAGGGCTTCTATTTCTCTTCCAGCCACTCCTGCCCATCCAAATGTTCCCAAGACAAGCACTGGCTTCTCATAGTTGGCCTTGTCGAGGAGCTCATAAAGAGTGTGTCTTATGCGCGGGTGGACGTTTGCTTCATAGGTTGAAGCCCCTATAATGAGCGCTTCACTATCTGGAACATCTCCGAGGATATCGCTCACTGCTAGAGCTTCTTTGTCAGTAAACCTATAAACTACCGGCTCGAAGCCCAGCTTTTTCAGTTCATCAACCGCTATTTCGACGCTTCTTTCGACAAAACCGTACATCGAGTCATAGATTACCAAAATCTTGCCTTTCTTTGAAGCCCCTAATCCAACGTTTGCATAGTGCTGCAAAATCTTTTGGGGATTTTTGTGCCATATCAGGCCATGTCCGGGAAGAATCATCTTAACATCATCAACTATGCCGAGATTCTTTATCTTTTCGGCATTCTCCAGCAAGTATTTGCGATAATGGCCGATAACAGTCACTATATACTTGGTAACATGGGGCAAATATCTTTCAACAACGCCTTCATCACTGTCATCTACTCTCTCTGGAATTGAGTACCCACCCCAAGCATCACATGAAAAGATTATCTTATCCTCGACCAAATAGGTTATCATCGTATCCGGCCAGTGAAGCCACGGAAGTGCAATAAACTTCAGCGTCCTGTTCCCTATCTTCAGCTCCTCTCCATCTTTTACCGCACGAACGTTCTCTTTGATGCCGTGAAGAGACTCCAAAAGCCTCTTTGCAAAAGCAGTACCAATAATCTTGGCCTTATATCCATTCGCTTCGAGAACTTTTGGCAGAGCTCCGCTGTGATCTGGTTCCGTGTGGTGGACAATTATGTGAGTTATATCTTTTGGGTCAACTATGCTGGATAGAGCTTCAAGGAACTTATCGGCGTAGTCTTTCTTCCATGCATCGAAAAGAACAACGACATTGTCCGACTTCATGAGATAGGCGTTGTATGTTATCCCTTCCGGTATGTCCCAAGTGGCCTCGAAGTACTTCACCTGATCGTCGTCAATTCTCAAAAGATAGAGCTCGGGCTCGTCAAGAAGTTTTTCAATCCAAACCTTTGGCATTTAACATCACCCGTACTGGTTTAAAATTTAGAAATCAAAGATATAAAAGGTTTTCACCTCTGCAAAAACTCAAATATCTCCTCAAGATTCGGGAGCTCCCTTATTGGGTACACTTTGAAGAAGATTATTTTCCCCTCTTCATCCATCAATATGTTTGCCCTCTCCGAAAGGCCCTCTTTTTCTCTAAAAATGCCGTATAACCTTGCAACTTCCCCATGCGGCCAAAAGTCGCTTAAGATTCTGAGTTTCTTAAGTCCCATGTGCTCTGCCCAAGCTTTTTTGCTTGGAATTGCATCAACGCTTATACCGACCGGAACAACGTTCAAATTTTCGAATTTCTCATAGTTTTCTTCAAGGGCTTTCATCTGTTTTTCGCAAACGCTCGTCCATGCCAGTGGATGGAAAGAAAGAAGTACTTTCTTCCCCCGAAATCTGAAAGCCTAAACTCTTCCCCATCTTGGTCTTTTAACACAAAATCGGGGGCTTTTTCACCAATTTTCAACTTTCCCACCTCAAACCTCAAAAAGCTATGTAAGTCAATTTTAATCTCCAAAAAGGTTTATATAATTTTCCATTTTTTCCTCAGCTTGCCCCACGAAAATAGAAAAAAGATTGAAAAATCACTCGAGCTTCTTGTAACAGAACCACCAGTCGTAGCACTCAATTTCGCCCTTCGCTTTTGCTTCTTCGCGCTCCTTAACTCGGTCAACGGTGCTTGCAGGTGGAACAATAACCTTGTCATCAATGAGCTCGTTGTTAGGCCACTTGTGTGGCAAAGCCACGCCTTTCTCGGTGCTAATCTTGAGGGCTTTCACAAGGCGGAGTATCTCGTCCCAGTCTCTGCCAACTTCGGCAGGATAATAAACTATCGCCCTTATTACGCCCTTATCATCAACTACAAACACAGCCCTTGCTGTGGTTGTTGCACCGCTTGGAATCATGCCGAGCTTCTCAGCAAGCTCACCGCGGTCATCTGCTATGACTGGGAAGGTTATCTCTTCGCTTAAGTTTTCCTTTATCCACTCCATCCATTTAATGTGGCTGAACACCTGGTCAACACTCAACCCTATAGGCTCAACACCAAGTTCTCTGAACTTATCTACCCTCTTCTGCATAGCGTAGAACTCAGTTGTACAAACCGGAGTAAAGTCCGCTGGGTGGCTGAAAAGAAGGAACCACTTGCCCTTCTCAGCGAAGTAGTCTGGGAGCTTTATTACTCCGTGGGTAGTCTTAACCTCAACCTCTGGGAACTTTTCTCCAATAGCTACCATTTCCCATCACCTCATATACCGTTTTCTATTACAAACTATATAGGTTCGGACATATAAATTTTTTGGTTCGCCTAACAAAATTCGTAATCCCTAATCAGTTTTTGATTTTAACAACTTTCCATTACTAACTTCGAAAAGGGAACAGATTAAAGGGATACAAACTCCAAAACCAGTTCGTACTTTTCGCAGTGTTTTTTCAACCTCTCCATGACTCTCTTATCTCCCCCAAGAACTGGCCAGAGAATCGAATCTATATGCAACGGAGGGATTTTAACTTCCTTTGCAACTTCCCTCCAGAAGGCTATAGGATTTCCCTCTGTGAACCTTTTCGTGTACTTTTCAATTCTAAAGTCTCTCGGAATGTCAATCTCCATCGGGTAGGGAAGGAACTCCCCAAAAGCTATTCTAGCTGCATAGCCAAACATTTTAACGGCAAAAACGATTGTTTTTGCATCTTTCTTTGCGTTCATGGCTTTAGCCAAATGATCCCTAAACTTCAGCATGTTATGGTAGTAATTTCTTAAATCTTCAATCGTTAATGAATTCAGAAAAGGCTCCAGCTTTTTAAGACGATTCAATTTCGGCTGGATTAACCGCTTATTATTTTTTGACGCTGGCAGGAAGTCGGAATAAGCCCTTACAATGCTCCCCGTCGGAGGATTTTTTGAAAAATACCTTGAAAACTCCCACCACCAGTTTTCCCCTTTCCCCGAAAGCTGATAGCTCACAATTGAGTTCGCTATCACGAGCTTGAGGAAAAGTTCATCGTCATTAAGGTTTTTGTGGAGGTTCTCCAAAGCTGAAAACTGCAGATCAACTTTCTCCTCAATAATCCTAGCGCATTCAATGCCGAGTTCTTTGAGAATGGTTTTGAGAGCTTCGACTTTCACTTTTTCCACCAAAAAGAAATAAGAGCGGAGATTTATAGAATTTGTGAAAAGATTAAAAAGGCTATTCAGCCTTCTTTTCTTCCTCAGGCTCTTTCTTCTCCTGTGCTTTGGGTTTTGTCGGTGGCTTAAGGCCATAGCCAAGAATCCTGAACTCCACTACCTCACCATCTCTCAGGGTGTATCTCACTTTGCCGTCTTCAAGGTACTCTATTTTTGCCAAAGGATGCCTGTAGTCCTTGAACTTCCTTACCTTTTCCTCTGGCAGTGGAACCCAGTCAAAGAGCTGAAGCTCCTCCTCTTTCCACTCTGTGGTTAATATGTAGTGCTCAACATGGCCTAATGCTCCAGTAGGACATACATCGACACAGAACTGGCAGAATGTGCACCTTCCGTAGTCTATCTTTGGATGTGCTCTTTTTTCTCCCTCAATCCACGTCATCTCTATAGCCCTTGCGGGACATATTTGCCCGCACATATTACAGCCTATACACTTTTTCCAGTCGAGCGTGTGGAATCCTCTATACTTCTCTGCTATTTGGGTTTGCTCATAGGGGATTTTAATGGTAATAGGCTTTTTGAAGAGATACTTGAGCCCAAGCCAGGGCTTAAGGAATGAAGGTCTCTTTTTAACCTTCTCTTCGGGGGCAACTTTAAATTCAATCCCTTTTGCGCTCTCCATTTTTATCACCTGTCTATATCCGGTGGGCAGTTATCAAGGCTCACCAAGATCACGGGCACATCTGCTATCCTTGCTCCCACTAAAAGCTGCTCTATCACTCTAACTCCATGGGCTATGCTTGGACCTCTTAGCTGAAGCCTGTAGGGCTTGTTGCCTCCGTCGCTTACAACGTAAGCTCCAAAGTCACCCTTGCTTGACTCTACGTGGGCGTATGCATCTCCTGCCGACACTTTGAACCTCGGAAGAGCTTTAAGGCCGGGATGGTCAACCTTGTAGGGCCCACTTGGCGGCCCCATTTCGAGGAGCTGCTCAAGAATGTAGAGATCCTGCTCAAGCTCAAATCTTCTTACGAGGACTCTCGCCAATGCGTCTCCCTCTTTAAGCACTGGTACCTCAAAGTCAAGCTCCGGATAAAGGAGGTACGGATCAAGTTTTCTGACATCTGCTTTAACTCCAGTTGCCCTGAGGTTTGGTCCTGTTACACCTTCTTCCAAGGCAAACTTCTTGTCCATAACTCCAATTCCCTCAAGCCTCCTGTGGGCAATGTAATTTTCGAAGAGGATGTTGTCGAAGTCTTTAAGCTTGTCTTTTAGGTACTCCACAGTGTCTTTAAGCTGCCTTAACCACTTGTCTCCGGGTATGTCCCTTCTAACTCCTCCGGGGATCGTGTAGATGTGGTAAACTCTCGCTCCAGTAAGCTGCTCAAAGAGTGCCATGAACCTTTCTCTATACGCAGCAGCCCACTGTCCAGCGGTGTAAACTCCCAGCTTGAATGCAATTCCCATCGTCCAGAATAAATAGGCACTAACCCTTGCCATTTCAAGAACGGTCGTTCTGATCCATTGAGCTCTCTCTGGAACTTCCCAGCCCATAAGCTCGTCAACGGCCATTGAGTATACTGCCTCCGGTACATCCGGCTCTGGAACACATACTCTCAAGAGGAGTGCTATGTTTGTGTACCAAGGCCTGTACTCGGCTAGTTTTTCAAAACCTCTGTGGAGGAAGCCGGGGTTTGCTATGGCCTTGACGACCCTATGACCGTCCATTTTGAGGATTAAGCTGTAGTTTTCGGTAGCCATGTGTTGGGGTCCAAAGAATAACTCGTAAGTGTCCTTCTCAAGAGGCAGTAACTCCATACCATTCTCTCTCGCTTCCCTAATCAACTCTTGTTGTGAAACCATTTTCTCACCTCAGATTACATAGTTTTCTTTATCTTCCTCAAACCTATCAAGCAGTTTGTACTTCCTCTTCACGTATCCAAGCATATCGAAGTCTTTTCTGTGAGAAACACCCGCTTCCCTATCCTCATCCTCAAGAATCCACGGCATTTCAAGCTTATCGTTGCCTTCAAACGTCACTTTATAGAACTCGTGGACATCTCGCTCATAGGTTTCGGCAACTGGATAAATGTCCCTAACGCTCGCCACTTTGGCTTTATCAACGTCCCTCGGGATTCTCGTCTTTACAAACGCATGGACACCGTGAGTGTAGCTCCACATCTGGTAAATGAGCTCTATCTCGCCATCTTTTAACCAGTCAACTGCCGTTATCTGCATCATTGATTCAAAGTTGTTTTCCTTGAGTAAGACCAGAAAATCCCGTATTCTATCAGGAGGAATGTGAAACTCTATTCTTCTCTCCCTTCTAACCTTTCCCTCCGCGTATGGTGCCTTTTGAAGGATTGTATCTACAATTTTTTGCTCTTTTTCGAGGCTCATTCTTCTCCTCCCCCGATTTCTTTCCTTTTATCCATTAACCATGGAATCCATCTTCTTGCGGTTTTTTCTCTCCAGCCCTCGCCAAAGAGCTCGTCTTGGTTCTTCTTGTAGTATTCGTAGTTTTCCTTGTAGCGCTTCCATCCATCCGCTTTTCCTGTTTCAATGAGCTCCATCATCTTCTTTATCCCATCCATGACGGCTTCAGGTCTCGGCATGCAACCGGCTATGGCTACATCAACCGGTATGTACTTGTCGAGGTGTTTGATAGCATTGTAACCGTCCCAATAAATTCCACCGTTTAACGGACAAGAGCCGTGGGCAAGTACGTACTTCGGATCAGGCTGCATCTCGTAGGTTATGATAATTCTCTTGAGCGTCTTTGGGGTAACGTAACCGGTAATAAGGAAGAGATCAGCCATTCTAGCTGCTGGGTTAGGCATTATACCGAAGCGCTCGAAGTCATAGCGAGCTGTTGCCAGCGGCGGCATCTCTATACCGCCGCACCCAGTACAGAACGAAACAATCCACATGCTCCTTTTTCTCGCAAAGTTGATGAGCGGTTCATACAATCTCCAGTCCACCATCTTTTTCACCTCACAAACTTGCTAATATCGCTCCGAGAGCGGCTATTATTGTTGGCCACTTCCAGTAGAACTTCGCCGCCTGGTCTATTGTGAACCTTGGGAATATTGCAGCCATAAAGGTGGCCACGAGGAGCACTGCTATCTGCTTGATTAGGAGTATCACTAAGCTTGCCAGTGTGTTTAATATTGGACTTGCAAATGCCGTAACTGCTGCTCCGCCTAGGAAGATGTTGCTGAAGAACAAGGTCTCCGCGAAGAGGGCTATGGCGTGCTGTATCTGGAGTATTCCCATGTGCTTGCCGCCGAACTCGACCATTGGTCCCAAAGAAATTTCACCCGGAGCAATCATTATGTCAAAGGGCTCCTTTCCAAACATTGCCTGCAGGACAATATCGTAGGCTATCGCCGCTAAGAGCAGCGGTAGATGGAATATGCTCCATCCCATCGTCTGCTGTGCCATGACTATCTCATAGGTGCTGAAGGTTCCGTAAAATTCAGCCAAAGCAACTATGGCGAAGCCAAGGGGCACTTGAATGGCGAGCATTGTGAGCAGTGCACGCTGGGCACCTATGCCCGCGTAAGGATTTCCAGAGCTCATTGCGGCAAACATCATGCCGAGCATTGGTATCTCAAGGAGGAAGGTGATGAGGACGAGATCACCGTAAGCTCTGAGCACACTGATACTTCCGAGAGGAATGAACACAAGGGCCAGTATAGTCGCTCCTAGGGCGTAGATTACTCCAAAGTCATAAATTAAACCGTGGGTTATGTTGCTCTTCTTTGAAAGGAGCTTTATGGTATCGAGGATGGGCTGGTAAACCGGAGGTCCAACCCTCCTGTGAATTCTTGCCGTGACTATTCTGATTATTCCCATGAACATGAAGCCCACGAAGGTTGCATAAATTAAAATTAGGAAAGCCTTCAAAGCAGTCTCAATCATTCTTCACACCCCCCATAATGCAAGGATTAGTAAGACTACTGCCAGATACCACGCGTAGCTCTGAACATTCCCATTGTAGACGTAGTTTCTCAAAACTTCTGCTAAATCCTCGACCCAAGCTCCTATGTCTTGATAGAGCTTGTCGAAGCTTATTCTGAGCCAGAAGGCGAGGGTCTCTTTAAGTGGCAGGAAGAAGTTCCTCCTTATCGTTAAGTTGTACTCCATTGTAACAGGGTTACCCGACTGGTAAGTGTCTGTAACAGGCACTTTTCTGACCTTTGCACCCATAAAGTAGATTATTCCGGCTATTACAATGCCCACTACGAGGTAGATGAGTATTGCCAGCGCGTTGTACCTTCCAAAGCCTAAGTCAAGCACAAAGAGGTTTCCGCCGATAACTTCCTTTCCAAATATCTTGTTAAGCTCCCTAGCGACTAATCCTGGAGCTATGCCCAAGACGACGTTAAACAGTGCCAAAATTGCCATTGCTGTCGCCATTGGCAGTGGGGCATCCTTTGTGTTCTCTAGCTCACTCGGCCTCTGTCCGAACCATACTGCGTAGGTGAACCTAATGAGGTAGACAAAACCTATGGCGCTTCCGAAGAACACCATACCTCCAAGTATCGGGAGGTTCTGGCTTATGACCGCTTCAAAGAGAACCCACTTGCTAGCGAAGCCAACCAATGGTGGTATTCCCGCTAAGCTGAGGATTGCCACGAAGGCCATTGCGAAGGTGAAGGGCATCTTTTCCGCCAAGCCTCCCATATCGGCGAAGGTTGTCTTGTCCGTCCTGTAGACTATCGTGGCAACTATGAGAAAGAACAACCCCTTGAAAAGTGCGTGGCTTAATGCGTGGAAGAGAGCGGCTTGCATGCTTAAAGCCGTTCCCACTCCTATACCCACTAAGATGTAGCCAAGCTGGCTTATACTTGAGTAAGCAAAGAGCTTTCTTATATCTTCTTGGAGAGCCGCTAAGAGACCACCCACAATTATCGTTAGGCCTCCAAGGAACGCTATTATGTAGCCGAATTTTGTTGTGCTTCTAAATCCTCCAAATTCAATTGCTAATCTAGTGCCCATAAGGATGTACAGCAGTACGAAACCATAAACTCCAGCCTTGCTTAGAACTCCGCTGAACATTGCGGCATAGCTCTGATTGGTTTCTGAATATGCATCTGGTGCCCATACGTGTAGAGGGAACATTCCGGCTTTAACTCCAAACGCTATGAGGAAGAGCAGGTATATGAGAGCACTTTCACCCTTGCTGAAAAGGGTATCGGCTCCGAAAGCTGTCGCATAGGCTTCCTTGTACATCGCCTGCTGTATCTGGGCAAAGTCAAAGGTACCAAGTTTTGCGTAAATAATTCCCAGTGCGATAAGCATTGCATAGGCTCCAAAGACGCTCAGCAGGAAGTACTTGAGCGACGCTGCCTTGTTGTAGTGTAGAACCATCATGAAGCTCGCAAATGTCATTATCTCCCAGAAGATAAAGAACGCCATTAAGTCGTTTGCAAGGAAAACACCAAGTACGCCGCTGAGGCTCATTAACGCAAACAGCCACTCGTAGCTGTCTCTACCTGTAGATACTAACGCCAAAATTGCTGCAAATCCCACCAAAGCTCCTATTCCGAGGAAGAACCAATTTAACGTGTTCAGGGCAAAGGTTAGCTTGAAGACTCCCAGGTTGAGGACAAAGCTAAGGCCCTCACCCGTTTTTTGGTAGAGCAAAGCGGTGTATCCAAGTGGCACTGCGGCACCCAAAACGCCAACGATCTCTCTGATTCCCTTAACATCAATAAGCCATGCAAATGCGCCGGCTATTAGAGGAGTAAACACAATTAATGCTAATTCGTTCATGGGTTCACCCCCAGTAGAGGAACGTTCTTAACGTATTGGGCAACGTCAAAGATGTCGCTTCCAGCCTTTTGCATAGCATTCCAGAAGGGTTCTGGATAGATTCCGATGACTATTATCAAAGCAACCAGTAAGAGCATCACCAGTGCGAGCACGTTGCTCTCTTTCACCTTTTCTCCCTCTCCTTTGAACCACATTGCATGTATCAGCCTTATGTAATAGGTAGCCTCCACGAGACTTGCGCCTAGGATCAACGCTACCACCCAAGTGTACTGAGCGTTTAACGCTGCCAGAATAAGCTGCACTTTGCTCCAGAAGACGTTGAAGAGCGGAATTCCTATGATGCTTACTGCACCTACGGTTATGGCAAACGCGGTAATTGGCATCTTCTTTCCCAAGCCCTCAAATTTGCTAATCTCTGCTCCTCCAAGCTCTAATGCAACGTAGCCAACTGCCAAGAACATGAGAGCTTTAACTATTGCGTGGTTGAACATGTGGAATACGCTTGCACTTAAGCCGGCTTGAGTTCCAAGGGCTAAACCCACGGCAATCAGTCCTACCTGAGCTATGCTGGAATAAGCAAACATCCTCTTAACGTTGCTCTGTCTTAAAGCGCTCATCTCGCCTATTATAACGGTAAGAGTTCCCAAAATTATCAGCAGCCTTAGGATTGAGTCCCATCCTTCAACAGCACTTAAAATGTAAATCACTCTGCCCATGGCATAGAGAGATGCCTTAACCACGAAGGCGGAAAACATTGCCGTTACCGGATGAGGGGCTTCTTGATATGCATCGGGCGCCCAAGCGTTAAGTGGGAACTGCTCTGCTTCAACTGCCAGTCCAAAGATAAGCAAAGCCAACCCAGCTTTTGCAACGGTTGGATTAACTAAATGTGCCAGCTCTGCGATGTGAGCCATGTTGAGTGTTCCAAGGCTTCCGTAGATCAAGGCCACACCAACAAGGAAAAAGCTTGAGCCAATTCCTCCAAGGACAATGTATTTGAGTGCCGCTTCGCTTGCCTCTCCGGTTTTGTTGTAGGCAGTCAATGCGTAAGCACTAATTGCGGTAATCTCCATAAAGACGAAGAGGTTGAAGATGTCTCCAGTGGAAATCATGCCGGTTGCACCGAGCATTAGAAGGAGAAACAGCATTGCATATTTGTCCTTTGGTTCAATGCTAACTGCTCTAAGACTAAAGACCGCCATTAGAAAGCTGGCAAGTGCGATAACCAGGACAAACAGCGCCGCAAAGTGTCCGATGTATAGGTTGATTCCCACTGGTGGCTTAAATCCGCCAGCTAGGACTATTATGGGCTTCCCAGTTGTGTAAACTTCATTAAATACCCACGCCGCGATTCCAGTCTGGATTAATGTTACCAAGACCAAGAAAGGCATTACTGCATTCTTGCTTGTTCTCTTGAGTATTGGGATGAAGAATGCACCAAACAACGGTAACGCGATGAGGAGTGAAGCGTACTGACTCATCCCCTCAACCTCCTTATCTCTTCTACGTTAAGGGTTTTGTACCTCTCATAGAGGTTTATAACAACGCTTAAGGCCATTGCAGTTGTTGCAACGCCAATAACAATAGCTGTAAGCACCAACGCCTGAGGAATTGGGTCAACTGCCCTATCCGGAGTTATCCCCTCGCTAAGTATGGGCGCACTTCTGCCGCTCACATAACCAACGCTGATGAGCAGTAAGTTAACTCCCGTCTCCATTATGCTGAGACCAACCAGTATCTTGAGGACGTTCCTTTTTGTTAGTACGGCATAAAGCCCAATAAGGATTAAAGCGATTGAAGCAAAGTAGTACGGGTTCATTACCCTCCCTCCTCGGGCTCTTTAATCATGTTGTCAACAATTCCCGTGAGCTCGGTGCCGACCTTGATCCCAATCAGGGTGTAAATTATGGGTATGAATCCTGCACTCAGAAGCCTTCCCACGTTTTCTCTTCCGATTCCCCATGTTTGCCATATCCAGTCAAAGAGGAAGTATCCACCTATTGCCAAACCTATAAGGCCAACTGTCACATAGCCAAGTCCCGCAAAACCCTCAAGGGGCTCAAAGATCTTGTGGTCTATCTCGTAGACCGTGAAGGCCAAGTAAAAGAACAAGAACGCTGTTGCGATTGTTGCTCCACCGGGGAATCCTCCGCCCGGGGTTAAGTGCCCATGGATGAATATGTAAGCTCCGAAGAGCATTATAAACGGCAAAAGAAGCCTCGCACCTGTCGTTAGGACAATGCTTCCTTCTGTTTTGGCAGTCCTCTTTCTCTTCTTCCTCCATAGAAGTGCCGCAACGCCGGTAGAGGCTATAAAGAGCACGGTAACTTCTCCTAGAGTGTCAAAACCTCTGTAGTTAACGACCACAGCGGTTACAGCGTTTATGGCACCTGTGTCTTCAGTAACATGCTCAAGGTAGTACTTGCCCACGAGCATCCTGTCCTGTCCAAATGGAATCTGATCAAGTGCTTTTGCCATCCAGAAACCGATTATTAGGATAAAGACTATGGCAAGGATTCGCTTTACCATCTCGCCCACCATCCTGTGCCTTCTTCTTCGCTCTCGTACCTCTCAGTCCTCTTTATTGCAAATATAAACACGGCAGCGCTCAATGCAGCACCTATTGCCGCCTCTACCATAGCCACATCGGGTGCTTGGAGGAAGAAGAACGCTATCGAGGCAAAAAGACTCACTGCAGCCATTCCAATGACTGCCGCTAGGAGATCCCTCCATTCAACTGCGAAGATTGCGGAGATTACCATGAGAGCGGTTATGAAAATCGCGACCCAATCATTCATCCTTTTCACCCTCCTCCAAAGCCTCTTCTAAATTCCCTTTTATCCCCTCTACTCGCTCCAGAGACTTTTCTGCCTCCTTGTACTTATCAACGACGCTGCCTTCCCATAAGGGCACTCCGCTCCTGTAAGCAGCCCTAATTAGTGCATGTGCGGATATTGGATTAGTGAGGAGCAGGAATATGGCAATTACCAGTGTCTTTGGAATCCAAGAGTAGCTTCCCACCTCTCCAATAGCCCATATTCCAGCGCCTATGATCACACCCAGAGAACCCAGAGTTGCACTTTTTGTTGCAGTTTGCATTCTGTTGTATACATCTGGCATTCTAATTAAACCCAGCGCAGATACCACATAGAAGAAAGCTCCAATGAGTACAAGAACCTGGCCGATTAGTGATGCAATGCTCATAAACCTCCCTCCATGTATCTGGCAAAAGCTACAACTCCGACAAAAGCGAGCACGGCATAAACCAGCGCTACATCAAGGAATATTGCTCTCTTGTAGTAGAGGGCAAACAGCACCATCAAGCCGGTGGTTAAGGTCGTCATTATGTCTACTGCTACGATTCTATCTGCTGTAGTTGGCCCTCTGAAGAACCTGTACATGCTCAAAACAACGGCAGCGGCAATTAGGAATAGATAAACCGCTATCATTCGAAGATCACCTTCAGGAATTTTTCAAAAGGCTTAGTTATTTTCTCAGACGCACCTTCTACACTTTCGTCCTTCACATCAATCCAGTGGATGAAGTAGCGATTTCCTTTAACGTCAAGGGTAATTGTACCTGGAGTCAAAGTTATTGAATTGGCAAGAGCCAGTTTTCCAACGTTATTTGTGAGAACTGTTTTGCATTCAACAATTCCTGGGTTAATGGGTCTTTTTGGATGCAGAACACGGTACGCAACGTCTAGATTTGCCTTTATCATTGCCCAAAGGAAGTAAGGTATGTACGCTATGAAATAAAGCACTCTCTTCGGGCTAAGATTCCCTAAGCCCCTCTCCGTGAAAACCTCATAAGTCAGCGCGCCAACGATTAGTGCGAATATTGCTCCAATTGCAACTTCTTGGGGATCAAAACTGCTCGTTAGAAACAACCAAATAACAAACAATGTCAAAACGGTGTAAATATATCGGCTTATCCTGCTTGCTTCTCCCATTTAACAACCCTCCACAAGTCAAGGTTGAAATTTTTTACACCTAATGTTTCTAACTATTATTGCGAAATCAATATTTATAAACCTTATTGAGATGCCAAGAGGTTAACAACCAATGGTTAAAGAAATAGAACTTCGTTTTTTCAAATTTGACAAAAAGAAAAGTTTCTGGACTAAAGTTGCGAAGAATCAAAAGCAAAAATTAACTATAGTACCAAGCCGATATTTCAACCATGTAACCAACGTCAATATAAAAAAGTTGAAAAGAAGCTCAGTAATCAGTAAATAGAAATACGCTTAACACCTTCAAGCTTTGAGAGTTCGTTTATTAGATCGCCAGGAATCGGCTTCTCGGTGATTATTGTTAAAGTGGCCTCAGGATAAAGCTCGGGATCCTCTGCAACGACCTGTACAATGTTTATTCCCCTTTCTGCAATCTTCGATGCAACTTTTGCCAGTATTCCTATAGCCCTTGGCTCTGGTTCTATTTCTATGACTCCATAACCGACGTGCCTTCCGACATACTTCATGTGCACTGTTGGCTCAAGGTTTGTGTATATCTCTCTAAGTTCAGGGATTTTTAGTATCATGGCAACGGTCTCTTTGACGACTCTTCTATCTACATCAAGAGCTTTGGCTATTTTGGTATATGGAACCTCTATCTCACCGCATTTGATTTTCATGTCATCTGAAACCTTGAGGCCATATTTCAATAACAGTTTTGCTATTTGCTTTCTCACTGGATACTCGTCAAAGTAGTGCTCAAGTTTGCCCCACATTTCCCTCACCTCTCCCACATTTGTCCACAGTAGTCCATCATTAGACTATATATCGCATAAAGTATTAAAATGTTTCCATGCGGAACTGTGTTCTATTATGTTTTATAAGCTTTGCTAAAATTTTAAAAGACCCCACCCTTAAGGGGGAACATGATGAGAATAAAGTTCCCAAATTCCTATTTCGAAGAAGTGGACACTAACATAAGACTGGTTTGGAGAAACACTCTTTATGCTGATTTTGAAAAATCCCTTCTTGAAAAGGCAATTAGAAGGAAATTCAAAATTAAACCCGAAATTAGTGTTGAAAATGGATACCTTGTTGTAAACACAGAAAACGAAGAGATTGAGAAATTTATTGCTTTTTTAATTCAGAGCCACCTCGGAGAATTTTTGAAAAACAGGTACACAAGAAGAAAAGTGCTGTACATCCACGAAGGAATGGAAGTGCCCCTCTTAGGCTACAACGGGTTCGGGCTAATAGATAGGGGTACAAATTTAATCCAAGTTAGAGGATCAACAGGGTGCAACCTCTCATGTATTTTCTGCTCTGTTGATGAAGGGCCCTATTCAAGAACCCGACTTCTCGATTACGTTGTTGATGTTGACTACCTGCTAAAATGGTTTGATGAAGTTGCCAGATTTAAAGGCAAAGGGCTTGAGGCACATTTAGATGGACAAGGAGAACCACTACTATATCCATTTATTGTGGAGCTGGTTCAAGGGCTTAGGGAAAACCCAAACGTCAGCGTAATTTCACTGCAGAGCAATGGAGCACTGCTAAACGACAAGCTTGTTGAGGAGCTAGCAGAGGCAGGGCTGGATAGGGTGAACCTCTCAATTCATTCCCTTGATCCCGAAAAAGCAAAAATGCTAATGGGAATGAAGGACTACGACCTTAACCACGTTTTGGAGATGGCAGAGGCGCTTATAAATGCCGGGATTGATGTTCTTTTGGCCCCGGTAATAATCTTCGGAATAAACGACAATGAGGCAGAAGCATTTATAGAATTCGTCCGGAAAATTGGTGCCGGAAAAAGATGGCCCGCTTTGGGTTTCCAGAATTATGTCCCCTACAAGTTTGGCAGACGTCCCACGGTAAAGTTCCTATCGTTTAAAGAATTTTACGCATGGCTTAGAGCTTTAGAAGAAAAAACTGGGATGAGGCCTCTTGTTCTAAGGCCAGAACACTTTGGAATGCACAGAAGGAGGTTCATCCCTCTGCAGTTCCACGTTGGAGAAGTTGTCAAAGTAAAGGTTATCCTCCCCGGAAGAATTGAGGGAGAAATGCTGGGAACTGCGAGAAATAGGTTGATAGAGATTATAAACACGAATGCAAAAGTTGGAGACGAAATCAAGGTAAAGATTGTGAGAACAAGGCACGGGATTTACGTTGGAACTCCAGTTTAGAAAACTTAATATACATCACCAATGATATCACTTTCGGTGATACTTAAATGAGACGGCGCTTTGGGGCTCTTCTTTTGCTAATGTTCATGTTAAATATAATAGCATCAGGATGCCTTCAATCACCCACAACCCAAGAGCTAAAACTTCCCTCAGGAAACTATCCCCCCATCTACATAAACGAAAAAAGCCAAAATATGTGTCCACCAGGTAAAGTGCCCGTCACGTTCAGATACCAACCAG
Source organism: Thermococcus aggregans (assembly GCF_024022995.1). NCBI lineage: Archaea > Methanobacteriati > Methanobacteriota > Thermococci > Thermococcales > Thermococcaceae > Thermococcus > Thermococcus aggregans. The sequence goes on along the minus strand of NZ_CP099582.1, from coordinate 500,235 downwards.
AAGAAAACGTTACTTCTGTGAGTCTGCGAGGAAGCTTTAACGACTGGGGAGAACTGCCCATGAAAAATGAGAATGGAACATGGGTAAGGACAGTATGCTTAAATCCCGGCAGATACGAATACAAATTCTTTGTAGATGGCGAATGGATAAAAGATATGTCAGCAGTTGATCCCACAGCAGATGCTTACGTAGATGACGGATTTGGCGGAAAAAACGCCGTTAAAATCGTAAAAGGGGAACAAGGCCTGATAATAGAACACGACCCTAAGAACCCCGCTTATCTATCGATTGCCGATAATAGAACGGTAATTAGGTTCAAGGTACAACCCAACCAGATACAATCGGCATTTCTCGTGGCTTCCAATGGAGAATACAAAATGGAGCGTCAGCTATGGTGGGGGTCTGGAGAAGTCTGGAGAGTGGAGATTCAAGAGGTAAGCCCCATAGAATACTACTTCAAACTCACAACAAACAATGGAGAGGTTCTCGTCCTTAATACCTCCAAAAATCCATTCTTCACCTTTGATGGGATAAACAGGTTCCCCCAAGTGGAGTGGGTGAGCAAAGGAATAGGCTACCAGATATTTCCGGATCGCTTTAATAACGGTGATCCAAGCAATGATGCATTAGCTCTCCAAACCGATGAGTTTTGGTTTAATGAGCTTATAAATGAAAGGCCCATTCTATCAAATTGGAGCGACCCAATAAGCCCACTTCACTGCTGTCACCAGTACTTTGGAGGAGATATAAAAGGGATACTCGAAAAGCTGGATTACCTTCAAGAACTTGGGGTTACTGTTATCTACCTAAACCCGATATTTCTAGCTGGAAGCGCTCACGGTTACGATGTATACGACCATTACCGCCTCGATCCACAGTTTGGAAGCGAAGAAGACCTAAAGATTCTCATTGAAGAAGCTCATAAGAGAGGTATAAGAATTATCTTTGACTTTGTCCCCAACCACAGCGGAATTGGACATTGGGCGTTTCTGGATGTGGCATCAAGAGGAAAGAAAAGCCCTTACTGGAACTGGTACTTTGTGCAGAGATGGCCATTTAAGTTGGGAGATGGAAAAGCATATCTTGGGTGGTGGGGACTCGGAAGTTTGCCCAAGCTCAACACAGCCAATCCAGAGGTCAAGGAATATTTAATAGGTGCCGCACTGCACTGGCTTGACTTTGGCTTTGACGGCATTAGGATAGATGCGCCACAAGAGCTCATAAACGCCGAGGAATTTTTCTCCGAGCTAAGGAAAGCCATCAAGGAAAAGCACCCCGATGCATACATAGTGGGCGAAATATGGGAGCTTTCTCCGAGATGGGTGCAGGGAAACATGTTCGACTCCCTCATGAACTACGCTCTCGGAAGAGATATACTCCTTGCTTACGCAAGGGGAGACTGGAATGGAGAAAGAACGCTGGAGCTTTTGGGCAGATACTACGCAAGCTACGGAGAAAACGTCATTGCCATGGGTTTTAATCTGGTAAGCTCCCATGACACTTCAAGAGTCCTTACAGATTTAGGAGGTGGCAATTTAGGAGACACACCAAAGCCAGAAGCAATTCAGAGACTAAAACTTCTTTCAACGCTCTTATACACTCTTCCAGGCATGCCCGTAACTTTCCAAGGAGATGAAAGAGGCCTCCTAGGGGACAAAGAACACTTTGACTCCCATAGATACCCAATACAATGGGATACCGTGAATGAAGATGTGTTAAACCATTACAAGAGCCTCGCAGATTTAAGAAAAAGCGTTCCGGCGTTAACAAGCAGCAAAATAAAGTTCTACACCTCAAAAGAAGGCGTCCTAGCATTTTTCAGGGGACATGATGACGAGGTTCTTGTAATTGCAAACAACGTCCCCAAAGACACATCTATTCCCCTTCCTCCAGGCAAATGGAAGCAGATATGGCCAGAAGGAGAGAAAATATTTGAGAAAGAGATAACAGTTCCAGGGCTGGAAGTTCTGGTACTCGTAAAGACATAGCCTTTTTTATTTTGTTTATTTTTTAACCATTCAAATAAATCTCGAACTTTTCACTCTCAATTTCCCCTTCTCATAAAGATCCAAAAGAATCTCGGCAATTCTTTCTCCCGCTTTTCCATCCCCAAAGGGGTTCTTAGCATTTGCCATCCTTCTGTAGAATTCTTCATCGTTCAAGAGCTTCTCTACGTAGTGGAGAACTCTGTCTTTCTCAAGGCCAACTAAAACGTTCCCTCCAGCTTTTATTGTCTCCGGTCTTTCCGTGTTGTAGCGTAGAGTCAAGCACGGGACGTTAAGGATTATGCTCTCTTCTTGAATTCCACCTGAGTCAGTTAAAACAATTTTAGCGTTTTTCTGCAGCTTCAAAAAGTCAAGATAGCCAAGGGGTTTTGTGAGAATCACGTGTTCCTTCGCTTTCAGCTTTTCCCATAAGCCTGAGGCTTTTAGCCTCTTTTCCGTTCTTGGGTGTACCGGATACACTACAGTTATCGGCAAGGAAGTTATTATTTCCACGAGTTTTTTGAGGTTCTCTTCACTATCAGTGTTTTCAGCTCTATGAGCAGTCAAAAGAGCATATTCTTTTGGCTTTAACCCCAACTTTTCCAGAATCCTGCTTTTCTTTTCGGCTATTTCTGAATTCTGGAGAACGGAATCAACTATTGTATTTCCAACGACATACACCCCTTCAATTATTCCTTCCCTCTCAAGGTTTTTCTTTGCATCCTCAGTTGGGGCAAAAAGGACTTCACTTGCATGATCTGCTAAGATTCTATTTATTTCTTCCGGCATTGTCCTATCAAAGCTCCTAAGACCGGCTTCAACGTGGGCAACAGGAATTTTAAGCTTGACACTCGCCAAGGCACCAGCTAAGACTGTGTTGGTGTCCCCTTGAACTAATGTAACATCCGGCTTCTCTTTCATGAGAACCTCCTCTATCTTTATCATCGCCATTCCCGTTTGATATGCCTGGGTTCCAGAGCCCACTTCAAGATGGTAGTCAATTTTGTGGAGCTCCAGCTCTTCCAAAAAAATCTTGCTCATTTCGTAATCATAGTGCTGTCCCGTGTGGATCATTAGGGGCTCAATACCCCTTCTTTCGAATGCCCTTATCACCGGTGCAAGTTTTATTATCTCTGGTCTTGTACCGAAGACAAACGCCGGCCTCAATACTCGCCCCTCCCGATTCCCTTAAATACAAACCCTTTCGGAGGATTCTTCACAACATGTCTCCCGTCTATAAGAATTTTGTTCCTCATAAGCCTTCCCAGTGCCTGCCAGTCCAGAGTCTTAAATTCTGGATGATCAGTCGCTATCACAACGGCGTCTGCTCCCTTTAGGGCATCTTCAAGGTTCTCATGCGTTCCCTTTACATAGGGGTCGTAAGTTCTCACTTCCATAACGATATCTTTTATCTCTTCAATAAACTTAAGGGCTGGTGAATTCCTTGTATCGTCTGAATAACCCTTGTATGCCAGTCCCAAAACCACTACAATCGCTTCTTCTACAGGAAGGTTAATTGTTTTCAGGGCATCTATAAGAAGATCCTTTGCAAAGAGAGGCATGTCTTCATTGATTTCTCTTGCTTTCTTTATCAATCCAAAATCTTCTTTTGCAGAACTGAGAAGCAAATAGGAGTCTTTTGGCAAGCAATGACCGCCAACACCAATTCCCGGCATGTGTATTTTAACTCTCGGATGGGTATTAGCGAGCTCAATAGCCTCGAAAACATCAATTCCATATTGGTGAGCTAAAAATGCGAACTCGTTTGCCAGAGCAATGTTCACATCTCTGAAGGTGTTCTCCATGAGCTTTACCATTTCACTTGTGGTAGAGTTCGTCTTGAAAATCTGACCTTTTACAAAGGTTCTGTACAAAAGTTCAGCTAGTTCGGCGCTTTCTTCGTTTATTCCTCCAAGTATTCTGGAATTATAAACGAGCTCCTTGAATATCCTTCTCGGCATGACCCTTTCGGGAGCATGAACCATGTAAAAGTCCTCTCCAGCCTTAAACCCGGTTATGTCTTCTATAAGCTTTGCCATTCTTAGGGTCGTCATGGGGGGAACAGTACTCTCTATGATCACGAGAGAGCCTTTCTTCATGGATTCAGCAGTCGTTCTGACGGCGTTTTCAAGATAACTTAAATCCGGAGTTTTATCTTCTTTCAGGGGAGTCTGGACACATATTATGTAGACATCTTTACCCGCTATCTCTTTTTTATCCGAGGTGGCTCTCAAATTTCCGTTTTCAATTGCCTTCCTTAACATATCCTCTATTTCGGGCTCAATTATATGAGAAGTTCCAGAATTTACTTTTTTCACAACATCTTCCCTTATTTCATACCCTACAACTTTGAATCCAGCATTGGCAAACATGATTGCCGTAGGGAGACCGATATAACCTAAGCCTATAACAGCAATCTCAGCGCTTCTGTCAGCTATTTTTTCTCTCATGCGTTCTCACCAAGGAGAAAGATTGAACATCAAAATTTAAGGTTTTTCCACGAAACAATTTCAAGTGGTAATCCCGAAGATTTCTCAAGAAACTTCAGGAAAATTCGCCCAAAACACATTTATTGAGGGAGATTTGACAAATTACTTTGATTTTATGCATTATTTCAAGAACTGAAAGCGTAATAAACGATTAACAAAACAAAGAACCATACTGTAGCTTGAGAAGTTAAGGTTAGAAAACCGTTTTATGGAAACCCTTTTAATGGACAAGGCTGTTCATAACAATGGGTGAAATTCGTGAAGATATGGATAGATATTGTCAACTCACCTCACGCTCACTTTTTCAAAGGTATAATCAGGGAGCTCGAAAAGAGAGGGCACGAAGTGTTGGTAACTACAAGGGAATTTGACGGCCTAACTGGAATTTTGGACATGTTGGGGATAGATTACTATGTTGTGGGCAAACACGGCGGATCAACTCTTGAAGGAAAGCTTATAGCAAGTACCGAAAGACAATACAAGCTATCCAAACTCATAATTGAGGAAAAACCGGATTTGGCCCTCTATAAAAATTCTCCCGAAGCTCCAAGGGTGGCTTTTGGATTGGGAATTCCCACAATTGGGTTTGCCGACAACGACACTGCCGTAGCTGTCAACAAGCTCATGCTGCCCTTCACGAGAAGATTAATCTATCCAAAGGCCATAGACGCATATGAACTCATAAAATGCGGGGCAGATGTAAATTCCCTTAAGCCAATAAACGGCATTCCCGAATTAGCCCACATCTATGGCTTCATCCCCAGCAAAAAGCCCCTAAAAGAACTCGGCTTATCCCCATACAGCTACATTGTAATGAGAACCGAACCTATAAAGGCCAACTACTTTAACGGCGATGCCGAGAAGAGTGTCCTCGAAAACGTGATTCCCTTACTCCCCGAAATTCCCATAGTTCTATTCCCAAGAACGGAAAGTCAAAAGAAGCGCTTTGAACACTTTGAGAACGTCATAATCCCAGAACACGTTACAGACAGCTTGTCTCTCCTTTACTATGCAAAGCTGATGATCGGTGCAGGAGGAACAATGAACAGAGAAGCCCTGGCTTTAGGAACTCCGACCATTTCAACTTACCCAGGCAGGCTTTTGGCAATCACAAAGTGGCTTATAAGCCTTGGCATTAAGTTCCACTCAACAGACCCCATAAAGGTTTCAGAAAAGGCCTGGGAGCTTATGAGAAAGAACGGGGCGTTTAGGAAGCATATTAGAAGTGTAATTGCATCCATGGAAAACCCAATAGATGCATTCTTAAGAGAAGTCGAAATTTACGAGGAATACGGCACCTTCCCTGCTCCAAAAGTTGCCGCAGGAGAGCTAGTGGACAAAAGATGAAAGTTAAAATTACTTTTTCTTTGATTTCATTTTAAACAACCGAAGCGATAACTGGAGTGACATAAGCTTCAACAAATGCTGCCACTAGGAGCATTATCAAAGACAAAGCAAGCATTTTCATGGATTTTCTGAATCCGCTCAAGAACCTCTCTCCTAAGCTTCCTTCTCCGTTAATTAGCTCAAGATACCACTCCACCCCACCAAGGCCCGCAACTGCAAAAGCCGGGATCTCTATTATTCCATGGGGGATAATCGCCAGAAGGATTTTTGCCAAGCTTTCTCCCTGCGCGTTGAAGTATTTGATCACTATACCTACTATAAAGCCATTAAAGAACAGTATCCCCGCGGGAACTATGCCAAAAAGTAGGCCGCCAAGAGCACATATCACTGCAACTCTCGAATTGTTGAGAAATATAAAGGCGAAAAGGCCAAATTTGTCGGTGTTTTCCTCCACAACTCCTCCAAAAAACTGCCTAAGGTTTGAGAATAAGTTCTCAGCGGAGCTCGGACTCAAAATAGAGAATACTACCCCAAAGAGAACTCCAGTGAGAAAGACTCCAAGAAAAGCGTAGAAGACTTTAGTTCTCATTTTCACCACGCAGAGCATTTTTAAGGGCGACCTTAAAGTCCTCAACGTTTATGTAAGGCATCTCAACGTCCAGCCTTACCGCAAAGAACTCTTCTATTGCTTTCTCAAGTTCCTCAAGCCGTTTTCCCTTTAAGGCGTTCTCAAGTTCGCCGATTGTCTCCTCTGGATAGACAAAAAAGTCGCCGGTAATCTTTACGTCTTTTGCAATGCCGTCTTCATCCTCAATTTCAAACCTTATAAGACCTTTTTTGGCTTTGTGCTCACCTATCCTTTTCATACCCACCACAGACAAATTTAAAGCGGGTAGTTTTTAAAGGTTTATGAAAAATGGGAAGCGGGTGGTAAGCGTGGCTTACGATGATGTGAAGAGAGAGGTCAAAGAGATATTAGAAAATGTCATTTTAGAAATGCTCGAAAAAGAGGGCAAAACGTGGGAAGGAGAGATTTTATTTGATGAAACACCCAGCATGGAGCTCGGTGACTTTGCTACCACTGTAGCTTTTCAGCTCGCAAAGGTATTGAGAAAAGCCCCAAGGATGATAGCCCAAGAGATTGTATCAAAACTGGAAGGAAAGCTTCCCGAGTACATCTCAAAGGTTGAGGTTGCTGGCGCTGGATACATAAACTTCTTTTTAGACTATGAAAAATTCGGAAGGATTATCACAGAGGAAATCCTTGAAAAAGGCGACAAATTCGGGGAAAGCAACATAGGGAACGGAAAAAAGGTTATAGTGGAGCACACCTCCGTAAACCCAACCAAGCCACTCCACATGGGGCACGCAAGGAACTCCATTCTTGGAGATACGGTCGCCAGGATTATGAGAAAACTCGGCTACAAAGTTGAAGTGCAGAATTACATAGACGACCTCGGAGTCCAGTTCGCTCAGGTTTTGTGGGGCTACCTTAACTTAAAGGACGAGTTTGAAAAAATCGTTGATGAGCTCAAAAAGAAAGGACTTTCCAAAGGCGAGGTAATTGATCACGCCTTGGGTTTGCTCTATGTTGAGGTTCACAAGAGGATGGAAGAAAACCCAGAAGTGGAGAAGCAGATAAGGGCGCTTATGAAGAAACTGGAAGAAGGAGACAATGAAATAGCCGAAGAGGGTAGAAAATTAGCAGAGAGGGTCGTTAGAGCTCAAATGGAGACCACTTACAGGATGAATATCTTCTACGATTTGCTCAGCTGGGAAAGCGACATAGTGAAAAGCGGCATATTCGAAGAAGCATACGCCATGATAGAGAAGAACGAGCATTTTGAATGGGCAAAAGAGGGCAAATACAAAGGAGCATTCATTATGAAGCTTGGAGACCTCTTTCCAGACATGGAAAACCCAGATATGGTGCTTATAAGGAGCGACGGAACGGCAACGTACACTGGAAAGGACATAGCCTATCACCTATGGAAGTTTGGCAAAGTTAAGGCAGATATGCGCTACAAGCTCTGGGACAAGAAGGACGACCATGAAACCTGGACCACGGCGAAGGAGGGCGAGAAAATGCCTGGCAGGTTTGCAAACGCCGATATAGTGATAAACGTCGTTGGTTCCGAGCAGAGGTACGAGCAGAAGGCAGTTGCATATGCTCTCAAGCTTCTCGGTTACGAAGAGGCGTACAAGAACTTCTACCACCTAGCCTATGAACACGTCGTAAGGCCCGAAGGGAAGTTCAGCGGAAGAAAAGGGACTTGGATAGGATTTACTGTAGATGAGGTGCTTGATGAGGCTGTAAAGAGAGCCAAGGAACTCGTGGAAGAGAAAAACCCAAGCTTGAGCGAAGAGGAAAAGGAAAGAATAGCAGAGGTAGTCGGGATAGGCGCAGTAAGATACAACATGCTAAAATACTCACCAGAGAAGATAATAACCTTCAGATGGGACGATGTGCTGAACTTTGAAGGCGAGAGCGCCCCGTATATCCAGTACGCCCACGCGAGGTGCTGCTCTATCATAAGGAAGGCCAAAGAGGAAGGAATACCTGTTGAGGCAGAAGAACTGCTGAGCAAAGCAGACTTCTCAAACCTCGACTTGAAAGAAAAAGAGCTCATAAAAGTCCTCTCCAAATTCCCAGAAGTCATAAAAATAACTGGAAGGGACATAAAGCCCAACCTAATAGCAAATTACGCAAACGAAGTGGCTATGGTCTTCAACAGATTTTACATGGCACTGCCAGTTCTAAAAGCTGAGGAAGGGATAAAGGAGACGAGGCTCCTCTTAGTCTTGGCTACAAAGCAAGTTCTCAAGAACGCCCTTGAGCTTATGGGAATAGAAGCCCCAGAGGTTATGTGAGCCTTTTTCTTTTTCTCTTCTGAAAGTTTCAGGAAGAATATGAATATTCCACAAACCTAAAATATCTTGAGCCCTATTTATTTTGGTGATTCAATGAGAGGAGTTATAGTTCCGCTTGTAACACCTTTTAACGAAGACTACTCCATAGACCTGCAAGCATTGGAGGAACACATAAACTATCTCCAAAAAGCCGGAGTCCACGGGATTTTTATCAACGCAACAACCGGGGAATTCACAAGCCTTAGCTTTGAGGAAAAGAAGTTTCTCGCGGAGAAGGGGAGAGAACTCGTAACTTCGACGTTTTATCTTGTGGGGACGGCTTCAACAAACACCTTTGAAGTTATTGAACTTACCAAGCACGCTCAAGACATTGGAGCGGATTACGTCGTCATAGCTCCCCCGTATTACTGCCCGCTCAGCGACGAGGCACTTTTCAACCACTATTCATTAGTTGCCGAAAAAACGGACATCCCAATAATCCTTTACAACATCCCGAGCTGTGCTAATTCATTAAGCGTTCCACTCATCAAAAGGCTCGCCATGGAGTATTCAAATATAGCGGGCATAAAGGAAACCATAGACAGCATAAACCATGTGAGAGATGTCATCTTTGAGGTTAAAGGAGAAAGAAAAGATTTCAAGGTTTTCACTGGTTTGGATCAGCACTTCCTCAACACGCTTATCCTTGGCGGAGATGGGGGGATAATGGCATGTGCAAACTTTGCCCCAGAGCTCCACCTCGCTCTTTACAAGGCCTTTGAGGAAAAGAACTTTGAAAAGGCTGTTGAATATGCTAAGAAGCTCGCAAAGCTCTCAAAGGTTTATAACATTGCATCCTCATTCAGCTCTGCAATAAAAATAGCAATGAGCATAAGAGGCTTTTCAATAAAACCCGTCCTCAGACCACCGTACACCATGGACGGAGAAGAAGTGAGGGAGAAGATAAGAGAGCTACTAGCATCACTGGATCCTGTACCTTAGAATCGCTCCAAGTCCTCCGAATGCCCTGTAGAACTGCTGGCCTTCCTCAGTGTCGAGGGAAATTACTTCCACGTCGGCACCGCTTTCTTCTGCCATTTTTATTAACTCCTCAGCGACGTCCCATTTTTCAAAGCTTATGTTTTGGCTTCCGCACTTGGGGCATGTTTTGAGGTTTTTCTTATAAGTTTCATACTCGCTTTCAGTCATTGTCTTGAGTTCTTCCCAGCCACAGTGGTTGCACTTTGCCCTAACGCGAACCCTATCGTAGCCCTCGCTTATCAAGAGCACATCAACAGCCCCAAGCTCCAAAGCGTTTCTTACTTCCTTTTCTCCATAGGTTATAAGACCTGTGTCCTTAACCAAGTGCCTGAAGAACTCTTGAACGAGTTTCCTCTCCTTAACTACCTCGTGCTCCTTTAGTATGTCACTTGCTTTTTCAACGAGCTCTCTCAACCCGTATTCGCCGTGGTAGCTTATATCAACAACGCCTATGATTTTCTTCTTAAGCTCGTGGTGGAGGTAGTCTCCCTCAACGAATTCCTCCTTTGTAGGTCCGGGACCGCCGACGATGATTCCTTTGAGTTCGCCTTTTTCAAGCAGTGGAAGGAAAGCTTCCGTTGCATGTTCCCCTATTCTCTTCATGAATTCATGAGTCTCTTGCTCCCTAATCCTCTCATATCTTCGTGCCGACTGACCACCGGCTCTTGTCTTTCCGGGAACGTTGGAGGTAAGCTCCTCAATAACCTCTATCTTTTTGCCCCTCAGAAGGCCTATCGTTGCCTCGTTCTTTTCGACTGTTATCAAGCCATAAGCGTCCTTAACTCGAAGCATCTCCTCAAGGGGCTCGGTTACAAAAGTTTGGTCACATCGATAGAGCCTGACGTTTAAGGGCTCAGGTGGTATTATTGCAAAAAGCTGTATGTCTGTTACACCCTCTTGCTCGCTAACGTTACCAACGAACAATGCTAAGCCCGTCTCTGGGGTTTGCTTGTAGAGCTTTAGGTGCTGCATTGCCCTTTCCAGAGCCCCAAGGACGTTTTTTCGAGTTGTCTTTGATTTAATGTTCTGTGCCGTACCATACTCCTCTCTAAGCTGCTGCATGACCTTATTTATGTCATATCCGGCAGGAATGTAAAGAGATACAAGCTCAGTACCTCGGCCTCTAATCTTTTTAAGCTCTTCAACCTTCTTTTTAAGCTCATACATCTCTGCTGATTTGTGAGACATGAACATCACCTCTAACAACTTATTTTCTCTCTCCCTCAGCATTTTTAAAAATTCGACTTTATAAAGGTTTGGAAAGGACTAAAGGAAGGACAAGAAAGCCAGAAGAAAAACGCCCAAAATTCCGCCTACGGCTATTATAAGGAAGTTTATGAGGTTGAGCTCTATATGTGTAACTCCGAGATAATTTAGAACCCCTACGAGGATTAGACCCACTACAGCGTTCATTGCCATCCATCTGAGGACAGCAAAGGTCAGCTTAACCACTATTACCGCGGCAATTATTAGTAGTACAAGGAATACAATGACGTTAATCATTTACACCACCCCCAAGTTCTTTTATAACTCTATCTGCTATCTCCCCAAGGGGCACCCATTTAATGCCCTCCAGAGGCAAAATCACGGCATCACTGACGTTTTTTAATTCCTCTATTAAAGGAATGGCTTCCTTCACTTTAAGCCTCCCAAGCATTAGAATTGCAAAGGCCTTTCTGTTCTTATCACCCACCTGAAGAACATCAAGTAGCAGGGACGCTATTTCATTCCTAAACTTCTCTCCAACCCATGGAAAGTACCTCAACATGATTTCAAAAGTCTGCATCGCGTTTTCTTTAACGTAAGGATCGGGGTCATTTACAAGCGAAAGCACCTTTAAGGGAAGCCCTTCTTCAACGTACGGCATCATAAGGTCTCTATGCCTGGTCGTAAGCTCGCCAACAAGCAAAAGGACATCTCCCCTTATCCCCGGGTTTTCCTCAGTGAAGAGCTCCACAATGGCATCTACGTATTTTGGATCTTTCGCTGCAGAGCGGAGAATACTCTCAGTGTCTCCCTCTGAAAGCATCTTGATGACCTTATTCTTTTTTGAGCCAAAGGAGAATAATCCCATAATCCATCACTAAGCTATTTTCTACTTCAAACCTTAAATGAGTTTTGGCTAAGGTTTAAAAATCTCCTGAGAATTTAAAGCTGGGCAATGAGGAAAGCGAATTGCGCTGAATTGTGATGAAACCTCAACCCGAGCCTTCATAGAGGTGAGAACATGCACATAAAGGAATTCCAAGAGTTGATTAGGGAGCTTTACTTCCACAGAGATGAGAAAAGGGGCTTAGAGAAGACTTTTCTCTGGTTCAGCGAGGAGATAGGCGAGCTAGCGGAGGCTTTGAGGAAAGGAGATAAGGAAGCAATGGAAGAGGAGTTTGCCGACGTTCTAGCATGGCTCGTCAGCTTGGCTAACATAGTGGGTATTGACGTGGAAGAAGCCGCTAAAAAGAAATACCCCGGCGTCTGCCCCTACTGCGGGAAGAATCCTTGTGAGTGCGAGAAGGAGTGAAAAAGACTAAAGCACCAGAATATCCTCTAAGTCAAATGCATAGAAGCCCTTTTCTCTAAGATCATTCTTGTTTTTCAGCGATTTGGCTATTATTCCATAGTAGAAATCCCCATCAAAATCAAGCAGTCTGGCTTTCTTCTTCAGAGATCTCAGGACAGCTTCAGCTTTTTTTTCGTCAAGATCGCTCCACTTCACCTCAAAGAGGTAAACTTGGCTTTCTCCAATGGCAACTACATCTATCTCCTCTCCCTTAAACCACCAGCGTCCAACCTCCTTGAAGTCAAACGGCCTCTTTAATATCAAAAACTCCTTCGCAACTTCCTCAAATTTTCTCGAAAAGAGAGCTACTAGTGCATTTTTATCAACTTCAGCCCCAATCGGTATCTTCCCCCAATTCGGGTAAACTAATGTAAACCATGAGAGAAGGAGGCTATCTCTAATTTTGTACAAACTTCTTTTTTTCTTTCCAAGTATGGGAGTTTCCTTTTCAACAAAACCTAAGCGTATTAGATTTTCCATGTAAGGGTAGATGCTCCTTGCGGGCTTTCCCACAAAGTTGGCAATCTCTTCAAGTCTCGTATTTCCATGGGAAATGGCACTCAGTATTGAAAAGTACATCTTAAGCTCTCTGAGCTCTTGAGAGAGTAGTATGTATGGTTCATTGTAGAAAAATCCCCCATCGCTCAAGAATTCCTCTGTTACAAGATCTTCAATCGTTCTGTATCTTTTCGCCACGTTGAGATACGTTGGTATCCCTCCAACAAGCATGTAAACTTTGAGACCATATTCCTTATCTTCAAAGAATTTTAGGGCGTTTAAGTAGTCGAACTCTTTAAGGTGGATGTCCCTTGTCCTTCTACCATAAAGAGGAGAAGCATAGCTCAAAATATCGTCCCATATCATTCCAAGCAAAGACCCGGAGATTACGAGCATGACATCTTTTCTGGTTAACTCGTGATCCCAAACCTTCTGAAGGTCACTCAATACCTTCTTGTCACTTTTTATGGCATAGGTGAACTCATCAAGGATTATTAGGGATTTTTCTGGAAGTTTATCGGCCATGTATGTGAAAAGCTCCTTCCAATCATTGAGTTCAAGCTTTTCGAGCCATTTATCATTGAGAAATTTTGCGAGTTCTCGTTTGAACTCTTCAATTTGGATCTCCTTAACTGTTTGGGAGAACGTGAAGAAAAAGGGATTTTTGTCTTTGGAAAATTCTTGGAGAAGTCTTGTCTTCCCAACTCTTCTTTTACCGTAAAGGACTACGAAGGAAGGCCTGTTTTCCCATTCCTTCTGGAGCAGAGCCATCTCTCTTTCTCTATCTACAAATTTCATAATCACCACCACAGTTATCTTTGCTTCAAAAATATAAATGTGTTTCGACTAATCATAATTAGATATAATCTAGATTATACAAAAGAGAAACATCCAAGTGGATTATTAAGCACTATCTTCATTTTTTGAACTGCTCCAAGAGCTTCTCAACGGCTTCTTTTTCCAATCTGGTCTCTTCCTCGTCCAAGAAGGAATAGTCTATTTCAAGAAGATCCAGTATGAAAACGAGTTTTTCCACATCCATCTCAAGGAGTTCAGCAGCTTTTTCAAGGGTTATCTGATGAGAGACTAACAACCCCAGTACCTTGAAATCTTTCCTTCTCCCCGTACGTCTTGAAGAGTGGAAAGTCCCACAGGATCTTTTCTATTTCCCCCATAAATACCACTAAAAGCAATACCTCTAAGGAAAAAAGGATTATGGTGAATCAATAACATGCCTTCAGGATAAATTATCCCAGTCTTCTCTCTCGCTAGCATCTTCTTCAAGTTCCAAAACTCCTATCGTGTCCCAAATTGGATCCTTTTTAATTAGTTTCCCCATCTCTTTTTTATTTTCCCTTGCACGTACCTTCGGATCCATAATAAACCCCTCGACATTAATTAAATATCATAATACAAAAAACTTTGGACTTTCCTAAAGTTATGGCATTCCGCAACGCTTATTAACTTACCAACGTGAATAATCATTAGCGGTGGGACTTATGACTGAGATCGTGATAAAACTCCCAAATAAAGTTGATAAAAGCCTAATCCGCCTTATAAGACGAGCCGTTAGAAAAGAACTCCTTATAGATGCCCTATTTAGGGAACTCGAAAAAGAATTAAAAAACTCCGAATTAACTGATGAAGACATAGAGCAACTTGAAAAAAAAGTAAAGAATGAGAGAAGAGCCTACTGGAGGGAAAAGCTTGGAATCTCTCGTAATTGACACAAATATTCTCTTCTCCTTCTTTAAGTCAGATTCTACCACGAGGAAGATAATATACAAACTAAGAGGGTTTTTGGACTTATACACTCCCGAATATGCCTATGATGAACTTCAGAAATACAAAGAAGTAATAATCAAAAAAGCTGGAATCAGCCCCGAAAAATTTGAAGAAATTTTAGGACTTTTATCCCATATTATAATCCCAATTCCAGAAGAGGAGTACATAGACACAATTCCCGAGGCACTTAAAATTACACCCGATTTAGGAGACATAGACTTCATAGCACTGGCAATTAAACTCAACTGTCCAGTATGGAGCAACGACAAGAAACTCAAGCAAATTAAAAATGTTAAAGTCATGAACACTAGTGAAATTATAAGCCTCCTTTCAGCGCTTGAAAAAAGCGATCAATCCCCAAGAACATAAACTATCGCTTTGCATGAATCGAGGTCGTTCTCGTAGATGCACTTATTATAGGCGTTCTCAAGAGTATCCGAGTAGGAAAACGTGGAATCGTCTATACTCTTTGTCTCACCGTTGAAGGTGCATTGAGAGTTTGAGCAGGAGATGGTTTCATTTTTGAGGAAGTTCCAGGATTCTGTGGCTTCATAGTTAGATTTTATAACTTCCACACTGTTTTGATACTGTAAAATCTCATTTTGCTTACTTGATTGTATCGCCTTTGGGACGACACCTTCACCGAAGTAAAAAACCGCAACTAGTATTATCACAAGGATAAGAGCAATCATGGCAGAATACTCAAGAGAACCTTGAGCTTTTTTCATTAATCTTTCCCTCTCACAAATTTGAAAGAGTTAAGAAAAGAAAACAAAAATCAAGTTCCACCAAGGGCCGCTAAAACTTTACAAGCGTCTGCATTACCGCCCATACATGCATCATATAGGTTGTCTAAAGTATCTGCACCAGTAGTTCCATCAACATCAATAAAGCCGTTTGAATCAGTATTCATATTTTGTATATCCGTCAGATACTCACTACCTGATATATCTATAGTGGCTACTGGACTACTAGCACTGGTACTAGCATATATTTCTAGATTATTGCCATTAACTTTCACCACATAATTATCATCCCACCAGTCTTTTGCTTGCAGTGAGGATTTTCCAAGTTCTGCTTGACTTTGTAGAGCAGCTATATCGCTTTGTGATGTAGCCTGTTGCCCACTGCTTGATATGTACCTAACAACCACAAATATTATTATCAGTGCTGCTGCAATCATGAAGAGGTATTCCAGCGCACCCTGACCTTTCTTCCTTTTAAATAACTTTTTCAGGTTTATCATTTCACCAACACCTCCGAAAGGATATCTTCAAAAACAAATTACGTCAAAGACCTATAAATATCTTTCCCCACAATTTTGCATATCCCTCCCTCAAAATTGTCCATTCGCAATGTAAAAAAGAACCAGTGGTGAAGATACTTAAACCAAACTTTAGGACTGCCCATGTTGAATCCAAGAAGATTCATCAAGGGCAATTATTATCTTGCATGCCTTCTCGTCGTTTGCAAGGCAGAGGTCATAAAGCTCTTTTAGGGTTTTCAGCTTGTAGTTATCGTTATCATAGAGGGCTTTAATTTCATCTCTGTACTCTGAGCCGCTGTAATCAACGTAATAGAGCACTTTGTCATTTTGATTGCACTCGCCATTTGGACCTTTATCCTTTATGCTTATCCCGTATTCGGAACCGACCTTGTCTTGAGCATACGAAGTAGAAAGAATGTAAAAGCAGTGCTCATCGTTCCAAAAGCCTTTGGCTTGTAGGGAAGACTTTGCCAGTTCTGCCTGAGCTTGTAAAGAGGCAACTTGGCTTTGCTCACTTGCTTTCACGCTGTTTTCTCCCAGATAGTGAACCACAACAAATATTATTATCAAAGCTGCTGCAACCATGAAGAGATACTCCAAAGAGCCTTGACCTTTCCCCTTCATGTTTGATCAATTTTTGGATAAAGAATAAATATCTTTTTCCCCAATTCTGCCTATGTAATAACCAAATCTGCGTGATGGAAATGCTGGTCTTTATAGAGTGCGAATCATCTAGCGTTGAAGGCTGTTTAAAGGAGCTTAGAGAAAAAGCCCAAGTCCTAGATAGAATTCCGGGAAAAATAGATAAAGCCAAAGTTGAGCTCTCGTTTGGAGCCTTCATGAGCATTAAAATAGCCCTAAGCGTAAAGCCGGACAAAAATTACGATAAGATCATAATAGCCGAGTACTCCTCGGGGAAAGACGTCCTTGAGAGGCTCCAGGAAAAGATGGGGCAGAAAATAAAAAATGCTGAGGTAGTTGACTTCGCCTTTGGAACCTACACGATGCCCATAACGAGAAGAAAATACGCCGTTGGAATAGCTGTTGCAAACGTGCCAAGAGAAAGGGAAAACCTCGAAAGCTTGAGCATTGAGGAGAGAAGGGCAATTTTGAGAAAAGCCCTCGAACTTTTTGAATGGAATCCAAAAGCGCTAAACATCTCTGAGATAGCAAGGCTCTTCAACGTTTCAAGGGATTCCATTTACAACGACATAGAACATATCTTGAAGGAAAGGGAGTAAACTAAAAAGAAAAAGAAAAAACAAAATCACTCAACAACGCTTATAGGCACAGGCGTTGCTGACAAAACAAATATCACAAGCACAATTAAAGTTAAAGCAACTCTTTTTGGAGATATTGGACTTACCTCATCCAGCGCACCGGGGTTGCCTATTCTTCCCATAAGCAGAATTATGAACCCCCAAATGAGCCACCCTGACCAGAGAACGCTCAAGCCTATCATAGCCAAGCCCAGCACAAAAGTTAAAATGGAGTGAAGCTTTTCTCCGAGGAAGGCTCTCGCTATATGCCCGCCGTCGAGCTGCGCTGCGGGAATAAGGTTTAGGAAAGTCACCAGTATTCCCACCCAACCGGCTATTGCCACAGGATGGAGGTAAATCACATGGTTTTCGGGAATTTTAAAGACGTACTGTTCAAGGATATGCATTATTAGACTCTGGCCAAAGGCTATTCCGCCTTCCATCTGAGCTGCAGAAACTGGCAGGGTCGGAGAAAGCCTTAGCCCTATAAACAACACTGGAATGGCAACGATAAATCCAGCAATGGGACCGCTCGAGCCGAGATCTATGGCAGCGTTCCTCGTTGGTATGGGAGATTTAACCCTTATTACAGCACCAAGAGTTCCCAAGATGTTTGGAAAGGGTATGAAGTACGGAAAAGTCGACTTTACTCCGTGAAGAGTAGCCGCTATTTTGTGCCCCATCTCGTGAGTGCCCAAAATCGCGAGAACACTTATTGAAAACGCTAAAGCATTGAGATATATGTTCCTTATTCCCGGAAGATTATACTGGTCGAGAAACGCTATATAAGAGCTTGAAAGCCAGTAGCCCGCAAAAAGGGTGCTCAAAACAGTGGCTATGAAAAGCCCTATACCTATGAGGGGGTTTTCCTCTTTAACTGGCTGCGCCGGAAAGACGAAAAGAACTATTTTCCCTTCCCTCTTCTTTAAAGCCGCCCAGTAGCCGAGCTCTTCAAGTTCCTTAAGAACCCTCTCAAAGTTAGTTTCCTTTATCTCCAGAACTTCAAAAGCCATGACACCTCCCTTAACCTGCATCTCTCCTAAGGAGTAAAACTCGCTGAGCTTCTTCATGAGCTCCTCGTCATGAGTTTCCTCAACGGGTTCAATCTCAAAGCCAACAAGGACCATGTCAGAGCCGCACTTTGGACATGAGTTTTCCATTAAGGCGACGTTAGAGTCTCTAACTTCCCTATGGCCACAGCTAATGCACTCGTAAATACCCTTTGCCATTTTTCCCACCACTAAAAAGACTTAGGAGGAGAAGCTTTAAAAACTATTCTTCTACGTGAACTTCCCCTTTGTCCGCATCAACTTCAACGATCTGGCCGCTCTTAATCTTGCTTATGTCCACTTTGTCCACCATTGGAATTTCCGCTATGATTGCACCCGTAACAACAATGGTCTCGGCTTCTTCAACTATTATGGCTTTTGGAGCAACACCGTTCTTTTTAAGCTGATATAGGACGTAAGAACCAACCGTCGATCCCTTACCCCTTGGAAATACGAGGATTTTATCCTTTATGCTCTCTCCCCGAATATCGCTTTCAATGTCCTTTACTATCCCAGTTTCAGGGTCGACACCACCTAAAAAGGAGAGAGGCTTTCTGGAAACTAATGCGACGCCTTTTGCTTTTCCTCTCGTGATTTTCCTTCCTTTGAGTTTCATCTTACCACCTCACGGGGCTTCGAGAATAAGCTTTTCGGTATTCTCAAGCCTCACCTTCAGTCCGGCTGAGGAGAAGTAGAAGCTTGCCTTTCCGCTGTTAGTGGCTATTCCTTTGTACCATTTCTCAACTGGAGAGACTATTAAACAGCTGTCGGCTATTATTCTTCCATTATAGCGCTCTATGACATCAGTGTAGCCCAAGGCATCAGAGAGAGCCTTTACAGCTTTGCTTGCAGTTATTAAAAGCGGTATTTTCAGAGGCTTCTCCCTCATCTTTAACAGCTCGGCAACCTCTTTTACCTCTTGAATCGAAGCGTGAGGACAGCCTAGGACTATCGCGTCTATCTCCCTCCACTCTGCGTTGAACTTCTCCTTAACCTCTTCAAGTTCTTTTTTATCGACCTGAACTTTCTCAAGCTTGTCCTCTATGGCGTACCTATACTCTGGGGTCTCGCCCTCCACGTGATAGAGGGCTATTGATCCCGTTGCCGCCATGGAAGCACCGAGTTCTTTGAGGTAGTCTGTCTTCTCAGGTTTAAGGTTTTTAAAGTAGGGCACATCGTTCTTCAGATTTTTTCCGAGGTAATAACCTAAAAAGCTGTAGTCTGCAAAATCCTTAAGCTCTGCCTCCACTTCAACAACTACTGTCGCCTTTCTGTTTTCTTCAAGATGAAGGCCGTAGTTGGGAGTTTTACCAACTATCGCCGCTGCCAAGCTGGAGGGTCCGCCCTCACGGTTTGTTCTAGCTCCAAGTATGGAGTTCGCAAAAATTACGGCCGAGCTTTCGCTCCACGCTACATGATCACCGAACTTTGGAAGGTTTGCACCATAATAGGGAGTACACGTGGAAGTAATCTCTACTCCCATGGCTCTATAGAGCTCAAGAATCCCCCTCTGCTTTTCCATGAAAAGCTCATCCCCTATACCAGCTGGGTTGAGAGTTGTATAGACACTTACCTTAGCCCCGGAATTAACAAAGTCCTTCAGAAACTCTATTCCCGCATCGCCAATGTTCTTATACGAAACTCCCGCAATTTGGGCACTTTTTATAGGGATAAGCCTGTCAGCCTCGTAGATCTCTCCAAGGGCAACGAGAATTTCCATTGCCTTTTGCAATGCGTAGCCGTATTCACCGGTAAGTATTAACTCTTCTTCTTTTGTAAGGTACATCTTACCACCAGAATAAAATTGAAGTACTAAGTTTAAAGGGTTTTTCAACGTTTCATTAAAAATCCTCAATCGTTAGGAGTCGTCATTTTAGAAACCCCAAGGATACTCAAATATCAAAAAAGCCCCTTATGGAGTGTTAAATATTATAATCGAGTAGGGACTGCTTCAAAAAGGAACCGTAAACTTTATAAACCGACTTTTTATTAGTAGATAATGGGCCGAGCAGCGGGGTGGGGCAGCTAGGAGTGCCCGCCGGGCTCATAACCCGGAGGTCGGAGGTTCAAATCCTCCCCCCGCTACCAGTTCATTTTTGTGCATTGGTGTATATAGTTGGACATTAAAATTCTATGGTAGCTCCAAGTATTCTTTCAAAAGTTGCTGCTTTCTAAGTATAGTGAACCCTATCAGCTGATAGAACTTTAGAATGTTCTCTTTCCTGTAAATACGTATCTCATAAAGGTCTGAGGAATACTCGTATTCCTTTCCCCAGATTTTTACCTTTGTCCCTTTCTTTTTTGTTAGCGTGATGCGACTCTCTATGCCCAAATCTTTTAGAAGTTCCCTACAAAATTCCAAAACCCCCATATCATAATTTGAAGCGCTAAGATACCCATAGCGCCGCTTACTATCGAAGTTAAACGTTCCTTCACTGTCAAAGAAACCCTTCAAAAATGCAGTCGGGTGATTTCTGGCAATTTCAAATAGAACCTCTTTGGAACGTTTTAACAGTTGGTACAACCCTTTGCTAGTAGCTTCGGTTACAAATCTCTTCCTTCTGCCATCACTTTCTTCATAAATCATAGGATTAGCACCAATTTCCCTAAGAGCTCTAGCAAATGCCTCTGCAAATTCCTTGTCAACAACCTTTAATCTAAGTCTGTATTTGTAGTTTCCGTGAACACCTATGCCAGCATCTCCAAAATAAACGCCTATGACATAAGCTAAAGAAGGGGAGGGCTCTAGGTTAACGGGCTTAATCTTATTAAAAGGATTATGCTGAGCTTTACACCATCTTAAGACCGTTGCTTTTGACACCTTTATTCCTTTCTCTTCCAGAATTCTCTTTGCTATTTTAGAATAGCTTAATCCTCTTTTTCTCAAATCTTTAACGCACTCTACAAGATCTTGAAGCTCTTCTTGGTTAAGCTCTCTAATAGTCCGCATGGATAATAGTAGGGCATATCATTTTTAAAGTTTTGTTGTAATTTCTATACAACTATTTGTAATTAGACATCAGGGCGCTCATGAAGCAACTTTAATAAACCATATCCAATTAGCCCAAAGAGGGCTTTGTCATGGATCTGGTAGTTTTGGGGCATGTTGCGATTGACCACATAATCTTTCCCAATAAACGCGAGATAATCCTCCCGGGAGGAGCAGCGGCTGCCGTAGCGACTTCTGCAGCTTTGAGCGGGGCAAAAGTCGGCTTGGTAACGAAAGTAGGAAAAGACTTTCCCAAGGAATGGTTAGAAAGCCTCAAGAAAATTCTTGACATTAGGGGAGTCCAAATTCTCGAAGGAAAAACAATGCACATCTATATGATTTACCACGAAGACGGGAGCGTGGATGCACCCGTAGAGATGGGAGTGGCAGAAAGGATGGGAGAAACACCAATTCCGACAGAGTACTTAAACTCAAAAATATTTCACATCTCTCCAATACCTCCAGAAGAGCAACTAAAAGCAATGAAAAGGTTAGGAGGGAAGAAAATTAGCGTAGACTTCAATCCAACATATATGGAGGATTACAAGACGAAAAGAGACCTCATGAAGGAAATAGTCTCAAAGGCCGAGATAGTCTTTCCAAATGAAAGGGAAGCGATGACAATAACGGGAGAAAATGACATCAAAAAGGCAGCCGAAAAGCTTCACGAATGGGGGGCTAAGATCGTCGTGATAACCAGGGGAGAAAAGGGAGTCTTGCTATACGATGGAAGCAGTTTCAAAAAGTTCAAGGCACTTCCAATAGAAAAAATCGTTGATCCAACCGGAGCCGGAGATGCCTTCGCTGGCGGCTTTCTTGCCTATTACGCTAAAGGAAAAGGTCTCGAAGAATGCATAGCGCAGGGATTGCTGAGGGCAAGAGAAGTGTTGAAGAAAAAAGGAAGCTGGAGCATCTAATCACTCAAAATACCTCGATTTAGTTTCTTTTTAGCCCTAAAGCTTATTACCAAACTTGTTAATAGAGACATTACCGAGTATATTTCCCACAAGCTTATGTATTCGTATGGAACTATCTGACCTCCTCCCCGCCCTAAAGGACGAGGGTTCCAACGAATTAACCCCTCGCCACGGGCAAGAAGGTTCGAGGGGCTTCATTCAAGCCCATTTTAAACGGGCTTCTCAGTCCCTCTGGGAGGGTCTTCCCCCGATTACCCCTACCTCCCGACAAAGCCGAGAGGCTCGGGGTTATAGTTTTTACAACCTTCTTCAAAATATTAAACGCTCCAACGAGGTCAGCATTAAACACAAGCCCCTCTGTGGGACACTTGTACAACCCATGAACAAACCTCGCCCCTTTATGGGGCTTCCCGCAAACGGGGCAAGTCTTCAAAGTGAAAGCCTCGTCAACAAGTACAACCTGAATACCGTACTCTTCCGAGACTTCTTTTAGACGTTGAATTACTGTATTGAAACGCCAGACATGAGAGAGGAGGAAATTCTGCTTTTTACCCTTGTTAGAGTTTCTTGCAATTTCTTTGGGATAGCCAACTACAATTTTGCTAACGCCTAATTGGTAGAGCCTTTCAATAGTCTGCCTCACAGCAGTGTTAATGTAATGTCTCGCTTGAAGTTTTGCCTTCTCGTGCATCCTCTTGAGCCTTCTACTCTTTTTACAGCCAGACTTGTTGAGTTTTGACTGGTAATCGGCAATCCGCTTTTGCCAGTAAAAGGCAATGCTCTTCAACGGCCTACCATTTACAAGGAAGCTTTCACCATTTTCAACATAAACAGCCATCAAGTTGTTTACCCCTAGGTCTATCCCTGCGGAAAGACTTCCCTTTGGTTTTCTCGGAACTTTAACCCAAGAATTATTCTCCAGCTTTTCCCCAACAGTATAACTAATGTGGGCGTACCACTTGCGTTTAACATCATCGTAGATAATTTCCAAGCGCCCCTGCTTTCCCTTCAAGTGGATTCTGCCTTTAAACTGGACTTCTAGCTTTTTAAATTTGCCAAGGCCTTTTAGAATTAGCTTGTTCCTCTCAATCCTGTACTGGTCATTCCTCAAGACTATTAATGGTTTTCTCTTTCCACCTTGTTTTTGATAGTCCGGAGGTTTTGGCTTCAGCCACTTGGGAAGTTCACCTTTCTTTTTCTTCTTTATGAGGGTGAAGAAGCCCCTTCACGCTTCAGCGTTTTTTCTGGCTAATTGTTGAACTGTCGCAGAACCGATTTCCCGCTTGTATTTCTCATAAACAATTTTCTCGGTCTTGTTAAAGTCCACGGGTTCGTGATTGAAAAATTGTTGTCTGCGGAGGTAATTCACCTCATTCCAGACTTTGGCCCCAGTATCAGCTAACTCGAATAGGATTTTCTCTTGTTCTTTTGAGGCTTGGAGTTTTACTGTTACGCTCCTCTTCATTCTTCCTCTTCCTCGACTTTTTTAATCCAGTCTCTGATTGCTTGTTCCACGGCTATACTCAAGGCGCCCCTTCTGTTCCCGTACTTTCTCCTAACGATTTCTCTAAACTTTTTGTCTAGCTCGTCGGGGATGTATACGTCGAGCCTTTTCACTATTAACCACCCTATGGTGTATTATGGTGTTAATGGTTTAAATATTTTTCGCTTTCATGATGGGGGGCTTGTTTTAGAATTACTGCATCCCCTCCCTAAAGGGCGAGGCTTTCAAAAGAATAGGTTTAAAAAGCATTACAACTTGGGAAAAGGTGGGTGAGAGTATGGAAAAACTTCCACAATTATTCGTTGAGGCAGACTTTGAAGAATGCTTTGAGGGAGAGCGGGCAAAAGTGGACTGCATAATAATCCAAGATAACATTGAGGTTAGAGTGAAGAAGGGACAAAAATTTCCGGAATTCATAGATGTTAAAAAAGCAAAGTTTCTAAGAAAAGAGGTTTACGACAGGTTTCACTTTTATGTTGACAAATATGAGCATAAGATGCTATGTGATGCGAGAATAATTCTCCCAGACAGAAGAACCGAAATAAGACTCTACAAAGGAGACGAACTTATGCTACTCCCAGTAGAGGGTTTTGTATCCACAATAATAGCAGGTGTTGGGAATAGGGTTAGAACAAGCGACGCTTTTGCTGCGATAACAACTAGAAAAGGAGAAGTACACTATCTAAAGCCCCCAAAGAACGGAGTGGTTGTCTACATAGATGAGTTCACTAACAGGCCTCACTACATCTATTATATCCTCCCGGAGGAGTAGCTAAAGTCCTTCTATTATTGCTCTTACGTTTTCTTTAATTCTCATTTTCAAAGTGTCCAACTTATCCATTCCTTGGATAGTTCTGGTATTGTTTGCGCTTGTTATTATCAATGACCATCTGTGGAGATCACGTTTTTTAGGCTCGTCTTGGAACATTACAAGAAACCTCGATCCCTTTGCATCAACTTCAAGTATTTCAACACTCCTATCGCCCAGCTTTGTTGAGTATATCTCCCTCGCTTCCAACCCGCTAAATTCTCTTCTAAGCATCTCCGCAAACTCTCCCATACGAAATCACCTGTCTATTGTTGGTCAAAGAGGTATATATACTTTATCACAAAATTGTATAACGCTGACCAAAAATGTTTTAAAGTCCACAGGAGAGTTAAGCTTGAAGAAATTTAGTTGGTGAAAGGAATGAAAGTTGAAAAAGGAGATTTTGTGGTTTTTAACTACATTGGAAAGTCCGAAAATGGGGAAATATTCGATACAACTTATGAAGACGTCGCTAAGGAAGCAGGCATTTACGTGGAAGACAGAACATACGGACCCCTCGGAGCAAATGTTGGTGTCGGTGAGCTCATCCCGGGAATAGATGAAGCCCTCTTGGGAATGGAAATCGGGGAAAAGAAAACCATAACGATTCCCCCCGAAAAAGGATACGGAATGCCGAGGGAAGATTTGATAATTGACGTTCCGGCAAGTGAGTTTGAGAAGGCAGGCATAGAGCCCGTAGAGGGAGCATACATAATGACTGATAGTGGAATAGCAAGAATATCTGCAGTAAACGAAGAAAACGTCACTTTGGACTTCAACCACCCACTTGCGGGCAAGACACTGATATTTGAAGTGGAAGTAGTGGATATAGAAAAAGCAGAATCAGAATCACATAAAGCTTGATATCTGAACTCTAGTGGCCACGAGGAATATAACAACTCCAAGCATAACGAGCATTGCGCTGTACTTGAAACCTGCAGAGAACTTTCCTTCTCTTATTATTCCAATTCCCAGCCCCGAAACTATGGCTTGTACAGCAACAAATGCAAGAGAAATATTTTTTATTGCTTCTAAGGGAAGGTTAAGTCCTACTTCCGGAGTGCTCATACCTCCCATAATTTGAGAAACAACTCCTAAGATAAAGGGGCCTATGAATCCACTGGCAATTATGAAAAACATTGCCTGCATTCCAGTTGAAGCTTTCCTCTCCTTTTTTATCCTAAGTATCTCACGGACATCGTTTGCAACTGCCACAAGGACATCAGCCATTGGCGCTCCTCTCTCATATGCCTCCAAAATAATCATTGTGGAACGGTAGATTACTGGAGACCTCTTATTTCTTATTGCGAAAGCCCTCAAGGCTTCCATTGTTGACCTGCCTTTCTTTATCTCCTGAACTGTTCTCTTGAATTCTTCCGTCAAAGCCCCAAACCTCGCAGTTGAGGCCTCTTCTAGGGCTTCAGAGAAGGAAATTCCCGCTCTCAAAGAGCTCGCAATGTAAAAGAAAGCATCGGGCAGGTTTCTCTCCATATCCTCCGTCTTCTTGCTCACCAAGTAATAGGGATAAACAAATGCTATTCCCAAAAACAGACCCGGAAATACCGGAAGAGCATAAATCTTAACTGGGGACAAGATGAAAGCTATCACACTAGCTACTCCCGCCAGTAGCAAAGACACCACTAGAAACTCAAGCGCTGAAAATGATATCCCCGCCGAATACAAGAAGAGCTCATATCTCTTAACCCATTTTTGGGGAAGTAGTTTTTCAAGAGGTTTTGCAAGGGACTGCAAAAATTTAATTTTGGCCAATTTAATCACCTCGGCTCACTACGTTTTATCATAAACACAACAAGTGTTGACATAGCAGGGAAGCCAAATAGCAGAATAACAGCCAACCCCTGAACTGGCATTATCAACGCTCTAGACATAAGTGAAGCTGCCAATATTGCCACAACGAACAATGTAGGCATTATTATGGTTATAAACATGTAAACAAAAGCCACACCATTTACCTTTTGAATGTACTCAACAAGCTTCATTCTGTATTCGAAGGAAAAGTCCTCTGCAAGTTTGTAAAGAATATCTGCTAAGTTCCCGCCGAATTTTGTAGCTCTAAGGATTTGTTTTACAACTCTGCTAACGTTCTCGGATGCCATTCTTTCCTCAAACCTCGTTAGCGCGTCTTCAAAAGATGTTCCACCATGCATTTCTCTTATCATGAGCTCGAATTCCTCGGATATGGGGCCATAGTCGGCATTGGCAACGGAAACCATTGCCTCAGCTATACCGACACCAGCGCTTAGGAGGGATGCCAAGTGCCTTAAAACGTACGGAAGGGCTTTTTCCACTTCTACAACCCTTCTCCGCCAAACTATTCTTGGATAGTTTCTCATGTACAAGAACCCGCCAACAAAGCCCAGTAATCCTAGCATCAGGGAGATATCGATAGGCATTAGAAGAAGAATGCCGATTAAAAAGGCAAAAATTGCGGCAAAAATAGAAACACCCAGCATTAATGCAACGAACTGCTCTTTACTCATTCTAATATTCGCCCTTACGAGGTCATAGTCAAGTCCCTTTAGAGACCGTGTAAACGACGCTACTGGGCCCCTAAAATGCCTCAGTATGAACTCCGAGAATCTGTGAGTAAAAGATTCCTCCAGTTCTCTTTTTCTCCATTCAATAATTTCCTCAAGTTCTTTTTCATACTTCTTTTCTCTCTCCTGTGAAACTTCCTCTTGGAGTTTTTTCAGAAGCTCAAGTCTTTCTTGAAGCGTTAGAGTTTTAGGAATTCTCGAAATAGGGCGCTCGCTAACCTCTATAGTTTTTTGACCTAACCTTTCAAGGAATTTGAGTATTTTTTCTTTTATCCCCAACTCTTCCCCACCTAAATTACTGTTCTAGCTTTTTCAGTTAGCTCAGCCGAGGCATCTCTTTCTATCTTCCTCAGCAGCTCTTCGGGATCAATGTAAAATTCTCTAATGTAGTGGCCAACCTCGTCTATGCTTCTTATTCCCTTCTCTACCATCCACTGGAGAACAACTTCTCTTTTCACTCTCTCCTCTAGGAGTTCGTCCATTGTTAAACCAGTATGCTCGGCAAGCTGGTTCATAACCCTACTTGGCACTCCCGTGTGGTAAAGTTCGTCCTTTGCTGGATTGTACTTGTAAATGGTGTTCAGCTGAACACTTTCCCCTTCTATTCCCGAGACTTCTGCTATCTCGGTGATCCTTCTTATGGTTCCTTTCTTTCTGTTGTTAAACCTTACCTGCATTATGATAACATCAAGAGCAGGAATCATAATTCTTGGAACGTTCATTGGCGGACTCTCAAGCCTTACGATTGTTTCTCTCGCAGAATTGGAGTGTATTGTACCCATACAATTGGACACCAATATTCCATTGGCTACATAATTGTGGTCATCCTCAACGGTGAGATCATAGAGGTACTTAATCCCCAATTCTTCTGGATCAACTTCTTCAACACTTATAACTTCATCCCAGTAGACATCCCCTTCGGCTATCAGCTGGAGTCTTTTTGCCATTGTCCAAGCTTCTTTGTCCCCAACATCCTCTGCAACCTGCTGAAAGGCAAGGGCAATTCCTCTAAGTGCAGAACGTCTTATTTCTCCGACTCTTCCTTTTTCCACATGCCTGATAAGGCTCTCGGATACTTTCTCCCCGGCATAATGTGAAGCCAGCTTTGAAAGCTCGACAATCGTTAATCCCAATCTCCGACGGATAGGAGCTATCATCTCACCTGAGATTGGAACCCGATACGTCCTTCTTCCGCGGTATGATTTCTTAGTCCTTAATATTTCCTCAAGTTTAGCCCTTTTTCTTGAGTGGTGCAGAGGTATGAATCTGGCAAATTTATTCATATCTTCAATCCCGCTTATAATTACCCTAAATATCTCTCCATCTTTGAAGCCCCTGTTCTTTACACGTGATACTGTGCTTATTATCCCCAGCCTCTGGAGAGCATACCATATCTTTCTTGCTGCATTCTCGCTTTTTGTAGTCAGGATTATTGCTAGGCTACTCTCATCAACGTAGCCGTCAGCGTCGTATAATCCCGCTATAAAGTATCTCATGAGGTCATCGTTTGAGAGGACCACATCCGGAACATCCCATATTTCAGACTTTCTGCCCTTAGGTATTCCAAATATCCTCGAGAGCATTTCGGCGAAAATTTTTGAACCAATTGTTACAACAGTGCTTTTTCCATTGTTCCTTATCTGCGGGGCATAATTCAATATAAAATTCGATACAGCATCCACAAAGGCGTCCATATACTCCTCGTCGTCAAATGTAGCTGAAATGTGGTATCCATTCGAAGAAATATACCCATCGCCGAGAATCACTCCGGCAATGTATGCAAGACTACCATCAATTTCCTTGACCAGCTTTACAGGATGTGAATTTACAGATGCCAGATATTGGGCTTCTTCTGGCGGAAGGCCATCATTTGGAACTTTTATCATGCCTTTACCATTGGGGACGAGATAGTAGTCACTTATTTTTGCATAAACGCTGGGATCCACGATAGCCTTACGCTGAGGTGGAGTAGGTGGACGCATCATCACTGCAACTCTATCTCCCACTTCAAGTTTTTCCGCCTCTTTCCTGACCACATCCCCCCGGGAAAAGACAAAAAATGGATGAGTCTTGGTTAGTATAACCTCATTACCCGTCCTTGTTCTTATACGCATCAGCTTTTCTCCATCTCTAACTTTTCTTCTCCATACTCTCGAGACTACGTGCTTACCTGCCTTAAGGTCTGGACCTACACTGACAACCTCAAAACGGTCTTTTTCATCGAGCACTATATACTCAAGATCTTTATATGTTTCAACTCTATTCGAGTATTTTTTGAAAAGTTCCTCTACCAAATCTCCTATAAGGACAAATTTTCCGTTAGAGAGCTGAATAACAGAAAAATCATAGAGAGCCCCATTATGTCCCGTATTCATTGCCGTAAACATCGTCCTTGCCTCAGGGCCTCTAACCTCACCAACGATAATTCTATCCGGACGCATTCTTAGAGTGTTTTTCACGAGGTCATCCATGGTTATTTCTCCCCTTCCTTCTATGTTTGGAGGCCTTGTTTCCAACCTTACCCAATGCTCTATTGGCAGCTGAAGCTCTGCTGTATCCTCAATACTTATGACACGCTCGCTAGGAGGAATAAACATTGCCAATGCATTAAGGGTAGTTGTTTTACCTGAACCTGTTCCTCCAGCAACAAGGACGTTTGCAGGCTTAACTCCGAGACCGTCAACAAAAACCCAGAGCAAAGAAGCTACCTCCAAGTTGAAAGTGCCATACTTCAGGAGATCAATTATCGTGAGAGGGTCTTTTTTGAACTTTCTTATGGTTAACGTGGGCCCATCTAAGCTAATTGGCCTAATAGTTGCATTTACTCTACTACCATCCGGCAAACGAGCATCTAAGAGCGGAGTTTGCTGGTCAATTCTTCTTCCAACCTGCCTCGCTATACGTTCAATTATGTTCAGTATTTCCCTTTCGTCATCAAAAACAATATTCGTCTTGCACATGTAGAACTTTCTATGCCACACATATACCGGTTTTCTCGTCCCTATTACCATAACTTCTTCCAGATTGTCGTCCCTAACAAGGGGGTCAAGTCTTCCATAACCTATCATATTCTGAACAACCAAATTTACGAGAATTTCCATTCTCGCCTCAGAAAGAGCAGGAGCAAGTTCACGCATTATGTTTTTTACGGCTCTTCCAAAGATCCTCCTCCTTTCTTCCAAATCAGGAATGCTTTCAGGATCTATCTGTATTTCTGCAATTGCTCTATCCCTAACTATTTTTACGAGTTTTTCTTCTTCCTCGCTTAATTGTGGAAGACGGATCTCATAAATTGGAATCGGCTCTCCTTTGACTTTAAGGATCCTCACATTTCCGTATACATCAAGAACCTTTACCTCTTCACCTTGATACATAGGTGTGGGAACTTTTGCTGGACTTTTCGCGGACTTTAATATGTCCTCTAGACTAGTTTCCGGTGGACTCTTAGCTGATAAAGGCCTTGAAGGAGTCTTGATCTCTGGTAGGATTGAGGACGGCTCCTCTTCAATTGTAGTGGGTCTTTCTTCCCCTCTTTTTCCTTCTTTTATTATATCCTCTAAGGGATCTGCTCTCTCACTTAATATCTCTTCTATCCATGATAAACCTAAACGTTTTTTCTTTTTCTCCTCCAAATTCGCTCACCCTCATGAGGTTTTCCCACTTAACATCATATGTAATTTCAAGGTTATCACCTAAAAACACTATCCAAACAGGATAATCAAATTTTAATTCGGGCTTTTTATATACCCTACCCAATAATTCCGGCCCTTCTTTGCTCCTTGAGAGTAAATCAGTCCCAGAGGAAACAATTATTCTAGAAGAAAGCTCTGAGAGAGTGTTTGTACTACTTTCAGAACTTCTGTCCAAGTACTTTGGTGTATACTCCTTAACGTATTGAGCATATTGAGAAAGAATTGTACCAACGTATTCGCTATATTTCATGGTGTATTCTGGAGTAAAACCACTTACTTCAGCCCCTTCAAAGAGTATTGGTAGCCCTATAGCGATGTATTTTGAAGTTTCAGGAGATGGGTTATTTATCGTAACTTTAACTGTTCCGCTGTATTTAACCACTTTTACGTAGCCATCTGAAATAAAGAACGTGTCAACCGCATAATACTTCTGCGGATAGAGAATCAGCTGAGGATAAACAGGGTTGTAAAACGGATTTGAACCTTCTACTCCACTAATAGTGCCTGTTGATAACGTTTCATTAATCTTCACATTTACCTGGAGCGTCTCATACGGGGCAATCCAAAATCCAGGGTTGTTCACAGTTTTAATCTCACTATCTTCTCTAAGCAAGGTGTATTCATAATTAGGGTTTATTAAAACGAACTTGTAAAACGGACCAGCATTCACTAAGGTAACATTTAAATCGACCGTGGCGGATGCACTAATACTTTCTTGTGCATTAACAAAACCTGAAACTAACAAAACAAGAAAAAGGAGTGGAAGTGTCCTTTTCAGCATTCCACTCACCCAACAATCTTTGTTATGTAGAGGGCATCTTTGTATTTCAAGATATCCTCAACGAATTCCGCCGGGACTTCGACTATGACTAAGACCTTGGCACTAGGCTCTGTGGCCAATAATCCCATATTCTGCTCAAGGTCGAACAATTTCCACTTATACCTTGCAAGCTGTTCCTTAACTTCATCAGCTGCAGCAATCTTGTTAGCTGCGATGGCCTTTAATATCTCGTTTAATGCCACATTGTAAGTATAGGAGGCGCTTATTGTCTGCGAGCTTGATTGGCTTGTGGAGTGGCTTTCGTCTACACTTTGTTGATAAGAAATTGGCTGGTCTCCAGGAGCATAGGCTTCAGAGTGTTGATCGGAATAAGAAGTTTCTGAAGAAGTCTCAATCTTTTTGGTTTCCTGCTGGGACTCTGACACTGAAATTACACCAGAGTCTGATAGGAAAAGAACCATGTTCACATACCCTTCATCTGCTATCTTTTGAATTGTCGTTGAATTTATTTGAGCAAATATCTTTATCTTGTCTCCTGACGAGAGGAAAGCACCATTAACTTGCTCTCTTGGCAAAATTAATGCAACTTGAACCATTTCAGCTTTTTCTATTGTGTACTGGAGAAGTTCAGTGAAGTCTGTAATTTTGCTAAGCACATACTTTGCTTCTGCCTTTGTGTATATACTCTTTTCTGTACCTTTCTTGAGGATTACCTTTTGCGTTGGTATGTTATCTATGAGGTAGTAGTAGTATTTTCTCCAAAGCTCAAGAAGGTACGGATTGGGGTCAATTAAAGCTACTTCATCTTTCGTCTTTGCGGAGTTTACTTTCTCTTTTAATTGGTTCAAAATCTGAACGGCCTCACTTTTTATGTCCGCGGGGAGA
This sequence comes from Thermococcus aggregans, assembly GCF_024022995.1. Lineage (NCBI taxonomy): Archaea > Methanobacteriati > Methanobacteriota > Thermococci > Thermococcales > Thermococcaceae > Thermococcus > Thermococcus aggregans. The sequence continues at coordinate 467,974 of NZ_CP099582.1, read as the reverse complement.
GGCTGAGAAAGGAGCAACCCAAAAGATTGCTCTATCTCCAACAATTTCGTTTCCTTTGCCTGTTGGAATTCCCTCTGAAGACGTTCTTGTTCCAATTGGGCTTTTCTTTGCTCTGCTATTGCCTTAACATCTATTTTTTCAAGCTCTTCTATGCTTTTTGCCTGGTTAATCTGATTTATTAATTGGGCTTTCATGGGATCATTCTCAAGCTCACCAGTGAAATACTTGTTAACTTCTTTAACCTTTGCAAGTTTGGCTTCTTGAAGCTGTTTCGCAGCACGATTTTGATAAGTTGTGTATACTCCTATAATAACAGCGATGAGAACAACAGCTATAATCGAAGCACCTATGATAATTCTCTTACGTCTCTCCCTTTCCCTAAGCTTTCCCAATCTAGAAGGCTTTCTGGGAGAGGAAGGTCCCGGAACCCCTGGGCCAGGGGCTTTCTCTTCTTTTTCTTCAACAGAAACCCTACCCAACTCCCTCAAGCGCCGTATTTTTTCTTCAATATCTTCCGCCACGGTCAGCACCACCAGATAACATTTAACTCACGGCATTAGATAATTATTTAACTTTATCCTTCATCGAACTAAGAGTTCTAGTAAATATTTTAGCCTTTATTCCTTATTTACCTTTTGGTGGTGAAAATTGGAAATATTAATAATAAGAGCCGTGAAAATTAAAGGAAAGTGCCCAGTATTTAGAGTGGGAGACAAGATAGTTATAGAAGGGCCAAAAGTCAATTTAGAGGAAACAGATGCAATCTGCACCCACGCGTTTGCATCGTTCCTCCCATACATAGTGGCACTCCGAAAAGGAGTTAAACCTTCAGAGATAGGATTGGGTAAAGAAGAAAGGGCTTATGTTCAATGCTTAGATCCCGGCCCCCCATATACAGACGGAGGAACAGTAATATTTGAGATAACGGTGGTAAGAGATGAAGCAGAAGAAAGCATGGAGAATAGTGAGGGAAGCGATTAAAGAGGGAGACATTGTAATAGAGGTAGTCGATGCCAGAGACCCGATTGGGACAAGAAACCCAAAAGTAGAACGACTTGTCCAAGAGGAAGGAAAAAAACTCCTCATAGTGATGAATAAAGCCGATCTAGTCCCAAAAGAGTGGGCTGAAGAGTATAAGAAGAAACATAGAGACGTGCCAATAGTATTCATTAGCGCAAGGGAGAGAAAGGGAACCAGGATTCTAAGAAAGGAGGTAAAGAAACTCGCAAAGGAGCTCTTCGAAGAAGGGAAAGAGAAAGTGAAAGTTGTTTTAGTGGGTTATCCCAACGTAGGAAAGAGCACAATAATAAACGTGCTAAAAGGTAAGCACGCCGTTGGAACGGCACCAATACCCGGTTATACCAAAGGGAAGCAGCTCATTAGACTTTCAAAAAAGATATGGCTTGTTGATTCTCCTGGAGTTGTCCCGATTGATGATTTTGACGAACTTGTTATTAGGGGCGGCTTTCCAGCAGATAAGATCGAAGAACCTGTCAAACCAGCGTTAAAGCTCATATCCAGAATCCTTGAGACGAGAAAGGAAGCGATAACCGAGAAGTTCGGCATAAAGGAGTTCGAGAGCGAGGAGGAAATCCTGAGGCAGATAGGAGAGAAGAGGGGCCTCATAAAGGCCGGTGGAGAAGTGGACCTAGAGGAGACCGCAAGGTGGCTCCTGAGGGAGTGGCAGACCGGAAGGTTTACCCTCTTTGCGAGCGAGGAAGAGAGGAACCGGGACTTCGCCTGGGACTTTGAGGACGTCCTTGAGGGCGTTGAGAAAGAGCTCCTCCTCGACCCGAGGAGAATCATCTGGCGCTTCGGAGACGAGCTTATGGAAAAGCTGGACAACCAGAAGAGGGCAGGCGTGAGGGAAATCGAGGGCATCACCGTCGGCATAGCGACCGGCTTCAAGAAGTGCGACTCGGCGGTTAAGTTCCTTGAGGAGCTGACCGGGAAGAGCGTCATAGCGAGCGAGTGCTTCGGGAAGAAGTGGAAAGGAGTCATAGCGATACTGGAGTGATGAGTATGAGACTGCTCCTGACGACTTCACAGGGGATTGAAGACCTGGCAAAAGCTGAGGTAGAGAACCTTCTCAGCAGACTTGGAGTTCCATTTCGAGTGGAAGAAAAACCCCTCGGTGTCGAGGGGAGGGTCTTAGCGGAGGTCCGTGAGGCCTTCTACACCGACGAGAAGGGACGGAAGAGGGAGCTAAGCGTTTCAACATATCTGAACGAGCGTTCAAGGCTCCTCCACCGCGTAATAGTCGAGATAGCGAGTGAGAGGTTTGAAGGGATTGGCGAGGAAGAACCGGAAAGGGCACTTAAGAGGATCGAGGACTTCGTTGCCTCGCTTCCAGTGGAAAGATACGTCAAGGTAAGCGAGAGCTTCGCTGTCAGGAGCTTCCGGAAGGGGGAGCACCAGATAACGAGTGTTGATATATCGAAAACCGTTGGAAAAGCCATCTTCGATAGGCTCGAGCGCTTTGGAACCCCAAAGGTGAACCTCGACCATCCTACAGTAATATTCCGGGCCGAACTGGTTGGGGACGTTTTCTTCCTCGGAATAGACACCACAGGCGACAGCTCGCTCCACAAGAGACCTTGGCGCGTTTATGACCATCCAGCACACTTAAAGGCCTCAATAGCCAATGCAATGATAGAACTGGCTGAGCTTGACGGTGGAAGCGTTTTAGACCCTATGTGTGGGAGCGGAACAATTCTAATTGAGCTGGCTCTAAGGGGTTACGAAGGAAGAATCATCGGTATCGAGAAGTACAAGAAGCATCTGAAGGGCGCTAAGATGAACGCCCTCGCCGCTGGAGTGCTTGATAGAATCGAGTTCATCCATGGCGATGCAACAAAGCTTTCTCAATATCTCGAAAGCGTTGATTTTGCCATAAGCAACCTCCCCTATGGATTGAAGATAGGTCGCAAAAGCGCCATTCCAGAGCTTTACATGAAGTTTTTCAGCGAGCTCTCAAAAGTCCTCGAAAAAAGAGGAGTTTTCCTAACCACAGAAAAAAATGCAATAGAGAACGCATTGGAAGAAAACGGTTTCAAGGTTGTCCACCATCGCTTAATTGGACATGGGGGCTTAATGGTTCACTGCTATGTAATAGAATAAAAAAGGTCAGCAGAGGATCGAGCGCTCGGCAAGCACTTGCTCTTTCAAAACCCCAATTCCCTCTATCCAAGCCTCAACAACATCGCCGTGCCTTAAGGGGCCAACCCCTTCGGGGGTTCCAGTCGCAATTATGTCTCCTTTTTCTAGGGTCATTATGCTTGAGACGTACTCTATGATCTCATCGATTTTGAAAATCATCTTGCTCGTCCTTGAAAGCTGTCTTACTTCCCCATTAACCTTTAAGCCAATTTCGAGGTCATCCACATTTATTTCCCTCTTGTCCACTATTCTTGGCCCTATGGGTGCAAAGGTGTCAAAACCCTTGGCGACAGTCCATGGAAGGCCTTTTTTCTTTGCCTCCCACTGAATATCTCGAGCGGTTATGTCCATAAGAATAGTATAGCCAAGCACATGATCCATGGCCTTCGCCCTTGGAATGTTCTTACCGCCCTTCCCTATGATGACCGCAAGCTCCACTTCATGATCAACGTGATTGCTTTTTCTTGGTAAGATTATAGCCTGATCTGGGCCTATTAAAGCTGAAGGAGGTTTAAGGAAAATTACAGGCTCTTTAGGGATCTCGTGGCCAAGCTCCTTAGCATGCTCAGCATAGTTTCTTCCGAGACAGATTATTTTGCTCGGACTAACCTCATAAAAGCCATCTCTAAAAGGTAAGCGAATCATAGGATCACCATTGTGTATTGAACCCCAGCACTTATAAATCTGCTCAATGCCCTTTCATCCTACATTTTTAGAAAGTAACGTGAACTTTCTCCCTTCTGATTAATGTTCCCATTGTTAAACGTTGAACAAACTAAACGCTTAAAAACTTTCAGATCGAAAATAAAAAGGATAGGTGAGTTCAATGCGCGGTCCTTTTCCTGATCAGAAAACTATTAAAGATTCTGAAACTATGGCAAAAGTAAAACAAAAAGAATTTCTCAGCCAGAGCAGAGAAGTTAGAGAGTACTCAAAACTCGAGACTGTAATAGCAATACTCCTTGGAGCGATTGTTATAGGCTTTGTGATCTTTGTACTGAGCAATTACTTCTGACGTGCTTTCTTCTCCGAAAATTCAAAAATTAAAGGGATTACCTCTTCAGAGGCTCCGGAATTTCCTTTTTACTCCCCTGGTGTTACCTTTGCCTTCATGAACTTCAGCCCCCAGACCATCAGTGCCCCCTGGACTGCCAAAGCGACTAGGAAGCCGACAACATGTGCACCCGGCGACAGCGGGTGACTGGTGGCGAAGTAGTAAACCGTGTAAGCGCCGATGGGTATGTTGAGCAACGCGCTCGCCACGAAGCCGGGGTTGTAGCCGTGCTTAAAGAACATGCCCACGTGCGAGAGGGCATTTAGGATCGAGAAATAGGCCGTCCATAACCCGATTGAGATATCAACCAGCCCCGCGAGGACGGCCGAGAGTGGGAACGCGACGAAGATTATAGGAACGTTGATCCAGAGGGAGTGTGTTTTTGTGAGCGGCCAGTCGTCCCGCTTTGAACCCAGGACTTTTCTGTTAAAGAACTCCACGAAGCCACCGGGGCAGATGTACTCCTCGAACTGGTGCACCCAGTAGACCGGCGTCTGCAGCCAGATGAGGAAGAGGGCGAAGTTCTCCTTGAGGACGAAGAGAATCAGCACAACCGTTATGTACACTGCGAGAAAGGGCGTCGAGACCGGCCAGTACTCTTCAAGCCACGCCATTATCGAACGTTTTTTCGTGGACTCCATGACAACCACCTGTTAGGATAACGTTTCTGTGGGATATATTCTTAACGGTGCCATCTCGGAGCCGGACAGAGTTATCTAAGAGAACTCCCCGTCACCAAATGACGCCAAGGGCCGCTAAAATCCCGAGGACGGTTATAACGGCTCCGACAACCTGATAGAACCTGTGGACGTCCTTGCCCCAGAGCATTCTGGAGCGCGCGACCAGGAGCCTGTAAACGATGAAGTTGCTCTTGGATGTACCAGAGGCCAGCATGAAAAGGCCCACTGCGGCCATGATAATTCCCCATATCGGACTCATGTTTTCACCCAATCACTATTGGCGAGAGCGGGTTAAGTACTTTTCCCAACTGGTATCGTTGAGGAAACGGCAAAGGACTTAAAGAGTTGGGAAAAGACAAAACGGAGAAATGAAAGAATATCACATGGTCAAGCTTGTTCAGCCTCTCAGAGGCTCAGGAATTGCTTTGTCCCACTGCTCTCTTGCCAGCTTTCCTGTGTACTTGAACTTCTCAACGAGCTTTTTAGCTTCTTCTCTCTTCTTCTGATGCTCTTTCAAGAAGTTCTGAACCTTTCCTATGAGGTAGCGCTTGCACTCACCGCACAAGAGCTCTCCGTTCTTGCATGCATGGTACCTCTCAAGCAGGGCTTTATCGTCTTCCTCAAAGAATATCTCAAGCCACTTGAAGACCACACACTTCTCTGGCTGCCCTCCTTTCTCACGCTGCTCTTTTGCAGTTGCTCTTCCCCCAGTTAAAGCATATTTCCATATTTTCCTGCCGGCTTCCTCTGGGTCATCGGTTAGGTAAATGGCCGTTTCTGGTTTTGAGGCACTCATTTTGCCACCAAGACTTATCAATCCGGGAACGAATTTTGAGTGAAGTGCTGCTGCTTTGTAGTAACCCAAACTCTCGGCAAAATCTCTCTGTATTCTCCAGTATGGGTCTTGGTCTATTGCCGCAGGGATGAGAGAGCGCCTCTTCTCAAAGAAAGTAGGAGCTGCTTGAATCGCCGGGTAGAATATCATCCCTATTTTACTCTGCTCGTTGAACCCGAAAACAGCTCTCGCCATGGAGTAAGTTACCTTCTTTGCTATTGGTATTGCCATTTCGTATATCTTTGTGAACTCGCTGTCCTGGAAGATGAACGTTTTATCGGGATCAAAGCCGACCGCTATGATGTCAAGAATGTTTTCATACGCCCATCTCTTAGTGTCCTCAAATGTTAGGTTGGGCTTGAAAAGGAACTTCTCATCGTCAGTTATTTGAATGTAGAGGTTAACTCCAAACTTTTCCTGGAGCCATTTCGTTGCGAAAAAAGGAACGATGTGACCTATGTGCATCGGCCCGCTTGGACCTCTCCCAGTATAGAGGAAAAAGCCCCTGCCTTCTTCGTAGTCTTTGAGAACCAAATCGTAGTCCCTGTGAGAGAAGAAGAACTTCCTCCTAAAATACAACGGGAGTTCACTTTTGGTAAGCTCTTTGGTCTTTTCCAACAGTTCCTCAGTAAGCGGTGCTGTTCCAAATTCCTTGATAAGCTTGTCATAGTCAACTACACCCTTAACTTCCCATGGAGTTACCTCAAATTCCATTCAGAACACCTCCATAGATTAAACTAACCAAAAAAGGATTGGTAATAGCGTCACCAAAGCCAAAAGCAATCACCGTGCATGATCTAAAACTGGAAAATAAAAATATAAAGTTTTCCCTAATGAATCTTCTGATGCTCCCTCTTTCCGAGTAGAAAGATATTTTTGGAAAGTCTCAGCAAGTCGCTTGAATTTCTTTCCTTTGCCTCTTCAAGGAGCTCAAAGGCTAAAAATTTCAGAAGTCTTCCGAGCTTGTAAGGACTTGTATCCTTAAACAGCTCACTTAGGAACTTTTCATCAATTCCACCAATTAGCAGAATTGAATAGGCAGCGCTTAATTTAAGTGCCGGATTAAAGATTCTAAGAGCATATTTCTTTGCTTTTTCAACTTCGTTCCTCTTTAAATAGAATTTTACAAGCTCACTTGCCAAATAGTCTGCACGTCCCAACTTCTCCAAGATTTCTTCTGCTTTCTCGATATTCCCTTGGTTAATGTATGTTATACCAATTTCCTCTAAAAGGTAGGAAGCACAGGGATCGTCAACTCCTTTAGCAAGTTTTTCTGCTTCTTGAAGTTGGTTGGTGAGAATTAGCCTCTCAATGCAAGTGGAAACGCCTTTTAAATCTTGATCTTCTTTATCTTCCTTTTCCCCAACCACAACTCTCCTGCGTTTTGTAGGGTTTTCAGAAGTGAGAACCTGGATTTTTGCTTTCCCCGTTATCCTGTGGATCTCCGCATCAGTTAGAAACTTCCCATCTTTATACTTAATGTTGCCTGGAAGAGGCATTAAATACTGGATATCCTCTTCTCCAAGGTTAAACTCGCTTAATCTGACTTCTTTTGCACTACTTTCTATTATTGCCCTCGCAAGTGCGTTACTTATTCCCCTGAACGCTTTTTTTCTAAGGTAATTGTTGTTTATTAGTTTCGCGGCCTCTACTGCCTCTTTAAACTTCCTTAACTTCGCAAGTTCATATGAAAGAAGCAACAAAGTTTCACTTTTTAACGTCTCTATCTCTATCTTTTTTGCAATTTTTATGGCTCTTTTAGGATTCTTAACAACAACGCTCTCAGCAACCCATTTGAGTGCATATCCTCTCCAGTAGGAGTCAGGTATCTGCTCTGCAAGAGCATAGGCTTCTTCTATTCGCTTATGAGCCAGCAGCTTTCTGATTTGTAGGAGTACTCCTTCCATGAAACTCTCCTCAGGAATAATATAAGGCTAAAAATGTTAAAAAGTTTACATGGTATCCTCAAGATACTGGCCGTATTTCACCAGGGCGTATACCGCATCAACGCCGTCTTCAACGGTTTCAAAAACCGGCACTCCAGTTTTCTCTATCCTCCTCGCCATCTTCTCCGGAAACTCACCACCAGGAGCAACAAAAACTATCGGCTTCCCATACTCCTGCATTCTACCAACCGCCTCCACAATACCCTCATCCAAAGCCGGACTCTGGAAGAGTGCTATGACGACAAGGACATCAACGTTTTCATCCTCCAAGGCATAGCGCATTGCAATTTCGTAACGACTTGAGGGAGCATCTCCGATTATGTCTATCGGGTTCTTGTAGCTCATGTGCTCCGGCAATTTGCCCTCCTCTATTGCCTTTCTGAACTTCTCATTAGTGGTCTCGCTCAACTCGGCAAGCTTCATGCCACGCTCAAGCAAACCATCACTCATCATAACTCCAGCACCGCCACCGTTCGTGACTATTGCAACTCTATCTCCTTTTGCTGGTTTCTGCATTGCCAATGCCTTAGCGTAGTTGAAGAGTTGCCTCATGCTTCTAGCTTCAAGAACTCCAGACTGCTCAAAAGCCGCTTTATAAATAGCATAAGAGCCCGCCAAAGAACCCGTATGAGAAGCAGCAGCCTTTGCTCCGGCCTCTGTTCTGCCGCTCTTAAGAATTACAACGGGCTTCTTGAGGGTGACCTTTTTAGCGGTGTTAAAGAACTTCCTTCCGTTCTTCACGCCCTCAATGTAAGCAGTTATGACACTCGTTTTTGGATCTTCGCCAAGATAAGTCATGAAGTCGCTTTCATCAAGGTCTGCCATGTTGCCGAGGCTAATGAACTTACTCATGCCCACTTCGTGTTTTGCAGCCCAGTCGAGGATTGCCGCACCGAAAGCACCACTCTGGCTCATAAATGCTATTCCACCAAATCCCGGTCTTGCCTGCCTTTCTGGAGGATTGAACGTACAGTCAAAGCCGTTTTCAATGTTTGTAATTCCCAAACAGTTGGGCCCCACTACCCTTATGTTCCATTTTCTTGCCACTTCGACGAGTTTTTCCTCAAGCTCCACGTTTCCAGCTTCTTTAAAGCCCGCGCTTATCACTACCGCACCTTTTACTCCCTTTTGACCACACTCCTCAACCACCTGCGGCACAAATTTTGCCGGGATAGCTATGACAGCAACATCTACATCATCGGGTATCTCTAAAACGCTCTTATACGCTTTAAGCCCCATAACCTCGCTTTCTTTAACGTTTACTGGGTAAATCTTGCCTTTAAAACCAAAGTTCATTAGATTTTTCATTATGGCATTTCCAATCTTTCCCTCTTTGTTTGATGCTCCCACGACAGCAACACTTTTTGGATAGAATAAGAAGTCCAAATTCATAGTTCTCCCTCCGACAATAATGATCGTGTCTGTTGTCTGATGTGAGATTTTTGCATTTATAAAATTTTCCAGAAGCATAAGATTCTGCATTTTGATCATCACAGGTCTAAGAGAGCTATTTTCGAGAAATTCCGCCGAATTCCTTAACAAATACAACGAAATTTCGCAACCCTTGAAAACTTTTTGGTTGTTAGGTATAGCACTCGAGATTATCCTCTGTTTCCATAATATGCTCTACCGCTCCCAAATAAGCATAGCAACTCATTTAATAGCCGGAGCCATTTAGCAATCCTTAACGCGGTACATTAGTCCATTAACAATTTGTTCCAATATTTAGACAATAGAAAAGGTTATATTGATGGAACGCTTAAATTCTGATTAGAACGTTAAAATTGGTGGGAGCAATGAAAAAGAAGGTTAAAGTTATCACAGATCCGGATGTTATAAAGCTAATGCTCGAGGATACAAGAAGACAGATATTGAAGCTGCTCAGAAACAGAGAAATGACGATTTCCCAGCTTAGTGAAATTCTCGGCAAGACACCGCAGACAATATACCACCACATTGAGAAGCTGAAGGAAGCTGGCCTTGTAGAGGTAAAAAGAACTGAAATGAAAGGAAACCTGGTCGAAAAATACTATGGAAGAACTGCAGATGTATTTTACATAAACCTCTACCTTGGAGACGAAGAGCTTAGGTATTTGGCTAGATCGAGATTAAAGACAAAGCTCGATGTTTTCAAAGCCCTTGGCTATAAGTTCGACGAGGAAGAACTTTTGAACACAATGGACAGACTCCTAGAAAAAGAACACTCATATACAGCAAAAATTTCTGCAGAAATAGAGGAAAAAGAAGAGACCCTCAAGGAATTTTCAAATGAAGACATAATCCATGCCATTGATTGGCTCACCATGGCTGAAGTTGGGAGAGATGAGGAGGCAATAGAGCTTTTGAGAAAGCTCGGGGAAATACTTAAAAAGGAGTAAATTCAAAGGGGAAACGGGATAGAAGATGGCAAAAGGCATTAGACTTCTCGTGTTGGATGTACTTAAGCCTCACCAGCCTATGGTCACTGAACTGGCTTTGGGGTTGAGTGAGCTGAAAGGGGTGGATGGAGTTAACATTACCCTTGTGGAAATAGATAAAGAAACGGAAAATGTTAAGATAACCATCGTCGGGGATAATCTGGATTATGAGGAGATTGTAAGAACTATAGAGGAGTTTGGCGGGGTTGTGCACAGCATAGATATGGTAGCCGCTGGAAAGAAAATTATTGAAGAAAGTGAAACCCCCCAAGATAAGCTGGAAGAATTCTAAGAGTTAGAGGAGTTATGAAAGAAGTATTGATCATTACGGATCCCGAGAAAATTAAGCTATTAGGGGATAGGACGAGGCTTGATATAGTTAACTTACTCAGAGAACGCGCTATGTCTGTTTCTGAAATTAGTGTTGTTCTGAAGAAAAATCCTTCAACAATATACCGACACATAAACCTTCTTGAAAAAGCAGGATTTGTAGAAAAAGTCGGAAGAGATGGAAACGAGACCTTATACCGAAGAAGTGCGAGGATCTTTTTGATTACGCCCTATCAAGATAGAGACGTAACAACGCCCACAATGAGGGCACTCCGCCAGCAAGAAGCAGAAACAATGTACAAACTCTTCAAAGACGCTGGGTTTAATATTGAAGACAAAAAGGCATTCATAGAAACAATTGAAAAATTCTTAACAACGGTAGAACGGCTTTCAAGAGATTTGATTAAGAGATTAGCAGGACTTAATTTAAATCCGATAGAGTTTATCCATCTGATGAACCTCTTAGTGTTGATAAACTCTCCTAAGCTACAAGAAGAAGCAAAAAAATTAAGAGAGCTTCTAGGATTGAAAGATTGAATGTTGTTACTACTAGGCATCTTAGGTATGAAAAATCAGTTAGAATGATATTATAGTATTCTGTCAAATTATAATCAATAAACATCCCAATTCTTACATAAAAGTTCAGTAATTATGTAAACATTTAGAAAATGGCCAAGTCTCGTTTTTGTGTATTGGCATATTACTAAAAGATTATATGATTGTTTGGATATTTACAAGCAAAACCTTTATATACAACAAGTAGTACAATCAATATATCCAATCAATGTAAAGACAATTCTATAATTATGACGTCTCTTTAAGTAAGGATCGTGGAATCATCAAAAAATATGGAGGAAAGAGAGATGAGAAAAAAAGTTTTGATGCCCATGCTTCTGGGCATGGTGTTGATGCTGGTAGCAGGTGTATTGGCAGGTGCAGGAACTCTAGCAATATTTACTGATACAGAAACAAGTCATGGAAACGTTGCCACCGCTGGAGTTTTAAGTCTAAAGGTAAAAGGTAGCAGCTGGGATGACGATCCAAATATCGTGCACATGACTATAGACAATATGAAGCCTGGAGAAACTCGCCTTCTTGGAATTTTCAAACTGAAGAATGCTGGAACAATTCCAGGAAAACTCACTTTAAAGATTAAGAATCCTGTAAGCCACGAGAACGGCCTTGAAGAACCTGAGATTGCGGCTGGAGACCAGCCCGGGATGGAAATTGATCCGACCGGATATGATGCTAATGACGGAGATGGAGAACTTTGGGACCAATGTGCAATGACAATCTTCGTGGATGAGAATAAGGATGGAGTATTCCAATGGGATGAACCCGTTATCTACAGCGGTTCTATGGGACTGGATATGACTGAATATTACAGCATCCCGCTGGATACCAATCTTTTCCCAGCAACTCAAGGATTTGATGAGACTCTGAATCCAGGTGAAGTTGTATGGATAGGGGTATTCATTAAGTTTTTCGATGATCAAGAGTCACCTATGACAACACAACCTCAGTACAATGGTCTTACCAATAATATGGCTATGGGGGACAGCATTGAATTCGACATCGAATTTGGTTTGATACAGACTTGATTCTTTAAACTTTTTATTTTTTTGTGGAGGGAGTCCTTTGAGAAGAACTTCCAAGGGAGGTTTTCCAATAAAATTCATGCTATTTATGATCCTATTAGTCCTTATCATCCCGGCTGTTATATATGTTCATCCAAGAATAATCGGTGTCGATAATGCTTATATCGTTTTAAGTGGAAGCATGAAACCCGCAATATATCCGGGAGACCTGGTCTTTGCACGTGCCGTTAATCCGCAGGACATCATAGAAGGGGACATTGTCGTTGCTAACATGAGTTCCAGTTTTTATACCCACAGAGTCATAGAGAAGATAGATTCTGGTGAAAACATTCTTTTTAGATTGAAGGGAGATGCCAATGAGGATCCGGATCCCAGCTATATAGAAGAATCTCAAATTATTGGGAAAGTTGCTCTCATCCTTCCCACAAGATATTTCTACACTAAATCCTCGTACCTTGTATTTGTGCTGATTCCTCTAGTATTGCTTGTATTTTATCAAGTATTTAAAATTTACATGATTCTCACCTATAACCCTAACAAGAGAAGGAGAAAAAGAGGGGTAGCAGCATTAATCTTTAGAAACAGCAGAAACAGGCACACCCCTATCTTAGATACAACCGTATTGTTACTCCTCATGATATTGCTCGTAAGTACTGCATGGTTTATGCTTCCCCGTTTTGCTTCGAATAATTTAGGTTCTTTTTATGACAAGGAATCATTAAGCGTGAGTGCTAAGGCTGGAGAATGGAAAAATCCAAGCACAGTAACATGTTTTATAGTACCTAATAACACGACATACTATCTGGGAGATTTGATCATAATAACTGGTTCAGTTTCCCCGATTCATCAGAAAGTCAACTTAACGTTGAAATATACTATAAATGGAAGCGAAATAACTCAAAGGATATCTACAGATTCCGCGGGTACATATAGCTACGTTCAGAAGTTAGATCAGCAAGGAACATGGAAGATTGAAGTTAAGTGGGATGGAAACAGATATTATTATGGAGCAAGTTGCAAGGAGCTGTCTTTTAAAGTGTTAAATATAACAGAAGGGTGAAAATATGAAAGAAACTGAAAGTAGAACAAGAGATTATTTAATAACATCATTGTTGCTTCTCCTTCTTATTCTAAGCCTTTATGGTGTTTACTACTCTCAAAAAATGCCGGAAAAGGAGATTAAATTTGTCCCCACATTTAATTATTCCCAAAAAGCGGTATACGATTATAGGGTCATAGTAAAACCAAATATTGTTTATGACAACAGGAGTGTATTAAGACCAAATGAAACCCCATACATTTCATTGGTAAAGTTTGTGAATGTATCCTTTACATACTGGTTTGTTGTAGAACCCAAAATCATGGAATCGACTAATATAAGCTATGACATAACATGCTATTTGGAATCTCCAAACAACTGGAAAAAGATTTATCTCACGATACCTCGAAGGACATTAACTAGGGACTCCCCAAATGTCCAAATCTCGGAGAGTTTAAGTTTTAACATGACTAATATAACCAAACTAATAGAAGCCATAAGGGAAGAAACAGCGGCCTTTTCCGAGGTTTATTATCTAAAAATAGTTCCCCATATCTCCGTGAGTACTAAAATCGGATTAAAACCAGTGCATGAGGAATTCATTCCGACAATGACGATAAGTTTGCTTTATTCCAAAAATCGTCTTTCTTTTGAGGGATTGACCCATAATGATAGGAAGAGCATTGGGGAATACCAAACCATATACCTCACTAACGTCAGATATATCCGATTCGCCCTCTATGTTTTGTCCACCGTTTTCTCAATAGCTTTTATATATCATCTCCAAAAAATACGGAAGAAAAGGAGCAGAAAGAGTTTGATAAATAGTTATCTAAAGAAGTACAGTGATATCATTGTTGAATCGGAAGACACAGTAGAAAAAGGGCCGGAGAGAACAATTGTAAGAGTTAAATCTTTTGAAGATCTGGTTAAAATATCAGAGGAGTCTGTTAAGCCAATAATACACCAAGAAGAAAATGGCAAACACATATTTTATGTGCTTGATATAGATGTAAGATATGAATTCTCAATCGAAGAAATGTCAAAACAAGAGAAATCTTAGAACTCCAGAACCCACTTGATCGCATACGGGACTTTTTTGGCAACCTCCAGTGCTGTAAAGTTTTCTCCAAGCTCGCCTTTTACCATGTCTCCTGCAAGACCGTTGAGGAAGGCACCAACGCTTGCCGCCCTTAGAGGCTCGTTGCCAAGCGCGAGGAGTGCACCGACAAGACCTGCAAGCACATCTCCGGTTCCTCCAGTGGTCATGCCTTTGTTTCCAGTTTTGTTGTACTTCCATGTCTTGCCATCGCTTATAATGTCGTATGTTCCCTTAAGCAGAATTGTGCCACCTATTTCTTTTGCTTTCTCCGTTACAATTTTTGCTTTCTTATATGAACTTCCTTCGGGCTTCTCTCCAAATAGAATCTTAAATTCTCCAGCATGAGGAGTTAAAACGAATTTCTTGCCTCTAAGAACGTCTAAATTCCCTGAAAGTGCTTTTAGGGCATCAGCGTCTATGACCATTGGCTTTTCACAGCTTTTTATGAATTTCCTAATGAAGCTCTGAGTTTCATCTTTCTGGCCAATTCCAGGACCTATAATAACGGCATCAACGCCTTTTGAAAGTTCGAGAGCCTTTTCAAGATGCTCTTCACCAAAGTTTTTCCCTTCAAAGGGTCTAAGAATCATGTCTGGGTCGCTAATGCGTCTTGCTGGATATTCGGGCATTGCCAGATACACTAAATCCACTATATAGCTTGCGGCCTTTGCAGCCAAATAAGGCGCTCCAAAATAATCTTCACTTCCCCCAATTATGAGGAGCTTCCCGTTCTGTCCCTTGTACTCTCCCTTCTTTTGCAGGGCAAACTTAGCATCTCCTGGCCCTACGAGGTGGTAGAGCTCTTTAGGATAGCCAATCTTGACCACAACGCGTTCAAAGCCTTGGTACTCTTCCTTGTCCCACTGGAAGGTTACCGCAAAGTCCGCCTTAACGCGAACAGCTGATGGATACCCGCTAGGAAGGTCAACGCTTACTATTTTTGCCTTTCCAGCGTATTCGTTTATCTTCTCCACAG
This sequence comes from Thermococcus aggregans, assembly GCF_024022995.1. NCBI lineage: Archaea > Methanobacteriati > Methanobacteriota > Thermococci > Thermococcales > Thermococcaceae > Thermococcus > Thermococcus aggregans. The sequence continues at coordinate 452,838 of NZ_CP099582.1, read as the reverse complement.
CAGAGCGAACTGGCTCCCTGGGCTCTCCTTTTGTTCCGGCACCGAGGAGAGCATCCACTATAACATCAAAGCCTTCAAGGTTGAGAGCCTTTATCTGGCTTGAGTCCTTGAGAACCTTAATCTTTACAAAGTCAAGCCTCTTGAGGATTTCCCAGTTGTGCTTGGCTTCTTCACTCCTGATTTTTGCTTCATCCCCCACAAGGAAGAGTGTTACGTCGTTTTCAAAGCTTAAATGCCTAGCCGCAACAAAACCATCGCCGCCGTTGTTTCCTGTTCCAGAAAAGATCGCTATTTTGAGCCCATTGCCGAATCTCTCTTCTATTACCCTCGCGACTCCAGCGCCAGCGTTCTCCATGAGCTGATAAGGAGTAATCCCGAGCCATTTAGCATTTATGTCCCAGACGTAAACGTCCTCAATTTTCATAAGCGTCACCAATGAGAAGATTGGAAAAGGAGAATTAAAGTGTATCGCTTAGAAAAGATTCTCTTATCTCCTACGTACCAGTACGATGTTACGAAGTTCATTTAAAACCAAGCCAAACCCAATTATCACACTTAAATACCATGGGAGAACAAAGAGCTTTAATCCCAGCGAGTCTGCACTTAAAACGGCATAGGGCAACTCAAAAAGGAGCGCTGTAATGAAATAGACGGCCAAGGCTGTTATAGGGAATACTCCCTTCCTAAGGGCAATAACAAGGTAAACCTCCAGAGCGCCCATGAGGAGGATATATCCTGGAAGAACGAAACGGGGCATGGGTAGCTTCATGAAAAGGGAAACATTGTAAAAGAGGACAATGCCAAGTGCATTCATGACCGAAATGAGCCGAAAGGCAAGTCTGAGCATTAAAAGAAGTGAAAGCCATGTACGACTTTCGGGAGAGTTGTTCTTTTTGAGTTTTTTGTTCACTTTCATTGAGACACCATCTTAAAGGGTCTTTATCTTTCGCAACTTCAGGAGGATGCTAGCCTCCTAAGACTTTTAATGCTTGTTCATAGCTATCTCTGGAGTACAGCACCAGATAAACTTCCTTGACACTCTTAGCCTCTCTTGAGAACTCTTCCACAGTCTCCTTGAAGGTTTTCACGACCTCTTCAAAGGGGCATCCATAGATACCGGCACTTATGGCTGGAAATGCTATTGTCTTAACGCCCAGCTCGTCAGCTTTTCTCAAAGCGCCGAGGATTGCTTTCTTCAGCTTCTCCTTCTTATCCTCGTCCCATCTACCGCCACAGTAAGGCCCAACAGTGTGGATGACGTATTCAATCCCATATTGCTCCATTTTCATAGCTGGAGTGACAACTACTTCTCCATGCTCGATGTAGTCTCTCCCAATCTGTTCTCGCATAGCCTCTTTGCTTATCCTTATGTACTCTCTCACATCTCCCGCGGCGGCCTTCGCTATTGCGTAAGCAACTCCTCCACCGTGTTCGAGGTATTTGTTTGCAGCATTTACTATTGCTTCTGCAGGAAACTTGGTTATGTCCCCTTGGGCAACTTTAAACCTGAGAGAACCAAACTCAAATTCCATCACCTAACCCTCCTAAGAGATAATCCCTCAGAGCAAGAAGTCTATCACTTTTATCGATAAGCTCATCTAACAGACTTTCAAATTTAGTAAGGTTACTGTTTATAATCTTGTGTAGCTTATTCCCGTCCTCAGGAAGGTTATATTTTCTAACATCAATCTTAGCCTCTCCAGAAGCCTTTATTATCCACTCTTCAAGTCTAGGTGAAAAGACTATTATATAATTGCTTCTTGTTTTATCGAATAAAACCCTAATGCCAAACTTTTGTGAATTTTCAAGAATCTCTAATTTCTTGATATAACGTGGCTGAACACTAAAAGGATCTTCATCAATCAGACCAACACTGTTCGTCATTTTCTTTTCGAGCCTTTTGCAGACTTCACTCTTTGATCCAGCATGGAGGATACTTTTCTTTGGAACTCCCAACTTTCTTACCAATAGTTTATCTGGATTGCACTCCACAAGGACATATCTCATTCTTGCTCCCCCAAGAATCTGTCAATGTTAAAGAAAACATCGAGTTCAAGATCCATAATTTCCTCTAAGTTACCTTTACTAAGCCTTTTTACTTTCGTTTGGTAGTCTTCAAAATAAACTACAAATACGTTGATATCCTCCAACGGGGTCTTTTCAAGAACTGAAAGTAGAAAATACGGATTATGAGTTGAGATGAAATATTGATTGCTGTTATCTAACGCTATTCTCTCAGCCAAAAACTTAGTGTAGTAGGGAAAAGCATGGGCTTCAGGTTCTTCAAAAGCCAAGATTGAGTCCTTATTGGACTCAATAGCAGCTAAGTAAAAGACTACTCTCTGCAGAGTGTCCGAAACTAGAGAGTAGGGATAGCCTATGAGGATGTCCTCAAAAAGCTTCACGACTTCAATTTTGTTTTCTTGAGGCTTGAGAGCTATTCTCAACCCATAAGATTTGAATATCTCTGCAATGGTTGATTTAAGTTCCTTGTGGGTTAGCAAAACAGTTAAAAGATTCCTACCGTGTGGAGGCAACAGAAATTCTAAATTGTGAGATCTGAATTCGCGCAATTTTTTGAAACGATAAAACTTGAAAGGCCTTAAGTCCTTGACGGGAATAGTACCACCAATCCGCCTCCCATTATATTCAAACCCGACTTCATTCGAATCCCCGTATCTACCGACAAATACCGAACCGTCAAACTGCATTTTAAACTTGTTAGACTCTGCAGAAATTTCAACTGGTTCATTTACATCGTTGTCGTAGAATAGGTTTCCAATGTTCTCAAACCTAACAAAATCACTCAAACTCCCGCCATAACCACCAAAAGAGAGTATTCCAATTGCTTCCAAAATGTTGGATTTTCCCACATTAGGCTTTCCAATGAAGATGTTGATCCGTTTACACCCCAGTTCAAGATTCTTAATTGACTTAAAATTTTGAATCTTGAGAGTTCTAATCATAACACTCACCAAGGAGATTAACGATGTCAGAATATTTAAGATTTTATTATCCGCCCCCCTTTTGGATTATTTAAAAGGCTAAAAGGATCAAACAGTTAGCGAAGCTCGTCAATTATCTCCTGAACCTTATCAAGAACTTTTTCCTCATCAACAGTAAGAACTTCCCTGTCAAGCATTACTATTTTCCCGTCGATGATTGTAGTCTCTATATCACTGCCGTTTGCCGAGTAAACTATGTGGGAGATCACATTGGTTATTGGCCTCAGATGTGGCTTGTTGAAGTCAAAAATTACAATGTCCGCAAGAGCACCTTCTTTTATGACCCCAGCGTTCAGATTTAGCGCTTTTGCACCGTTTTGGCTGGCGATCTTGAATATCGTTCCCGCATCAGCTACTGTTGGGTCTAAATCGTGAACTTTGTGGAGAAGAGAAGTCAGTTTCATCTCCTCAACCATGTCCAAGTTGTTGTTGCTTGCTGCCCCATCTGTGCCAAGAGCCACGTTAACTCCCGCATCGAGCAGCTTTTTTAAGGGCATGACACCGCTTGCCAGTTTCATGTTGCTTGCAGGGTTGTGAACTATTGTAACCCCTTTTTCAGCAAGGATTTTAACTTCTTTATCGCTCAGCCAGACTCCATGGGCAGCTACAACATCATCTTTCAAAAAGCCAAGCTCGTCCAAAAATTCTACCGGAGTTTTGCCGTATTTTTCCTTTATCTGCCTTACTTCATCTCTCGTTTCACTTATGTGGATAGTTATTTTCTTTCCTGTTTCATCGGCTTTTTCCCTAACCCACCCCAAAAGCTCTGGAGAACATGTGTATGGGGCGTGAGGACCAAAGAGAAACTCTACCCTAGGAGAATCCAAATTTTCGATGAACTCTAGGAGCTTGAGAGTTTCTTTAATCTCGGTGTTTCTCTTTTCCTCATTTCCAAGGTCAGCCATGCCATAACTCAGATAAGCCCTCATTCCAGCCTTCTCGACTGCTTTGGCAACTTCTTCCATGTGAAAATACATATCAACAAACGTGGTTGTTCCACTCTTTATCATTTCCAGAACTCCAAGAAGAGCACCCCAGTAGATGTGATCAGGTTTTAGCTTTCTCTCTATTGGCCATATATGGTTCTGAAGCCATTCCATTAACGCGAGGTCGTCTGCAAGGCCCCTTAGAATAACCATCGGAGAATGAGTATGAGCATTTATAAACCCCGGAGAAACAACTTTTCCCTTCGCATCGATAACGTAATCCGCCCCAACATTAAGGTCTTTGCCAATTTTGGAGATTTCGTTATTCTCAATATAGACATCAGCCTTAATAACCTCAAGATTATCCCCATAAATTACGTAGCCATTTTTTATGAGAATGCTCATGGCAATCCCCCCTTTTGAAGCGGTGTGTTTCCAATGGAAGTTAAAAAGATGTCGGAAAAAGCTTTGAAATAAAAGCGTTTTTAGGACGCCCTTTGAGCATCTTGGAAAAATAAGATAGCTACCGGAGACAGTGTGTCAAATTGTCCTTAAGTTTGGTGCTCTGCTTCATGGTGTATCAAAGAAAGTTAAAAATATCAAAATCAAACAAACATTGTCTTAAGCACATCTGCACAGCCGCATTTTCTTTCCTCAGGAATCTTGGGGACTCCAGCCTTTAGGAGCTTCCTTACCTTCTCGTTGTTCTCGGCCATAACTCTGAGAACTTCCTGAGCATCTACTGGCTTCTCTGCCCACACATCGTAATCAGTGATCGCAGCGATGTTAACATAGCACATTCCAAGTTCTCTCGCCAAAACCACTTCCGGCACAAGGGTCATTCCAATTATGTGGGCGTGTTGTCTGAACATCATTGATTCGGCCCTCGTTGAGAACCTTGGACCCTCAATGCAGACGTATGTACCTTTTTCATGGACAGGGATGTTTAATTCTTTAGCAGTTTCGTAGAAGATTTTCCTCATCTCTGGACAGAATGGATCGGCCATTGAAACGTGGGCAACCCTTGGACCGTTATAGAAAGTGTAGTCCCTCTTCTTTGTGAAATCAATGAACTGGTCGGTAATTACGATGTCACCGGGCTTGTATTCTTCTCTAAGGGAACCAACGGCTGTAATTCCTATAACCCTCTCAACGCCAAGCTCCTTAAGGGCCCAAATGTTCGCCCTGTAAGGCACTTCATGGGGTGGGAACTCATGGTTCTTTCCGTGCCTTGGAATAAATGCAACTTCGACTCCTTCTATCTCCCCTATTTCCACTGGAGCTGATGGTCTTCCATATGGAGTGTGCACTTTAACGGTCTCTTTTGGCTCAAAGACACCATAAACTCCAGAACCACCAATAATTCCAATCTTCGGCATCGACATCACCAGAACAAAAATTTTTGAAGAAACTATTTAAGGGTTGCCAACGAAAAATTTAATAACTTTTGATTACTAAATTATTGTAGGGGTGATACCATGGAAAAACCCGTCAAGCTGATACTCCCAAAAATTGAAAGACCTATTTTCATTGAGGGATACCCCGGAATAGGGCTTGTTGGACACATAGCAGCCAATTTTCTAGCAAAAGAACTCAATATGGATATGATAGGCTATGTTGAGAGTCAATTCCTACCACCGATGTCGCTAATTCTTGAGGGAAAGCCAAACCCACCGCTGAGATTTTACGGAAAGGACAACATAATCATTGCAGTTGCAGACATATACATACCTCCAACGCTGGTAAATGAAATAGCAAAGGAAATCATCAACTATCTAAAAGAGAACAATGCTGAGAAGGTAATTTCGCTGGGTGGAATGGGAATTGGCTTTTTCAAGGAGCAGATGGAAGTCTGGGGCGTAGGCGGGAGTGAAAACGAGAACAAGGACTTGGAGAAACTGGGAGTCAAAATACTAAAATACGGCTCCATAATGGGAATGAGCGGAAAACTCTTATGGGAGGCAAGTAAAGAAAAGCTCAAAGCATACGCCCTTCTAGGAGAGACTTTTGGGGACAGACCAGATCCGAGAGCGGCAGCCAACGTAATTGAGGTGCTCAAGAAACTCGTCCCCATGGAAGTTTCAACGGAGCCCCTGCTAAAGGAAGCCCAAATGATAGAAGAACAATTAAGAAAAATGCATGAACAAATGGAGTCTGCGAGAAGAAGGGCTGAAAAAGAATATGAAAGCGTTTATCTATGAGGTGAGAGTATGGAGCTCCCTGTACTTGGTGGGATAGCCCGGAGAGCTCTCGATCAACTTTTGAAGAATCCTTACAGGACAATAGAGGTGAGAAGTGCAAGAAATGTTATCGTGGCTAGAAGATTAAAGGCAAGAGAGAAACTATTTTTAACATATGAGACTCCCCAGGACATAACCAGAGGGACAGAAGGAATAATAGCAGAGGTTATGAAGATTGAAGAGATGGAGCAGAGAATACCATGGGAAGAAAGCGATGAACGGGAAATCACTGTGTGCAGAATACAGTTAAGGCTCGTAGGGCTTGGAAAGGTAATCGAAGTTTCAAGCGAGGGCGATGTGATGAAAGTAAAGGTTAGAGAAATGCTGCCGCATGAGATGGCAATGAGCTAATCAAAGAGTGTCTTTTGGATTCCCCGCTTAGATTTTTCTCTTTTTGGAGGCTCAAGTTTTCTGAACTCCAAACCCTCTTTTTCCAGAAGTTTTTTGGCACCAGATGTCAAAGATGGAGCAACCAGAATACCACGAACATTTTCATACTCTTCCCTCATAGCCTCAACATACCTCTTAAGCTGGCTAACAGCGTGCAAATCTGCCCTTCTGCGCTTAAGCTCAAGGATAACAATGTTTCCGTCTTTATCTTTCCCCAAAACATCCACGATCCCGTGTTTTATGGGCTTTTCCTTGAAAAGAGGTTTGAAGCCTTCCTCAATTAGAGAGGGGTTCTCAAAGATTAAATCGGCCATCTCAGCTTCGCTACCCGTTAATGCCAACTCTTCATAGTCTTCCGCCTGAAAATAGGAGATAAGGTAGACTTTCAGAAGCTCTACTTCAAGAATTTCCCGGGGCTTTCGCCGAATGCTCTTTAAGAACAGCTTCCCATCTTTTATTTCAAGCCCAACTGAGCTCCCCGGTGGCTGCCAGTTGACGGGCTCCCGCTTTTCTTTCTGGTGAATTAAAAAGGAACCGTCGGGCTTTATTATTATCACCCTATCCCCTGGACCAAGCTCGCTTTTAGCCCTTCCATCGTAAAAAACTCTACAATGGGCGAATATATTCACTATGGCCTCTTTTGAAAGTGCCCGGTTAAAGATGTCTACAATTTCTTCTGGAGTGGGATCTAACTTTGCTTCTACTTTCATAGGTCCTCAAAGGAAATTTAAAGAAGAGTTTAAAAAGTTAAAGGAGCTAAACTTTTGAAGCCATAGCTCCTTCCCTAATAGTTAATAATATAAGTCTGCATTTGAAAAATAGGGAAGAATAGAAGCTTTACTTCTTCTCGAGAAATGCCATTATGCCTTTCTTTACCTCCTCCGTTTGAGACCAGAGGATAATCGTCTTTGTAGCATATTCGAGTGCATTTTCCCAATCTAAGTCCAATTGCCTGTAGAAAAACTTCTTTCCAGTTTCTAGAACACTAAGGCTGTGCCTCGCTAGCTTCTTTGCCAATGCCATCGTTTCTTCTTCTAGCTTTTCTTTTGGCACGACTTTGTTGACTAGACCCCACTCCAAGGCCTCTTGAGCCGTTATCATTTCCCCTGTAAATGCCATCTCGAATGCTCTCTTAGCTGATATATTCCTACTGACAAATACAGTTGGCGTAAAGCAAAAGAGGCCAACGTTAATACCAGACAACGCAAATTTCGTTTCTTCGGATGCTACGGCTAAGTCACAAGCCGCAACTAGCTGACAGCCTGCTGCCAAAGCATACCCATGAACTTGGGCTATTACCGGCTGGGGTGCCTCTCTAATAGCAATCATAACTCTCTTGATGTTCTCAAATGTCTCTTCGGCGTCGTGTAAATCACTGTTGAGAACTTCTTTGAGGTCATGTCCTGAGCTAAAGCATTTTCCTGCGCCTTTTATAATAGCTACCTTAACCCTTCTTTCGTCAGCAATCTTATGCAAAATATCCGCCAGCTGAGAAAGCATACTCTTTGAAAGAGCATTTCTCTTTTCCGGCCGGTTTAAGGTTATTATCCCAATCTCTTCCCTTTCCTCATAAATTACCTCATTCTCCATTTGCCATTCCCTCCCCATTTCACAAAGGTGCTAACCTCAATCTAGTAACAACTACGATTTTCAAACCTTTTGTGTCTCTTAGTCTTTCAATTTCTTCCTGACCTCCTCCTCGCCCTAAAGGGCGAGGCCTGAAAAAAGAAAAAAGTAATAGACTTAGAGTAATCCTAAACTCTAGCTACACAGAAGACTAATCCTCGACTCCCTTCTCTGTGATTCTAAAGGCTGCTTCTCCTTCAGGCAGGTGGGGAGAGTCTATAAGCCTTGCAACTCTCTTTCCAGCTTTTCCTTTTCTTAGGTAGACTCTAACAGTGGCTGAGTGAGCCAGGATGTGACCACCTATTGGTCTTGTTGGATCACCGAAGAAAGCGTCAGGCCTTGCTTGAACTTGGTTAGTAACGAACACTGCTATATCGTAAAGGTTTGCCAAACGATGTAGATCTGCCAGATGCTTGGCAAGCTTTTGCTGTCTCTCCGCTAAGGTTCCTCTTCCCACATATTCTGACCTAAAGTGTCCTGTAAGGGAATCTACTACAAGAAGTTTAACTGGTCTATCGCTCGCAGCCTTTTGTTTAATTATTTCCTCGGCTTTTTCTACAAGGAGCATTTGGTGATTGCTGTTGAAGGCCCTGGCAACGTAAATGTTCTTTAGTACTTCATCTGGATCCATGCCCCTGTTCTCGGCTATTTGCTTTATTCTTTCAGGCCTGAAAGTGTTTTCTGTGTCAATCCATATTACTGAACCTCTGAGCCCTCCTTCTTCGGGCGACTTTTGGACCATAACGGCAAGTGTATGAGCGAGTTGAGTATTGTGCAGGACAAGACCGTTGGGAGCAATGAAGTTGTGGGTCTCGGGAACCACGAGATCGTAAACCCAGTCGTTATAGTCAACCAGCTCGACGGACTTCACTTCGTAAAACTCAAGCTTTTTAATGAGCTCAATGAATTTAAGGGCATCTTTAGCCGTCCTCTCAAGCTCTTCAATCTCCTTCATAAGAGCAAAGATAACTTCACTTCTCCTCGGCTCACGCTTTGGAAGTCCCCTCGTGCGGTAGTTGGAAATCTGCCTATCATTGAACCCGTACTTTCTGAGGACAGTCCAAGAAAATGGCAGTTTTGGAGTTTCTCCAGTTTCAATAGCTTTTCTAGCGAGCTCAAGTCTCTCAAGCGCGTCCTTGAAGTATTCGGCAATCCGTTCAAGGGTTTCCTCAGTGAACCAGACATCCTTGTTACGGGTCAATATGTGATAAGCAGTTTCACCGTCCTTCTTTGGGAGCCTAAACCTCGTGTAGAGCTTTGAGAGATACTTAGCAACTGCCGGTGGATACCTTCCAACGCCTCCGGAAGGTATTTTCGAGTTCTTAAGGAGGGAAGCAGGGAGAACCCTCTCAAAAGCTGCTCTATCCTCCCCCGTTATGAAAATTCTATAGTAGGTTTCCTCACCAACTACCTTCTCGGACACAGTTGGTGAAATGCCAATGCGCTTCAGGAGGAACACAAGCCCTTCAGCCAAGCTTCTGCTCTTTGTAACGAACTCCACGTTGGACTTCGAGACGTGCCCGTCACCGTCGAGGTAGCCCGCGAGAAAGCTTATTATAACTTCTTCGTTTCCGTTGAGTATTTCCTCTGGAATCTTTTTGTTTTGGGCGTTCGAATTAGATAGCTCTCCAAGCCATTCAGCCGTTCTCTTGCGGAAAAGTATCCTGTAGAGGCCGCGTCTAACTTCGACTTTCGGCTCGTATCCGTCGTGCTTTTTGATAAAGCTAACGATAAATTCCTTGAGTTTCTCTGATGCCGTTGTTATAGAGAGCGGATTGGAAGTTCCTTCTGCAACGAAGAGACCAAGGAAATACGCTTTCTCGTTGGCCACTGAAGCTGTGTTAGCCGGAACCTTACGGATGCCAACGAGGATATCACCTTCTCTAAGCTCCCCTGCACGAACCCACTTTAAACCATCTCTAAAAACAAGCACTGGGTGAACTGCGGTTATTTTGAGCGTTCTTCCCTTGGAGAGGTTGATCTGAAGTATCTTCCTAACCTTCTCGCGATAAAGGTAGGAAGCCTTGGTGCGCTTTACTTCTCCAGTTACGGAGTCGAATGTGTAGACGCTGACCGTTTCCAGTGGAACTGCAAAGCCTGTGTCAAATGGTATTTCCCCATTCAACGCTTTATACTTCTCGTACATTTCCTCGATGGTCTCAAAGTGAACCAAAGTATCGTTCTCATAGTATACTCTCGTGTCTTTTGCAAAACACTTTCCACTACCAAATTCACCGAAGACCTCGGAGATAGCTTGAGTCTCGATTCCACCGCCGAGAAGCTTATCCAAGGCCTTGCTTCCAGTGGTAATTTTGCCTACAACGGCTCTCTTTTGTAAATATTCATCAGCACGCATGAAGGTTCCAATATTAGCTGCTTCTCTCGCGGCTTGGATAATTTTTAGAGCAGCACCTTCACTTATTCCAGCAAGTTCTTTCAGCTCTAACGGAGAAGCTACTGCTATCGCCTCCAAGGTGTCGTAACCTGCTTCTCTAAGCTTTTCAGCAGTAGCGGGCCCAACTCCAGGGAGATCCTCCAACGTTTTTATTTCCTTCTTTTTGGTTGATCCACTACTCTCTTCGATTGAATCTTCTTCAATTGAGAGTTCTTCAAGATCGTCGAGCTCTTCAAACTCTTCGAGCTCTTTAATTTCATCTTCGACTTTCTTTTTTCTCGCCATAGTTATCACCCATAAGCATGATTCTAAATAGTAGTGCATCCAAAGTGCTTATATATTTTTCCCATGCCCGAAAAAAGCGTTCAACCGCTGAAAATTACAAAATCAAGGATGAGTAAAACCAAAATGCAAAAATGGAGCATTAAGGCTTGAGATTTCCAGTGGAAATAAAGCCCTATTTGTAAACCCCCAACGAGTAGTTGTGCATCTTCTGAACAACATTTCAAGGCAGCATGAGTTCCAGTGGAAATAAAACACCACAATTTTGCATATTTATGCACATTTTAATACATTAGCATCCAAAAGTTCCAGTGGAAATAAAACCCCTTTTCTATGGTTATCTAAGCGTTCATAAACTCGTCTGACAGGCCCCCCAGAGTTTCATTTCCACTGGAACCCAGTTTGGAAAATCGGACGGATTTTGTGGAGAATAGAAATGTAAAAAGCATTTAAAAGGGTCATTTGAGTTTGTCGATGTTAAGTTGTTCACAATACTTAAATGATAAATGCCAGTTAGTTGTTATTTCTTATCATTGGTCATGTTATTTTCTGAACAATGTTCATAGATAAATATATATATCTCAAAGTGTAAAAACAATGGGAGTGTTTTCACCAATTTAATAGAAAGTGTCGGGTGTTCTGCACAGCCTCCAGTGGAAATAAAACTCTGGGGGGCTAGGTCTCTGTTTAACAAATGGTTGGTTGGCAAATACTTTTGTTAAATCGGATGCATGTTTGGGAGCACTGTTGTACTCTTTTCAATGCATATCTTTGTTCATTTTTCGTCCATAGGAAATGGCCATTACACCTTACAGGGGTTGTCTATTGTAAAGATTTCATGAGGTGTTTGCGGCTATTTCGACTATCGCTTCCGGTGGAAGATTGAACTTAAATACTTCAAAGTTCAACTTCATATGGTGGTTCCTGTGGAAGTACTCAAATGGTTGGAAGAGGGGTATGACAATGCGAGGGATATAGTGGACCTCCCGTGGAAAGTGACAAAAAAGTCAGATGGGGTTTATTTGGCTGAATATCCAAAAATACCATTTGTTCTTAATGTAGTAATAGATAAGGAATTTGTTCATCTGATAGTCCCTCTTGGCGTTGATACCGTTGCTTTAGAAGTGCCAGAGCGCTTGAAAGTTTACCACTCTCTTTTGATGCTTAACGACAAGTTGAACCTGATAAAGTTCTGCATAACTGGGATGAACGAGGAAATAACTTTAAGAGTCGACTTGGACAGGAAAACTCTTGGGAAAGGCGAATTTAACGATGCTCTCACGAGCCTGTTAATTGGTTTGAACGAGGTTATAAGGGCTCTGGGACTCGAAGAAGAGTTCGCCATGGCAGTTTTTGAAAGAATTGTGATGATGGTATTGGAACGACTTGAGAAGGGCGCCAAAAAAGAGGATATTCTGAACTTTTGGTCGTCAAGGTTGGAATGGATCCAAAAGATGCCGAAGAATTCCTTAGGGAAATACTTGAAAAATCAAAGTCAAGTGAAGACGTTGGCTACTTCTGACTACTTCTCAATTTCCAGTTCCATTAGCTTTTTGCATAACTTCCAGTGGAAACAAAACTCTTGATGTAGGTCCTTCTTGAAGACTAACTTCAGTTCATTTAGTTCAGTTTTTCCTCTAAATTCGCCAAATATAAGCACGTTGTTCATCTCAATGACACCAAAAACAGCCGCTAGGTTGAATATCAGGGTTCTCAACTGATAGCCACTAGCATAATGTTCGCTCAGCTCTTTGTGGGGATACTCAAAGAGAAAGTACTCAACGCCCTCGATTTCCGCTATGTCAGTCATCGCTATGTCTGCCGTTAAGAGAACAACAAGTGCTGGCGTGTTTTTGTCGAATTCCTTCAGAGTTTTTATTATCAGCTCGTCGTTGGTGTTTGCTTTTTCTTTGATGCTTTCCACCTCTATTATTTTGTCTTTTAGCTTTTCGTATTCTCTTAGGGCTATGTAGGCAGCTTTCCTTGATTTTTTCATTCTCCTGTTGCTGAATTCTTGGAGTAGGTGTGAATTGTGGAGGATATTTCTCAGCTCTCTTAAGTGCGTATGCTTGTATTTGAAGTTCATTGAATTCTCGATTTCCTTCTTAACCAAATCAACTATCGCTATCTGGATTCCCGTCACTCCCCTGAGCTTAGACAGAAACGCGTGGTATAAAAGGTTGGTATCTGGGGCAAAGATTATCCTTCTTGTGAGGCTTTTATATGCTTCAAGCTTCTTTTGGAACTCGTCTATGTTGGCGTAGTTTATTATTCCACTGGAAAGGAAACACTCGTAATAGTCTCTGTATGTGGGAAGATCGTAGAGGTATCTCTCTTTCCCATGGAGCACTTTGTGAAAGTCCTCTTCCTTGGCTAGTGCCCTTACTCTGTATCCATCTTTGTAAGGATACGCTTCGAGAAGTGGCATGTTGTAAAGGGGAGCACTAACGCGGATTTTGTCTCTCATCTGGATTAAGTTGATCAGTATCTGGAGCTCCGGCTTTTCTATAATTTTTTCCATCTTCTGCCCTCCATAAAGTCCTTTAGCCTCTGGATGTGCAGGGGAATCATCATGTACGGCCGGTTTGCATATTCGAGGTCCCTAAGTGAAAGGTAGAATAGGTGCTCGACTTCCAATGGAAGTGCATGGATGGCGGCTCCCGCTACCAAGGCTTTTCTTCCAGAGGTTATGTCCACCGATACCTCGTAGCCTTCTTTCTTCAGCTTTTTGAGGAGTTCTCCTATCTTCTCATCAGCTTCGAGAAAGTTGTCTTCCTCAATTATTATCCACTCTATCTCAGGAGAAAAGCCGTATTCGTTGGAGATTATTTTTAGTGCTTCGACTGCTTTTGGGAGCTTTTTAGTATAGATGTCCTCAAGAAAGATGAAAATTTTGTCAGGCCGGTAGTTCTTCATAACAACTGCATAATAGGCATTTATCATGGCCCATGTCGACCTTCCGAGCATCGTAACGTAGGCTTTCATAGGCTTCACTTTAATCTATAAGTATCAGGCCGTACAAAACACTTTCGGAGAAGTTGAGCTCAACTATCTTTGAGAGCTCTATGCCAACAGCATCTATTGAGGGTCTGACCTTGTTGGGCATTCTGCAGTTTCCGCTTTTTTCAAATTCGCATTCTTCACAAAGGTTGCAGTTTCCCGGGAACAACGCTAGTGTGTAGAAGTTTCCGTTTTTAAATAGCTCATCTTCTTTCTTTAGAATGTATTCCAATGCCTTCCTCTTTTCATTTTCAAAATCCTCGAAATCGATTTCAAATTTTATCAAAAGGGCTCTTTTGTAGTGTTTTATCAGCTCCTTTGCTTCCATCCATGAAGGGGCATAGGGTGGGCAGGAAGGGCTTTTTCCATAAGCCGGACAGCTCCGGCACTTCCATACGGGTCTTGGTGAGACAACAATACCCTTTGCGGGTATTTCTTTTTCCCAGAGGACTTTCATAAAAGAAAAGTTGAAAATCTCAAATAAAAACTTAATCCATCAGGCGGCCTCCGTTAACGTCTACTACTTCGCCGGTTATATGGTCGTTTTCGAGAAGAAAGACTACTGCGTGGGCTATATCTTCTGGCTTGGCGATTTTCCCGGTTAATGAGAGCTTTCTTAGCCTTTCTCTCATCTCTTCGTTTATCATATCCGTTGCAACGGGTCCCGGAGCGAGCAAAAAGGAGTTAGAAAAAGCAATGGAAGGGCATATAATCCAATTCGGCGAGCTGGTTGGCCTTTATGAAAGAAGGTGATCACTTGTATCTTAGCTTGACATAGAGGTTGACCCCACTCTGCAGGGCTGCTAGGGAGTTCAGGGTTAGAAATACCCAGTCTCCTATTAGGTATGAGTAAATCGCAAGTAGTGTCGAGCCAACAATATAAACCAACACAAATTCCAGATTTAAGGGACATTTCTTATTTCTTATTGTCTCCAACGTTTGAGGAATCCAGGAACTCACGAGAAGAAGCATACCTATAAGCCCCACGAGTTCCTTCATTTTATCACCTCACTCATTCTTTTGCACAAAGGCTAAAACAGCATGGTTTTAAAAAAGATTATGAACTATTGCGGGTGTATTTTCAGAAAAAGAAATGCAAAAATAATCAGAAGGATGTCAATGCTTTAATTCGGATGCGAGCTTTGAAGTTGCCCATGTTTTGACATCGTCATCGAGAATATCGTTAATAATCTTAAATGCTTCCTGAATTTTTCCCTGCCTTGCGAGAGTTAATGCTACCTCCGCCTGTATTTTTGACCTGTTGGATACGTCTTTTATAAATTCGGCTATTTTTAGGGCTTCGTCTATGTGGTTAAGTTCAAGAAATTCAAAAGCTAAGCTCATGAGGGCTTTGGTAACGCTTTCATCGTTCTCAATTTCGAGTATGGCACCTATTGTTCTGTTAAGGGCTTCGCTGTAGTCCCTTCCCTGCTTTGCCATTTCCACCGTAACCATTGACATTGACTTTGCCCTTATTCCTTTGTCAGGGATTGACTCTGCAATTTGAAATGCGTTTTCAAAGTCGCCCCTCTCTATGAGCTTTGAAACGGTTTCATAGAGGGCTCGTGATTGATACCATTTCTGCATGTAAACACCAAATAAATTTTGCATTTGAAAAATTTAAGCTTTCCTACATTCCAAGAATAACGTATATTCCAAGAAGTATCAACAGTACCCCGGCAATCATTGAAAGCTCTCTAGACTTTTGGACTATCTTTTGTGAGATTGATTTGCTCTCTGTTATGCTTCCAACTGTTAAGAGGATTATAAGCAGCGGAAGGATGAAGATGACATTGTAAAGTGCTAGAAGGATTAACGTTAATGCCCTGCCCACTTTGGATATGAGGATCGCGTATGCCAGATAAGTTCCCGAGGAACATGGCAAGAGGGTGAACGATACTATAACGCCGAGTGAGAATGCCCCTAAAATGGTTGCTTCCCTGCTGAATATGTTTTTTCTTACTTCTTTTTTCTTTGCTATCCTGCTTTTTTCCATGTAGCCGGTTATAAAGGTATAAGCCCCAAAAGCTATTGAAACTACTCCCGCAACCCATACTGGAATTGTCTTGGTGAGTACCACCAATCCCACTCCAAGAAGGTAGTAGGAGATGTAAATTGCAGCAACAAAGGCCAGTCCAACAGCATAAATTCTCCTTTTGGAGATGTTTTCCTTAAGTGAGAGGGCTATGAGAAGCATCGTATAAATGACAAACGTACAGGGGTTTATTGAATCCGCACCAGCCAGCGCGAGAAGGGGGTAAATTAAATTTCTTAAGCCGAGAAGTGATAGTATGCCGGCCGTTAATCCAATTGAAGATAAGATTACTAAAAGAAGAACCTTGATTTCAGACTTCACTCGGCTCACCATTTGTGAAGATATATTCAAGCTTATTAATAATTTCGGTCTTGTTTTCCGGGATGAGGTACGTTTTGTCAGTTATAAAGAGCACGCCATTGGCTTTTTTGGCTTCTTCCACGAGGTCATCCGCGTATTCGAGTGGAAATTCTCCGTTGACTATTGCATAGAGCTTTCCGTCGTAGAAAATGCCTATTACCGGGACACCGGTCACTCCAAGTATTTGGTATAGCTGCTCAAACATATTCATGTTGTGCTCATTACCTTGTAATTCGTAGTACGTTAAAGCATCTTTCCCAAAGAACTTTGGAATCTCTTCTTTCATTTTTCTACAGTGGGGGCACGTTGCCGCTCCATACATATAGAAGTGGAACTTTGCTTTATCAAGTGTAAAAGTCTCTGTTGTCGTGCTGGAAGATGATGTAGTCGATGAAGTCGATGAGGTAGATGAGTTATTATTTGATATGCACATGCTGGTGAGCACTATGAGTGCAAGTAGTAGCGCTCCCAGAACTTTTTTCATTAACCTCTCACCTGATTCAAGGGTATGCTTTATGGATTATAAATGTTTAGGAATGTAGATTTTTTGGCACGTAGCTTTTTAAGGACTTCCAACACAAGCTATTGGTGGTGAGAGCATGAATGACGTCGAGAGGGCTCTCCAGACTTTTTATTCAATGAAGCTGAAGAATATAATGCCGTCAGTAGCTTCAATGCCAATTGTCACAGTTGATTCTCCCATCATAGATGTTCTTAAGCTGCTCAGGACGAGGCATCACGTATGGGTTGTGAACAATAAAAAGGAGATGAAGCTTGAAGGAGTCATCAGATACCTTGATGTTATATGCATTCTTCTCCCTCCGGAGAACACAAAGGCGAGGCTTGGCAACATAAGCACGGTTTTCAAGTCCATTTTGGGAGGAGCAGAAAAAGCATCCGACGTAATGGAGCGTAATGTAATGACAATAGACGAAGATGCCACTGTCTTGGATGCATTAACGAAAATGAGGAGGTACAGAGTACAGATCTTAGCTATTGTCGATGAAAACAACATTTTGAGGGGAGAAATAAGCCTGAGGTTGCTCATTGACGAGTTCTTAAGACTCATGAAGGTGGGTGGTGTGCAATGGCTCCAGAATGGATCCTCTTCACCCTCGGAGTAGCACTTATCTTTGGAAAGCTTGGAGATCACCTAATGGAGCGCTTTGAACTTCCCGGTGTACTGGGAGAGATACTGATGGGTATGATTTTGGGAAATTTGATATATTTTGGCTTAGTAAGTCCAGAATACCTTACTTTGCATTCAAATGAGACATTTGAGTTTTTGGCTCGTTTGGGGATAATCTTCTTGCTCTTCTTGGGTGGTCTTGACACAGATGTTGAAATGCTCAAAAAAACCGGTGCGGTGGCGACTGTTTCTACTCTCCTGGGCGTTTTTGTCCCTTTGGTTCTTGGGTACTTTGGGCTCAAGCTGATGGGTTATCCTTCTAGGGAAGCCTTTGCCGGTGGTGTTTTATTGACGGCAACAAGCATAGGGATTACCGTAAGGGTTATGATGGACCTCGGAGTTTTGAGGAGCGACGTTGGTGCCGCTTCCCTGAGTGCCAGTGTTATGGACGATTTCCTTGGAATAGCACTAGTCATATTCGCGGTCGGCACTGGAAGTATTTTGGGGCTAATAAGTAAAATGGCAATCTTTTTCATCATTACAGGTTTGGTTGCGTGGTATACAATAGAAAAATACATCCGCTTTTCAGAATGGCTTCACGTTGAGAAAGGTGTTCTGGGAATGGTGCTTGCTCTGATGTTTCTGTTCTCTGCTCTGGCTGAACACTGGTTTGATGCCGCTATAGAGGGTGCCTTTATGGCTGGTCTTGTTCTCTCAAAACTTCCTGAGGGTAAGAGAATAATGGAGGATGTAAGAGCAATAGCCTATGGGTTTTTGGTTCCCGTATTCTTTGTGTACACTGGGGCAATGCTCGATTTAAGGGTTTTTGCCAGCGTTGAAGCCCTTTCCCTTGCAACGGTCTTAACTATAATTGCCGTCGTTGGAAAGGTCCTCGGCAGAGGAGTTGGGGCAATGATTATGGGGTGGAGCGCCAAAAAAGCCCTCCAAATGGGTATTGGTTCAATTCCAAGGACGGAAGTTGCACTTGTTGACCTTATGGTGGCAATTCAGGGAGGTGCAATTCCCGAAAGCGACGCTCCAAAGTTCATTGCGGCGACGCTAATTTTCATAACTATCTCCGTCTTAATAACTCCACCTCTGCTCAAGTGGGCATTTAAAGAGGAAGTTGAAGCCATGAAGCAAGGAAAAGCTGAAAAGAGAGTAAAAGCGGTGCAGGAGACGAAGAGAAGAATTTCAATATTAAAGGGATCAAAGAGAAATCGCTAAAATACCCTTGCGTATCCCCATTTTTTAACGCTTGTTAGGATTGAGGTTTCCGTGCTCTTTATCCCGTCAATTTTTCCAAGCTTTTCTATTAGAAAGCTTTCCAGTTCTTGGAGGTCTCTCACGGTAACCTGCATGAGAACATCGTGTGCTCCGGTAGCTATCCCCAAAACATCAACCTCTGGAAGTTTGGAGAGCTCTTCAACGGCCGTTTTGATTTTGTTGGGCTCGATATCAACTGCTATGAATGCCACTATGGTGTAACCCGCTTTGAAGGGGTTTATTAGGGCGGCAAACTTTCGTATTATTCCCTCTTCGATAAGTCTCTTGACCCTAAGCCTCACAGTTGATTCTGGTATTCCTATTCTCCTTGCTATTTCTGAATAGCTCATCCTCCCATCTTCTTGCAACAGCCTTAGGATATTTCTGTCTATTTCATCCATCTTCATTTTGACCACCAGATTCGTACTTTGTTTAAATATTCTACTACTGAATTTTAAATGCTTTTTGCCATTTTTGTCAGAATGCGCAAAATTTAACCAAAAATTCTATTAATTTCAAACGCATTATTTAAAGTGGTGAGAAAGTTGAGAAAGGAAGA
The DNA here is from genome assembly GCF_024022995.1 of Thermococcus aggregans. Lineage (NCBI taxonomy): Archaea > Methanobacteriati > Methanobacteriota > Thermococci > Thermococcales > Thermococcaceae > Thermococcus > Thermococcus aggregans. The sequence continues at coordinate 433,625 of NZ_CP099582.1, read as the reverse complement.
TATAATAACGCAATACTCTAAAATCTTCCCAAAGGCTTCTAGAGTAACCTATGCTCCGATAGTCGCCCATAAGGCAAAAAACGCAAAAGTATGGGATATCGAAGGGAGAGAATACATAGACTTTTTGAGCGATGCCGCCGTTCAGAACGTTGGCCACAACAACGAAAGGGTCGTTAGGGCCATAAAAGAACAGGCTGAAAGGCTAATCCATTTCACATTTATCTATGGTTTTACAGCGGAGCCCCTCTTGCTTGCAGAAAAGCTTGCCGAGATTTCACCCATTGAAGAACCGAAGATAGCCTTTGGGTTAAGCGGGAGTGATGCAAACGATGGGGCAATAAAGTTTGCCCGGGCTTACACTAAAAGAAGAACCATTCTTAGTTACCTTAAGAGTTACTACGGCTCCACATATGGTGCAGCCAGTATAACCGGCTTGGATTTTCATGTCAGGGCTTTGGTAGGCGAGCTTAGCGACGTCCACTATATTCCCTATCCGGACTGCTACAGATGTCCGTTTGGAAAAGAAAGAGGGTCTTGTAAGAGGGAATGCATTGAATACATTAAGATGAAGTTTGAGGGTGAAGTGTACGCGGATGGTGTTGCTGCCTTGTTTGCCGAACCAATTCAAGGAGATGCCGGAATGATTGTGCCTCCAGAGGACTACTTTAGAAAGGTCAAGAAAATCCTTGACGAGCATGGAATTCTTCTTATAGTTGATGAAATCCAGAGCGGCATTGGAAGAACTGGAAAATGGTTTGCCATAGAGCACTTCGGAGTTACGCCGGACATAATAACAGTGGCAAAGCCCCTTGGGGGAGGCTTACCGATAAGTGCCGTAATCGGAAAGAGCGAAATTATGGATGCTCTTCCACCTCTTGGTCACGCCTTTACCTTGATTGGAAACCCTGTTGCGAGCAGAGCAGCACTTGCTGTCATTGAGGAGATAGAGGAAAAGGATCTCTTAAAGAGGGCGGAAAAGCTTGGGGATTACACCATGAGGAGACTGGAGAAGATGAAAGAAGAGCACGAACTAATAGGCGATGTGAGAGGAAAGGGTCTTATGATAGGGGTTGATCTAGTTAAAGACAGAGAAACCAAGGAGAGAGCATATGAAGAAGCGAAGAAGGTTGTCTGGAGGGCTTACGAGCTTGGATTAATCGTTGCCTTTTTGCAGGGGAACGTCTTGAGAATTCAGCCTCCGCTCACAATTGAGAAAGAAACTCTCGACGAAGGCCTTGATAGGCTTGAAAAGGCTATAGCGGATGTTGAAGAGGGCAAAGTTGGGAATGAAGCCTTGAAGTTTGTGCAGGGCTGGTAGTCTTTAATTTCTTTAGCCTATTCACTGCTCTTTTTTGTGCTATGATGCACATTTCGCATCCGAAAAACTTTATAAAGGGGGTTATTTTCGCAGATGAGTAGCAAGGTGGCAAATATATGAAGAAAAAGGTAGCTGTAAGTATGCAGGTAAGAAAAAAGGTCGTAAAAGGTTATAATAACCAGATGCCCAAGTGGTTTTATGCTTTCGTGCCTTTCAAGATAGCCACCGGCGGTTCCTCCCAAGTAATTCCCCTCTATGCTATCCACCTCGGGGCTGGTGCCGGCGAGGTTGGGCTGTTAAACGCATTTTCAACACTTTCTTCCACCGTAGGAACAGTATTCTGGGGCAAATTGAGCGATAAAACACTTAAAAGAAAGATCTTCATTCTAATGGGTCTTTTGAGTGTTTCAATTTTCTTAAGCCTGCTGTCGTTTGCAAGGGACTTCTGGGATCTCTTGGCAATAAACGCAGTTTATTCATTTTTCCTCGCTTCAACGGTGTCCATACCAATTGTCCTCCTCTTCAGAAACGTGAGAAAGACAAGATGGGATGAGGCGGTAGGAAGGTTCAACAAAATCGGCGGTTGGGCGTGGGTCTTGGGACTTTTGGCAGGATTCGCACTCGTTAAATTTTTAAGTTTTAGACAGCTGCTCCTGTTTTTTGCCATAGCAAACGTTCCAGGAGTTATCATGGCATTGAGAACTATCAGAGAGGCTCCAGTTTACCTTCACAGGAATAACATAAAGCCTTTTGTAACCCAAGTTATCCAAAAGAGCCGCTACCTTCCAAACTTTATTATTCATATGCCCACAAAACTAAAGGTCTCTCCAAAGTTCGCGGGATTTTATCTGTCTTCGGCATTCTTCTGGATATCATCGGGTATGTACGTCACTCAGCTCCCCGTGTACCTAATAAACAATGGACTTACTGGCCAAGAAATATTTGGGCTGGCGCTCTTAAACTCCTCAACCTCAGCAATGCTCTATCAGAGGGTGGGACTAAAGCTTAAGTCCAAGAATCCCGCTTTGGCGTTGATTCAGGGATACTTCATTAGAAGCCTTGGAGCTCTCCTGTTGCTGTTCCCCCTAACCGTTCCTTACAGTTTACTCATCTCAGCCCTTGGAAGCTACATTCTCATGGGCTATTCCTGGTCGTACGTAAGCGTTTCATCAACCTCTCTCCTAGGAAGAATGAGCTCTCCAAAAGAGCAGGGAAGTGTTTTAGCAACTGCAAACTTAATAAACTCCGGCGGATTTGTCCTTGGAAGCTTAGCCGGGGGCTTTGTAGTGTCACAAGTGGATTTCGCCCTTAATTTTGCCATAGCATCTTCAATGGGCCTTTGTGCAATAGTTCCAGTGCTGGGTTTGATAGGATTTTCATTCCCGCTCCACACTCCAGTACACATAAGGAGAAGGAATTAGTGTATTTCAGCGTTTCCAAGCCTTATGTACCTTCCATGCCTTTTCACAAACTCCAAAAAGCGCTTGTACGTGGGGTGATTGCTTAGAGTTTCGCTGTCCCCAATTGCTATCAGCTTTCTCTTTGCCCTCGTTAGGGCAACGTTGAGCCTTCTTAAATCAGTTAAAAACCCCAATTCTCCTTTCTTATTTGACCTCACGAAGGAAAGGATTATTACTTCTTTTTCTCTTCCCTGATAGCCATCTACACTGTGAACCTCAATCTCTTCGCCGATAAGTGAGCGTATTAGGTCAACCTGGTCGTCGTAAGGAGTTATAACTCCAATCCATTCTTCTTTGACTCCCATTCTCAAAAGCCTCTCAACTATCTCCTTAACCAAAAGCGCTTCAAGGGGGTTCTCTCGTGATGTTGAGCCTTTCCTCTGCCTCTCCCATTTATCTCTCCTCTCGGCTGTGTCGACGAAAACAAGGGGTTCCTCTCTTTTGAGAATCGAATTCCAAGGCTCTCCGAAAAATGGTTCCCTAACATTCAGGTCAGCCAGAGTTATATTTTTCACGCTCTCATCCGCTTTTATCTTTCCGTTGTAAAATTCTCTGCTCGGGAACTCCATGAGCTTTTCGTTCATTCTGTACTGTATTTCGAGCATCTTCGCTTTGTATGGGTAAAGCTCAATAAGCTTCTCGAAGAGCGTCTCACTAAGCTCCTTTGCCTCTTCGCTTAGAATCGTAGGTGGCAGCTGCTTGTGATCTCCAGCAAGGACAAAGCGCTTGGCCTTTGCGATTGGAATTAAAACGCTTGGAATAGTTGCTTGAGATGCCTCATCTATTATTGCTACGTTGAATTCAACGTCTTTTATGAATTCAAGGGCTGCGGAGGAGTTCGTGCTTAAAACAACGTCAGCCTTTTCAATTACCTCCTTAATTATCTCCTCCTCTATCTTTTCGGCGAATTTGTAGAGCTTTTGCACCCCTTCGTTTAGGGTTATCCACTGCGCCATCTCTCTAACCTCTTTTGCGGGAACCCCTCTTGCCCCCCTTCCCTTCTCGGCAAGCTTTAGAATCTGCTTGTTGGTCAAACCCCTTCTAAGCTGTGGCACTGGTTTCTTGTATTGGTCTCTCATCATGGCCAGTCTTTCTGCTTTGTTTCTTAGCTCTCGCACTCTTCTGTATCTTTCGTGGCTTTCTACTTGAAATGCGAGCGTTGATTCTTTTAGGTGCTTTGAGACCCTCGAAGGGTGCCCTAAGCGGACTAGGTTTACCTTTCCCCAGAGCCTCTCCACGAGGTTGTCAACTGCAACGTTGCTCTCTGCCGTGGCAAGAACTTTGTTTCCTCTTTTGACCTCCTGAAGTATGAGCTCGGCGAGGGTTCTTGTCTTTCCAGTTCCAAAGGGACCATGTATTAAGAAGAAATCCTCACTGCCAAGGGCGAGGCTTATGGCCTTTCTCTGAGTAGGGTTAAGGCTCTTGTCAAAGGGCTCGAATTCTTGGGGAGTGCTTTTTGTCGGCTTTTCTTGCTTTAGAATAAATTTCAAAGCCCTAATGCCGCTTTCACTGAGGTTTTTCAGGTTCTCTATCTGCCTTCTAAAGGTTATGTCGTTGGCGTAGAGGTCTATTCTAACGTTTCTCAAGGCCCAGGAAGGCACGGATTCGAGGGCAACTACGATAAACCTGCTTCCCTTTTCCACAACAGTTCCAACAAGGTCGCTCATTAAGGGATTTCCTCTGCTGATTAAAACCAAATCTCCAACGCCAATTTCCGTCTTGAAGGGCTCCTTCCTTCCGTATTTGACGAGCTTAAACCCAAACTCCTCGCCAACTATTTTTCCGTTGAGATTTAGAATAGTCCTTCCGAGCTTTTCTCTCTCATAACCTCTAAGCCTGCGCATCTCTTCGCGCATAGCGTTGATCTCTGCTTCTCGCTCAAGCTCAACAAGGTCGATTAGCTTTGCGATATAAGTTTTTACGTGCATGCTATCACCTGACTCAAAAAAAGTTTGAGCTTTTAATTGTTTCTTCTTTTTCAAGAAGAGCTTTTTGGTGGGCCCGCGGGGCTTCGAACCCCGGACCTCCCGCTTATCAGGCGGGCGCTCTGACCAGGCTGAGCCACGGGCCCATTGTCTGGTGCCCCGGCCGGGATTTGAACCCGGGTCGCGGGATCGAGAGTCCCGCATGATTGACCGGGCTACACCACCGGGGCGTCGATGTTGATAACCGAAAATTAATTTATAAATCTTTCGATGCTAAAACTACATCTATCGTGTGAATAATGTATGGTTGGGAGTATCTCTACCCCTAGGGCTTTACCCCTCCAGATAGGCTTCCAGATATTTCTTGAGCCCCTTGATGCTAGGCATCACAACATCGGGCTTTATTTCACTCTTTTCCACATCCTTGAGGGTGTTGACGCCCGTAAGCACCATTATGGCCTTGGCATTTATCTTCTTTGCAAACGCCATGTCCGTATCTAACCTATCCCCAACAACCCATATCTCATCTGCATTGAGCTTTTCCTTTACCACTTCAAAGACCGGTTTGTTTGGTTTGCCAATGATTAAAGGCTCCTTTTCGGTCGCGGTTTTTAGGGCGGCGATTATTGCGCCAGCTCCGGGCAAAATACCTTCTTCACTTGGGTAAGTTGTGTCAGGGTTAGTCCCTATAAAGTGGGCGCCGTTACGTATGGCCAAACACCCGTATTTGAGCTTTTCATAGGTGAGTTGAGGGTCTAGACCAACTACAACGTAATTTATTTCCCTCCACTTCTCTTTTGCTTCTTCGAGGCTTATTACAGGCCAGCCTATGGCTTTTATCTCTTCCAAAAGGCCTTTTCCACCTATTACAAAAACGTTGCCCTTTTCAAAGTGCTTCTCCAGATATCTGGCTGTAGCGTATCCGGAGGTTATTATCTGGTTTTCTTCAACTTCGATTCCCATCTTCTCGAGCTTTTCTTTGTACATTCTGGCATTTCTGGTAGAATTGTTGGTGAGAAAAATGAACGGGACTTTTTGGGATTTTAAAAACTCGATAACCTCTTTGGCTCCCTCGATGGGTTCGTTTCCCCTATAGATGACTCCGTCCATATCGAAAATTATGCCGATCATCGCTAGCACCAGAGAAGAAAACGAAAGGGAGTTTAAAAACTCACTGCTCTGCATAGATTTGGAGCGAGATCAGGGAGAGATCCTTCTGGATTTCATTAGTGGCATTTGGGTCAACAAGGAAAAACATTGACACTTTAAGGGTTTCCGATGGGGCAAGAGGAGTTTTTAATAGGGATATTGCTTGGTTGTTAAGCTCATATAAGGTCTTTTCCGAATACTCTTTGAGGGTGTAGGTTTCGTTGCTCCTCGTTACCACTATCCACTCGATTATTATGCTTTTGCTTAGCTCCCCTTCTTCTGGAGTGAAGTCCACAAGGGATTCAGCATCTGTGAGCTCTCCATCCTCTAAGTCCTGGACTCTGGGAGTCATGATTATTTTCGATATTTCTATTTCTCCACCGTTTTTTATGTAGAAGCTAACGTTTGCTTCGTCTCCGGGTTTTAGGTTATCGAGCTCAAAGAGCTTCAAATCGTTGTAGAACCTATCCCCTGTTTTGCTGATTCTTATGTCGAATTCTCCTGTGGAGATCTCGTTTTTCTCAGAGAGACTGATGTCGCTGAAGAGCGCAGTGCCTACTTTAAAGCCCATTACTCCCAACAACAACCCCAGCATCATGAATACGATTTCCTTCCTCATTATGATAACCCCACTACAATTTTGAGAAGTAATATGTTATTGAGTTAAAAAGTATTTCGTCCTTGGGAGTTAAGAAATTGAAAGAAGAGACTACACAGGGGGCAGTGAAATTATGGAATGAGCACTTCTGATCTAACCAGAACATCCTACCTCTAAGATTTTAATTTCATCCCCTTCGCTAAAGCCATTTTTGTCTTCTGGGTCAAATTTGAGTTTATCCCATACTTGGCCGTCTTTCTCTCTCCATTCCCCTATGATATACGAGCATTCCGAATACATTTCTGCTTTGTATACAAAATTTTCAAAATAATACATACCTGCAATTGTGGAGTCTATGTTTGTTCCTTCTATCAGAATTATAAAATCTCCCTCGTGTTCTAATGATTGAATTACAAAGAGTCCATTTTCCACATCCCACCAATTTTTCCCGGACTGGGGGTAGGGGTATATACTGTGTGGGGAGACTAAGCCATTTTCTGAGAATGATACCAACGTTGCTCTTTTTTCTTCAAGTTGTTTTGTGCACTTATTTGAAAGAGGCCCTCCAATAATTAAAAGTGGAGAAACTCCGCTACATTTGTCTGTCTCTATTAGTGAATGCTCATGGAATATAAGATAAGCGTGATACTCTTCAGTGGGCGACGAAGGAACAATGTAAAGATTTTGATACTTTTTGATTTCTCCGAGTTTTATTGGAGTAAACGGAGCAGATAGCAGATAATAATTGTCACTTGATAATAAAACCGATCCTTGGGGAGTTACATAGTCGGTGGATAGTCTTCCATAGGCTCTGAGCAAGTTTTCGACTGAAATCCTTTTGAAATCTGACGGAGTTGTTCTGAATCCCAAAAACGCATTGAATTTTGCTTTTTTTGCTACATTTATTGTTTCTTCATCCCAAGTGAGATCATAATTATAGAGTTGCGGGGGTCTGGCTACATTTAAGACGCTCAAGAATATCAAAAGACTGAGTGTTACCGTGATAAGAAGTTTAACTTTTTGAGTTGTCTCCTTTAAGTCTCGCATTAAAGAAAGAGCCACTATTGGCGTAGCAAAAGGTACAAAGTACTGGACTATTCTAACTAGCCAGTTGTTAAATGACCACCCTCCAGAACTTGGCATTAAAATGGAAGCAAGGAGACCCAATCCTCCGACAAAGACTAAAATTATCGAGATAACATCCAAGTCCTGAAAAGCATTTTTTGGTATTTTGTTTATAACTTCCTTGATGTACACTATGGCGAAGAACAGATTGCCAAACTGAAGTAAAAGAAATGTTACTGCGGAATTTGAATATACGGTTGTATAAACATCGGCCCTAAGTTTAAACTGCAAGTACAAGCCTATCATAACAAGTGCAAAAGATAATCCAAATATATAGGGCTTGAATCTTTTAACAATCGCTGTTGTAACCTCCCAAATGTTTTTTAATGTGTCTACCCTCTTAGTAGCAAAATCCGTAATCCTGACTACGATGTAGAAGCCAATCACTAACAGAATAGTGGATATGATCGAAAAATGATCCCATAACGGTGCTTTGCCAATTATTTTTGTGTTTTTTATTACCCATACTAACGAAGCTACCATCTTGTTATATGGGGAAAATATGAGAAAAACCACCCATCCCGATACTATTGAAAAAGATATCGTTAAAAGCTCCGTTCTACGGTTTTTTCCTTTGATTACAACTTCTAACATGGTATGTACCAGTAGCAGTATCGAAAATACAATAAACGACAGGATATGAGTTAAAACAAGTAACACAGAAAGAATAGGGGCTAACAATCTCTTATGTCTTGATCTTAGAGCTAGGAATAAGGACGCACCTACTATGAGTCCTAATTGTTGGGGTCTAACTTCCATTGCTGGCCAGATGTAATAGCTGGACATAAAAAGGACTAACAGGGAGAACAAAGAAGCTCTTTCGTCAAGCCCCATCTTTTTGTAAAACCAGTAAAGAAAGATCACATAAATCAGGAAGACTAAGGCAGAGAAAGTTAGTGTTGTAATGATTGGGTCGGAGATTACGTCATTCAATTTATGGAGCAGAAAAGGGGTAGCAAATCCAGAGATCGGCCAGTTGCTGTACCAATAACGATCCCCCAGAAGGGAGGTGTAGTAGGATTCATCAAAGCTTGTGAAGTATCGCCCAAAACCAAATCGAATATAGTACCAAACTATGAAAGCAAAAAACAGAATAAGAAATAGTGTAGCATTTTTTGTCAATTTTTCGCTGGTGACCAGATACATTGTTCCAAGGATAAACAGGAAAAGAATGAGGAGCGTAATATCCAACTTCACCCCTCCTTTATGGGAATTGTGAGGAGTAAAGGATACTCTTCGTTCTGAGATTTAACAATGACCTTAACTTTTACTGGTTCTGCAACGTATTTTACCTTTGAGTACTTTCTGGTTAGGATGTAAGTCTCATTAATTTCTGTTAGGTCGTATTCTATTATTTCCGCTAAAGTTTCATTTCCTTCGGAAATATTCCGAACATGAGAGACGTGAAGTGGTGTCCCAGTTATCGGAAAAGCTAAGTTAAGCGTAAGGTTATTGTCTAGCAACAAGATGCCCAATTCAGATGCATTGTTTAAACTAGAATGTGTGCCGAGAATTATGGAGCCGTTTATCAAATATTTTTCAGTTCTCGTTTCTAGGGTTATTTTCTCATACTCAACTTCCGATACGGAAAAGTTGAAAGATATTGAGTGTTTTTCTTGAGGTTCTAGAACAACTTCGCCGCTCTTTATTTTATGATTGTTTATAAAAACTTCAAACTCATACTTTGTCCTTTCTCTTTCATGTGATTCTATTACAAAACTCATTTCGTAAGTTTGATTGGGAATTATGTAATTTGGGGTAGTCAAGTTGTCAAAATAAGCCAGACTATATCCGGGACTCGTTTTGGGGTATACTATTAGCAGAGTGCCCAGAGCTATAACAGATGCCAAAACTAAAACATAAAGCAGTTCTCTCCTCATCACTCAATCCCAAAAAAACAAAACGTTCGGAAACTTAAAAGACTTTCCTCATAGGTTTGGAATACTACAAGGATAATCTGCAGGATACTAAACTTAGGCTGTGAAAGTGTTTTGGAAAAAAGAATTAGACTTCATTTAAAGTGGGAACTCACAAGTCTCTATAATTGCCCTATTGTATCCATCGTTGTGAGCCTCATCTACGGGAAGTTTCTCTCCAGTGTCGGGATACCAAAATCCAATGCGAATTTGATAAGTACCTTGAGCTGGAATTTTGACTATGTATGCTTCGTGGATTATTTCTCCAGGTTTCCAACTTGAAGTGGGACACTTTCCTCCACAAGGTTGGTGATCCTGTTGAAAAATAATGTTCCCTTTTTCGTCGGTAAAGTGCACAAATATTTCATAATCTCTTTCTATGGGCGAATTTGTTCTCCAGTAGTATTCAATTAAAAGCACATGTTTATCATGCATTGTTTGATAAATGCACAAGCCTATAAGTTCTATTTTCTGAGCAAAAATAGGCTTGGAGATTGAACATCTCTTTTTCGTTATATCTGTTGATAAGTTCGAGAGTAAGAGTGTGTAGTTTGAGCTTCTTTTATAAAGAATTCCTTCACTATCTGGAAATTGGAATCTGTTAATTCCTATAAAGTGTCCGCTACTATTGTTATAATGAATGAACAATTCCCTGGCTTTCAAAGTATAATTAATGGCCCACGGTTCAGCTAGAAAGCCTCCCTCAGTGTAAAGAACATAGTCTGAAGCAATGGAGAGGAGATAGTTTTCTTCAATAGGTTCTATAACCTCGATATTACATCCCCTAAGCAATGCCATATACCTTAACGGCCAAGTTATCCATGGATTATTGGCCAGAACATATAATTTCTTCTGAGTTTGGGGGCAACCTATTGCCGAAAGAATATCATCGATCTTCCAGTCCTTTTCTGTGGTTTTCAAGTAAGCTCCCCATTCTGAATGTCCAAATGCTCTACTTTCGTAAACTCCAGTAAAGTACAATTTTCCCCCATTTATTGCAATTAAAGAGCTTTGAGTGATCGATGTTGGTTGGAGAGCACCAAGAAATGTCAAAACATTAAAAACCCCAGAGATCCCAAGAATAACTGTAATCGAAATGCTTAGCACTTTTTTGTTCTGTCTTACCAAACTTTCAGTACCATAGGAAACCAACATAGCCAAAAGTGGAATTATTGGCATTAAAAATCGGGGAGCTTTATTCCGGGTTAATGTGAAAAGAACGTAAGAGAAAATTAACTGGAACAATAAAAGATTTGTTAGCGTATTTTGTCTTCTTTCCTTACAGACATAGAACAACACAATAGTAAACACAACAAACCCCAGCAGACCGAGATAATAATTAACAAACACCCAAAGGTAGTACAGAATTGATTGAAATGAAAACACTTCTGGGTCTCCTTCCAAGGCACCACTCACTCTACTGTTGTATAATAGTGCGGGTATTAACACTTTCAAGTTTGGCAAGTACCACCACGCCGAAATCACAAAAGCCACCAAAACAAAAAGAGCAAAATTGCTAAGTATCTCACATTTTAAAGTCTCCTTGTGAACACAGTTGTTCTTGAATCCCTTTATTAACCCATACAACACTGGAACAGCAATGAAAAACGGAAAAGTCCATTTGCACAGCAAGCCCAAGCCTGCGGTTATCCCAGCGAGAATTGAGTACTTTCTCGATTTGAATTCCTCAGCTCTTAGAAGAAAATACCAAGCAACTGTAACCATTGCAGTTAGCGTTAAATCTACCATGAAAACTATTGATTGATCAAGCACTATCGGAGAAGTCAAAAGAACAAGAACTGCCAAAAAGCCTGATTTTTTTATGTCTAGTATTTTGGAGAGTTTGTAGATAGAGTAGCTAATTAATCCAACTGCTATAAGATTCACGGTGAAAATTCCGACTTCGGGGGATTCCCCAAAAATCACATATCCAGGAATTGCCAAAAGCTGGGGAAATGGTGGGTAATATCTATCTGCAAAAATAAGGGGAGTGAGACTTAGGTCTCTCAATGCGCGATAATATTTAATGCTATCCATGAAATGGATTGCCTGATCCCATATTAGGGGTGGGATGCTTTTAATGAATATTTGATAGTATACAAGAACAACGAAGGATGCATAGGCAATAAATATCAAAAACACCTCACTTTTGTTTTTGAATTCTTCACGGAGCGCGTTCATAGGCCTCGAATACCAAATAAGCTGTATTCCTTTAAAATGTTTGTGATAGTTTTTAGAACTTCGAAGAATTGCAAAAGGCAAAAGAAGAGAAAAAGGAAGTTTGAAAAAGGCTTTCAGCCTTTGTAGACGATTGTAATGGTGTCTGCTGGGTTGAATCCACTGTCGTCGGCTGGGTCGAGGATTACTACTGGTTCGCCAGCATCACTGTCAGTCCACTTGCCGACGATCCAGCTGACTTCTGCGTAGTCGGCGAGGTTTGGATAGATTGTGTTGGCGAAGTAGTATGCTCCTGCGAGTGTTGAGTCGGCATCAGTACCGTAGATTGTGACTACTAGTGCGCCTGTCTCATTGTCTTCGAAGAGCTGGATGATGAAGTATCCTTCGGTGACGTTGTACCAGACTTCTGGGGCGCTCCAGGTGAGGTTTCCTTTTGGAGTAACTATTGTGATGTTTTCGCCAAGTACCATGTGGACTGGAGCAACTGGCTCGAAGGCTGCTGTTACCTCGTTAACTGCCGGACCACCGACTGAAACAACAACGTCCTTGTCTGTTAGCGCACTCATGTCGAGCTGGGCGTCAGTCCTCATGAGGAACTTCTCTGGTGGAACTGTCTGGGCTATGTATGCTGAGATTGCGAATGAATCACTGCTGAGAGCATCACTACCGTAAACCACGTACACGTGCTCAGCCTGCTGGACTTTTTGCTTATAAATTGCAAGGCCTGTGGATGGAACTTCTCCAGTAAGTTTGACGTCTGCTGTTGCTGTTACGAATGGTTTTACTGTTACATAGGCATATCCTTTTGTTTCGGAGAATTCCGCAACTACTAAGTATTCTGTACCCTCAGAACTGTAAACTGGAATATTGTCAATTGAGTAGTGTCCATCTTCTGCAGATTGCGTGATTAATTGATTGCCGTAGTAGTCTGTTGCGTTAACCCACGTTCCGTTAACTTTTATCTTGAGGTACACTTTAGCTCCTGGAATCTGCATTCCTGTGATGTCTGTGACATCTCCTGATACTGAACCTGTTCCTAAGAATGTAACTGTTATGTTGTTACTACTTGGAAGTGCTCCATAGGTGGCACTAACTGTAGTGCTACCTACTAGTTGAGCTAGTTCTTCAGGTAACATATCAGCTGTTGCTTTTGATTTAACAGTTACTGTTGCAGTACCGCTCTCATCAGTTGTAGCATTTTCTGGTATGAGATCTGCAATTGCTGAATTGGTGTGGTAGAATTCTATTGTAGCATTTGGATATGGAACTGGCTCGCTCGGAAGTTCTCCGATTTGGGCAGTAATGTTGGTGATGATCTCTGCTTTCTGCTCCTCGGAAAGGAAGTCTATGTCCATTATCCATTCCTCGAACGGAGCAAACTGCTCTTCGAACTGCTCGCTGGCGTTCATTATCCTTAGTAATGCCTGTATTGTAAATTCTGGCCCTTCTTCTCCTTCTTTGATGAGCTTCTTGTCAGTTTCATCAAGCAGGCTCAATGTGAGGTTGTCTGGAACAATTTCGATTGTAGTGAAGTTAGTGAGACTATCTGCTAACTCTGTTTCAGTTGTAGCTCCAACATATATGGCGTTTATTTGGAAGGATGATGATGCCTGTTCGATGTATAGCAGTCCTGGATACATTGGCGGTTTGTAGACGTAGGTTACATCATACTTATCAGCAGTCACAGTGATGGTCCAGTTGTAGTATCCGTTTGACGTAACAGAGTGCTCATAATCTGCATATGTATCGGCTACTGGTCTGATAACTTCACCATCCCGAATCTCTGGGACTTCTAATGCATTGTGGACATTTTCGGGTACTGCTATAACGTAACCCCATTGCCACCATGCCCACTCATACTCGCCACCGCCAGCATATACTCTAAACGCCACTTCATCCTCTCCTGCATCTGCTTTTACTAGTTCACCTGTTATGGGGTCGTAAACTGGGTAGTACGGGATGTCTGGTCTTTCCAGTGGGGCATCGGCCCAAGATATATAGATTACAGTGGGTTCATCAGGTGTTTCAGTAGTGTTTTCAATCCTAATGTTCGCATACACCCATGCAACTTCATTAGGCTCTGGAGCTCTTACATTTAGCACTAATGCGTCGGTGTGGTTGTAGATGGTCGCAGTAATGCTGTAGTTTCCTGGTACTGGAGCTATGAGTACTTTTCTAAACTCTGCCATACCATTTACTAACTCAACTGGGCGTGAGTCTGGTCTAATTATTGTTTCATCCGAGAATTCAATTGTAATATCAACAGGACCACTTATTGGGGCGGTCTCATTAGTTGTTGAGTCTATTGTCCTAACCTCAGAGTATACATTCCAAGCTGCTCCCGCAACGATTTCATCTGGGATAACATTAACTTCGATGTACCACTCCCTGACTTCAAAGGTTCTAGTTATGGTTGCTCCAAGAGATGCATCACTTATTATCACCGTGTAGTTACCAGCATCAAGCGTGACGTCCTCGATAATTATTTCGCCATCCTGATCAACTGTGGTAGTGTAGTCAGTGTCGTTTATCGTGACGGTTATATTCGGATTGTCGGAGATAGACTCGACGTATATTACGAAGTCCGTTGGAACGTCTTCGTAGTATGTTCCGCTTATCTCGGCATCAAGGGCGAGCTCGATGGGTATTTCATAGGTCTCTTCGAAGTACGTGAAGTTTGTGGCCGGGTCATATAGCTTGACCACTAGAGGAACCACGCCGCTACTGTTGAATACGAACTTCTCGGGAGCCCAAGTGAAGTCAAACGTGAAGGTGTTGCTTCCACTTGAGCCTCCACCAATGCCTAGCGTTGGAAGCGAGGCCTCAAATGTTATATTGGCAGCACTCGCGATGCTGGCCGGAAGGTCAAGGACAACACTTCCAACGAGGGGCTCGTTGGCGTATCCGTTTGGCAGGTAGTAGAACGTCTTTGGTTCGTAGTCCACATTAACTGCCCACTCCTCTACTGGGATGAAAATGGCTACTGTATTAATGAGGTAATCTTTGTAGTAGACTTCGACGGTTCCGGTGACATTTTCAGTTGGATCAGTCAGTGATATTGTAACTTCTCCCATGCCGTTGTCACTTCCGTAGTTGGTGCTGACGGTAACGTTAAGGTCGGCTGCAGTAACTGGAACATCCTCGTCCGGATGGCTGTCAGTTGGCTCAGCATTTACCGTGACATCAGTTGATATACCCCAGTAAATCTTGTCTGGAATAACGGTTATGGTGGCGTTCCATGGAGTGACTGGTATGTTTATGGTGGTACTGTTAATGAGGTAATCTTTGTAGTAGACTTCGACGGTTCCGGTGACATTTTCAGTTGGATCAGTCAGTGATATTGTAACTTCTCCCATGCCGTTGTCACTTCCGTAGTTGGTGCTGACGGTAACGTTAAGGTCGGCTGCAGTGAGTGGGACACCGTTAGTCGGCTCCACCGATACCGTGAGAGTGTTGTCAACATACTTCCAGACCGTGACGTCCTCGATGTTTATGATGGCACTCCAGTCGGTGACTGGGATTGTTGTAGTACCTCTGATGCTTGTGTTGGTCAAGTCGATGACGTGGATGGCTATTGGTGTGAGGCCGTTAACTGGAATCTCATCAACTGGCAGAATGTACATGTATTCGTTGGTAGAGGCAGTTGTGTTGACTATCACAGTACTACCATCTGCGTCATATACGAGTATTCTCATGTAGTGGGGACCGTTGTCCGGGGTAAGGCCTCCGTTAGCATCTCTGTTGTAGTACTCAATGGTAATCTCCATTGCGTTCGGGATGTATTTATAAACTGGGGTTGACTCTGGTGTGGCTGTTACTTGTATCACCTTTCCGACGTAGTCTTCTGGAACCTTTACTTCTACCGGCATCCTCACGGTCTTACCGCTGAGTACATCGGTAACTGTGACCCAAGCGAGTCCCGGCATCTGTGGTGTAACGTTCTCGAATGTCACTATTCCCTGGTAGCCGCCCTGACCGGAGTACCAGTCATCATTCTGCTCAAGTGTAAGGTTCTTTGTCTCAACATAGCCATCGGGGAGTTCAATTGTAACTGTGACATCTCTACTTCCTGGACCGCTTTCCCAGGTATCGCCAAAGTACAGTGACTCCGCTACGAATACGTTGAAGTTGACGCTCTCGCCTTGGATGAGCTCCTCTGGGGATACGTCCACGAAGATACCCCAGTCCTTGACAGGTATTTTGAAGCTAACGCTCTTGTCAAAGCTGTCGGTGTATGTCACTACAACGAATCCTGGCTCTTTGAATAGGAACGTCTCTGGGAATGTAAATATGGTGCTGGTATCATCTGAGACGACCGTCGAATTGGTAAGCACTGTACCATTTGGAAGCTGTAAGGTTATGTTGACGGTGGCGTTTATCGGACAAGGCTGGGTGTAGATAACATCCAGCGTTAGGCTAGCCGGAATTCCAACGTAGAACTTGTCATCAGTGATGAAGTACGTGTCTGGGTAGTGGGTAACGGTGTAATCGTAATCAAGACCCCACTCTCTAACTTCAATGGTTACGCTGTTAAATTCTTGGTAGTTTTCGTCCCACACTTCAATGGTAACGACTCCACTCTCGTTGAAGTTAACCGGAATGATAACCTCGCCGGTGTTATTGACGACATTTATAGTGCCGTTGTGTATTTCAACGTCGTTTAGGAGGATGCTGTAGTTTGCTGTTGAAGCAATGTTGTATGGGCTGACTGGATAGTTAACCGTTATGTTAAGGGTCTGGTTGAGACCCACATAGAAGTATGCACACTCTACGCCATCACAGGTTATGGTTGGGGTTATATTGATGTCCCATGAAGTTATGTTGAACTCGAGGGTGGCAGTTGGGGAGTACATGCTCATGTTTGCATAGAGGTAGTAGGTACCTCCTTCTTCCAAGGTAATATCGCTCATACTGAAGGAAGCATTTCCATTGATCATAGTGGTAGTTGTGTTGTATGTAGAGTTCTCTGCTAGTTCAATGTAAACGTTATCATTGACACTTAAGAGTGCACCAAAGTCCGTATATGCAATTACATTTCCAGTTATGTTGAATGGAAGCTTTGCATATGGTGGATATGTCAAGCTGAAGTCGGTAGTGTAGTTAACATCAAACTCAATCCACCAGTTGTGGACTTCTGGGCCAGATATTGTCTTAGTTAACTTGTTTATAGTGTCCGCTACAGTTATCTCAACAGTTCCAATACTGTTTGAAATCAAGTTCTCGAATGTTACACTGCCAATACCATTGGTTAGGGATATTATTGTGGTATTATCTGTGCCGTCTGGGAGGTAGACTATTGCAGTAACATTACTTGGAGCACCTACACTACTATCTGGGTCATATGTCACGTTTACTGTCAGATTGAAGGGTATCTCTTTAAATGCCATGTCATACTTCCATGTTGTATTGTAGTACGGCACTGCCGATGTAACAGTGTATGTTACGTTGTATGGGAAGAGAACTGGAAGGGTCTCATTTGCCGTTATCTCGTACAGTGGGTCATAAAGCACAATAATTGCCGTCTCAGCTTCCTGAGGAAATCTTAATTCAGGCAACTCAATATGGGCAGTTCCATTAGTTACTGGGAATCCAGGTATATTGCCATCTGGTGTCTCATAAAGCTTAGTAGCAGTGCTTATCTCATTGTAGTATACTGTAACTCGGACGTAACTGTTCGCTGGTTGGTCATAAGTGACGTTTAAGGATATGTTCACTGGTAACCCTGCAAATATCTTGTTATTGGGGTAATTTGTACCAACTGTTGCGCTTATAGAAGTTGGAGCTGCAGCACTTACTGGAACTAAGAACCCTGGCACTGCTGTTGCTAGCATTAAAACTGCTAGCAACACACCTAAATATTTGCTCTTATTATTATTCATAAATCCTTCACCTTACCTTACTTCTTTTTTCAGAGGCCGGCCTCTGAGAGGCCAATATGATTTTATACTTTCAAACATTATAAGCCTTTCGATAATTGTTCATTAATGACTTAATTACCTCATTAATGCTTGTTACTAAGGGTAATTGTTTGATTAAGGGAACTATTGAATAATTCCAAACTAACTGTTACATCTTGTACATCTTATGTTAGTTATTTTTATCAAACTAGTTATTATGGCGATAGCAGTTAATTGAGTATGTTGGGGGATATTCCCTACTTGTTGACGACATTCGTATGGTATAACTAATGTAACAAAAAAAATACAACATAGTACTTTGTGCTTTTCACGGCTTTTTCACATCCTACTCTACAGAACTAACTCTCGCAATCCAAAGGTCAAGAGATTAATACTAAATTAACTCACCTACTTCGGGCCATTAATACTCTCAAATTGTCTCGTAATATTCGATTCTCTCACAAAAAACTTAAAACCTAACATTCACAATCTATTCTGGTATCTCGCTCATGTTTCCTGTCCAAATCTATATCATTGGGAACTAGGGGAGTTTCTCCTTTAAGAGAAGCACGCATCTTATGTTTGGCAATATGAGAGAACCTCTTCAAAGCCTTTGGGTTTCTCATCAGATTTTTCATAGCATTTTCAAGGGACTCTTCCTTGAGGTCTTTCAAAATCACTCCATTTTTTCTGTCATCCACTAAGAACTTTGCCCCAACATAAGGTGAAACGATTACCGGGGTACCAAAAGCTAGGGCCTCTGCAACGACCATTCCGAAGGATTCAGGAAAGGTAGACGGGAGAACAAGTAGCTTGGCCTTTGAGTATATTTTTGAAAGCTCTTCATCTCCCAAACCCCCAAAGAAGTGAACTTTCTCCGTTATTCCTAGCTTTTCTACTAGATTTTTGTATTCATCTACCATATCTCCTTTCCCGACCACCCAAAGCTTCCATTCCGGAAATTCCTCTGAAACCTCTGCAAAAGCCCTTATGAGCAGGTTTAAGTTCTTAAACTTGTGGTATTTGCCTAGCTGGCCCACGAAGAGCACTGCGTTTTCTCTTTTGCAGGTTTTGGAAAGGTTAAATTTTGTAATATCTGGCATGGGATATGAAATTCTGGAGTGGTATCCTCTGCCCCTGAAGTACTCAAACACAGTCCCAGAAACGGCAATTATTGTTGACCCCCTTAGCGTTATTCTCTCCAGAGTTAAGGAATATACGCTAGCGACAAAGTCAAGTATTTTATCTCCCTTTTTGAGCCCCACTGTGTGATAGACTATCTCAATAGGAATACCTTTTAATTTGGCAAAGAAAGATGCAATGTCTGCGGCAAAAGGAACGGGAGTATGGGTAATTACAAGTTTGCTATCCTTAATCGCACGGGCCACCTTAAAGATGAACCTCAAACTTATTGGAGTGTTTGATATTATTATTTCTGGCTTAACGCGGTAGACGGTGATTCCGTTTATCTCTTCAATCTTTTCAGTTCCTCTCGTCATGCATAAAACCTTGACTTTGTCTTTTTTTGCCAACTCTTGGGCCATATTGAATGCATACCTCTCAAGTCCTCCCCCTTCGGGATAAAAGTATGGAGAAACAACGAGTATGTGCTTCCCCATCAACGCTCCCCCTTAAGCATGTATATGCTCACAAAGAAGGAGAAGAACATCACGGATATTCCCAGAGTTGTTAGGGTAAGCACTAGCACGGCCTCTCTGAGCATAAAGAGCTCTCCATACCCGCTTGCCCTCCACTGCAGGAAGATATAGATACCTAGGATAATACCTATGAGGAACATTATGCCTCCTACCAGCAAACCTTCCTCGAGGACGGAGTACCTAATGAAAAATCCTGTCAATTTACTGGGCTTTTCAAAACCCTCCTTAACAGCGTAGACTTTTGCAGAAATGCCGAAAGACAATACCTGAAAACCGAGGAGTGTTAAGGCGCTTCCAAGTATTAGGGTATGCAGTCTTTCCGGGTTGATTAGATATGCATACCCCATGAAGAGAACGCCCATTCCCAGAAGAAATATTCCCGGAAGGAGAAAGAGATGAGAGGGTGAATAAAGCAGCATAAGTCTCAGGTGCCGCCACCCATCCCTAAAGGAGCTGAGCTTGGATTCCCCTATCCTTTCATGGTACCTTATGGGGACTTCTTCTATTCTCAGCCCTGCTTTAACAGCCTCAATCACCATCTCACTGGCAAACTCCATCCCCTTGCATTTGAGTGGCAGTTTTTCTAGGGCTTCCTTTGTTATGGCCCTCATTCCGCAGTGTGCATCGCTTATATTTGCCTTAAAAAGGAAGTTGAGTATCCATGTGAGGAGGGGGTTTCCAATGCGCCTGTGGAGCCAGGGCATTGCTCCATCGTCAATCTCACCCCTAAGCCTACTCCCCATGACAAAATCCGCACGCCCGTTGAGTATCGGCTCCAGAATTTTTGGGATGTCTTCCGGGTCGTAACTCCCGTCAGGGTCCATCATGACTATAATCTTACCTTTCGCGTTTTCAAACCCGAGAAGGTAGGCATCGCCATAGCCCTTCCCTTCTTGTCTTATAACCCTCGCACCGAGCTCTTGGGAAATTTTGGGGGTATTATCATTGCTTTTATCAACGACTACGATTTCATAGGATATTCTCATTTTACCTAAAACTTCTTTTATCTTGGGCAAAATGACCTTTATTGCTTCTTCCTCATTCATGGTTGGCAATACAACAGATACATCAACCATTTAAAATCCCCCGGTAGTATTTCTCCAACTCCTTGGCGATTAAATCCCAATCATATTTCTTTGCTACGCTTTTGGCAGTCTTTCCCAATCGTTTCTTATGTTCGTATGCAACAATTAAATGTTCCGCAAAGTCTTTTTCGCTGTTTTTACTCACAAAACCATTTTTCCATGGCACAATTAAATCTTTCGATGCGTTTAAAGGATGGTCAACAACCACAGCAGGAAGCCCAGAGGCGTTGGCCTCTAAAACAACAATTCCAAACCCTTCCCTCAACGAAGGAAATGCAAAAACTTTGGAAGATTTCATTGTTGAAATTACCTCTTCATGATTCTCCAAAAACCCCAAAAACTCAACATTGGAAGAAATTCCAAGTTCCCTTGCTAAAAGTTCGAGGTTATCTCTCTCAGGTCCATCCCCTATTATTCCCAGAGTTATGTCGGGATGCTCTCTCTTAACATGAGCAATGCTCCTTAGAAGAAAGTCGACGTTTTTGTGCCTGACTAACCTGCCAACAAAGAGGAAGTCAAAGCTCCGCTCTCCCTTCTTTATTTTGTCAATCTTTTTAAAGTCGATGCCATTTGGAACCAAGGCAGCTGAGACTCCTATTTCCTTTAGATAATCTTTAGTGATCTTGGAGACTGCTATGTGGTGCCTTGTAAGTTTTGTTAGCCCCTTCTCTATTTTCACTCCGACAATTCCAGCACTCCCGAGATAATCTTTCCAGTATTTTCCCCAAAACTCGTGCCAAGTTATGACAAAACTTGCTCCCTTTGGGAGATTCAAGCGAGAAGTATAACACGATAAATACGGGAACTCCTGACAATCAATCACGTCAAAGTCTCCGAGAGAACCTTTGAGGAGCATTTTCCAAGCAAAATAAATAGCTTCTGATATTGATCGTCTCCCTCCGTGGTAGAGTGTCTTTGAGTCTCCCACGCTTATTATTTGAATCCCATCTTTCTCGATTGTATCTTTCCCTTCCCACCATTTTAAGGTAAACCAGACGACCTCGTGTTTTCTGGCAAGGCGTTTTCCGAGCTCATAGAGTCTCTTCTCAACACCCCCTTTCACATATGGATAAACTACATCGTAGATAAATGCAATCCTCATGCCCTTTCATCCCTCCAGATAACCAAAAGCATCAAGACGAATACTGCAAAAGTTGCCCAAACTACAACATTTATAACTGCCCCTATGCTTCCATGGTAAAGCATAATGCCCAGAACTTCCATTAAAACCCCAAAAATCATGCAATAGACGATCTTAAAGTTATCAGTAGCCAGTCCATAGTTCATCATTACGTTGACCATTCCAAGAAATGACATAGCTAATCCATATTTCCAAATGTAGGGGGTTAGGGTGATGTATTTTGGACCATAAAGGACATTAAGTATGAATTCCGGGATGAAATAATAGAGCGCTAAAACCACGCCCAAGACAATCAAAGTGAACCCCAAGGCTTTTAGAAGCATTTTCTGGTTTTTGCCACTCCTAGTTGCTTTAGGTAGTACAACCAGTCCAACAGCCATTGTTGAGAACAGAGATATTCTTCCAACCACGGATATAACAGAATACTGCCCCGCAATTGCTGGGGGAAAATAATGTTTTACAAGGATTAAGTCCAAGTTCCACAGAGAAGCGTAGAAAAGCATTGCTAAAAAGGCAAACCAGCTGAATCTCAAAAAATCTCTTAGATCTAAGGACTTGGCATTTTCAAACTCACTTTCTTCAGTTCTTCTCCAAATGAACGCTAAGGTTAGGAATATTGTGAGTAGCGAGGCCAGGGGAAAGCCCAAAATGCCCCCCACAACCCCCAGCCCTTTTATGACAAGTACAGCTCCAATTGCGAATTTGAACACGGCCCAAGATGATATGCTTATGGCAAGATTACCAAATTTCTGGAGTCCCCTCAAAATACCCTGGTAAAAAGATAGTAGCATGCCGAGAGGGACAGAAAGAAAAACAAGAGAAAAGTAACTCAACTCCTGAATATTCAAAAACCCTGAAAGGGGAACAGACACTACCAAGAGTAGGAAATATAACAGAACACCTGCAACGAGGACTAAAAAACTTCCTTTACGTACTAGTTTTCTTCTGTTCCCGTATAATGCAGAAAGCTTTGTCGATGAGGCATTGATAGTATCAAACACCACGGAAACCACGTAGAGTAAAGATAACAAGGCTAGTAATTCTCCATACTCCGCTGGGGTCAAAAACCTGCCCATAAAAACTTGATAAAGGTAATTGAAGAGATTTGAAACGATTATTGCTACCATCAAAATGAATGTGCTTATGTAGAACTCATGACCAAGCAGGCGGCTAAGATTCATTAAACGCCCCCCTCAGTATTCCACTACCCGACTTAATGCAAGCATTTTTTAAGGATATCGTTGAATATAAAAAAGCCAAACCTAAAAACGCAGGTGGGATTAAATGAAATCCCTACGAAAATCTTCTCTAACTCCACTTGCCTTTCTCACGATCATAGCAGTACTTTTGAGAAGCCTCCCATTGAGATTTAGGTATCTCCTCGGTTATGATCCGTATTTTCATTTGGCTTATATTGAGGAGGCTTTGAAAGCGGGGGAATGGTTTAACTTCTTCACTCTTGCCAATGGCCCGTGGGGGTTTCAAGTTAGAGACTTCCACCCTCTTGGGCTTTGGATGACTCCTGCTTATATCTACAAAATTTTGAGTGTCTTTGGGGTTTCTCTTTACGATGCTTTTAGGATCACGCCGGTGATTTTTGGAGTTTTGACGATAATATTCTTTTATCTCGCCCTACGGAAGTTCTATGGTGATAAGAAAGCTTTCTTCTCGGCTTTGTTTTTGGCTTTGAGCTTTGGGCACGTCTTTAGGTCGATGGCAAACTACTATAGGGGAGACAATTACATGCTCTTCTGGTATTCAATAGCTTTACTTGGGATAGCATTGGCATTCAGTGCAGACAAAGAAAAATGGGGGCACAAAAGGCTACTGTTCTACTTAGTTCCGGCCTTTGCGAGCGGTTTAGCCTCAATCTTCTGGCAGGCCTATTACCCAATATTCATATTTCTAATTTTGAGTGGTATGTTATTGGCTATCGGTTCGTTTCTACTCAATGAGCAAGAGCGTTTGTTAGACAGCCTCGCTCTAATTCTTTCGACAGCACTGGGGGCATTTATAGCCAACTTCTTAGGAGGAAAATTTGGCTACGGCATGCTTGGATACACTGGAGACTTTGGAAGATCCATCGCAGCAAAGCTGGGGGTTGAATTTGGACTAATAAAGGACGCATACCTTTTGGTTCATCTTTACTACCTCGTGCCGCTGGCTCTGGTTTTTGTAATACTTTTGCTCTTGCTCTCAAAATTCGTGAAAGACAAAAAAGCAAAGGTGAGAGCTATACTCGGCTTAGCTGCAGTGTCCATTTTGATATTCCTCTTAAAATTCCCGGCATTGAAAGAGCTTTCTAGCGTTTTTGGTATGTTTGAGGGCGTTCCAATAATGGAGACAAGCCCAACAACTTTCCAAGATCTGTGGAATGCCTTTTCAATAAGCCTTTTCCTAAGTCCACTATTCCTTCTGCGCTTCCGCCCAGGGCGAGTGAAATTAGTCGATTTCCTCCTTCTGGGATTGATTATCCCGAGCCTATATATGCTCTCTACCTGGTCAAGGTTTGTCTCCATAGGCTCACTGGCTGTAGCCCTTATGGTGGGAGCAGGAGTGGTGGAAGCTTATGAACTGATAGTGTCAAAGTTGGAAAACAAGAAGGCGTATGGCGTCGTTTTAGCTCTTCTAATACTGCTCCCGACAATAAACGGGGTCTTTACATTTGAAAATGTCCTAAACACAAAGCCCTTTATGAATGAAGCGTGGGAGGATGCTTTGACGTGGCTCGGGAATAACTCAAACGAGAACGACATTGTTTTAGCCTGGTGGGACTATGGGGCTTGGATAACGTACTACTCGAGGAGAAGTCCCCTGGCTGAAATAGCACCTAATCCGGATGTTGCCCTCTACTACTTGGGAAAAAGAGATGAGAACTGGGCTATAAACCTTGGGGTGGACTACGTTATTGTGAGCTATTACGACTTCCTAAAGTTTGATGCGATAGTGCAGACTGCCAGTGCTCACCCCAGTTACAACATCAGCGAAAGATATGGGCTGGTTGTTCTGCCACTGACTTTATCTTACGGCGGGATTCTGGCCTTTGAGAGAGGGGAATACAAAATATTGGCAAAGCCCGGAGAAAAATGGGATGTCAGAATAAACCTGAATGGGAAGACAATATCTCCCAAGAAACTCTTCGTTGAGTACCATAGGGACATAACAACTCCGGAATTAGCTTACTCAAACACGAACACATACCTTTACGTAAATCTTGATTACAAATATGCGATTTTTATGAACGAGGAAGCGTTTAACACACCTCTAGTAAGGCTTTTCATCAATGCGAGTGAGCCCTATGAGCTAGTTTATTCAGATGGCGGCTTGATAAAAATCCTGAAACTCAAACACCCAAATGTGAGGATTGAAAGAACCGAAAGCAAAGTAATATTCAAGTTTGAGAACGCAGTGGGGACGAAGCTAAAAATATGGGGGTTCTTGGACAACGGGACGGCGGTGTTTGAAGGGGAATACAACGTTGAAAATAAGACGGAGCTTGAGCTTCCAGAAGAAGTAGAAGGAGATGTTGTAAGGTATGCGTATATGGAAGGTGAGAAGATACTGGACAGGGGCATCTTTAGGAGAGATTAAATCTCATGATTACCTCTGAAGTCTTTTGCCTTTTTGTATCGGTACACTTTAACAGGAATCTACCGAAGAGGAAGCCAAAGCTTTCGGAGTTCTTTGATATAATCGAAGTGGAAGAAGCTGAGGAGGACGTTGAAAAAGAGCTTTTGAAGGATGATCTTGCGGGGGATTACTAAAGAAAAGGGAATAAGTGTTAATGATGCTCTCGTTTGCCTCAAAATGAAAGAGCTAAACATTAAGGAAATATACACATTCGACAGGCATTTCCAGAACTTGGACGTTAAGGTTATTCAAGACTGAGAACTTTTTTCTTTTTAATTATTGCCTTTTAGAGCAGGGAATCGGCCTTGTTTCTCTTAAAAACTATTCAAGTTTTCCATCATAACTCTTAAATGGATTGTAAATTTTCAATCCTTCAATTCCCTTAAAGTCTTTTTCATTTCTTGTGACGAGAATTAGATCATGATAAAGTGCTGTTGCAGCGATTACCGCGTCTGGAAGCTTAATTTTATATTTTCGCCTTAAATCTATTGTCAAGTTTGCAATTTCATCCGTTAGAGGAATAACCCTGGCGAAGCTTATGAACTCCTCCGCTTTTTTAAAGCCTTCTTCAGTATGCCCACGCCATCCCAAGAATTCAATTTTCGTAATTATTGAGACATTAAATGAAGTTTTGAGAATTTCTTCCACTCTATTAATCTCTTTCTCTGGGATTGCATCGGCCAGGTAATAGATTAGAATGTTTGTATCGATTAAATATTTCTCTCCCATTCTTCCCTCAGCTCCCTGAGCTCTTTCTCGAAGTCGACCTTTAAGTTTTTGTATATCCCTCTAAACTCAGAAGGGTCAAAAAACTTTGCTTTGATTTTCTCCCAGAGATCTATGGGAATTATAACAGCTTTGATCTTTCCGTTTTTCCCATATACATATTCAATTTCTTCCACTCTTACCACCAGTAATTATTGAACCCTCAGAGATTTAAAACTTTCTCTTAGAAAAGACGCGCACCATAAATTCACCAGTATTATTCTGTGCCGTTGTCTGGTCTCAAAATTCGCCAAGGGTTCATGTAGCTTAAATCTTCAACATAATACTTGAGAAGTTTGAGTTCTCAGAGATTTATAAATCCTGATGTGACGGTATTTAATTTTGATTCCACTTTGTCCTGAATGGTGAGAATTGAATTTGAAAAAGCCACATTATAACTTTGATCCTTTCCCTAAAAGCCACTCAGAAATTATTTTAGAAGTTTTTGTTTTGCAAAGTGAGGATGGTACTTTTTCTTTTTCGATCCTTGCTCTTTTAGGGCAGGAGATCAGACAATCCATGGATTATTTCAAAGGAAAATAAAGTTAATATACCTAAATATCCAAATGGTGAGAAAATGGAAGAGCTTTGGATAATAGGCGAGTTTGAAAAGATTGCTACACTTAATCCGGAGCGTATAATCAAGCTCCTAAAAAAGATAAAAAGTTGTTTTGGGAGATCGTAGTTAGTGCATATCTTGACGGAAAGATAAGCCTAGGAAAAGCAGCAGAACTTCTGGAAGTTACCAGGGAGGAGTTAATTAAAGAATTTCGTGAGAAGGGAATTCTCATTAGGAAACTGAGCAGGAAAGACATTATAGCAGAGTTGGAAGTACCTTCAATTAAATCTCCCTAACTTCTATGTTGAGCTTCAAGCTCAAGATTGTGCCGTTTATAGCGTCCAGAATTCTCTGGGTGGCGTTTGTTTTGGCGTAGTCCCCGTTTACGGGCTCAGGTAAGGGCGGCCTCTCATCCTTGAAGAGCAAAAACCAGAGTTGCCATTTTCCGGGTTTGTCTATGCTGAACGTGTAGTTGGTTTCCCACTGGGGCGTCCAGTTGCCTTCAATGTCGACGGGCTTGTGGGGCAAGGTCACGTTGAAGTAGTCCATAAGGTACATGTTGTGGATGTGTGTCTCGTTTGTCGTGAAGTTGTAGGTCAAGTTGACGAGCCAGACTTCCACGTGGTAGGTAACGTTCCTGTATTCGTGGTTCGCTATGCCCAAAATCACGGTGGCGTTCTCCCCAACGAAGAGCTCTGTGGGGTAATCAGCTGCTTTTCCATTGGGGCCGAGGATGTAGAACTCGGTGAAAGCTTCTCCAGGCTTCGGATGGGTTATGACGTAGCCCAAAGTTGCTATTGAAGAGATTATAGCTATGATTAAAATCACGGTTAGAGCTTTGTCAAGCTTGCTGGCTTGCTCCCATTCGAGCTCCTCCTTGAGCTTTTCAATGCTTATTCTTGGAATCCATGGGTCGATTGCATTTGCCCTGCGGTAGATTGCCACAACCCCAAAGAGGACGTTGAAGACGGTTAAGCTGACGAGTATGGGGATGAGCCTTATGCCCCAGGGTGTGTAGTTGAGGCCGAGGCCTATGAGGGGAACTATCGCTATGCTTAAACCAAAGCTTAGGGCTAATCTTTCAAGGTTGTCGAGCTCCTTTTTCTCGGGGAAGAGGGCTGTTATGAAAACATAGCCCGGGAAGAAGAGTACAAAAGCCAGACCAAGGGCTTTTCTAAGCAGGCTTTCGGGATAGAAAGCGATGAGGAAGTCAAGGAAGATTGAGAGCGCAATGATCGTTATCAAATCCCAGTAATCTCTTAGGTTCATTTAATCACCAATACTAAAGGAATGAGAATGCTTAAAACGGTTTTCCCTATGCTAACGTGTTAATTTCAAGTTAAGTGAAATCGTTTGTTATAATGAACGAAAGACTAGAGCACTTTAAAAAATTTACAGGCTGTTCTTTGAGTAGTATCTTTCGAAAGATTTAGATATTTTCGTTGCATACTAATACTTAGGTGTCAGTAATGCCCAAGTTTTACAAACCTTCAGAGGTTGCGGAACTCCTCAATTACAATAAAGTCACCATAATCCGCTGGATCCACGCTGGAAAAATCAAGGCCATCAAAATAGGCCGAGACTACAGAATTCCAGAAGAAGAAGTCCAAAAACTACTTGGCAAAAGAACAGAAATAACAAGGGCAATCCTCTACGCTAGAGTCTCAAGAAGAGACCAGAAGGAAGACTTAGAAACCCAACTCAAAACCCTCGAACAATACGCTACCAGCAAAGGCTACCAAATCGTGGATGAGGTTAAGGAAGTTGCCTCTGGACTAAACGAAAACAGGAAAGGCCTCAAAAAACTAATCAATTTAGCAAAAAACAAGGAGTACGATGTTCTCATCGTAACTTACCCTGACAGGCTCACACGATTCGGATTCAAATACTTGGAAGAACTCTTCACAGCCTACAACGTGAGGATTGAAACAGTCTTCAAGAAGGACAAAACCCCGAAAGAAGAACTCGTGGAAGACTTGATTGCAATAATAACCAGTTTCGCGGGAAGACTTTATGGGTTGAGGAGTCATAAGAATAAGAAATTTGTCCAAGGGTTCAAAAAACTCCTCACGGAGGTTGAAAACGAGTGAAACTGACCAGAACAATCGTCCTCGAAAGTTATCCACTCACGAGAAAAAAGTTCGAAACGATAAAAGAAGTTTATGATGAATACTTGGAAATTCTGAAGTTTCTGACAAATTACGCCGTCGCGAACAAGGTGAAGAGCCACCTGAAACTTAGAAAACGCTTTTATGAAAAACTCAAGGAAGAACACGACTTACCAACCCATTACTATTACACTGTTTGTCAGGATGCCACGACAAGGGCAAGGAGTTTTCTCGAACTGAAGAAGAAGGGAAGGGCCAGAACAGAGAAACCAGAAATCAGGAACGTTTCTCTCTGGCTGGACGACGTTCTGTGGGATTACAAGAGGTTTCCACAGTTCAACACTCTTAGAAACGGGAGAAGAATTCTCATAATCGGCCTAACCACGAAACGTGGGCGGATAAAACTTCCTTTAAAACCTCACAAACTCTTCTTTAAATACCTCAACGAGGGCTGGAAGGTCAAGGCCGGCGTGAAACTCCGTATTGCTGAGGAAGAGCGGAAAATCCTTGCGTATTTCGTCTTCGAGAAAGAGTTCGATGAACCCAAAGTTACTGGGCGTTTCCTCAGCGTGGATTACAATGCAGACAACGTTTCTTTCGGCACTCAGGAGTTTTTAATTCAGGTTAGAACGGATTTTGGAAGACTGACGAGGTTTTATTCTGACGTGAGGACAAGAACTCAGGAGTCTCACTTAACTGGCTGGAAAAGAAAACTGCCTTCGAAGAAGGGGAAGGGACTCCTCAGGAAGTTTGGACGGAGGAAGATGGATAGGAGAGTTGACTTGCAGAGGAAGTTGGCGAAGAGACTAGTCGAAGTTGCCAGAGAGTTGAACGCTACGATTGTTCTTGAGGCCGTCCCCAAGAATTTCAATCAGAAGGTTACCAAGAAGAGGAAGAAGAACGAGAAGAGGCTGAGGAACACGCTCCACAATATTGGTATGAACGGGTTCCAGCGGTTTGTTTTCGAGAAGGCGGTTGAGTTTGGCGTTCCCCTTGTTTTTGTGAATCCAGCGTATTCTTCTCAGGTTTGTCCTCGTTGTGGGGCGTTTAAGATTAAACCCGGTGATGGCGCTCTGCGTCGGAGGGTTTTCGAGTGTCCCGTTTGCGGGTTTTCTGCAGACAGGGATTTTGTTGCTGTGCTGAACTTGTTGGGGCTGTTTCCGTTCAGCCCGAAGGCCCGTGAACCGTTGGGGGAGGAGCCGGTGGTTCCCGTGAACTTAACGGTTGAGGCCAACCTCCTGCACCACAAGAACTCATTAGTAGTGATTAGTCAGTGTTTAAAACAAAAATAGGTGCAGGAGGAAACGGGGCTCCATTATGAAGTTTGAGGAGTGTTTGAGGAGAGGATTAATAAAGCACGATCCTTCAGCAATAGAAAGGGTGAAAAGTTCAATAGAGATTGCAAGACGGTTCCTAAAATCTGCAGAAAGAACATTTGAAATTGGCGACTACGTTATGGTTGAAATAGCCGCTTATAATTCCGCATTTCATTCGGTGAGGGCCCTACTCTTTGCAAAGGGATATAAAGAAAGAAGCCATCAGTGTTTAGTTATTGCTGTTAGGGAACTGTACAGAAGTAATCCCAAAATAGTGGAGCTTATGGACATTCTAGATAAACTCGGGATTTCAAGGCACAATGTCCAGTATGGAGGGGGCTTTAGTTGATGAAGAAGAAGCGGAGTTCGTTTTGAGGTTCGCCAAAGAACTTTTGGAAATTGTGAGTCAGGTGGTATAATAGTGTTTCTTGCATTTTTAGCTGATTTTTTCTTTTTACGCCTCCTTTAGGGAGGGGAGAAGGTCAGCTCTGTAGTAGAGTAGGTTATTCTCTACACTTTTGACGTCACCTGCTCAAGGGGACTCTTGAAGGCCTAGAAAGTTCTACCACAAATCTTATTAATGTGGAATTACGATAAGAAAATGGTGACAATTATATGATAATGGAAATTAAGAGAATTGATAGACAAGGTAGGGTAGTCATTCCCAAAGAGTGGCGTGATAAATGGGGTGATGAGATCATTTTAATTGAACTGGACGATAGAATAGAGATACTACCGAGAAAGAAGCCCAACTTGTCCAGATTTTTTGATATGGTTGAAGTTGAAATTAAGGGAGAAGACCTCGAAAAGGAACTGCTGGAGGATTTAATATGAGATTCATAGATGCCAATGTTTTTCTATATGCCATAATAAAACCAAAAAACAACCTCAGCCCTCAAATTCTTGATAGGAAAAAGAAGGCAAAAAAGATTCTTCAAAGAGTCCAAGAAGGGGAAGAGGTCACTACGACGGTCGTTCACCTTAGTGAGGTCGCAAACATTCTCGAGGCGAAGGCCAACTTAACAACTGCTCTAGAGTTCCTAGAAGAACTTCTAACAGCGGAAAATGTTAAAATAGTATCTGTCACGATGGAAGATTATCTAAAGGCTGTCTTAACAGCAAGGGAGAAAAACGTAAGTGTAAATGATGCTTTGGCGTATCTTAAAATGAAGGAGTTGGGCATTAAAGAAATTTATACTTTTGATAGGCATTTTGAGAACCTTGATGTTGTGGTTGTTGAAGACTAACTTTCACCTACATCCCTACCCTGAAGGACGAGGCTTTCAAAAGAACAAAGTATTTGTAAGGCTAAAGCTTTTCTAGAACTTCAAGTTCCCTCTCTTGGTCATAGAACTTCATTCATAATCCACTAACAGGATTATCCAATTTTTGGATATATCATTTTGGCTGTATCTGGCTCCAGCTTTGCCAAAAAAGACATTAAAACGGGTTTGGTTCATCCACTCAAAACCTCGTAGACTTTTTTCATCACTATTATGGCGAATATCACGAGCAGAAGCTCGACCAGAGGTTTTAAGTTTTCCTTCTGCTCCTTGCTTAAGAATAAGCCCCCAACTTCAAGGGTTATCAAAAGCCCAATGAGGGTTAAGGTGAGAAATACATCTACACTCCCTGTAGCTAAAGCCGAGATGAGAACCCAGATTGAGAGGAAGAGCAGGATATAGTCTTCTACGTCCATTCTATTACTCCCCCGAGCTTTTTGGCCTTTATCTCGATTCCATGCTCTCCCATATTAAAGTCCTCGCTCTCCAAAACCTCACCTGTGCCTTTTGCAAGGGCCAATAGAATAGACGAACACACTGGACAGGCCGTTTGGTTGCAGTCCTCTATGCTCGCCCTACATATCTCAATGTTTGTTGGCTTTACGATTATCCTAAACCCCCCTTCACTTTCGTCTATGTGGACACCTCTGGCAAGGTCAAGGGCTCTCAAGACAGAAGATGCAACGCTTTCAACTGCCGAGGAGCCGCTTCCGTCCAAAGTGCTTTCAAAGTGCTCTTCAAACTTCTTGACAAGGTCGGCACCAGTTGGCCTTATCAAAAGACCCATCTGCCTCTCATTGGCCACGTTGGTTAAGAAAACCGTCTCCTCGTCCATCCTCCCAAGGTCGAGGTCAAAGTCCTTGTGCAGGGGGATAAAAGTCCCTCCTTCGGGCATGTTCTCGTATGGGGGTATGTACAGCGCGTTGCCTTCAAGGCCCAGATCCCTTACCATACGGCGGAGGGTCTCTATGTAGGGGAGTATTAGGTTGTCGAGGGCCTCTCTCTTGACGTATTCTTTAGATTTGAACGTTAGGACTACAAAACCCAGAAACAGTCCGGCAAAGCCCAGATTAACTAAGCTCTGATTGGAATTTATCGCCCCATAGATGATGAGAAAAGTTCCAATGCCCGCTAGAGAAGCACTGGCTATCCTCTCCACTCTCATAATTTTACCTCCCCCTCAATTTAAAACCATTAACTTTAAAATGTTTATCATTTTCTTTGATTTGAGGGAAATGAGAGTAGCTGCTTTAATCATCCTCACGCTCCTGATTTTCAGCGGCTTTGGATTAGCCATGGAAAGGCATCTTGAGTACGAAAAGGCCTACGAGAACGATAAGGGGATTTATATCCATTTTAGAATTATCCTCCTCTACTCTGAGATGGCTCTTGACAAGGTAATTGCCGAGGACAACGAGAGCATATATTACGCGAATAGCGTTGAGGCAAAGCTGAACACGACTAGGGAAGAGGTGGAGTTTTACAAGTCCTTTGGGATAGAGTCAAAGGTTGAAAAGTATTTGCCTCCTTTTCTGGAGCTCGGTAATGGTTTGAAGAAGATAGCCCTCGGCCAGAGGCTCTTCTTAGACAACATCGAGGTCGTCAAAGAGATGAGAGACTACTATGCCTACGTTAATGCAACCCTAGGTTTGGAAATGGTGAAGGAAGGAATCTCAAGTGCCGAGAAGGCCCTTGATGTGATTGATACCTTTGAGTTCGTTGATGAGGACAACAGCACCTTAACGCTCGATACATCATCCCTCAGAGAGAAGCTTGAGAAGATTAAGAAGATGTATTCCGGCTATGAGAGGGTTTTGAGTGCTTATAAAGTTTTAACCCCTGAAGAAGTGCAGGAGATTATCAAAGAAAAAGAAAAAAACGGAGAACCAATTGGTTTTGAAGAATTTCTCGAGGAAAACCAAGTTGTGCTAGTTCCTGCGTCCATAACACTCTACGCCTCGAACCTTAACCCTTATGTTTATGAGAACGTCACCTTTTATGGCTATGCTCCGGGCTTTGAGAATGTTTACCTCCATATTGAGAACCAAACCATAGCTTTGAGGGTTAAGGGGGGCAGATTTTCCTACGTGTATTCCTTTGATAAGGTTGGCAAGTATGAGGTCTTTGCAACCGGATTAAAGAACGGGAGCGTCGTGAAATCAAACGTTCTTGTGGTTAATGTGTTGAAGGTGCCCACTAAGATAGTACTCTCTTCCAGGGGAAGTGCCTACGTAAACGAGAGCATAACGGTTAAAGGCCTGCTCCTTGACTATTACGGGAGGCCCTTAAAAGGTGAAGAGGTCTTTGGGGAGTTTGATGGTGAGAGGTTTTCATTGGTAACTTCAAGCGATGG
Source organism: Thermococcus aggregans (assembly GCF_024022995.1). Classification (NCBI taxonomy): domain Archaea; kingdom Methanobacteriati; phylum Methanobacteriota; class Thermococci; order Thermococcales; family Thermococcaceae; genus Thermococcus; species Thermococcus aggregans. The sequence continues at coordinate 400,161 of NZ_CP099582.1, read as the reverse complement.
GAGGTTTTCGTTCAACGTTACGAGCAACGAGGCCGGGAAGAAGCTATTAAACGTTACCTATATCGGTAGTGAGATTTATGCAGGTAGTTCTGCCTCCCTTGGGGTTGTGTTCCTTGAATACCCGGTTGAGACGGTGGGTGGGGAAGAGGAAGCTGAAAATACCGTAAACATTGGAGGTACCGAGTTTTCCATATTTGAGTTAATACTCTTTGTTATGGTTCTTGTCCTCTTTGGCGGCATCGGGTATCTGGCAAGGAAAGTTTACATAAGAAGGAGAAGAGGTATAAGCGATGAGGAGTTCGTGAAGCTGTTGAAGGCCCTTGAAGAGGCATGGAAGATTGAAGAACAAGAAGTGGAAAGGAAATTAAAGTCTTTCAGGGAGATGTACAGGGAGGTTTACGAGAAGCTCATCAAGCACTATGGTCTAAAGCCCAGCCTAACGCCCAGGGAGCTTGTGAACAGGTTGAGGAAGGAGGCTTTTGCATACCACCTGGAAAAAGTCACGGTTCTTTACGAGAAGCACTTTTATGGTAAGAAGCCTCTCAGAAGGCGTGAGGTTCTGGACTACTTGAGGCATATAGCCGGGCTTATAGTGTCCTTCATAGTGAGGGAGGAGTTATGAGGAGGGCCGTCTACATTATACTCATGGCATTTGGTATCTTTCTCATTGTGATGCCTTTAGCCATACCTGTATTCCACACAAGCGCTGAGTTCAGCGTTTTCAACACGAGGTGGAACGGTGCCTCAGAGTTTGGAAAGCTCTTGTATGAGGAGACGAAGGTTGTTCCTGTGATAACTTCGTATAACTCCTTTGGCCTTGGCGAGAAAGAAGGTGTTCTTTTAATCCTTGGACCGAATCTGGGTTATTCTCCCCTTGAGGTTGAGGAAGTTAAGAAGTTCCTGGAGAACGGCGGCACGCTTGTTTTGATAGACGACTTCGGTACGGGAAATGATATTTTGGTGGGGCTAAACTTAACGGCCAGGTTTACGAGCCTTATTCCCATTGACGTCTTCTACTCGAAGAACTACAACTTCCCTGAGGTCGTGAGGATCTTAGACCCACAGCTTGGCGTTGGGGTTGATAAGCTGACGCTTAACGTTCCATCGGTAATAGTCGGGGCCAACGGCTCAATATACACGAGCAAAGTGGCTATAATAGGGAACAACCAGAGGCAGCTCCCAATAATGAGCGAGCTCGAATACGGGAACGGGAGGATAATCCTCTTCTCGGACCCGAGCGTCTTCATAAACGACATGTTCGAGATGAACGAGCCCTTCATAAGGAACTTCGTGCGCTACATAAAGGCAGATGTGATTTACATCGACGAAGCTCATCACGCGAGCTTCAATCCTTATTCCATGGGAACTGTGGTTATCAGAAGAAGCTTGGACAAAATGAAGGCATTTTACGTGATTTTGGGGGTGGCAGTTTTAGCTATTTTCATTGAGAGCGGCTTGGCCTTGGAGGGAATAAGTAGGACTGTGAATTTCATACTGGGCAAAGTCTTTAAGGAAGAAGAAAAAAGTTTGGACGATGTGATAGAGGAGTTAAAGAAAGAGGGCTATGATGAGAAGGTTCTCAGGAAGATAATAAGGGAGATAAACACCGGAAAAAAGCTGGGTGGTTAAAATGAACGGTAAAGAGTTCCTTGAAAAGCTCAAAGATGAAATTCACAACGCTGTTGTTGGGAAAGATGATGTTATAGAGCTTTTGGCTGTAGCTTTATTGGCCGAGGGGCACGTGATCCTTGAGGGGATTCCGGGAGTTGCGAAGACTACAATAGCGAAGAGCTTTGCACATGCCATTGGTTTGGAATTTTCGAGGATTCAGCTTACACCTGATTTATTGCCTGCTGATATAATCGGAACCGTTTACTACGACCAAAAGATTGGTCAGTTCAAGATAAAGAAGGGGCCCATATTTGCCAACGTAGTTTTGGCCGATGAAATTAACAGAGCCCAGCCAAAGACTCAATCCGCTTTGCTTGAGGCGATGCAAGAAGGCCAGGTAACGATAGAGGGGAAAACCCTTTCATTGCCAAGGCCTTTCCTTGTGATAGCGACCAAAAATCCGCTGGAGTTCGAGGGAGTTTATACTTTACCGGAGGCCCAGATCGACAGGTTTATGATGGAGATAAAAGTGGGCTATCCCGATAAAGAGGAAGAGCTTGAGATGCTGCTTAGAAAGGACAGAGGAGAGTTTAGAGAAGTAAAGCAGAGGTTCACCCCAACCCAGATTCTGGCTTTAATGGCTCAGGTTAAAAAGGTCAAAACAAGTGAGGAGGTTCTGGAGTATCTTTATCAGATAATCGCCAGAACTAGAAAAGACGATAGGCTTTTAGTTGGAGCCTCTCCAAGGGCTGCTGAACATCTCCTCTATGCCTCAAAGGCCTTAGCCTTCCTAAGGGGGAGGGACTACGTCATACCGGACGACATAAAGGAAATTGCACCAAGTGTTTTGAGCCACAGGCTTATTGTTAGGGCAGATTACGAAATTGAAGGTGTTAAGAGCGAAGACGTCATAAGGGATATCCTTGACGAGGTAGAGGTGCCTGTATGAAAAGAGAAGATCTTCTGTGGACTCTTTCGGGCATAGGCTTTGCCCATGGGTATTTGGCCTCAAACGTTTTTAGTGCTCTTTTTGGCCTAGGCCTAGCTCTGTATATCTTAAAAACCAGAAGGGATTTTAAGCCGGAGATAAAAGTTGACGTTGAGTTTCCAAAAACTGTTGAGGAAGGTAAAAAGGCAAGGGTTGTTTTGAAGGTCAAGAACCTTGGGAGCGATGTAAAGGTTAGGGTTAAGAGCGGCCCTGTTTTAAACGTGAGGATTGAAGATGGGGGAACTTACGTTCTGAAGTCTGGGGAAGAGAAGTTTATCGATTTATTTCTTATTCCAGAGAAGAAGGGAGAGTATGAAGTTTCACTGGAACTGGAGATTTATGATTTGAACGAGCTCTACTTTGAGGAATTGAGTGTTGGCAAGTACAAGCTCGATGTGATCCCCTCGGTTGATTCCATAAGGGAAGCGGCTAAAGAGGACTACAACATAAGGCTTGGCGAGGCCTACAAGAAGAGCGTCTTCCTTGGGCTGGAGAGCTTGGAGCTCGAGGGCTTGAGAGAGTATCTACCGGGGGATGACTTGAGGAGGATAGACTGGAAGGCCTCATCCCGTTTGGGAGAGCTCATAGTCAGGGTCTTCATGAAGGAGCAGGAAGGGAACGTTTACCTTGTATTGGATGCAACAAGGGAGATGAGGAAGGGGCTCAAGAAGGCCAAGATAGACTATGCCTCAACTCTGGTTCTGCACTTGGCGACGGTTCTTTTGAAGAAGAACTACAAGGTGGGGCTTATCATATACGATGACAGGGGCGTTAGGGTCGTTAGGCCATCTAGGGGAAGGGAGCAGATGAATAAAATAAGGGCTGCGGTGAGGTTCAGGCAGGAGAAAGGGCTGATGAGCTTGAAGAGCACCTTAACCTTGAGGTTCAGCGAGAAGGGTAGGAAGTTCATGGGGAAGCTCTTCCCGAGGAAGAGGAGTGGGCTTGGTGAGGCCCTGCTCAACATAAAGGATCCTTCTTATCTGATAGTTATTAGTGATTTGATGGGGCATACGTCCCTGCTTTACAGGTTAATGCTTATACTAAGGAAGAAGCACAAGATAGTTGTGCTCTCCCCCAACCCAATACTGTTTTACGGTAGAGATATTAATGAAGAGACGTTGAGGTTTTTGTACGAAAGGTATCTGGAGAGGGAGAAGACGGTTAGGAAGTTCAACGCTTTGGTTCCTACTATTGATCTGGGCCCGAGCGATTACCTTAGGGAGATAGCGAGGGAGCTGAGATGATCTGGGGAGTAATAGCGATAATAGGGAGCTTGCTTTTAAGGGCCAAGGCCGTTGTTTTGATACCATTAGTTTATTTGTTAGCGAGGAAGAGCAAAGACTTGGGTCTTCTTGCTTATTTCTTCTATGCTATTTGGTTGATGAATGATGTTTTTGTGAAGGATTTCCTGTCTTTTGAGGCAATTAAAGTTCTTTTGCTTGGTGTTTTGCCTTCTTTAATGGTTCTTAGGGAGGTTTTGGTCGGGGTGGAGTTTAGGGGGAGTTATAACTTCAAAAAGCCAGATATGAAAGTTTTCCTTGATTTGAGAGTAGTTGTTTTTGTTTTAGTGGTTGTGGGCTTGATGGTGGTTTTAAGGCTCAGGTATGAGTACCTTTACACCGTTGAGAACCAGGTTTCGCTTATGGCTGGGTTGAGCATGATGTTCCTCTTGCTGAGCTTAAAGAGAGAAGTCAAGAAAGTGGAAATGTTTAAGTGAGTTGTGAGGAAAAATATAGGCTGGCGAGTGTGATGAAACCTGAGGACATCTTTAGGCCTAAAGTGGCTTTGCCCATAATAACTGTAATTGCGCTTATTATGAGGCTAGTTCCCTTAAGGTATGAGTACATGTTTGGTTATGATCCTTATTTTCATTTAGCTTATATTGAGGAGGCTTTGAAGGCTGGGAAGTGGTTTAACTTTTTCACTATTGCTGGTGGGCCTTGGGGATTTCAGATTAAAAATTTCCATCCTCTTGGGCTTTGGATGACCCCGGCTTATGTTTATAAGTTTTTGAGTGTTTTTGGAGTTTCCCTTTACGACGCTTTCAGAATTACACCGGTGATTTTCGGTGTTCTAACGATAGTTTTCCTTTATCTTGCCATGCTTAATTTTTATGGAGAGAAAGAGGCGTTCTTCTCGGGGCTATTCCTTGCGGTAAGCTTTGGGCACATTTTTAGGTCGATGGCAAACTATTATAGAGGAGATAACTACATGCTCTTCTGGTATTCGATGGCTTTGTTTGGAATTTCATTGGCTTTAACAAAGACCAGAAGAAAATGGAGATATAAGAGACTTGCCTTTTATTTAATTCCAGCCTTTGCAAGCGGCTTAGCCTCGATATTCTGGCAGGCTTACTACCCAATATTCATATTCCTTCTTGGGAATGCCATTCTTTTGGCCTTTGGGGCTTTCATTATGGGAAGAGACAAATACCTCCTAGATTCTGGGCTTTTGGCAGTTTCAACGGCTTTCGGGACAATTCTGGCCAACTATTTAGGAAAATATTTTGGATACTGCATGCTCGGAGGAAGTAATTGGCTGGCTAAGAAGACTGCAGAGAAACTTGGAATTGAATTAGGAGCAATCAAAGACGTTTATTTGGTTGTTCACTTGAAGTATCTAGTGCCTTTAGCACTTGCAGGAATTCTTGTGTTGTTCCTCCTCTCGAGAGTCCTGAAAGATAGAAAGCAGAGAGCTCTAATAGTGGTTATGCTTTCAATCATCGGAGTTTATCTGCTTTTCGCTAGGTTTGAGGCACTTAAGGAGCTTTCCTCTGGATTCGGAATTTTCAAAGAAGCGCCAATTCTTGAGACAAGGCATTCGACGTTTAGCGACATCTGGGCAGCTTACAGCATTTTGGTGTTTTTGTGTCCTCTTTTCCTCCTTCGCTTTGCCTCGAGAAAAGCCAAACTTCCCGATTTCCTTCTCTTGGGTCTTATTCTGCCAAGCCTTTACATGGTCTACACTTGGACGAGGTTCCTTTTCATCGGGTCTATGGCAATTGCAACAATGGCTGGAGTAGGGGTAGTTTCCCTGCATGATACAATTTATCCTAGGGTAAAGTCGAAGTTTGATTATAGAAAGGCGCTGGCCCTTTCGGTGCTTCTGCTCGTTGTGGTTCCGGTAACAAGTGCGGGTTTGGGACTTGAAAGGGTTTTGGCAGAGAAGCCTTTCATGAATAAAAACTGGGAGAATGCCTTGCTTTATTTAGGGAATCATTCAAATGAAAACGATATAGTTTTAGCTTGGTGGGACTACGGTCACTGGGTGACTTATTACGCAAGAAGAAGCCCAATAGCCCAGGGGAGTCCAAATTCTGGCGTAGCCCTTTATTATCTCGGCAAGCTCGATGAAAACTGGGCTATAAACTTGGGAGTGGACTACGTTGTTGTGAGCTATTATGACTTCCTCAAGTTTAGGGCGATAGTCGAAACTGCAGATAGCCATCCGAAGTACAACATTACCGAAAAGTACGGGCTTCTCGTCTTGCCGCTTACCTCCGAGATTGGAGCTTTGGTATTCCAGAAGGGGAATTACAGAATAGTGGTGAAGCCCGGGAACGAGTGGAGTGCGATAGCAAACATCAACGGGAACGTGCTAATGCCAAAGGAGCTTTACGTGGAGTATCAAGGCAGAGTGATGAAGCCAAACCTCACAAACTCAAACTCCAACACCTACCTTTACATAAACCTTAATTACAAGTATGCGGTTTTTATGAACGAGGAAGCCTTCAACACAACTCTGGCAAAGCTTTTCATAACGCCCAAAGAGCCTTACGAGCTGGTTTATTCCGACGGGGGATTTGTAAAAATCCTGAAACTTAAACACCCAAACGTGAGGGTGGAGAAGGCAAACGGCAGGGTAATTTTCCATTTTGAAAACGCAACCGGAACTGGACTGGGAATCTGGGGTTTCATGGACAACGGGACGCTCGTGTTCAAGAAATGGTATAACGTGAAGGGTAAAAACGAGTTTGAATTACCTGAAGAAGTTAACGGGACGGTTATAAGATACGCCTATGCTGTGGGCAAGAAGATAGTTGATAGGGGGATATTTCGGAGGGGTTGAAGACTGGGGGGGTAATTATAAAGAGTTACCTTTCGAAAGCCTCAGCCTTCAGGGCGGGGAGGAGGTCAGCCTTTTTGATTCTCTCTATTCCCTTCTTGTCCATCAACTGCCCCTAAAGGGGAGGCTTTCAAAAGAAAATGTAACAAGCAAAGTATTTGATGGTTTTTGTTTTCGTAATTTTTATGTAGTCCTGTGAGGTAGTTTTTAGTGATGTGGCAGTTCCCGGTATGTGGGGTTTACAAGCCCGAATGGGGGACTCAACGAAAGGTGTGGGGGCTTATTTCCCCCGAAAGCTCCACGATAAAGGCTAACTGGAGGGGGAATAAATGGATGAGATTGAGGTTGTCTATAAGGATGGTGTCTTCAGGCCTTTAAAACAGAATGGAATTTATTGGACAGCCTCTACTGCGGAGGACATAGACAAGAGTGAGATAAAAGAGAGAAGAAGCTGAAGAAACTGGTGAATAAGATGCTCAAGGAAGAGATAATCAAAGAAATTGAAGTTGCTGAAGAAGAGCTTTCATCGGCTTATCTGCTGTTTGAAAACGGAAAATATAGAGATGCAATCAGCAGGGCTTATTACTCAATGTTTCACGCAGCAAGGGCTTTGCTTTTAATGAGAGATATAATTCCAAGAAAGCATGCCGGAGTTGTATCTATGTTCGGGCGGTATTTCGTTAAAGAAGGCATTGTCGATGAAGTTTACGGGAAGGCTTTAACCAGAGCTTTTGAACTTAGAACAAAAGCCGATTATAATGTTTTCTACTCACCAGTTAGGGAAGAAGCTGAGGAGATATTAGAAGATGCTGAGAAGTTCTTGGAGAAGGCCAAAGAAATTTTGAAGGTGGTTGAGTATGAGAGAGAAAGCGTTGAAGGAGTTCATTGAAAAATTAAAAGCTCAATTTCCCGGGAGGATTGAGAAGATTGTGCTGTTTGGCTCCTATGTAAGGAGGGACTACGATGAGGAGAGCGACATTGATGTTTTGATAGTTGGCGAGCTTAGCTTAGATGATATACTCGACCTAATCTTTGAAATTATGCTTAAATATGGGGTTTTAATAAATGCAATCACCGAGAGTAAAGAAGAGTTTGAGAGACTAAAAGAAACATCGTTCCATAAAATTATACTGTCCGAGGGCGCTGTACTGTATGAAAAGACCTAATGCTGACCTCCGTTCTGGTTGTCCGCTACTTTTGGGACATGCGAAACCATTGTAGCGGGCAACCAGAACGGTAATTGGCTTAAGACCGGGCTGAACCGAAACCGGCAACGGGAGTAGGTGATGGGCCCGCAAACCTTCCCGCCAATGGCGAGGGGCTAACTCGTTGGAACCCTCGCAAAAGGGAGGAGATATGTTATGGCGGAAGTTGTTATCACGTTTAAGGTTCCAAAAGAAGTTGAGATGAAGATCAGGGAGGAGATTGAGAGATTAAAAGCCAGGATAAATGTTGATGAGGCTTTAAAAAAAGCGAGAGGTTCTCTAAAGACTGCAAAAAGCTGGGAAGAGCTGGAGGCAGAACTCTATGACGAGCTTATTCCTTGACAGTAATGTTATAATCGAATTTGCAAAAAATAACCCCAGAGCAGTTGAGCTGTTGGATTACATCTTTAAGGGCAAGTTTACCACCTTCATAAATGGAATCGTATACAGTGAAGTATTTTTTATCTTTATAAGGTAAAAACTGGGAAATCCTATTGGGAACTGAAAAAGAACAAAGCATCAGTTAAAGAAACAGCAGAGGAATTCCTAAAATCCCTTTTTCCAATGTTGAGCATCCCAAATTTTCTGGAAATAACCTCTGAAATAACACTCCTTTCAACTGAAATCTCTAGAAAATATGGTTTGCTCCCAAATGATGCTCTCATCTTAGCCACCTGCAAGTTTTATAGTATCAAATATCTGATATCCTTTGATAGTGACTTTGAAAATGCATGCAAAAAAGAGGGAATAGTTTTGATAGACAGTCTTGAGAAGCTGAGGAAAGAAGTGCGTGGTCAATATGAGAACCCTTGAAGAGATTGAGAAAATTTTGAGGGAGCACAGGGAAGAGCTGAGGAGGAAGTTTAAGGTTAAGGAGATTGGAATATTTGGGTCTTACGTTAGGGGAGAGGCTAAAGAAACAAGCGACGTTGACATTCTTGTAGACTTTTATGAGCCTATCGGGTGGGAGATTGTGGATCTAAAAGAATACTTAGAAAGTTTACTTGGAGTAAAAGTTGATTTAGTAACAAAGGACGGCGTGATGAGAAAGCCCAAGCTCTGGAAATACATCAGGGAGGAGCTTATCCATGTCTAAACGGGACTACAGGCTTTTCCTTGAGGACATGCTCGAAGCCCTGCGCTGAGAAAAGTGCTGATGTGATGCTAACGACGGATGATTCCCTTATCAAAAAGGTTAAAGAGAACAGGGATAAAATCAAGGTGAGGGTTATGAATCCGGTTAAGTTTGTTGAGGAGGTGTTTGAATGGAGGAGATTGAGGTTGTCTATAAGGACGGTGTCTTCAAGCCTTTAAAACAGATAAAATTAAAGGAAGGCACGAGGGGAATTGTGATCATAAGATTACCAAAGCGAATATCCGAGATAGCGAAGAAATACAGGATAAAGGTAAAGGAGGATGCCCTCAGGGAGTTCCTGGAGGAGAGGAGATGATTGTTGTTGATACATCGGTCTTCATAGATTTGTTCTTTGAATATGACAGAAAAAGAACCAAACTTGCGGATGCCTTATTTAAGACTATAGAGGAAAAAGAAGTCCCAATTTTTGAGCCCAGACTATTCAAAATAGAGCTCATCGGGCAACTAGTTAGGAGGACAAAGAAAGACAGAGCCTCAATTATTGCGGAGGAGGTCTTTAATGATGTTAACTTTGTTGAAGACAGCGAAATTTATGAGCTCGCCTTTTTGATAGCATTTGAGACAGGATGCAGGGCAATAGACTCGTTCTACATCGCCACTGCAAAGGTTAGAGATGCAATCCTCGTATCAAACGATAAAGTTCAAGTGGAAAGCGCTAAAAAGTTTGGAGTTAATGCCTTCTATTTAATCGAAGAGCTCAAGGATATAAAGAAAAAGCTTGGTGAATAACATGAGAACCCTTGAAGAGATTGAGAAAATTTTGAGGGAGCATAAGGAAGAGCTGAGGAGGAAGTTTAAGGTTAAGGAGATCGGTATTTTTGGGTCTTACGTTAGGGGAGAGGCTAAAGAAACAAGCGACGTTGACATTCTTGTAGACTTTTATGAGCCTATCGGGTGGGAGATTGTGGATCTAAAAGAATACTTAGAAAGCTTACTTGGGGTAAAAGTTGATCTGGTGACAAAGGACGGCGTGATGAGAAAGCCCAAGCTCTGGAAATACATCAGGGAGGAGCTTATCCATGTCTAAACGGGACTACAGGCTTTTCCTTGAGGACATGCTCGAAGCCGTTGAGAGGATTGAAGAATACACAAAAGGTTATTCCTTCGAGGATTTCATAAATGATAGGAAAACAATCGATGCAGTTGTAAGGAATTTAGAGATCCTCGGAGAAGCCGCCCGGAACATTCCTGAGGAGATAAGAAAGAAGTACCAGGAAATCCCATGGAAGAGGATAGTGGGCCTCAGAAACGTTGTTATTCACCAGTATTTTGGAGTCGACTTAAAGGTGGTATGGGTAATAATTTCCTCCCAACTTCCCCAGCTAAAAGATAAGCTGGTAGAAGTCCTAAAGTCTGAAGGTGAATAACATGAAGACCCTGATAGTGATCCCCGCATACAACGAGGAGCTAACGATTGGGTCAGTTGTTGCTTTAGCTAAGAAGTACGGGGATGTTCTTGTTGTTGATGGAAGCGAGGATAGAACTTCCGATATCGCGAAAAGCACGAAGACAAACATGATAAAAACGAGACTTGGGGGCTATTTAAATGGGTGAGATAGAAAAGCTCGACCCATCGAAAGTTACGGTGATAATCCCAACATTAAATGAGGAAGATGGAATTGGGGAGGTTATAGATGGCTTTAAAGAGCTCGGCTACACAAACATCCTCGTCATCGACGGCCACAGCACAGATAGGACAAGGGAGATAGCCAAGGAGAAGGGTGCCAGAGTCGTTCTCCAGAGCGGGAAGGGCAAGGGACAGGCCGTTGCAGAGGCGTTTAAAATGGTAAACACGCCGGTGGCTGTTATTATTGACGGGGATGGAACGTATGACCCTAAGGATGTAACAAAACTCCTCCAGCCGATTGAGAGGGGCATAGCGGAGCACGTTATTGGAAATCGTTTGAGTAATTTTGAAAAGGGTGCTTTTACGAGGTTAAACCTTATCGGTAACAAGATTTTCAATGCCCTTTTTAGGTTTATGTACGGTGTCGAGGTTCATGACCTTCTTACTGGATACCGTGCCCTTACGCGGGATCTTTACAAGAGCGTCGAGCTTGAGAAGCACGGCTTTGAGGTTGAGACTGAGCTGACAGTTGAGACCATTGCCAAGGGATTCCGTATCGCCGAGGTTCCCATTAACTATTACAGGCGTAAAGGGAAAGCAAACCTCCACCCCATTAAGGATGGATGGAGGATTGGGAAGACGATTATAGAGCTGCTGGTGAGATACAATCCCGCTAAGTACCTCTACTTCATTGGGGGTCTTTTCCTCCTTTTTGGGCTCATATTTGGGGTTTACGTGGTTCATGAATGGTTCAATCATGTCTCTCACAATCTGCTGGCAATCGTCACTTCCATACTGGTCTTAGGTGGGATTCAGTTCATTGCAATAGGCTTTGTGATGACGTACATGTTCAAAGTGATGACAGAGATCAAGAAGGGGTTGAGGGAGATGAAGGAGTAGAGATAACGGTGGGAACTATGAAACCAATGATGAAATAAATCAAGAGGATGGTAAGGAGGAAGAGCAATGAGGATTGTTGACCCAAATTCGATATACAGAACAGTAGCAAAAGCAAAAATAAACCGTGCTATGTACCTTGTGGATATTCTTAGAAAGAATATTCCCAAGGATTTCAAGATAAACAGGTATCTTGACGCTGGAGGTGCCGATGGAACAAACGCTTACATTTTTGGCAGAGAGTTAAATGCTAATGAAATATGGGTGCTGGATATACAAAGGTATCAAACACAATATGACAATGTTAAATACATTGTTGGTGATATCCGAGCTCTCCCATTTGAGAATGGTTACTTTGACTTAGTTACAGCAATTTCTGTAATCGAACATGTGAAAGAAAGAGATAAGGCCATTAAAGAATGTTGCAGGGTTCTTAGGCCTGGGGGTTTACTGTTTATCCAGATTCCAAATCTTAAGTTTCCAGTTGATTTGCATACTGGAATGTTCAACCCATATCTTCTCCCTTCTCCGCTCAGAAGACGATATGTTAAAGCTATGGGGCATGAACATTGGCTTGAACATGTGTTTAAAGTTTCTCCGGGGGATATCATAAAAGAAGCGGAGGCTCAAGGGTGCAATTTAGTATATACTGAGAGAATAATTTATACAGAAGAGTTGATACCAAATAAACTTAGAGCAATTTATAATCTTTTAAAACGCCTTAAAGTTCTTGATGTTATGCCATTGGGGTTCGTGTTGATCTTTAAGAAATTAGAAAAATGCGCTGGAGGTAACTAAGATGAAGATCTCAGTCCTCGGTCTCGGGTACATAGGACAAGTGGGAACCCCTTAAGAGCAATAAGTCTCAGGTGATAATCAATGAAACTCCTAGCCGCCTGTGAAAGTGGGGGACATCTGACACAGATGACATACATATTGAAACACCTGAGAGAACTGAGGGAAGACATTAATATCGTTTTAGTAACTGAGGACAGCAAAAGGACAAAAAACCTGAAAAGTTATAGCCTATTCGATGAAGTTTACCTCTTAGAGACTAGTGGATACAAAAACAAATACCTGAGATACCTTCATGCATTCAGCCCGACCGTTTTTATCAAAGTTCTAAGGATCCTTAAAAAAGAACGGCCGGATGTTATAATTTCTACCGCAGGGTGGGTTTCAATTCCAGCTTTTATCCTCTCAAAGGTCGTGTTTGGCATACCCACGATTTATATTCACTCATGGTCAAGGGTTACTAAAAAATCTGACAGTGGCAGGATTCTGTACTACTTCTCGGATGTCTTCATAGTTCAGTGGCCCCAGCTTCTGGAAAAGTACGGCAAAAAAGCACGATATTTCGGGGGGATACTATGATATTCGTTACTGTGGGGAACTCAAACATAGGATTTGAGAGACTAATAAGGGCTATGGATGCACTCGCCCCCAAATTGCCGTATGAAGTTATAATGCAGATTGGTTCAAGCTCTTACATCCCAAAAAACGCGAGGTGGTTTAGATACGCAGACTATGAAACAATGCTCGAACATTTCAAAAATGCTAAAGTAATAGTAACCCACGCAGGTGCCGGAACGATACTTGATATTCTTATGCTGGGGAAAAAACCTATAGTCGTGCCGAGGTTGAAAAAGTTTGGAGAACATATAGACGACCACCAGCTGGAGATAGTTAGGGCATTGGAGGAGAGAGGGTTGGTAATACCAGTTTACGATATCCAGAAACTTGGGGAGGCCATATTGGATGCACTAGATTCAAACCTAAAAGCCCGTCCAAGAAGAAAAACACCCCCACGTCTTGTTAGGATCATCGCTGAGCTCGTTAACAATGTTGGGGGGATATAAATGCGCATCTCGATCGTTGGTTCAGGTTACGTTGGTCTTGTGAGTGGGATGGGTTTTGTTAAGCTTGGGAATGAGGTTATCTTTGTGGACGTTGACGAGAAAAAAATCAAAATGATAAACAACGCTCAACCCCCGATTTACGAGGAGGGCCTCGAAGAACTCATGAGAGAATTCAGGGGGAAGTATAGGGCAACAAAAGACTACCGCGAGGCAATTCTCAACTCGGACGTGACTTTTATCGCCGTTGGAACACCTTCGAGAGAAGACGGTTCAATCGACCTTACCTACGTTGAAGAGGCAGCAAAGGAAATTGGCAAGGCGTTAAAAGAAAAAGACGACTACCACGTTGTTGTTGTGAAAAGTACTGTTCTTCCAGGAACAACCGATGAAGTAGTGCGGCCGATTTTAGAGAAGCATTCGGGCAAGAAAGCCTTCCAGGATTTTGGGCTTGCAATGAACCCAGAGTTCCTCCGCGAGGGTGTGGCCTTAAAGGACTTCCTCAACCCGGATAGAATCGTCATCGGCATCCAGGACGAGAAAACAAAAAAGGTTTTAGAAGAACTCTACAAGCCCATAGACGCTCCCAAGCTCTTCACGGACATTAAGACGGCCGAGATGATTAAGTACGCCTCCAATGCCTTTCTCGCGACAAAAATCAGTTTCGCCAACGAGATTGGGAACATCTGCAAAAAGCTTGGTGTTGACTCGTGGAAGGTGTTTGAGGGAGTTGGTTTAGACCACAGAATTAGTCCGCACTTCTTCAGGACGGGAATAGGCTGGGGCGGCTCATGCTTCCCGAAGGACGTTAAAGCACTCATCAGGAAGGCGGAGGAGGTTGGAGAGGAGCCGATTATACTCAAGGCCGTTGTTGAAGTCAATGAGAGGCAACCACTAAAACTCATTGAACTCCTCAAGAAGCATGTCCCCGAGCTGAGGGGTAAAACCATTGGCGTTCTCGGTTTGGCTTTCAAGCCGAATACGGATGATGTGAGGGAGACGAGGGCGTACATCATAGTCAAAAAACTGCTTGAAGAGAAGGCAAAGGTTGTTGCCTACGATCCCAAGGCAATGAAAAACTTTAAGCACTTCTATCCTGATGTTGGCGAGAAGATTGAGTACGCTAGGTCTGCTGCTGATGTTCTCAAGGCTACGGATGTCATTCTAATCGTAACCGAGTGGCCCGAGTTTGAGAAGCTTGATTACTCTGGTAAAATCGTGATTGATGGAAGGCGTGTGAGGAATGCTGAGGAAACCGCTAGGGTTTACGAGGGGGTGTGCTGGTGAAGGTCAAAAAAGCAGTCATTCCAGCGGCGGGTTTGGGAACTAGGTTGTTGCCACTAACCAAGTCAATGCCAAAGGAGATGCTTCCAATTGTTGATAGGCCCGCTATTCACTATGTCGTTGAGGAGGCCGTAAAATCTGGAATCGATGATATCCTCATAATAACTGGAAAGGGAAAGAGAGCCATAGAGGACTACTTCGACAGGAGCTTCGAGCTGGAATTTTACCTTAAAGAGAAGGGAAAGCTTGAAGAGCTAAAGCAGGTAGAGGAAATTGGCGAGATGGTTGACATTTATTATGTTAGACAAAAAAAGCCCCTCGGCCTCGGCGATGCCATAAGGTACGCGGAGAAGCACGTGAACGGGGAACCATTTGCGGTGTTACTTGGAGACGACATTATCATTAGTGAAAAGCCCGCAATAAAACAGCTGATGGAAGTCCATTCGCGGTTTGAATGCACGGTGCTGGGAGTCGAGAGGGTTGCATGGGGAGACGTTGAGAAGTATGGGATTATCTCAGGGAGTCCAGTTGAGGAAGGCGTCTATACGGTAAGTGCACTTGTGGAAAAACCCAAGAGGGAAGAGGCTCCAAGTAACATTGCAATAATTGGAAGGTACATCCTTGAGCCGGAGATCTTTGATGCATTAAGAGAAGTCGAGCCCGACGAGAGAGGAGAGGTACAGCTCACGGATGCACTGGGTTTATTGTTGAGGAAGGGTTATGGAATAATAGCCAAGGAAATTTCTGGAAAGAGGTACGACATCGGAACTCCCGAAGGGTGGTTGAGGGCTAACAGGGAACTGGGGGCGGGGTGAGATCCCATGAGAATCCTAACAATCGCCCCGTTCTATAGATTTTTTATTAAGGACTTTACAGAGGCACTTTCTAAACATGTGGACAAGATAGATGTGTTAGTCCACCACAACTACCTTTCCGAGCTCGCTCCGTATATGCCCTTCTCTTACTTCAGGCACGTTGAGAAGTTCTCCAGGAAAAACCTTGTGGATTTGACTGGACTCCCTCCCAATGTCAGAGTTCACGTTGTTTCTACGGTTTACTTCACGCCAGACGGGAGGAACACTAAACTTGGTGACAAGCTTGCCAAGCTCTTTGACCGTTATATTAAAAGGCACAAGATTGAGTTTGATTTAATTCACGCCCACTTCACATGGCCTAGTGGATATGCTGGTGTGAAGGTGGCGAGAGAGTATGGAGTTCCGTCCGTAATCACTATTCACGAGAATAGAGACTGGTTTCTTAAGGAATATAAGTCCAGAAATGAAAAAATCTACTGGGCTTGGAGGAACGCAGATGCATTGATACGGGTTAATAAAGTGGATATTCCACTCCTCAGAGAGTTCAACAGGAACGTTTTCCACGTTCCCAACGGTTTTAACCCGAGGAGGCTACCCTTTGTTGATAAGGGGATGGCGCGAAATCATTTGGGGATACCTAAGGATACCAAGGTGCTTTTTGGCCTTGGAAACCTGATAGAGCGGAAGGGCTTTCACTACCTTATCGATGCAATGTCCCTTGTTGCTAAAGAGCGCAGAGATGTTGTGTGCTTCATTGGCGGAAGCGGCCCACTAAGAAACACACTACAAAATCAGATAAATAAACTCGGCCTTCAGGAGCACGTGAAACTGCTCGGCTTCGTCCCAGATGACCAGCTTGCCCTCTGGATGAATGCCGCTGATTTGTTCGTCCTGCCGAGCTTGAGCGAGGGGAACCCCACGGTGATGTTCGAAGCTTTGGGAGTTGGCCTGCCATTCGTTGGGACTGCAGTTGGCGGTGTCCCCGAGATAATAACCTCCGAGGATTACGGTTTGCTGTGCCCACCAGCTGACCCTGAGTGCCTCGCGGAGAAAATTTTAATAGCCCTTGAAAAGGAGTGGGACAGGGAGAAGATAAGGAAGTATGCGGAACAGTTTACTTGGGAGAATATTGCGAGACAGATTATAAGAGTTTGCTCAGAAGTGACAAGGTGAAATATTATGGATCAAATCCCTACTATTCAAAGAGTGAACATATGTTTGTTTGGAATCCTTCTCTTGATAATAAGTATGGTGATCTTTTTGCCAAATTCTCCTGGATATGCATATGGTCCTCACCATATTGCAAATTTGTTTCTGCCGAATTTTGGATTGAACTTTGAGTATTCAACACTTCCATATTATGCTAGATCTGTGCTCACTCAATACGCGCTAAATAAAGCAATACTTATCCTAGTGGCTGATGGAGATCCTCTAATATTAAGCAGAATAGTATATTTGCTATCGGTTCTTCTTAGAATGCTTGCATACTTAATACTACTCACACTATTGCAATTTAAAGACAAGAGATTGGACAAAAGCATGGTGGTCGGTCTTTCGATTTTATTTGCAATCACAATTTCATGGCCAGGAGTTCCCCTGATGCTAATCTCCATGATTTTATGGTCGCTTATCAAAACTCCAAGTCATTTAAAAACATCGATACTTGGTGTCCTATCCTATTCTGTTCTATCTCTATACTGGCATAGTGCGGGGATGATAGGGTTCTCTTTGGTAGTGTCTTATATCATTATTAGTCTGGCTTTTTCAAGCAAGAGAAATATGATGCGGAGTTGGGGAATCTACACATATGTCCTGATAACTGTTATATCATGGATTTTCATTAGAGGGCTGACCTATGGAGGTGCCTTTCGTAACTTTGTCATTCTTGTTAAAAATCTATCAATCCAATATATACTTATAGGATTATTTTCTAAAGGCAACTTTATACCGAGGGAATACATATTTAGTTCTAAATTTTTTGTTCCTGGTGAAGTGATCAGTTTAGGATTGTATTCTTCTTATATAATATTAACACTAGCATCTCTTTGGATTTTATATCAAAACATCCAGAAGATAAACAAAACCTCCATTGATAAAAGCATCGTTGCCTTATTAGCAATCATATTCCTTGGGAATATCCTATTCATGGCTGCATACTTTTCAGCAACTTTTATATTTCCTCCAGTTGTATTCCAAACATTGCTCTATCCCCTTATTGTTGTGTACCTACTCGTGGATTCGTACTCACCGAAGAGCATCACCAAATTGACATCGCTATTCTTAGTGGGGATGCTAGTTGCATCTTTCGGAGCAGGAACACTCCAGATTATGTATACTGACACATTTGAAGATACTAGGGGTGAGACTTCGTTTTATATATACTTCCCGAGTATAGGGTGGATTTCTCACCATACACATAACATCCTCATAGTCTCCGATGGTAACACTGGAGGGTATCTCCAGATAATCCTCTCAAAATACCACTTATATGAAATATCAGAGATTAGAATATTTAAGTGGGGAATAACTCTCGGAATCTACGAGAAGCTCGTTAAAGGAAAGTACAAGAACGAGAAGTCACTACTGGTTGTAAACACTTTGCTCTTTAAAAAGCATCTAAGACTGGTATCCCTGCAGGCGTGGAATAGGTTTAAACCGCTCCCTTTAAAGGTTTATATTGTACGAAACAATCTTTCAATGATTTACAATGACAACAACATAGTTGTCCTGTACTGAGGTGGTCGGCATGCCTTCCCCAAAAAAGGTTGTCATCATTGGTCTTGATGGTGCGAACAAAACAACTGCAAGGCTTGTTGGAATAGATACAGAACTCCATGACTTTATATCAACCATACCCCCATACACTCCCCCTTCATGGACATCGATTCTTACTGGGGTAAATCCTGCTAAACACGGTATTATAGGTTGGCAGAAGGTTGATCTAGAGCGCAATAAAGTTAGTTTATTTACATCCCTGGATGTTAAGTACCCCCGCCTCTCGGAGATTTTAGATATAGCAAATTTGAAGAGTGTTTTAATAAACCTCCCTATGACATATCCATTCAATGGGATTAGGAAGAGAGAAAACACTATTATTATCTCTGACTGGGCCGCTCCAAAGCAGGCTATTTTTCCCCAAAAGTTGGAGGAGAAATACAGAGAGTATCTTATTGACCCTCCCCATGAATGGGCCAAATACGGGAAGAAGGAGTATCCCAGAAGAGTCAAGGAATATACTGAGACTCGGATGAACCTTTACTATGATCTACTTGAGAGAGACGACTGGAACTTATATTTCATCGTTTTCAGCGAGACGGATTGGTTTTCCCATATATTTCCCGAGATACTGGAAGGTGAAAACACCCACATAGTCACCCCAACTTTCAAGTTGATACGTGAATTCATCGAGACGGCAAAATCAATGGCGGATTTCCTGTTTATAGTTAGCGATCATGGCTTTGAAGTTAAGAACAAGGTCTTTTACGTAAATGAGGTCTTGGCAGAAAATGGGTTCATAAGATACAATAAAACCAAGGCCCGGATTGTGAATATTATCAAAAACAACGTTCCAAAGGAAATATTGAACAAGGTTCTCACCAAAGCCGGAAAATCTGCAAGTGTTGTCAGTTACATAGCACAAAAGGCGGATGCATTCATGGTGGAACCTGCTAACTGGGGAATTTACGTGAGAGACAAGAGTCAAACTCCTAAAGTCAAAAACGCTCTGAAAAAATACGATGAAATTTTTGATGTCATTGAATTTAAACTGCTTCACAAGGGACCATACTTGAAGAGAATGCCTGATCTTATTGTAATCCCCAAAAAAGGAGTCGAGTTCTCCCATGAACTTAAGGGAAAGATAACTGAGAAGACATGCAAGGGTGATCATGAGATACACGGAGTATTCTCTGTATATGGAGAGCAGGTAAAAGAACATATTGAGTTTGAGAAACTTCCTCGGGTATATGACATCGTTCCAACGGTGCTTCATATATTTGGACTGCCAATTCTAGGGGACATAGACGGAAAGGTTTTAGGGGAGATTTTTGAAGAAACTTCAGAATTCGCAAAGAAGAAACCCAAATACGTAGATTTAAGCTACTATGGCATAAAACAGGAAAAGATAAATCAAAAACATTTCAAAAAATTAATCAAAATAATATGAGGAGGGAAGCATTTTGAGAGTGATCCTCATAATGCCGTATACGAGTAATCCCTCATGGGGTGTCGAAAACGTTGCATATAACATCGTGGAAGGGCTTAAAAAAATCGAAAGAGACTTGGAGAGAAAAGATATTTCAATTACAATTGTCTCGGATAAAGGGAACTCACCTAGACCAAAAACTGAAAAACTAAGTTCAAGGCTAGAATTAATATCTTATAAGTTGCTTCCGCCGATAACTTTCTTTGGGGATGTAGAGAATGCGTTTATGGCTATCAAGTATCTCAAGAATCACATAATAAATGCTGATATTGTCCATAGTCATGATGCTCTTTTCTCTCTTCAGTTCACGAAGTTGTATCCTAAAAAGCTACTCATCCACCATTTCCACTCTATGGCTCGGGATATAGTCCCACTTATTAACTCGACGTATCTAAAATTTTCCTTTATTATTCTTGATTATAGACTCAGAGCATTAGCTAAAAGTCAAAATATAAGATATGTGGCAATTTCTCAGTTAGAAAAGAAAGATATCAATACGTTTTTTGGAATTCCATTGGAACACATTAGTGTAATTCACAATCCAATTTCCAGTGATTTTTTTGAAGTTAATAAAAATGAGGAGAATGGAGTGATATTTTTCCCCGCAAGATTAATTCCTAGAAAAAATCATCCAAACCTAATAAAAGCTCTTGGAATACTAAAATCAATGGGCGTTTCTAATTTTAGGCTTATTCTTACCGGGGTTCCTGAAGATATGCAATATTATGAAGAAATCTCACATCTTATTAGTAAACTTAAATTGCAGGAAAATGTTATGTTTCTAGGAAAAATCTCTAGGAAAGTCCTACTTCAATATTATTCAAAAGCTTCTATTGTAGTTATCCCATCATTTAGAGAAAATTTTTCTCTTATTGCGATAGAAAGCATGGCAACAGGAACGCCCGTTGTTGCATCCCCTGTAGGTATTGTTCCTGAGGCAATAATTCCTGGGAAAAATGGATTTATAATAAACCCAAGAGATCCAAAAGACATAGCAGAAAAACTCAGAATATTGCTTGAAGATAACAAAAAACGCAGAAGTATGGGAAAAAATGCTAAAAAAACAGCAGAAAAATGGAGAAGCAAGAACATTGCTAGAGATCTGATAAAACTGTGGGAAGGAATCTCATGAACAAATTTCCGGCTTAGAGTCGGACTATAAAAGGAACAGAGATAAGTACTAGTTTATGGCCGTTAAGGAGCGGACGGGGCGTTTTTAGAATAATTTCAGGAGTAGAGACTGGCGTAAGATTCACAAGTTTGTTTTTCTGTTTGCTTTCTGGTATAATTTTGTTAGGACTCACTCCCGGTTTAGTGGGCCGCCTGGTGATATTGCAGAATGGCTTCAGTAGGTGATGCCCCAGTTATCCTGACAGTATCAAGGGGGTCATAGCAACTCTTTTAAGGTTCATTATGACTTTAATACCATAGTGGATGATATAATAGTAGCAGGAGGAGTTGCAATGACAATAAAATTAGTGTTTAATGGATATTATCGATCAGGAACCTCCATAATGTGGTGGATAATAAAGCGGAGCAATCCTGAAATGCTTCACTTATATGAGCCTTTAGAGCCTAAATGGTTAGAAAAACTAAAAAATTATAAGAAAGAAGGTTATCATTTTGATTCACCCTTGCCCATTTGGGAAGACTATTATCGGCCAGAATTTCAAAAAATTAAGGATGAATATATACGGGCTTGGTTAAATATTAAAAAGCGATATACAATGGATATCCTCCCAAGAGACATACGTGAAGTAGCACCTCTGCTTGATATCTTAGAGAACATTTCTACTAATGTTGTTCTTCAGCCAAATAGATTCCACTTGATTTTGAAGGATGTTTCAGAATATTACAACTTGCGTTTTATTCATATAATCAGAAATCCAATCGATATATGGTTTAGCCATTCTCTCAAACCTCTAACTCGATTGAGCAAAGTTAGAACCAGATATGTCTTGATTAAGCCATTTGTCAAACATATTTCAAAAGTTTTATACAAACGTAGGGATTCTAAAGTCACAAAGTGGCTAATTCTACACTGGCCCAATTTAGAGGCTACAAGAAACGCCTTTTATCTAGACTCCCTCCATAGGTTAGTCTCTGCTTATTTCAAGTTCCCCCCTGCGAAAAATAATCTTGACAAGTTGCTAATTAATTGGACACTTCTCAATCATAGCGCTTGGCAACAAAGTAAATCTGGAAAAGGGATGATCATATACTATGAAAGCCTTGTCAAATCTCCTGAACGTCACTTTAAACGTATGGAACAATTTACTCACATTAAGTTTAACTTAGAATATGCTAAGGAGCTAACTCCAAGATCCATTACTGAATCTGAGGAATTAAGGGAAATATTCATACAAAGATTGGAAAAATTGGAATTATTGGACTTGGTCGAGGAAATGTACCCCCCTGAGAACTGGTTCGGATGAAAGTTGCCATTGTCATGATTGAGTATTAAACAAACCTCCTTAAAACCTTCTTTATTATCCCCAAATTCACTCCCACCCTCTTCTCTATCGCCAACAACAACTCAACATCTTCTTTATCAACACTCCTGCTTAAGAGCACTAAGAAGAAGTAAACTCCCAAGAATATAACTAAAATTGGAATCGCATACCATATGTTCGGCACTCTCAAGTGCAAGCTCTGAATTAACCCCAATAAAACAAAACTAATAACCAAAGGCTTCACGTAGTTCCAGCTGAAGGGATGAATCTTCGTCTTTTGATAGAGCCAGAAAGACCTAAACACATTGGCGACAAAATAGGAAACGGCAGTGGCTACAGCCGCTCCAACCATTCCATACTTAGGTATGAGCAAAAGGTTCAGCACGATATTGAAAATGACTGCAAAAGAATTACCGATCATGTTAAGCTTTGGCTGCCCTATAACTGTCAAACTCATACCATTCAACCCCAAGAAAGTGTGGAACATAAAACCTAATGCTAAAATCCGAAGCGCCGGAGCCGCTGAAGTATACTTAACTCCAAAGAAGAACCCTATCGTGGCCTCTGGGAAGAGGAACATCACGCTAAAAATGGGCAAAGTCAATAAAAACACCCACTTGGTCAGAATCTGATAAACCCTCTTTAACTCTCCAAGCTTCTCCTGGGCGTAAAGCTGAGATGCTATTGGAGCATACAGGAAGGCCGCAGAATTCAGGAATATTGGAAGCAACCTAGCTATGGGAGAGGCAGTGTTGTAAAGTCCCACAACTTCGGAAGATTTGTAATAGCCGAGCATCAGGGTGTCGGCCCACGTCATTACGAAACCTAAAATTCCCGTAAACAACAGGGGAAGGGAGAAAACTATAAGCTCTCTTCCAAGCCTTAAATCCAGCGAAGTCCTGAACTCAAAGAGCTTAATTCTCCAAACATCAAAAGTTAATGCCAGAAACGTAAGAACCTGAGCAAGGACGTAAGCAAAGAACACGTAAGTGAAGGGGAAATTTAAGAAAGCCCCTAAGGCAATGAAAACCAAAAACGCAGTCGGATAAACTATGTTCTGGAAGTAAACCTTCTCCCTGACCCTGCCAAACCCCCTCGAAATTGAAACTATGGTTCCAATTAAAGCTGAAAACGGCAGAGCAAAGGCCACTATTTTCAAAGCGTAAGCTAACCTTTCTTCGTTGAAAACCTGGGCAACGTTCCCGGCCCCGAGGATTAAAATTACCGTCCAGATAATGCTGTTCAGCGCCACAATTATCAACGCCGTTGAGATCAAATCCCTAACCCTTGAAGGCTCCCTCTCTTTATAGAAGGCAACCTCCCGTGGGAGGGCATTTTGAAACCCAAGCGTTGCCACAACGAGGGCAATGCTCAAGACGGTCAATGCCAAATTAAACACTCCATACTCCCCGGTGGAAAAATACCTCGCGATTATTGCTCTACTCAAAAACCCGAAGAACATCGAGATAACCGTTCCCGCAAAGACAATTCCCGTTCCCCTCGCAATCTTCTGCAGAGCCTCACTTGCTTCGCTCATGGGATCACCTCGTTGACTCATTTGACTCATGGTTGACTCATATTTGACTCATGATGAGTCTTTAGTTTATACCTACCTTTTTCAACACGCTCGAAAATCCCCAATTTAACCAACTCACTTAAATCCCTTGTTGCCGTCTGTCTTGAAACCTTAAACAGTTCTTGATATTCTTTATTTGTTATACTGCCTTTCTCCTTCACATAGAGCACGGCTTTAATCTGCCTTTCACTCAAACCTAACTTTCTCAAATGTTCTTCAGTATAAATATCCTTCCTCAAAAGAACCACAAATCCCCCGGCCTCCTCTCTAAACTCAGGTTCAGGTAAGCCGCTCTCCAAACAGAGGCGGACTATCTTAAACGTCCCCGTCCCCCACCTCTCGATCAGTCCGGCATAGTAGAAAACCTGAGCAATTTTGGGGTTCCTCAGCTTGGATGGGTGCATTTCCTTTTTCAAGTCTTCAAGGCTAATCCCCTCCGGCAGCTTCCCGGGATTCCAGATCCAGATGAAGTCATCAAAGATCTTAATCTGCACGTTGCTCGGGTCGGTGTAGTCCCTGTGAATCAGGGCGTTTATTATGGCCTCTCTAAGGGCATCTAAGGGATAATCCCAGACTTCCTTTCTCCTCAGTCCACCTTCAAACTCGTACCTAACTCCAATGTGACCCATTATAATCCTCATAGCTTCCTCAACCTGGGTAAAGAGATTCCCCCCAATCTCCTTATCATCTATAATTGTTATTGGATCCTTAAAGCGCCCTATTCTGACCTTGGCCTGGATATAATACCTCTGCGGCTCTTTTCCAAAGAGCAGTAGTGCAGCGTTGGTTATCTTTCCATCTTCCAAAAGCCCCAGCTTATCGAGAATTGACTCAACGTCCTCGTTTTCATTGATGTATGGCAACCTATTTCTAGCCATATGAACAAACTTTCTGATAGTTTCCTCATCCAGATCTTTTAACGTTGCAGAAGATGGCAGAGAATCCCACGTGACCCCAGATTTCTGAAGGAAGAACCTCTGCAAATCCTCCCAGCCCATCTCAACGGTCTGAGCTCCAACCCTTTTATAATACCTTCCCCTAAATGAAATTGGGACGGGTGATTTAGAAACTTCAATGATGATAACTTTTTTTCCACCAATCTCTTCAGCCTTTATGGAGGGGTTTATTCCAAGATTGTGCCTTATTGACCTGGCTAAACTATCTAAGTCCCCAGAAAAGCCATAAATGTTTCCATCATCGCCAACACCGAGAAGCAAAATTCCACCGTCAGTGTTAGCAAAGGCTGACAAAGTCTTATACACAGAATCATTCAGCTCCCGCTTAAACTCCAGAGTTTCGCTCTCACCTTTCTTAATCAGGTCACTAACATCCATACGGTTCACCCAACATTTTGATGGAGTTATCAGTTAATAAGTTTTCAGCATAACGGGAAACACTCCCCGTTTCTCTGGCAATCCTCTGCCGCTCGCTCATAAGGTTCACCTTGTTGACTCATTTGACTCATAGTTGACTCATATTTGACTCATGATGAGTCTTTAGTTTATACCTGCCTTTTTCAACACGCTCGAAAATTCCCAATTTAACCAACTCACTTAAATCCCGTGTTGCCGTCTGTCTTGAAACCTTAAACAGTTCTTGATATTCTTTATTTGTTATGCTACCCTTCTCCTTCACATAGAGCACTGCTTTAATCTGCCTTTCACTCAAACCCAGCTTTCTCAAATGTTCTTCAGTGAAAACGTCCCTGTAGAATGTGACCTGAAACCCTCCAAAGACTTCCTCAAACCTGGGCTCTGGCAGATTATACTCCCTTAATGCTCTCAGAATCCTCTCTATGCCGCTGCCCCACTTTTCAATGTAGCCAAAATAGTAGAAGACCTTAGCAATAAGCTTGTTTCTCGGTCTCGAAGGATGGGGCTTGTACAAATCTTCAATCTTCAACTCGAAAGGCAACCCTCCGGGATTCCAGAATATTATTCTATCGTCAAATATCTTTATCTGTATCTCATCAGGTTCTGCGTAGTCCCTGTGCGCAATGGCATTGATTACAGCTTCCCTCAGCGCTTCCGGAGGGTAATCCCAGAGCTCTTCTCTCTGCGCTCTCCCCCCAATTTTAAACCTAATGTTTATGTGCTTCCTTATGAACTTCAGAGCTTCCTCCACCTGATTAAAGAGGTTTCCATCTATTGCTATTTCGTCTTCAATCTCGTTTCCCCTGAACTTCGCAATCCTCACGAGGGCATGTGGAAAGTATTTTTTGAGGATCATTTCCAAAAAGGAGAATTAAAGCCCTTGTTGGCTTCCCGTCGCGAACAAGCTCAAGCTTTTTCAGAATTGTCTCCAAATCTTCTCCTTCGAGCACATTAAGCCTTCCTCTGTTTTTGGCGACTTCAACAAATTTCCTAACTGCTTCAGAATTAACCTCCTCTAAACCTGCATTGACCGTGAGGTAATCCAAGCTGTGCCTTATGCTCTTATAATAAAGTTCCGCTATTTCTCTGGCATTCAGCCTTTTGTTTGAACTGCCGGCCCTTAGATAGGCCCTGCCCCTGAACATGACCGGCTTTACTGGGTATTCATCAATCTTTATGCAGAGGACTTTTTTACCTTCAATTTCTTCAACTTCAAGCTCTGGTATCACAGGTGGATCTGTATTTTGAGAAATTTTATTTGCCCAGTCTCTTAGGGTTTCTCTACCGATTTGAACTCCAGCAACAGTTCTATCATTTCTAACTCCAACTAATATCACGCCGCCTCTTTTATTAGCAAAAGCAACTGCTGTTTCCATTATCCCATTAAAGTCAAAATTTTCTTTGAATTCTATCTCTTCGTTTTCGCCAATCAATATTAACTTTTTAACATCACACATAGATACGCCCTCCATTCACTCATAAATGCTGTTTTGTCTATAACTTTTTTTGGGCTTTAAATTGAGCTTGGATCGCGTTCCTGACAATCCTCTGCAGAGCCTGGCTTGCCTCGCTCATTGAGCTCACCCCTTTAAGCTTTCTTTCAGCTCGCTGATAACGAACAAAAACTCCTCTCTATCAAACACTATCCCCAGCTCACGTGCTACCGAAGCTAAGAACTCCTCATTTTCCTTGAAATATTGAACTACCCAATTCAGGTCAAATTTTTCCTTGGAGTACAGCAGTTTAAACACCTCAAAGTCCAGCTCTTCAGGACTAACAGCCAATACATAAATATCCACTAGGTCTTTCAACTGCTTTTGTCCCCGGTACTTGTTTTTCTCTATCAGAAACTTCATTGACAAGATAACCTCAGGAAGGGCAACCCTAAGGCCTTCAATTTCATCGTAAAGTTCTTTTTCAAAAACTATTTCAACGTAAGGATGTGTAAAGCTTATTGGACTTATCTTTTCGTCCCATAAGATGTCCAAAAACAGTTCCCTGAGCTCATATGGAGGAATCCGTTTGGACTCCTCAAAACATATCTCCTTTAATCCTCCGTCCAGTGTTTCGTGATAATATTTAATATACCTAAAACCAACTGGCGTAAAGTTATTAGCCAGTAAATGTTTTTCAATAGTCCTAAAATTTTCCTTCAAAGCAACAAAATCAATATCTAGAGATGGAAGGGATCTGCTCCCCAATTTCTGAGCTTGAAGGTAAGTTGCCCATCCTCCAACTAACACAAGCTTCTCTTTCAGTTCTCTGCCAACTTTCAGCATCCACTCATAGGATTCCCTGATTATCGGGTTAACCCAACTCCTCACCGCTATCTCTTCCACTTTCCATCTCCTCCAGCAGTTCCTCAACAGTTCTTGTATATATTCCCTCCCCCAAGGCATCAGCAATAATCTGCTCAATTACCGGCAGTTTATACCCTCTCATGGTTATCGTGTAGTTAAAAATATCCTCGTCATAGGAGTAGAACCTGATCGGATAGCCCTCTCTTTTGATCCCAATCTGCTTTAACCTATCGAAATCATCTTTTTTAATGTACGCCGTTCCAAAGCTTGGCTCCAGAACCTTTCCAAGAATCCACAGTGCCGACGTCCCGGAGAACACCACAAAGTCCCTGACCTTTTTCGGCCTCACCCTGTAGGTTATCCCCTTAATGACCTGGAATATCTTCCTCTTTTCCTCTCCCCAAGTATAGAGGAGAGCCTTTTTGTCAACAACCTCTATTCTCCCTGTCTCCAAAATTATCGCACCATTGCTCTCCAATGATCTAAGGATCCTGTAAAGGTAAGGCCTGTTAACCTTAAACTTGAGCAAAAGCTCTTTGACAGAAGTTTCCCCTTTAACCGCCAACTCCCTCAATATCTTCTCCTTCAGTATTGGAGCCCTCATATTGTATCCTTTGTATGCTATACTTTATAAAGTTTAGGATACAAATGATACACTAAAATAAATTCAGCAAAGACAATCCCCGTTCCTCTAGCAATCTTCTGTAAAGCCTGGCTTGCCTCGCTCATGAGGTTCACCTTTTTGCATCTTTTGCATCATTCTTGCTTCATTTTTGCATCATTTGAATCACATACTTTATCCCATAGACACGTCCTCCATTCACTCATAACTGCTGTTTTGTCTATAACTTTTTGGTTTTAAGATGGAGGGGCAGTCTCTCCGCAGCGTACCTGTAGATAGGATCTGAAAACCTGTAGACCCCTATGTCGTCCTTGACCACTGCGAACAGCTCACCTGTGAGGGCCTCCAGAAGCCTGCTGAGGGTGTCTTTTGAGATTCCAGTTTTTTCCAGCTCCCCCCAGGTGGCACCGTAGGTTAACCTCTTAATTACCTCCCTTGCCTTCGGGCTCCTTCCCTCCAGGAAGTGCTCTAGCTCCCTCAGCGCCTCATTCACAGCTTTCTCAAATACCCTCTGCACTGCTTCTTCATGAGATGCCCCGAGGCATCGCCTGAGTCCATAAAGGTTTAACCAGCCGGGCAGTGTCCCAAGTCTCCAGAGTGCGTCTTGAATCTCCCTTTGGGTGAAATCCACGCCACACTTCTCGAAACCCTTTCTCAAAAACTCCGCCGCAACCCATTCAGGCCAAGGGGGGAGGAGTATTTCAATCGGTGGCCTTCCATAAAAACTGTCCCTGTGAGTGGCCTCGAACAGCTTTTTGACGACACCCGCGTAGGAGCCCGTAAATATTACCAGCAAGGAATCATTTTCATTAAATGCAGTAGCCAGGGCTTTTAGAAAGCTGTCCACACCCTGTTTCACATTCTGGACTTCATCGAGTATTAGTATTGTGTTCTTCAATGAAAAAAGAGCATCCTCCAGCGCATTTTTAGCAGCAGCATTTTCTCTGAGCCTTACACCGCCACCTGTGCCCCCGGCGGAAAGAGAAACCTCGGCAATATACTTGGTGAGTGTTTCAAGAATTGATTTTGGCAGTCTGCCCAGTATCTTCTCCGTAGCCTGGCGGGAGGCTTCAGTGTTCCTCAGGTCAACAAAAATTACCCTGTATTTCATTTCCCCCGCAAAGGAGTTGGCACCAGCCAGTGCAAGGCTTGTTTTTCCTGCCATTCTTGGCCCGAGAATCGCCACCCAGCTTTTGGCATGAAGAGCGTTTACCAACCTGTTAAGCTCCTCAGAACGTCCAAACAGCCGGCTTTTATCTTTCCTGGGTCTCTGGTCGAAAAATGATATGCCCCTCTCCATCTTGTGTGCCATTCTGATACCCCCCGAACTGGTTCGGGGGGTATTGTTCATAAGTCTTTCGTTTGGGCAATCGAAAAACATCGAAATTACCGTCCGGCAAAGACAATCCCCGTCCCTCTAGCGATCTTCTGCCGCTCACTCATGAGATTACCTTTTTTGCATCTCTTTCCCTAATTTCGTTTTCTATTACCCTGAGAACATCTTCAAGTGTTATTTCATGTCTATCAGTGTGCTTATGGTGAAGAAAAACTTAGCAACTATTCTGCTCTTTTCAAGCGATTCTAACTCCCTGAGCATCCTCAATCTCCTTCAGCTTTTTCTTTAGTTCCTTAAATGTTTTAACATATGCCCTCCACTCAATATAATCATCCCAAGCCTCAAAGTCTTCCTCTTCTTCTTTGAGTCTTTTTTCAAACTCCTCTAATGAACAGTTATATTTGCGTTCAAACATTTTGATTCTCTCTCTAATTGGAGCAATCTCGGATATAAGCTTCAGCTTTTCGTAAGTTTTGAGATCTTTCTTGGAAATCACGACTTCCATAAAACCCACCAAATTACAATAATACTAAGGTTATGTAGGTTATTCTATGTACACTATTCCCAGCCCAATTTCTCTCGCCACATCCCTTTGTCTTTTATCACTTGTAATCAGTTTAGCCTTTAAATTTCTTGCCTGTGCTAAAAATAAGCTGTCATAAATGGGAATGTCATAACCTACGGCAATTTCCAAAGCTTCCCGTAAATATTTCTCACTTGGCTCTAATATTACCACTTCCTCTTCTATGAGTTTTCTCATCTGCTCGTAAAGTCCTATGGCTTGTTCTCTCGTTATTAGCCTGTACTTTTTCATGTACTTCCATATCACATTCGTCGTCTCAATGATCAACATATCTACGGCATGTGGCTCTAAGCAGGGATCTAAGTAAGGGATTACTTTTTCCCAGTTCTCTTCCTTTAATAAAAACTTTGAAAAAGCTGAGGAGTCAATGACTATCACGATCCTCCCTCACCAACTTTTGTGCCGTTCCTTTTGGTGCCTCGGGCAAGGTTTGGATGTAAGCTATAACCTCTTGGAGGGCTTTTCTCTTTTTGTATTCTTTAATCCTCTTTTTTATGAATTCCCTAATCTCCTTGCTCCAGTTGATCTCACCTTTTAACTTATCCATTTCATGCTTAATTTCCGGCGGTACGCGAATACTAATAACATTTCCCATGTAATTCACCTAAGGAGATATTTGTAGTGCAGATATATAAACATTATGCATGCTTACTTTTCTTTTTATATCTTACACTTTGGGAATTGTGCTCCTTCAAATATTCCTCCAAAGCCTCTTTCCAAGGCCTCATCTTTAAGCCGAGCTCTTCAAGCCTCTTATTCTTCAACGCCGAAAACCTCGGCCTCTTCGCTAATCTTTTGAGCTCGCTTGACTTTATCGGCTTAACCTCAACATCCCACCCTAGAATCTCAAATATCGCCTTTGTGAATTCGTACCACGAGCAGAAGCCTTCGTTCACCATGTGGTAGACGCCAAACTCCGGCCTCAACTCCAAAAACTTCTTCAAAGTCCTTGCAACGTCCTTCGTGTAGGTCGGGCTCATGAATTGGTCATCCACTACTCTAATCTCTTCTCCTCTCTTGGCCTTTTGAATCATGAACTCGACGAAGTTTCCGCCCTTCCCGCTCGCCCCGGCCTTTCCGTAAAGACTTGCAACTCTAACGATGTAGTGCTTTTTGTAGTAATTCTTCGTAAAAATTTCACCAGCGCACTTGCTCAAGCCGTAAACATTTATTGGGTTTGGTACATCTTCCTCGGTGTAGGGTTCTCCTTTGCTTCCGTCAAAAACATAATCCGTGCTGATGTAAACATTAACTGCATCTATTTCGCTCGCAACCCTCGCAACGTTCAAGGCTCCTATGGCATTAACTTGAAATGCCTTCTCAGGGTAGAGCTCAGCATCGTCAACCCTAACATAAGCTGCCGTGTTAATTATAACATCTGGCTTGAGCTCCTTCAAAATCTTTAAAGTCTCGGGAACGGTAACGTCAAGGTCGGCATGAGTTAATGGAATAACTTCAAAGGAAGAGTCCTTCCCAAAGACTTCAACCAAATCACTTCCTAGCTGTCCGTTCGCCCCGATTATAGCCACTCTCATGGTAAACCACCAAGTAGTAACCATTTATTTCAGAGTATTGGTATCAATCACAATCCGTATTTTTTCTTTCTTTCCTTCCATGTCTTTTCCTTTATTCTCTCCAGTACCTCCAAATCTTCCTCAGTTAGTCCGACCTCTTGCTTGGCCCTCTCAAA
Organism: Thermococcus aggregans; assembly: GCF_024022995.1. NCBI lineage: Archaea > Methanobacteriati > Methanobacteriota > Thermococci > Thermococcales > Thermococcaceae > Thermococcus > Thermococcus aggregans. The sequence continues at coordinate 368,580 of NZ_CP099582.1, read as the reverse complement.
AAGGGCCCATTTTGGACATCTAATCTTAGTCTCTGCCATGGGAATTCTCTCCTCTTAATTTTCTTTAGATGTAGAAAGATAAAAAGGTTGTGGAGTACGGAGGAGCGTGCATTACTGTTTATGAAGACCTAAACTTCCCACTCCTCATAAATATCAGCCTCAATCTCACCGATGCTTTTCCTCTTTCCCTTTAAAATCCCAAACGTCTTCCTGAAATCGGCTCTTGAAAGCCTTTTCATTAATCAACTTTGCCTCCTTCTCCAAGAGGGACTTAACGACGTCCTCCATGCCGTCTGGGACATCAATCGTGATTATAATTTTGCCCATGTTTTTCACTATCCTTAAAATACACTATCCAACGTACTCCGCTTTGATTCCAAGCTTTTTTGCAATTTCCCACTGCCTTTCATCGCTCGTTAAAAGGCTGTCGTACTTCTTCGCCTGAGATAGGTAAAGTGCATCGTAAATTGGAATTCTCTCCTTAATTGATATCCTCATAGCATCCTCAAGGTAGCTCTCAAACGGCTCAAAAATTACAACGTCCTCTTTAAGCCTTTTCAGGGCTTTGAACATTATTTCAGCTTCTTTGTCCGATACTACTCCGTAGAGCACATGGTGCTTCCAGATGGCGTTTGAAACCTCAGCCAAAGCCAGTGTCAGGGAATGCGGGTCATTCAGGAGATACCCTCTAACCTCCTTCCAGTTCTTCTCCCTCAGGATGTACTTGGCGAGGGAAGATGCGTCAATTGCTATCACGGTCATCCCTCACGTACTTTTTTGCAGTTCCCCTTTCAGCTTCCGGCAAGCTTGCGAGCATCGCATCAATTTCCTCTAATGCCTTCTCTCTCATGTATTCTTTAACTTTGGCTTCAATGAATTTTCTAACCTCCTCACTCCAGTTAATGTCAACCTTTTTCATCTTCCTCTTAAGTTCGGGGGGAATCCGGAAGCTGACAACCTCCATAAACAACACCCGAATACATTATCGTATTACAAAAATATAAACGTTTCGTATTCAAAACACCTCTCCTCTCTCAATAAGCTCCTTTAACGTCGGCCACTTCCTATCCTTCTCTGAAACTATCGGCTCGTCAATGGGCCAGTCTATACCTATATCTGGGTCATTCCATATTATGCCTCCCTCATACTCGGGAGCATAAACGTTATCGACCTTGTAAACGACCTCCGCAACGTCACTTAACACCACGAAGCCGTGGGCAAAGCCCCTAGGGATGTAGAGTTGCCACTTGTTGTGCTCGGAAAGGATAACGCCAACGTATTTGCCAAAAGTTGGCGAATCCTTCCTCAAATCAACGGCAACATCGTAGATTACTCCCCTAATGCATCTCACGATCTTTGCTTGAGCATAAGGCTCGCGCTGGAAGTGCAAACCTCTAAGAACACCATACTTGGACTTTGAGTGGTTGTCCTGAATAAAGTCCCCCTTTATGCCAGCCCTTTCAAAATCGGGCTTTTTGTAAGTTTCCATGAAGAAGCCCCTCTCGTCTTCGAAGACCTTTGGCTTGATTAAAATAACATCGGGAATCTCAAGCCTCTTGAACTCGAAGGGCATTGTTATCACCTTTTAAGAAAATTGGGTCTCTCCTCCAAGTTCTTTTAATTCTTTCGAGTCCGTAATACTTGGATACATCCAACTCAACTTTGATCCTGACTTTTTGACCGTCTTTCAGCTTTAGTTTCTTTAAGGGCTTGAGGACCCCATTCTCATAAACAGCTTCAACGATGATTGGCATTCTTCTCACCATTACATGTTTTAGGGCACTTCCATTTAAATCTCTCGGCCAAAATGGTTGGGGGTAGAGAATCGAGGCAGGATATTAATCCAACCATTCAAGGGCCTTGTGCTGAAGCTCCACTGAGGAGTACTTGCTCCTTAGCTCGCCTAAAGCTCCCCTCCACGTGAGCTTAAACTTTTTTCTGAATTCCTCGTCTTCCTTTTCGATTTCATCCAAATCCACCTCATCGAGGAGTTCGTTCAGCTTCTCCGCAGCTTTGACCGCTTCAATATATTCCTTTATCTCCTTACTGATTCTTCTTTTCTTTACCTTACTTGGAAGAATAACCTCAACTTTTAAGTCCTTTATTCTTCTTCCACCAGCTCGATGTTTATCTTGACTTTTTCGAGGTCTTCTTCACTCAATCCTTCTTCTTTAAGACATTTCAAAATAATCTGCCTGATCCCCTTTTTAATCTCCTCAATGTTTACCGTTCTGGTTATCCGCTACTTTTAAAACATGTGAAACTATCGTAGCGGATAACCTTCCCTCCTCCCGTCTTCATCGGAGGGCTTTCGGGGGGAACGGTTACACCCCACATCTTCAGGGCCCTCAAAGAGATATTCCAACTCCCAACAACGTCCCTATCGGCTTCAAAACCACAGTTCAAACACTTCAAGACCCTGTGCCCATTCGGGCTTAACTTCCCCCCACATACCGGGCACAGGGAAGAAGTATGAGCGGGATTAACGAAAACGACCATAACACCCTTCAGTTTAGCCTTATACTCAATGATTGACTGGAGTTTGCGAAAACTCCACCTGTGAAGCCTGCCATTCATTACGGCAGAATACCTAATTGACTCCCTAATCTCAGTCAAATCCTCAAGAGCAATGCCACCGTATTTTTCAGCCAATTCCACTATTTTGTTTGCCAGCTTATGATAAAGGTCGTTCAGCCTGTTCCTTTCTCTTTCGCCGTATTTTTCGAGAAGTTCCTTTCTTTTCTTCCCACTCCTAATCTTCCGCTGAATTTTTCTCCTCTTCAGGAAGTAGCCCGTCCTAATCTCCCGCTCGTGCGTGATGATTTGAACGAACTCCCCATTTGGAAGAGAGAGCGTAACATTGTTCTCGTTCAAGTCAATGCCAACAAATGCTTTAGGCGCTCTAACTTCAACCTCTTTCGAGAAGACAACGTTTAGGAAAACACCCTTCGGCGTTCTGACTAACCACGCCTGCCCAACCTTCCAGTCCCTGAATTTCTCGTGATACTTGGCTGGATGGAACTCTAACTGTATTCTCCCTTTTGAAGTGGAAACTTTCACTACTCCCTTTTCAAGGTTGAGTTTGAACAAGTGATCATCCAGCATGACAACTTCTTTTTTGAAAACAGGCTTTCCATTAGCTTTTCCTTTCCTCTTTCTCTTCCTGTAGCTTTTGTAAACTGCGGTAGCCATCTGACAAGCCGTGTAAATGTAGTGGCTCGGTAGTTCTGGGTATCTTTCACGTAGGCTTTTGTAGGTTTCCTTTTTGAGCCTGTAGAAGCTGGTTATGTTGTTCTCGTGAGCGTATGAGATTAGAAAATTCACTATTTCACGGTAAACAGAAAAGAGGTCATCTAATCCTTTAGGGGTTTCCTTGAGTTTAAATTTTGCAGTGAGTTTAATCGTCTCTGAGGGCATTCTTTACCGCCTCGACGAGGCGCTTTTTCTTGTGAGAGCGCATCCCATAAAGCTTTCCAGCGAAGGAAGTTACAATAGCCAGCAAGTCTTCTACGAGTTCTTTCTCTGGAGTTTTTTCTTCATCATCAAAAATGACTTCGATTTCAACACCGTGGGAGTTGAAGTATTGTTCGAGGTACTTGAAGCCAAAGCGTGTGAGTCTATCCCTGTATGTTATTACCACTTTGGTTATCTCCCCGCTTTCCACGAGTTTAAAAAGCTTTTTCAAGCCCTTCCTGTTTTCATTCAAGCCTGATGAAATGTCCGTGAGGATTTTTGTCACTTGGTATCCTTTGGTGGAGCAGTAGTTTTTGAGGTATTCTACCTGTCTTTCAAGGTCTTCTTTTTGGTCTCTGCTTGAAACTCTAGCGTAAATAACAACTTTGTCAGGAAGTTTACCTTCAAGAAGTCTCAGAACTTCGCTTTCTGGAATCCTAAACTCTCTCCCAATTTGGTATGCTTTTATTTTTCCTGCTTTAATCCAACGCCGTACTGTCATTGTTGAAACTCCAAGCCTTTTGGCAACCTCACCAGTTCTATAAAGCCTCATTATTTCTCCTCTAATCGTGGTTATGTGTGGAAAGTATTTAAATGTTTCGCTAGTTGCTATCTATTAAACAGCCCATCGGGAAGCTTGAACTCGAACTCAATCTTTTTGTACTTGCTTCTCATATTCCACTCCTCAGATAATCAATCATGCCTAAGGGCTAAATAAACTTTCTCCTATGTTTTTGTCTGGCTCACTACCACCTCAGCTTCCACGGCGTCGGGTGGAGGACTTTCTCATCGACTAAAGGCTTCCACCACCACTCGTTGTTCAAATACCACTTGACTGTCTTCTTGATTCCCTCTTCAAAGCTAACTTTTGGACGCCACTTCAAGTCCCTCATTATCTTCCACGAGTCAAGGGAGTACCTCAAATCATGACCTGGCCTATCCTCTACGAACTCTATCATGTCTTCATCTTTGCCCATTAGCTTTAATATCGTCTTAACAACTTCAAGGTTCGTCTTCTCCTCTCCGGCTGAAATATTGTATATCTCCCTTGGCTCGCCCTTGAGCAAAACCGCTTCAACGGCCCTCACGTGGTCCCCAACATAAATCCAGTCCCTAACATTTTGGCCAGTGCCGTAGATAGGTATCTTTAGTCCCATGCTAGCTCTTATTATAGTCTTTGGGATGAGCTTCTCCGGGAACTGATATGGGCCATAGTTGTTCGTACACCTCGTTATTGAGGCGTTCAACTTGTAAGTCCTAGCCCAGCCGAGGACGAGCATATCTCCAGCGGCCTTGCTAGCAGAGTAGGGCGAAGAAGGCATTAGCCTGTCCTCTTCGGTGAAAGAGCCCTCGAGTATGTCTCCATGGACCTCGTCGCTACTGATGTGAACTAGGCGAACCTCGGGGTTTTCTTTCCTTATTGCCTCAAGAATAGTGTAAACCCCGAGAACGTTGCTTTCAATGAAGGCGTAGGGATTTGAAATGCTCCTGTCGACATGTGTCTCAGAAGCGAAGTTCACAACGGCATCAACTTCCTTTATTAGCTTTGAAACAAGCTCAAAGTCGTTTATATCTCCCTTAATGAAAGTATACCTTGGGTCGTCCTCGACATCCTTCAGGTTTGCCGGGTTTGAACCGTAGCCGAGCTTGTCTAAGTTTATTACTTCCCAGTCCTTGTGCTTCTCTAAAACATAGCGGATGAAGTTGCTCCCTATAAATCCTGCACCGCCTGTTACCAAGAGCTTCATATTTTCACCTCAAAGGATTATCCTAGAGTTATCGCCAACGACAAGCTTCCTGCCAAACGGGCGGCTGTTGCCCTTAAGAATCTTCACTCCCCTTCCAATAAGGCTTTCAACTATCCTTCCGGCGTCCCTTATCTCGCTCTCCGGCAAGATTATAGAGTCCTCGATCTCGGTGTTTTCAATAATGCAGTTGTTTCCAATGCTCGTGTAAGGCCCGATGTATGCATTCCTAATTATACAGTTCTTGCCAATCACGGCAGGGCCCTTTATTACGGTGTTCTCGTCAATTTGGGTTCCCTCTTCAATTATTACCCTTCCATGGATCCTCGCCTTGGTTTCCAATTTAATGCTGGTCTTTATGTCGTCCAAAATCAGCCTATTTGCATCCAAAATATCCTCGGGCTTTCCAGTGTCTTTCCACCAGCCTGTAACCTTGGTCCACCCGACTTTATAGCCGTGGTCAATAAGCCATTGAATAGCATCGGTAATCTCAAGCTCGCCACGCCACGAGGGCTTCAAGTGTTTCACGGCCTCATGAATAATCGGCTTGAAGAAGTAAATCCCCACTAAAGCCAAGTTGCTCGGGGGGACTTTGGGCTTCTCAACCAAGCGCTTAATCGTCTTGCCGTCTTCGCTTAATTCAGCAACACCGAACTGCTGGGGGTTCGGAACCTCACAGAGAAGAATGCTCGCATCGAAGTTGCCCTTCTTGAAGTGCTCCAAATGCCTTACAATACCTTCTCTGAGTATGTTGTCGCCCAAGTACATAACGAAATCATCATCACCGAGATACTCCCTCGCGACTAAGATAGCATGGGCCAACCCTTTTGGCTCGCCTTGGTAAATGAACTCTATGTTAGCGTCCCAATCAACGCTTTTTACGGTCTCAATAACCTGCTCCTTGTTTGGCCCAACTATTATGCCAATATCGCGGATTCCCGCTTCGATAACGTCCTCAATGGCATAGAATAGGACGGGCTTATTCGCAACTGGTATAAGCTGCTTCTGCTGTGAATAAGTTAGAGGCCTCAATCTCGTGCCGTGACCACCAGAAAGGATGAGAGCTTTCATATTATTTCACCTCTCTTCACTACACTTTCTGCAATAAAAATTTTTGGTACATAACTGTAAGGCTCTAAAACACTCGCTCAGCAGGTTAGTAGTAAATTTTTGACAAAGCTCTATTAAGCAGAAACAGAACACCGCTCTTTTCCTGTTAGTTGTTGGTTGTGAACATCCAGGTTAACAATAAGCTCAGAGCTAATTCCGGACTCATTGCTTGACACAAGGCAAAAACCGACGCCGAAGCAGCATAAGAATCCAGATAACCCTTACTCACCCCCCGAAACTGACGATCACCAGAAAATTATTCAAAAACACTAAACTTAAACCTAACCAACAACCAAAATCAAAAAGAGCGTCGGTACCTACCGTTAAGTACCGTTAACCATAAAACTTTACGATACCGTTAAGTCTTTCGGGTTTACGGTACTTAACAGTAAAAATCCGAAACCAGAGATAGATTCGTAAATGGAGTGAAAATTCAAAACAAAGACCTCTCCTATTGAATTTAAAAAACATTAAAACACCCTCTCAGCCAGTATCAAAGCCCCAATGATTAGAATCGCCACGTTGATAACCTTCTTAAGCACGTCTTTATCGGCCTTTGTGTTTAGGCTAGTCCCAAAATAAACGCCTGGAATCGTTCCAAGTATCAAAAGCAATGCTAGGGAATAATCCACACTATTTAAGAAAGCGTAGTTCATGAAGCTCAAGGAAGATAAAGCTAGACCATAAGCTATTGTGACTCCAACGACCTCGTGAGGATTTACTTTGGCAAGGTTCACAAGGGCAAAGCTCACAATGACTCCGGCCCCAACAGAGGTGAACTGAACTGTTAACCCAACAACAAAGCCCAAAAGGTACAGATACTCCATTCTCGGCCTTATCGGGAGGTTAATCTCTCCCCTAACCAGCCTCAACGTAGATGTAACCAACAGCACAGCGCCCAAGAAGAGAGTTAGATACTCGTTCAAAAGCGCCTTATCAATGCTCCTCAACAAAAAGCTTCCCAACAAAATTGCCGGCAAGCCCCCAATGATAAGTCTCGAGGTAATATCGACCCTGATTTTGTTCTTCCTCTGGTGGAATAGAACGCCGAAAACCTTTGTAACAGTCGCATATAGAAGATCAGTCCCAACGGCTATAATCGGCTCTACCCCAAGGAAAATCAGGGAAGGAGTCATTAAAGCCCCACCGCCCATCCCGGTGAGGCCCACTAAAGCCCCAACAAGAAAGCCGAGAAAGATAAAAACAACTGGATGCACTTTTCACTCCCTCGTTATTTTAGGTAGCCCAGTTCCTTAGCTTTCTTTAAGACTGCTTCGACCTCTTCCTCGGGTGTCATCTTTGAGCTGTCAACTTTGACTTCTGGGTTCTCCGGCTCCTCGTAGACTCCGTCGTAGCCAGTCAAGCCTTTTATTTCACCGCGCATGGCCTTTGCATATAGCCCCTTAGGATCCCTCTGAATTCTCACTTCTAGCGGTGCATACACGTACACTTCCATGAATCTCCCTATTTCCTTCCTCGCGTACTCCCTAACCGCTCTGTAAGGTGAAATCAGGGAAACTATTGTTATGACCCCGTTCCTGCTCAAAAGCTTGGCCATATGAATTACAATGCGATTGTGCATTTCTCTGGCTTCCTTCGAGAAGCCAAGATCTGGATAGAGGGTCTTCCTTATAACGTCTCCATCAAGGATCTCAACCTTGTAGCCCATTGACTTGAGCTTCTTCTTGAGGGCGTGAGCTAACACGGTCTTCCCGGCCCCGCTTGGCCCAGTAAGCCATATTGTAAATCCCTCTTCGCTCATATTACACTCCTCCCCCTAAGCGGCTTTTCCATTCCAAAGAGCTTGAGAACTGTAGGAGCGAAGTCGTAAATAGTAAGCTGTGTTCTCTTTCCTTCTTCCATTCCCGGCAAATAGAGTGAGAAAACTCCATATTCGGCATGTACGGCATCATCTGGCCCTAAGTCGTTCTCCAATAGGTAGGGCGTCTCGTAGCCTAGAGTTCCAGCGGCCCTCCAGTTCAGGTCGTCAAGGTAGACCATCATGTCTGGCTTGTTCCCTCTGGCAACAGGGTAAATCTCTTCGGGATAGAAGACCTTGGTGTCCCACTTCTCTCCGTTCGGCCCTCTAATTGTTTTTATAAGCTCTGCCACTTCGTCTCTAACTTTCTCGTATTCCTCAGGCTTAACTACTCCCTGAGGCTCCCTTCCCTTAACGTTTAAGAACACCCTAGAGTAGTAGCCTCCCCATGCCCAGGCAATCGTCCTGCTCCAATCAACATCGAGCTCGTTGAACCTGACCTGCCTTCCTTCTTTCAATATTTCTGGATTCTTGATCTTCAATAAGCCCTCTTCAATGAGCCACTGGTTTATTGCGAATGCACCTTTCATTGCCTTTATACCGTGGTCGGAGACTATCATTATAGCGGTCTCGTCCAAATCGAGCAACTTCAGTGTTTTTCCTATCTCCTCATCTAGGAGCTTGTAGTAATTGGGAATGACGTTTTTGTAGGGGTTGTCATCGCCCGGGTAAAGGTGGTGGTTCTCGTCGAAGTACTTCCAGAATGCATGGTGAACCCTGTCGAGGCCTATTTCTACGAACTGGAAGTAGTCCCACTCCTTCTCTTGGATTAAGTATCGAATAACCTCAAATCTCTTCCTCGTCATCTCCCAGAGCTGTTCCTTGACCTCGTCCCTGTTCTCCTTCCTAAAGACCACATCGAAGATGTACTCGCCAACAAGCTTCTCTATCTCGTTCTTAAGCTCCTTCGGATAGGTGTAGTCAACGGAAGCATCGGGAGTAATGAAGCAGCTGACGAGATAACCGTTTATCTTCCTCGGCGGGTAGCTTGGGGGAACTCCAACTAGGATTGACTTTTTGCCCTTTTCAGCTATGTAATGCCAAACGGCCTTTTCCTTTACCATCAGAGAATGGGCTATCCAGATGTCGTTGTATGCTCCCGCTTTTCTGTGCCTGAAGCCATACAACCCAAGCTCTCCGGGCGTTTTGCCTGTCGCCATTACCATCCAGGCCGGGATCGTAATCGCTGGGATCGTGCTCTGCATAGGCCCGTAAATAGACCTCTCAACGAGCCACTTTATGTTGGGTAAATCGTCTAGAAGCTTTCCGAACAAAAGCTCTGGTGGGGCTGAATCAAGCCCAATGACAAAGACCTTCTTAACCTCTTCCACTCCAATCACCTCAGATGATCTTTAATTATCTCCAAAACTTCTCCGATTTTATCTCTCTCGCATATGCATCCTAAAACTTCCCTTTTGCCCCCCGCGTTGAAGCCTTTCCCTTTAAGCTCGGCTATTATCTCGGACATATTAACTTCCTCGGCCATATCTGGGGAAATCCTAAAGTAAACCTGGGCCTTTCCGTGAAAGTCCCTGTTAACCACCAATGATCCTCTGTAGCCGAGCTCCCAGACGGCTTTCCTAGCTACCTTGGAGATTATGTTGAAGGGGCTCTTGAACTCTATGAAGGCAACCCCGTTTTTGACCTCTGCATTCGCTAAGGCATCTTTTAGGGCTTTCTCTATCGCCTCGGCTTTCTTTAGCCAGGGCTCATAGCTCAGAAGCTCCTTTACGTGGTTTTCAAGGAGAACCTTGGGAGCCTTCTCTACACTTTCTCTGTCCATTGCTATGTAGTTCGAATCGATAAGCTCGACTATCTTAAGTGCCTCCTCCCTTGTGAGCCTTTCCCTCTCTAAAAGCTGATGAACCCTTGGAATTTCAAAGGCCTTCTCACCAATGTCTCCAACGACACCGAGGGCACTCCATGCGTTCCAGACGTTAAAATACTCCGAAACAACGAAAGAAGCCGAAGGAGCTTCGTTTCCTTCGAGGGCGGGGTTTATCTGCTTAACCATTGGATTCATTATCCTAGGCTGGATGTGGTGGTCAATGAAAATGGTCTCCTTGTCTATGCCCTCAACTTCATGGGGCAGGTTTAGATCCAAAACGTAAAGCCTATTTGCCTTTTCAATCTCTCTTCTAATCCTTTCATCAAAGCGGAACTCCCCGATTGGGGGGCTCAAATTTATAAACTCCTTTAACTCTAAAGCTTTGACGAGGAGTGCTGTTGAAGTTATGCCGTCAGTGTCCCAATGGTGAATTATCAGGTTCACTTTGATCACCGCTCTTATTTAAGATCCTCTCAAGTTGATCGAACTCTTCTAAAAGATAAAACGCTTTAACGCCGTACTTCCTTGCACTTTCAACTTGGAACTTGTCATTTGATACGAGGAGGCTATTCGTTGAATGAGAAATTGCAATGTAAAATGAATCTATCGCTCTGCATCCAGTTTGAAAAGCTATTCCAAAAGACACTTCTTTAAGCTTATTTGTCTCGCTAATTTCTACATTCTCAATAATTAATTCATACACCGTCATTGCTTCTTCTTTTGGCATTCTCCTAACTAGTTGTCCTATAAGTTCTATCTTAAATACGTCTGGCTCTACAATAGAGATATTTTTCTCTTGAATTTTTCTGAAAAAGTTTTTGGCTATCTCGGTTCTATCTTTTTTGTATTCAAAGAGTGCGTCAATAAACACAGAGGTGTCTACTACGATCATCTCCTCTCCTCCAGAAACTCCTGTAAGGCATCCTTCTTCACTTTCCTGCTGAAGTTCTCTATAACATCTGCTATTCCCATCTTCACTATCACTTTCCCATGGGTGCCCTCCTTAAGTTTCACTTTCTTGAGAGGTTTGAACACCCCATTCTCGTAGACGACCTCAATCTCCTCCATCTAGCTCACCAGTAAAGAATTGTAAAGGAAAGATATAACATTTGCTCACTCCACAAACGGGTTCTCGAAGTTCTTTATTACTTCGAAGACCTCAGGCCTCATCATGTATTCTGGCGGCTGCTCTCCAGCCATTATCATCTTCCTAAGCTTCGTGCCGCTTATTCTTACGTGGAACTCCTTGTCGTGCGGGCATATCTTTGCGTTGACCATTCCGCCGCACTTCCTGCAGTAGAAGGACTCCTTTATGAACATTGGAGTTATTCCCAAGTCCGGGAACTCGTCGAAGAGATCCCATGCCTCGTAAGGCCCGTAATAGTCGCCAACTCCCGCGTGGTCCCTTCCGACGATGAAGTGAGTTGCACCGAAGTTCTTCCTCATTATGGCGTGGTGGATCGCTTCCCTCGGCCCGGCGTAGCGCATCTCGTACCTAACAGTGGCCAAAGTGGCCGCGTCCTTCGGGTAGTAGTGCTCAAAAAGGACCTCATAAGCTTTGATTATGACCTCGTCCTTGTAGTCGCCCTTCTTCTTTCTGCCCAGAACGGGGTTTATGAAGAGGCCGTCGACGAAAGTTAGTGCTGCCTTCTGCACGTACTCGTGGCCGAGGTGGGGAACGTTTCTAGTCTGGAAGGCAACTATCGTCTTCCAGCCGCGCTCCTTGAAAAGAACCCTCGTTTCGATTGGCCTCAATGTGTATTTGGCAAATGGATTTGGAAGCTCGTTGAGGAGCTCAATCTCACCGCCGACGAGGTAGTCCTTCATTGAATATACCCTTGCAACCCCAGGATGCTCTGGGTCGGTTGTCTTGAAAACGTTCTGGGCAAATTCCTTCTTGTCATAGGTGTATATCTCCTCAACGTGCATCCTCGCTATTGGAATATCCTCATAGTAAAGCAGAATCGCATCGCCCTCTTCAAAGTCCGGCTTCTCAACGTCCAGAACTATTGGAATCGTCCAAGGGGTGTCGTCGCTGAGGCGCATGTGGTGCAGAACGCTCTCAAAATCGTCCCTCGTTAAAAACCCCTTTAAAGGAGAATAAACGCCGTGGGCGATGTTCTCTAAATCTATGGCCCTTCCATGGTCGATTTGAACAGAAGGATACTCATGCTGCTCGCTCAAAATCCTATCCCTTGTCTTGGGGGCGGCTATTCTCCTAATCAGCTTTCCACCGTGTGGCTTGGAGACCATACATATCACCTAAAAATTGAGAGATCAGTCGAGGTAGCCGAGGGCCCTAAGGCGCTCCTTGACCTTCTCCTCTTCTTCCTCGGTAAAGACTTCTTCCTTCTCCTCCTCTTCGAGGCTCGCCAAAACCTCTCTTAGCACATAGGTAACGTAATCTGAAACTGAAGTAAACCCTGTCCCCTCGATTCTCTTCTTTATCTTCTCATATAGAGGCTTTGGGATTGAAACAGTTGTGTATTTCCTCTCTTCATCCATCGCAAACACCTCCAATTTCAATGGCATTTAATTACATTTAATTAAACTTAGTTAAGCCTTATAAATGTTTGCCTAAAAGCTCAAAGAATACTGTCATGATAAGCAGGGGATGTCAGACTTCAGTTGCTGGCAACACTTCAGAAAAGAAAGGGGGATCATGAGGACTGAAACCATAATATACTGGCTGGGTTCATTCTTTAAAACCTTTTTACCCAATGGCTTCAAGAGGTGATGGCCCAATTATCTCGACACTAAAACTAAAAAACAAAGAGGGGAGAGCTCAGCCCCTTTCAATTTCTTGGGCAATTTTCCTTAGAAATCGTACCAGTCCGCTTGGATTGTACACTAGGATCTCATCAGACTCGAAAAGAACTCCCAGCACTTTCATAACGCCAATAGCATACTCTACATCGTCTAACACTTTTTTAAGGTTCACACCCAGTTCCGTGGCCTTCTCGAGGAGTCTCCCCTTGATTTCGAGCATTCCCTCATAAGACCACGGATCCTCCACCTCAATAATCAACCTCGTGTAGTACTCAACCAGCTCACGATTGTCGGTAAGTTCAACGGCAAATCTTATAATCTCCGTTAGGTGGGCAATCGAGTTTTCTGCGAACCACTTCCAGAGCTTTACTGCAATTTGTCGTCGCTTCTTAGTGAAAAACAGCCCAGTGGCCTCCTCAAGTAAGGAGGGGTGGAAGGGCGATATCCAGAGACCGACTTTGTGCATACCTACCACCTACTTATTACTTCTAATAGGATTAAATAAAACTAGCTATTATCTGAGAAATATTTATTCAATTATACTCAGTTAAGTTGTGATGGCTTCCATGGTAGGAACTGTGACATAGAAAATACGTTTGGAGGTTCTGGAGAAAAGAATTGTACTATTTTACGAGACGCTCGAAACACACCTTGGCCAGAAGATAACACTAGGAATTAGGCTATCGGATGGAATCCTTAGTAGGGAGCCATTATCCATATGTGCAGAGATTTTCGAAAAGCTGTAAAGGGAAGTATTTTCTCAGGAGTTGGTGATAAGCCTATAAACTTGCGGAAGATAAAAGAGAAAATGTACGACGATGTCTTGGAAGATCTTGAGAGCATTTGCTATCGTCATGTAATTTGTCCGCGAGTTTTGTAATGAGTTCGGGTACTTGGAGGATAACATAGATTGCTATCGAGTTAAGGAAGTGGTAATTGCTCTCTCAAAAAAGAAGCAAATCATTAAGTTCTATGAACTTTTCGTGGGAGATATCCTATGGGGTGTAGGAAAAGTGAGGAAGAGGAATAGTAGTCAACAGAAGTCCTCATCGCTTCAGCCCCCAAACGCCAATAGTGATCTGTACGCGTAACATGAAAAATAAAAACAAAAACCTAAAAATACAAGATCTATGAAAGCATCGACTTCATTCTCTTCTAGTACTATCTTCTCCCCAGTATCGATGTTTGTCATGACATATTTCCCTTTCCTTCGTTGTACAATCCACGCAGGAACCTCTAGCCTTTTCGAGAGCAGTTTTAACTCTTCTTTCTCGGCCGATTTCCCGAAGCCAAGCAGGCCACGGGGTTTGCCTTCTTTGAATACTACGAAAAGTTCTAGAACCTCTGCGCCTGAAGTCAAGAGGATCAATGAAAACTTTGCCCTCTCCAAAAGTTCCTCCAAAACATCCGCAGTAATGTACATCAAAAAGAGTCACCGAAGTGATGTAAAAACAAAGAAAGATTAAAGCTTTCGGTGTACCCGGCGCTTCTCACTCTTGTTATGAGACCTTAAAATGTTTAAGATTAAAAGGGAATGAACCTGTTTTGTTAAAAGAACCTCAAACTTCAACTATCCTTGAGCTTTTTTGTATTCTCCAAGGCAGCTATTGCTATTTGAGCGTATGCAGCTCTCCTCCCCTGCACACGCTATTCTCACTCTTTTATTCCAAATGCCCTTTGAAACAAAACCAGCAACATTTATAATGTGAAGATAGTAATACTTTATTGGTGGTTGTAATGGTAAGTGTAACGAGGAAGTACCAAGTTACCATCCCCAAGGAAGTAAGGGAAGCCCTTGGAATAAAGGCTGGGGATGAAATAGTGTTCGTTAAAACAAAGGAAGGATACATCATCAAACGTCTCGAAGACTTTGTTAGGGAGATGGCAGAGCTTTCAAAGGACATTGACAAGACTGTGGATGAAATGAGAGAGGGACTGAGCAAGGTGTTCAAGGAGGCCCATGAATGAAGGTCGTCCTTGATACAAACGTTTTCCACAACTGGAAGTTTCTGCTTTGGCTCAAGGATTCGCCATACTATCCAGTGACAAGTGCAGTTGTTTACACCGAGTACCTTTACCACCAGTCTAAAAAACTTGGGAGTGTTGAAGAGGGAAAAAGCGCTGTTGAGACGTTATTCCGCAGTATTGGGATTGAAGTTTTGGGATTTGACAAGGAATGTGCAATAGAAACAGTGAAGGCAGTTTGGGGCAGATGGGACTTTAGAAAAAATGCAAGAGACTACATGATTGGAGCATTGGCAGTAAAACTCGACGCCCCCTTAGTAACGTACAACAAAAAGCACTTTGAATGGTACAGCAAAGTATACACTCCAGAAGAGTTCATGAAACTCGCAAAACACTAACCTATTCTTTTCTCAAGCCTCTCCCTGGAGGGCGGGGAAGGAAGCTGAGAGGCTGATCTCCATAGTCAACTTGAAGCCCCTAGATGTTGAGAGCGTTGACAAATTGCTTTTAGAATCCAGGAAAATGGCCGACGAGTGCTTGAGCTATATTAAGAGGAACCACGAGCTGACGTTTGTGGAGTCTTACAACAACTTCGCGGCGCCAACTGCTAATTCTCTTGACTCTGATGTTGTGGTTGCAGTTGCGCCAAGTAAGGCGGCGATATTCAAAGGAGAAGACTATAAAAAAGCGATAACAGTACTTTCAAGCATGAAAGAGCCCTGGAAGACCGTCACGGAAGACATATTGCCTCTCCTACGCCCTGAAAAAGTCATTGAATTCGAGCCCGGAAGTGTTGAAGGAATCTTTGACGAAATCCTGAAAGTTTTGAGAGAGGTTTGACTTTTGGGCCTTAGTGTTCAAGCCAAAAACATTATTATGACAAGTTATTTATCAAAAAATAATTCAGAAGCGGGCAGAGAGGTGTTTGGGATGATAGAGCTGAGGTTTGATTCGGATACGGGCATGTGGGAGTGCCCGGTTTGCGGGTTTAAGTCGATGTCAAAGAAGCTTATAGAGACCCATATTCAGCAAGATCATTCCGATGAAGTTCATTATCATTCTTCTGGGAAAGAACGAGCTTTTACTAAAGAAGCAGACGTCCGTGAAAGCGGTAATAAGGGCGACAAGGAAGAAGGAGAAAACGTTAAGGAAAAGAAGGTAAAAATCAAGCTCATCACTGGGGACATGTTTATGGGCTTATTCGTGCCCAAGGACCCGTACTTTATCACTTTAAAGACCGAAGATGGCCGTAGAATACTAATAAACAAAGGGGCCGTTGCCTTCATTGAGCTGTTGGAGGATAAATGAGTTAGAGCCCCTCATTAACTCTAGAAGACCTCAAAGAATTTTTTCCACACCTCATTTTTGGGAGCAGTTTGTTCAGTTAAGTCCTTTTTATACAAGTCAATAACCAAAAACTATTTATAGTGTTGTGATACATATGTAACACAGAGATGGGAAGGTGAGAGTAATGGAAGTATTAAAGGCCGGAAAGAAGAAGCCCTCCACCAAACGCACGGTACATGTTAGTGTGAGGGCACCCGAAAACGTTATCAAGGCTATTAACCTCCTGGTAGACCTTGGGCTCTTCAAAGATAAAAGCGATTTCATTAATTATGCCCTCCAAGAGACGGTAAGAAAATACCTCTCCAGCATCAAGCTTGAAATAACTCCAGAATTAATTGACAAGTACTTTGAACTATTGGAGAAGGCAAGCCCCCGGCTTTCTGAGGAGGAAATCCTTAAAGTGCTGGGGGATGTCCTCAATGAAAGAAGAACAGAAAAAGAAACTCAGGAAGGCAGTGGTTGATACAAGCGTTATAATATCATCAGTACTTGGAGACCCTAAAGCTGCACCAGCAAAAGTGCTGAAAGCCATGTATGCCAAAAAATTTAAAGCGTACTCCTCGGAGGAAGCGATGAATGAACTTTATGACGTTCTTTTTAGCGAGAAGGTTACAAAGCTCCTCAAGGGCGGGAGTGAAGTACTCATTCTAACGTATCTTTTTGTTAACAGCTCAGTTATTCTCGTAAACCCAAGGACGCGTGTTGCCCTCTGCAGAGACCCAAAAGACAACAAATTTCTGGAGATCGCATATGAAGCTAAGGCCGATTGCATCGTAACCCTTGACAAGGATCTCTTGGATATGAGAGATGAGAACAAAGAAGTCAAGATTCTTGAGTACAAAATAAAGATCCTCAGGCCTGAGGAGTTCCTTCAAGAACTATAAAGAGTGATTGCATCCTTCGAAAATCCAATACTCACTCATTGGTTCTCCTTTTTATGGGCTCTCTAAAAGTTTCTTCCCCTCCATAATGGTGAGCTTGTACCTTTGAAGTGGATTTATCAGCGTGTTCAAATAAGCCTTTGACAAAGGAGGTTAATAGTTTGCTCTTTCTAAATATCCAGTTTGTTTTTACAAAGAAATTTTTGGGTATAATTTCAAACCAAAACTAGGTTTAGTCAAACATTATCAAACAACAAACTTTATATACTTTAAAGTCTATTATGTATTGAGGGGTACTGTGTGAGAAGGGACCGAAGCGAAAGCTTCACCCTGATCCAGAGTTCATACCTAACCATAGATCTCACGGCTTACCCAGAGTCGTGAGGTTTGTGGGTGAAGGTATGAGCCCTGCCTCAGAGCGAAACTTCACTGAGGCCTCTGATCACGCGGTGCCCCTCACTCTCGTTATAGGATTGGGAAAAATAAAACAAGAGCTAAACCCTTCCAACTCTCAAGTATACAAACCCAAGTTTTTCCGCTTTCTCGGAATCCAAAACGTTTCTGCCGTCAATTATCACTTTGCTCTTCACTTGCTTTGCAACTTCTTCTAGGTTCAATGACCTGAACTCTTTGTGGTCAGTCACTATAACTATTGCATCGACGTCTTTGAAGTCCTCCTTCCATTCTGCGCCAAAGCGCTTCGCATCTTCGGGAGTGCACAGCGGGTCGTAGGCATAAACTTTTGCTCCCCACCCCTTGAGCTCTTTGATAATCGGAATCGCTGGGCTCTTCGTGAACTCCCTAACACCGCCCCTAAAAGTAAGCCCGAGCACGAGGACGTTGCTTCCATTCAACGGCTTTCCTACTTCATTTAAGCCCTTAACTGTTAACTCAACAACATGGTAGGGCATGAAATCGTTTATCTCCCTGGCAGTTTTAATAAGCCTGGGATTCATCTTTTTGGCCAGATTTATGACGAACCAAGGGTAGATAGGAATGCAGTTGTGAACTATAAGGCCAGATGTCGTAACGATAGTGCTTGTATCTTCCACTTCGAAAGAATACACATAGTCATTATATTCGACTGGTTTTATTTCCTTGACCTCAACGAGTGCAAAGCTTCCCGTATGTTTGAAAGTTGAGCTCTTCTCACGTTTCCTTATGTTGTTCAAATAGTATTCAAGCTTTTCCTTTTTCTCACCGCTTACAACTTCTCTAAGCTTCTCAAGGTTATCTGGTCCAAAAATGCGTAATATATGAACTTTTCCGTTCTTCTTGTAGGAGGGAACAACACCGAGATTCTGAAGCATGAGGAAGAGTTGCTGTGCAAGTTTGTCACTTGCCGTTGCAATTTCAATGGTCGCGCTTATCATATCTATAGTATATTCCTTACCATCCTTTCTTATCTTACGTTTTCCTTCGTATACGACGACACTTCCATCTCCGTTTATTATCCCCCTAAGAATGGCTTTTTGAAGGGCTTTATTGTATAAGATAAACCCTGGTACTTTGGCGTCATATGAATTTACACCCGTTTCAAGGAATTTGAGAAGCTCTCCAAAGGCCCTTGACGAGACCTTGATATAATGAACACTGGCTTGGGTATATTCCGAGTAGCGTATGCCAATCTTTTTTAGGATTTCCTTTACTTCCTCTATATAATCCCTTTCTCCAGCATTGAACGAGAATCTTATCCTGGAGGAGCTATCTTCTGTTAAGCACCCTTCCGAGAGATAGTATCCTAGAAGGGTTGCAAAATCTTCATTGATTTCAATTTTCGGAGGAAATTCTAAATAACTAGGTTCTCTGCCGCTAGCTATGGCACTTGGCTCTGGGAGTACACCTTTGAACTCGTCATAGTACTTGAGCGGTATGTACGAATCTCTCACGTAGTCGTACGACTGTGGAGCGAGGCTTGAATGAAGAATTGCTCTAGCTTCAGAAGGTATCTCTGGGAACTTTACTCTATAGCCATGGGGATTTCTGGAGAGAATTGACAGGACATTAAGAACCTCAGGAGTTTCCTTGCTAGGTAATTCCATAACTATCGCCATCTTGTCCCCTTGTTTTAGTTCTTTGGCAAGTTTCTGCACGAACTTTCCATGCTCATAAACCCACACTATATGATTCTCAGTGAGCTTGACGCGTCTTCCGGTTTTTGTTCTTATCTCGAGAACCCTTTCTCCAGGCTTCAGCTTTCTCTTAGTGGCGAGTGTTACTCTCTTAAAAATGGGTCTCTTGGAAATAGGATCAAAGGACAGTATATAGTATTCTTTCGAGGGAACTTTTATTAGAACTCCCTCTTTCTCCTCAAGATTTCCTTCTATGAGCTCGAAGAGCTCTTCAACAGTCAACGGCTCTATACCATCCTTCTCTAGGAACACAAACTCATCTCTTGCAAAGCAATGGCCTCCAACGCCGGCACCGGGCATATGGAGGTGACAATAGGGCTGGGTATTGGCTGCCTCAAAAACTTCCAAGGCATCCAAGCCGTGCTCCTCGCACCATAATGCCAGCTCATTTGCCAAAGCAATGTTGACATCTCTGTACACTCCTTCAAAGACCTTAACAGCTTCGGCAGCTTTTATGGAGCTCATCGGAATAACGCCTTTTTTGTTAATTGTCTCGTATATGCCGATAACAGCTTCCAGTGTTTTCTCATCACTCGCTCCTACTATTTTAGGATACTGGCCAGTGATGTCCCTAATTGCGGTTCCGGTCATTGTCCTCTCGGGAGCATGTGCTAGTCCGAACTCACCAAGCTTGAGGCCGCTCTCCTCTAAAATCGGAACCAAGCTCTCCGTCGTCCCTGGAGGCATCGTTGCTTCAGTAATCACTATATCTCCCTTTTTAAGACCTTTTGCGATCTTTCTCGCCACATCATAAACTGGCTCAAGCTTTAAGTTGCCCCTATCATCGGTTAGCGTTGGGACAAGGATAATCATAACATCCGTCTGCTTGGCAGCCCAGACGCCATCAGTCGTGGCCTTTAGCCTTCCAGCCTTTACGTTCCTCTCGACCAGCTCGGACAGGCCGGGTTCCTCTTTAATGTGGTTTTCTCCATTGTTTATCATTTCAACAACTTTTTCATTGATGTCGACGCCTATGACATTGGCTCCATGTTCCGCAAAAACTGCCGCCAGTGGAAGGCCCATCTTACCGAGACCGTAAACCGCTATCGTAACTTTACCCTCTTTAAAAGCTTGCTTAACTTCATCTCTATTTAAGCCGATAAGCTTCATTTTAATCACCTTAGTTTTACTACCTCGTCTTTATTTGCACTTTCGAGGGCTTTAACTGCAACTTCAAGTGCATGCAACCCGTCTTCTCCACTCACTAGTGGTCTCTCTTTGTTGACCACGCAGTTAATGAAGTGTTCAATCTCGATTCTCAAGGGCTCTTGCTTTTGAATCTTGGCCTTCCTGACCCATTTTTCATCGTATATCTGCAACGTCTGGTTGATGTAGTCGAGGTAAGCTATGCCCTCAGTGCCCACGACGTTTAGGGTTCTCGTCTTATGGGGCGTTAAGCGGTTGGTCTCTATGATACCATCGACATTGTGCTTAAAGCTTAAGAGTATGAGAGCGTAATCGTCAACTCCAGATGGATGCTTTACATTTCTCGCTTTCGCATACACTTCTTTTACCTTGGAATCCGCAAGAAAGCTCATAACATCGATGTCATGAACGGCCAGATCAATTATTACGCCCACATCGGCTATCCTAACAACCATGGGCCCGACCCTTTTGGCGTTCATTGTAACTATCTTACCCAGAAGTCCGTTGCTTATGCTCTCCTTCAGCTTTAGTACCGCCGGATTAAACCTCTCCACATGCCCGACCATTAAAGTGACATCATTCTTTTTTGCAGCCCTTATTATCTCCTGGGCACTCTCGATGCTCTCCGCAATGGGCTTCTCCACCAAAACGCTAACACCGTTTTCAATAAACTCCAGAGCAACCTTTTTGTGGAGAGAAGTTGGAACGGCAATGCTAACGGCGTCTATTCCCTCTTTTACAAGCTCCCTGTAATCTCCAAAAGCCTTTGTTCTGAATTGGGAAGCAACCTCTTTGGCTCGCTCTAAGTTTGCGTCAGCAACTCCAACGAGTTCAATCTTTCCTTCTTTCGCTAATTCCGAATAAATCCTCGCATGATGGAAGCCCATGTTCCCAACGCCGACTACTCCAACTCGAAGCATCTTGACCACCTTTCACGAACCCTTGATGTTCTTTTTTGAAGTTGAAGTTTTAGGATATATAAACATATGGACTTCGGGAATTTTAAAAGTTACATCCCCTTTGAACGGCAAAACTTTTTTATATAATTTCGACTCAAGATTATATTATGAAGATTCGAAAATTTGTAAACCGGAAAGAAGAACTCGAAACCCTTGAGAAACTTTACAATAGGAAAGGCTTCACTCTTGTGCTTGTTACCGGTAGAAGAAGGATAGGTAAAAGCAGGCTCGTGAGGGAGTTCTTAACAAACAAGAACGCAATAGCAGTCCAATTTGAGAAGAGGGTCTGGGAATATAACCTTACAAAACTCAACAGGGCGATAGGAAGGTACTTTGGCATCCCTGTGCCAAACTTTTCAACCTTCTCAGATGCTTTCCGTTTCATAGGCTCACAGGCAAGAGAGAGGCTTATAGTCTTCCTCGACGAATTTTCCTACCTGCTCCGGTATTCTGAAGTCGAGGCCGAATTCCAGAGTATAGTGGACGAAATTTTGGCCGACAGTAATATAATGCTCGTCCTATCAGCTTCATCCGTTGGCCTTCTGAAGAGGAGCTTCTTCGATTACTCAAGTCCACTCTATGGGAGAAGTGATGCAACCCTTAACCTCCAGCCCTTAAAGTTTAAACACCTCTTTGAGTGGTTTGAGGGTATAAATCCAGAGGAAGCCGTGAAGATTTATGCAGTAACTTCTGGCGTTCCAAGATATCTTGAGCTCTTTGAAGGCGAAAATGCAGAAAAGGAAATTGAAAAGAACTTCTTTGATCCAAATGCATTTCTATTCAGAGAAGCCAAAGAGCTCTTAGAGGAGGAGTTCAGGGAGCCGGAGACATACTACACAATACTTGAGGCGGTAGCTGAAGGGAAAACACGCGTCAATGAGATAGCCCAGCACTCTTTTATCGAGCCTAAAAACACGGCCCGCTATCTGAGGATACTCGAGGACTTGGGGATACTAAAGAGGGAACTCCCTGTGGCAAGAAAGGCAAAGAGAGGGATTTACCGCTTCAGAGACCTCTACTTTGCTTTCTGGTTCCGTTTTGTGGCACCCTATTTCGAGGAAATCGAGAGTGGTTTTCCAGATGGGGCCATTGAGGAGTTCAGGCGGGACTTCAACCAGTATGTAGGCTTTGCTTTCGAAGAAATAGCAAAGCAGTTTTTAATAGGGCTCAATCGCGAAGGGAGGTTACCGTTCAAGTTCACAAAGATCGGCCGCTGGTGGCACAAGGGGGAGGAGATCGACATTGTTGCACTGAGCAAGAGAGAAAAGAAGGCCCTTTTTGTTGAAGCCAAGTGGAAGGAGCTGAGTGAGAAAAAAGCCCTAGAAATCTTGGAAAACTTGGAGGGCAAGGCTGAAGCTGTGGGGCTAGATGGGTGGGAGAAAAACTATGGATTGGTGGCAAAAAGAGTCGAGAATAAAGAAGAATTAGAAGAGAAGGGTTTTCTGGTGTGGGATTTGAAGGACTTTGAAGCCTGAGAAAAACATGGCAAAATGAAAAAGGTATCAAGAAGAAAGCTCTTCAAGGATGGTTATTAT
This sequence comes from Thermococcus aggregans, assembly GCF_024022995.1. NCBI lineage: Archaea > Methanobacteriati > Methanobacteriota > Thermococci > Thermococcales > Thermococcaceae > Thermococcus > Thermococcus aggregans. The sequence continues at coordinate 345,891 of NZ_CP099582.1, read as the reverse complement.
ATAAGCTATGTCCTCCTCGCTGACGGCTGGATGCACCGGTAAGCTCAGCACTCTCTTCGAGGCTTCGATTGCGTTTGGACAGATGTCCTTTGGATAGCCGAGCTTCTGGTAGAGAGGTTGCCAATGGACGGGCATTGGGTAATGCACCGCAGTTCCGATTCCTTTCTCCCTGAGCTTTGCCATGAGCTCATCTCTGCTTAGCGGAAACTCATCTTCAACTCTAATCACGTACTGGTGGAAGACGTGTTTTACGCGAGGATCAACATAGGGTGGTGTTAATCCCTTGATTTTCTCTATGCCCTCGCTTAGCAGTTTGGCATTCTCAATTCTCTTTTCGTTCCAAGCATCGAGCTTTTTGAGCTGGGCCCTGCCGATTGCAGCAGCAATGTTGGTCATCCTTAGATTGTAGCCGAGCTCCACATGCAGGTACTTCTCCGCTTGGCCATGGTTTCTAATTAAATCTGCCCTCCTGGCTAACTCGTCATTATTGGTTACGACCATCCCGCCCTCGCCGGTGGTCATGTTCTTTGTGGGATAGAAGCTGAACGCGGCAATGTCGCCAAAGGTCCCCACCTTTTGGCCTTCAAACTCTGCACCGTGGGCTTGGGCGCAGTCCTCAATTAGATAAAGCTTGTAGTCCTCGGCAATTTCCTTGAATGCCTTCATATCGGCCGGCTGGCCGTAGAGGTGAACGACAACTATGGCTTTCGTTTTGTCCGTTATTTTCTCAAGAACATCGTTTGGGTCGAGGTTGAACGTCTTTGGATCTATGTCTGCAAAAACGGGCTTTGCTCCTTGGAATAGAATCGCGTTTGCAGATGCTATGAAGGTGAAGGGCGTTGTTATGACTTCATCGCCGGGGCCGATTTTGAGGGCTTTTAAGGCAACATCCAAAGCTGCTGTACCGTTGGTCACTGCAATAGCATGTTTTGCTCCCAAGTATTGGGCGAACTCTTTTTCAAAAGCCTCAACTTCCTTTCCGCTTGTAAGCATTCCGCTCTTCAAAACCTCAATAACAGCGTTTATTTCTTCATCTCCAATCAAAGGTTTAGCAATCGGAATCATTTTTCTTCCTCCTTAATTGCTTTAAATATCATGAGAGTCCTTTTCATTTCAACATCCTTAATTTTCCTGTAATATTCCTCATACTTTTCATCTGGAATTTCCTCTATCCTTTTCTTAAACTCGTCTCCAAGTAGATTTAATAGCTCCTCACTAGAAATCTCCAACTTTTCACCTCTATCCATTGTTCAGCACTCTCACAAATCTTTCTCCCTGAGATATCTTTCATAATCCTCCTTTCTGATTTTCACTTCTCTCCCGCAGTGGGAGCACTTAAAGATTATTCCCTCCTCATCCTCACCCACCTTTTCTTTGAGGGGCCTTCCGCAGTAGCAGACGAAGCCCTTCAAACGGGCAGGGTTTCCAAATACCAGCCCGAATGGTGGAACGTCTTTGGTAACAACAGCCCCAGCGCCAACCATTGCGTACTCGCCGATTGTCACGCCGCAAACTATTGTCGCGTGGGCCCCTATGCTTGCTCCCTTTTTAACTAAAGTCGGCACGACTTCCCAGTCCTCGTTGAACGCCCGTGGATAGAGGTCGTTGGTAAAGGTCATGTGCGGGCCGAGAAAGACGTCATCTTCGACTTTTACTCCACGATAAACGCTAACGCCATTTTGAATTTTAACGTTGTTGCCTATCTCGACTCCCACGTCGATATAAACATCTTTCCCAATATTGCAATTCTTCCCAATTTTAGCGCCTTTTCTTATATGGGCGAAGTGCCATATTCTGGTTCCTTCTCCGATTTCAGTCCCTTCTTCCACAACGGCCAAGGGATGAACGAAATATTTTTGAATCATTGGAGACACCAAATCTATAAACAATACTCAATAAATAAAAAAGTATCGGGTGAAATAATGGAGCTTCCCTTTGTGAGTGTTATAATTCCAGCGTATAATGAGGAAAAATACCTCGGGAAGTGCCTCGGGGAGTGGGTCAATCAGGATTATCCGAAGGAAAAGTATGAGATACTGGTTTACGATGGTATGAGCACCGATAGAACCGCTGAGATAGTGAAAGATTTTGAGCGCAGGTATCCAGACCTCGTGAAATACCGGAAGAACCCGAAGAAAAGACAGGTCTACGCTTTCAACATGGGGATCCGCGAGGCCAGGGGGGAGTTCTTCATAATCTTCGGTGCCCATGCGTATCCGGAGAGGGATTTCTTGAGAAAGAGCATTGAGACTTTTCTGGAGGTCAAAGAAAAGGAACCAAAGCTTGCCGGTGTTGGGGGTAAGATAGTTAAACTCTATGAGAACCGGCTAGCCAAGTTCGTGGCCTTGATTTACTCTTCTCCTCTCTCTGGCGCAAGCACGTTCTGGTACGAAGAAAAGCCACACTTCGCCAAGACCGTCGCTTTCGCGCTCTACGACAAAAAAATCGCCGAAGAGATCGGGGGCTTTGATGAGGACATGATAACCGGAAACGACTTTGAGTTCAACCTCAGGATAAACAAGAGGGGGTATAAACTGTTCTTCAACCCGGAAATCAGGAGTTATTATTATGCCCGCTCTACGTGGAGGGGGTTTTTAAAGCAAACGTTTAACTACGGCGCCGTTAAGGCAATGGCGCTCAGGAAGGGATATTTTTCACCCCTCTGGCTCGCTCCACTCGGCTTCCTTGGGTTTGAGGTATTGATTCCCTTCTGGCGTTTTTTAGTTCCTCTCTTTGCCCTGTACTGGGCCGGTCTCTTCGGAGAGGGAGTCAGGCTCTGGAGAAAGACTAAAAACGTTGATGCCCTTGCCCTACCCCCGGTGATGTGGCTGTTCCACAACTTGATAAGCCTCGGTTTCATAGCCGGGCTGATGGTGGGAAAGAAAGCTTTCAGGTGATTGGATGAGGGTAGTTATGCTGGTCACGAACCCATTTAAACCAGATCCGCGCGTTTATAAGGAGGCCAAAAGCCTCGTTAATGCTGGGCACGAGGTCATTGTCTTAGCGTGGGATAGGGAAGGGAAGTATCCGAGGAAAGAAACCGTCGAAGGAATTCGGGTTGTGAGGTTTGGGCCTAAGTCAAGATACGGCAGTTTTTTTGACTTCTTGGTTAAGCTTCCTATCTTCTACATCAAAGCATTCATTTTCATGGCGAAGAAGGATTTCGATGCAATCCACACCCACGATTTTGATACTGCTTTTTTGGGGCTCCTTTTCAAGTACATTAAGGGCAAGAAGTGGGTCTATGATGTGCACGATCTCTACCACACTTTTTTTGAAGTCGAGGGTAAATCCACTCTATTTTCCCGCTTGCTTGCCGAGATTGTCAAGCGGATTGATGCCTTCTTTGCCAAGTGCTCCGACCGCTTAATCGTGGCGACCCAATCGATAGGTGGAAAACATGAGGGGCTAAGGGAGTACTATATCCGGGAGGGAATTGAGGCCGAGAAAATAACGACGATATGGAACGTCCCTATTCTTGCACAGTTTAGCACACAAAGGATACCTCCAAAAAAAAGTAGGGAGGGGTTTGTTATAGGATTCATCGGAACCATACGGACGATTTCAAATTTCATTCCCCTCTTTGAGGCCGTAAAAACTCTGAACTTTCCCGTAAAACTGCTGTTCGTCGGCGGTGGGAAAAGTCTTGATGAGCTCCGAAAGATCGTTATGGAGCGGTATAGAGGCCTTAATGTGGAATTCACAGGAAGCGTGCCATATCATATGATCCAGGAGTATTATCGTGAGTGTAGCGCTATATACTCAGTTTACCCATACAGAGAAAACATCCGAAGAGCAATTGCAATAAAGGTGTTTGAGGCCACATCACTGGGGGTTCCCGTTGTAGTGAACAGTGATACCCTGATGGAGGATTTCGTCGATGAGTACAGGTGTGGGGTAGCCACAACCTTAAGTTTGGGGGATATCAAGCGAGCATTGAGTTCACTGGGCAGAATCAAGTTCAATCCAAAACACATCGTCAAAAAATGGAACTGGGAGCGTGAGTCAGAAAAATTAAAAAGAATATATCACCAGTAGTTTAGAAATAAAAAGATGGTATTGATATCGGTGGGGAGCCTATGAGTGAATTTAAGGATAAAAACTTGCTGATAATCACGAACTCGTATCCCGATGAGGACAACCGGCACTACGGCGGGATTTTTGTTAAAGAGCAGGTCAGGTATCTTGCCAGACATTTTAATGGGATCTATATAATCTCCCCCCAACCTTATGGCTCTAACAGGAACCTCCGTGATTATGAGTACGATAACGTTAGAGTTTACTACCCGAGGTTCTTCCACCTGCCCGTTGAGTTCTTCAGAAAACGCCTCGGTGATAACTTCTTCAAAGCCGCTATGCGGGTTATCAAGCGTGAGAAACTGGAGTTCGATTTAATTCACGCTCACTTTACGTGGCCAGGCGGGTATGCAGGGGTTAAGCTTGCTAAGGAGTTTGAAGTTCCCGTTGTGATTACAATCCACGAGAACAGGGATTGGTTTTTGAGGGAGTATAATTCTGGAAACGAGAAGATTTACTGGACGTGGAAGAATGCCACGGCGTTGATAAGAGTTAATAAAAAAGACGTGCCTTTGTTGAGGGAGTTTAATCCCAACGTCTATTCCATTCCAAATGGTTTTAATCCAGGGCGGTTGAAGATTATTGAGAAGAAAGCTGCGAGGGCAGAGCTTGGACTTAAAGATGATGCAAAGATAATCTTTTCATTGGGTGCATTGATAGAGCGGAAGGGATTTCACTACCTCATTGATGCAATGCACCTTGTCATAAGGAAGAGGAAAGACGTTATTTGCTTCGTTGGAGGAAGTGGGCCTCTCAAAAAGAGGCTCCAGCAACAGATAAACAGGCTTGGTCTTCAGAATCATGTTAAACTGTTGGGCTTTGTCCCAGATGACCAGCTTGCCCTCTGGATGAACGCCGCTGATTTATTTGTATTACCAAGCCTTAGTGAAGGGAATCCCACCGTCATGTTTGAGGCTCTTGGAGTTGGTTTGCCGTTTATTGGGACTACTGTTGGAGGAGTTCCGGAGATAATAATATCGGATGACTATGGCTTGCTCTGCTCGCCAGCTGATCCTGAATGCTTGGCGGAGAAAATTTTAATAGCTCTCGAAAAAGACTGGGACAGGGAGAAAATAAGGGAGTATGCGGGGCAATTCACATGGGAAAATATTGTGAAGGAGATAATAAAAATAGCTACTAAAATCATGCAATGATTTTCCGTTTTATTGTTCTGTACAGCTCTGCTGGAGGGGTACCATAGGGAATTCTTACAATGTAAATTGATACTCCCTTATTTTTCTTGAATATCTCGATGAATTTTTCACCAATCTGCGAGAGTTCGTATACGGGCTTGGAGCCTAGGGATAGTCTATTAAACTTGTGGTAGTTGAGATGTGTAAAGAGATCTTTGTATTCTGACTTTATGATCTCCAGGCTTATCATCCCAAAGGTTTCAGGATCAAGAGGATCTATATGTATCGTATCTATCCTCTCATTGAACAGAAGGTATATCTCGTCGATCTTTTTGACTGTGGGAGTGTTCTCGTCCCTAAACAGTAGCGGGTTGATCTTTCTCCTGCACCCCCCCTTGATAATAGGATTAAACTGACAGATCCTCCAGTGTAGCTTGTCAAGTATCCCAGAAGTCACGTACTTATTTAACCTTGGTAGTTGGTTCACGTTGTATTTGTATATTTTTGGCCAATTTAGATTCACATAGCCTCTGAGTTTATCGTCAATAATAAGTATATCATCTGAAAAAAACTGAAAATTATCTTTTAATATAAAGCTCATTTCGAGAAATGTTTTTCCGACGCCTCCGCTTCCGGAAAACACTATTAACCTTTCGTTTTTAGTGTCAAATACTGCACTAGAATGTATGGGGAGTAAAGTTTTGGACAATAATAATATGGATGGGATAAATATAATTTCGTGCATAACTTGGGAAATTTTTTGATAAGGATGTCTAAATTCTTTATCAATTATCCATTTGAAAAAATGACTTTTCCGTAGAATCTTCTGAGCGGGAATGTACGTTACTGCCCCTTTTGTATTATCATGTCCCCTTGCATAATATATCCATCCAAAATACGTCTTCATACCAAAACCATTTTCGATTTCATAATGTGTTTTGGGATTATTTGATACGGTCTCCGGGGCATCATTTGTTACGTTGATCTGGATTCTATCCCCAGAACGCGGGTGATCTTTTTGAATGACATTATACAACCTTGCTAGGTTTTCGATCTCTTGGTTAATCGGACTAGCGGGTAGTGTAACGTTCACATCAAAATAAACTCCTCCAAATGGGAATTCCATGTGCAACCCCCCATGGTGTGTTTATATGCTCTCGCTATCCCTTTTAAAACTTGACCTAATGAGTCCGCCTAGTTATGGCATGCCTTCTGATAAGAGACCCCCGATAGTTGCAACTCCCTGACTCACCACCGTCGCCACCGCCGCCCCCTCGGCACCATATTTCAGTATCAGAACGTAGTTTAGAACCACGTTCAGCAACGCCGTAAACCCTGTGATCTTCGTAAAGGTCAGCTCCCTCCCGGTTGCGTTCATGTAGCTCCCAAAGAGGGAGTTGAGGAACATGAAGGGAACGGCAAACGCCAAAATCTTCAGCACGGGGACACTCGGCAGGAACTTCTCCCCGAAGACGAATAGAATTCCAATCCTGGCGAGGGTGTAGTATCCAGCGGTTCCAAGGAGGCCTATGAGCAGGAGCACCTGAAAGCTCCGCCTGAAGAGCACCTCAAGCGTTTTTCTATCTTCCTTCCACAACCTCGCCATCGAGGGCATCGTCGTTGAGATAACTATGTTTGGGATGAAGAGTGAGACCTCTATGAGCGTAAAGGCCGCTCTGTAAATTCCCGTTTCATAATCTCCCCTCAGAAGGCTAAGCATCACCATATCAGTGCGGTAGTAGATGAGCGTGAATAATCCTATGAACCAGAATGGATACGATTTCTTAAGAATGGTCTTCCAGACCTCAGGTCTAAAGCAAACCCTGAGTTCATCAACGAACCGAAGTCCCCATCTTATCCTCAGGAGTTCCCTCAGCGTATAACCGACCAGAAGCGCAACTATAAATGGTGGGAGGGATTTAAACACGTACAAAACGGCTCCGCCGACGAAGAAAGCCCAGAACCTCTCAACGGTCCTCGCAATTGCCTCGTACTTGGTAACTTCGTGGGAATACATAATGTACGTGAAAAGCAGGGAGATCCAGGTTAGTATGGCCTCTGCCCCTGCCAGAACGATAAGAACCTTTATCCACTCAGGCTTTGGGAGGAAAAGTGTAATTCCTACAATTATTAAGAAGTTAATAACCGCTAAAACTATCTTGAGACCCAAGACGTCCGGGAGCAACTCTTTCAGCCTGCTTTTGTCCCTCGCGACCTCACGCATGAAGTAGTAACCAACGCCCAGATCACGAAATATCCCCAAAAGCCCCACATAGTAGAATATAAAGGAGTACTGCCCCAGGCCTTCCGGGCCGAGGGTTCTGCTCAAAATAACTATCACACCATAGGCTAATAGCTTTGAGATAATTTCAGCACTGAAAAGCCAGCCTGCGTTTTTGATCAGCCTTAGTTTTAAGCTCTCCGTCATAGCCCTCAAAACTTAATGAAAGGGAGGGTATAAAAACCTAATCTCCCCTCTGTATCTTAGCATGTCCACCAACTAAGCTCTTCTTAAGCTCAAGGTTTCTTATTTCACACTTCTCATCGATTATAGAACGCCATATTGTAGAACCCCTGATAACAGTGTTGTCAAAGATTATTGAGTCGCTAACATCGGAGTTCTCTATGACGCAGTTCTCGCCTATATAAGCATAAGGTCCAACTATCGACCTCCCAAGAATCTTTGTGCCCTTCTTTATAACCACTGGGGGAATTATCTTAGAATAGGGACTTATCTGGATCTCTTCAATCTGACTCTCTTTCAAAAGGGTCTTCATGGCCTCCAAATAACTATCGGCAGAACCTATGTCGTACCAGTAGTCGTCGAACTTGTAAGCATGAATCTCAACGCCCTTCTTGAGGAGCCACTCTATGAAGTAGCCCGGCGAGTCCCTGTTGCCGTCAGCTAGGTATTCATCGATCCTCTCAACTATCTCCTTTGGAAGAGCATAAACACCAGTGCTTACGAGCGTTGACTTGGGTTGGAGTGGCTTCTCCTGGAAGTCAATTACCTTATCCCCTTCAACTACAACAACGCCGTACCTCTTTGCGAGCTCAAAATCCCCAACGTCGTAAACAGCTATTAGCGGCTTTCCGTTGTAGCGCCTTAGGAACTCTTTAAGCGAGAATGAGAACAAGTTATCGCCGGCAACTATAAGGTAATCATCAATTCCAATTTTTGAAACTGCGTATTTAATCGCTCCAATGGTTCCGAGCTTCTCTTCCTCGCTTAGGGTCTCCTCAACGATAAGCTCTACACCGCTTCTCTCGGCCCACTTTTTGAAATGCCGCTCAAAGAACTTGTTGGTGGATACGTAAACTTCCAAATCGAGCTCCCTAACTTTCTCGAGGATGTAATCGATTATGTACTTGTCTCCCACTGGCAGTAAAGGCTTGGGCTTTCCCTTCGTTATCGGCCACAAACGAGTGGCATAGCCGCCAGCCATTATAAGGACTTTCATTTCAATCCCTCCAATCACTCATTTGACTTAAATATTCCAAGGGCTTCCCTCCTGTACAGTTTGAGATAATAGGAATAATCGTGATATTCCCTCATGGTCTGCTCTTCAAAGTCGCACCTGGCCTTTTCGTCCCTGCTGAAGAGGAGCTCCCCACCGATAACGTGAAACCTGAACTCCACGGGGGCATTGTTCAAAACTCTCACATCAACGGGAAAGCCGGTTAACCTTGACAGCTCTTCTTCAAGCTCCATCTCGTAGAATCGGCCGGGTTTTGACTTTATGAAAACTGCAACGTCTATGTCCCTAAAAGGACGGTTCTCTAGAAAAGAGCCGTGGATGTAAGCGAAGAGGACCTCTCTCCTAGACTTAAGGTAATCCTTTATCCGCTCCTTGAGGGCTTTCCTCTCCGAAGCCGAGAGATTGTAAACTTTCATGGGATTAACTTCGTTGGAAGGATACAAAAAACTTTCCCTAAAGTTTAATAAACACGATTACGTAAATGGGGTGGTGATAAGATGAAGGTTCTCGTGACGGGTGGAGCAGGGTTCATAGGTTCTCATTTGGTGGATGCTCTAATGGAAAGGGGTTATGAAGTTAGAGTTCTCGACAATTTAAGCGCTGGTAGCTTGGAGAACATTGAGCAGTGGCTTGGGCATGCAAACTTTGAGTTCGTCAAGGGCGATATGAGGGATCCTGAAGTTGTAAAAGATGCCGTGAAAGGCGTTGATGCTGTATTTCACCTTGCGGCTAACCCAGAAGTGAGGATTGGCTCCCAAAGCCCTGAACTCCTCTATGAAACTAATGTACTCATAACTTACAATCTCCTTGAGGCGATGAGAAGGAAAGGTGTTAAAGTCCTTGCATTTACATCATCCTCAACAGTCTACGGTGAGGCCAAAAAGCTCCCAACTCCTGAAGACTATGGACCCCTAGAGCCAATAAGCGTCTATGGAGGGGCAAAGCTTGCTGCCGAAGCTTTGATTTCTGGCTATGCTCACACGTTTGACATGAAGGCCATAGTTTTCAGGCTGGCCAACATCATAGGTAAGAGATCAAACCACGGCGTCATTTACGATTTCATAAACAAGCTCAAGAAAAATCCTAACAGATTGGAGATTCTCGGCGATGGAACGCAAAGGAAGAGCTACCTCCACGTCAGCGATACTGTTGAAGCAATGCTGCACCTCTTCAACGAGTTCCTCAAAGAGGACAAAACCTACGACGTCTACAACATCGGCAGTGAAGACTGGATAACTGTGAAGGAGATAGCGGAGATAGTTAGCAGGGAAATGGGCTTAAATCCGGAGTTCTATTTCACGGGCGGTGTTGACGGTGGAAGAGGATGGAAAGGAGATGTCAAGATAATGCTCCTTAGCATTGAGAAGGCCAAAGCCAAGGGCTGGAAGCCGAAGATGAACAGCTATCAAGCGGTGGAAAAAACTGTTAGAGAGTTATTGGGCAAAGAATAACTTTTCCTATTTGGAAAGGAGCCACTTCCACAGGGGCATAACTTTGATTTCCTTTCCTTTCGTCTTAATCGTCTCCTCCTGATCCCATGTTATGAGAAGCAGGTCTCTGCAATTGAGCTCTTTTGAAGCCCCGACCAAGGCAGAAATTTCCCTTTCATAGTTGCTTTCATTGAGCTCATAAGTAACCTGAATTGCTTGCTTTACCCTTCCTTTCTCCAGTATAGCAAAATCCACTTCCTTTCCATCCCTCGTTCTGTAGTAAAATACGTCTCTATTTGGCTCCAAGCCCGACTTTAAAAGTTCGGTAAAGACTAAGTTTTCTAACAATCTCCCCTCATCTTGGACGCCTAGGCTTGTCAAGAGTCCGTTGTCCACCAAATAGGGCTTGAACCCGTACAGCTCCTGAAGCTTGTATGACTTTATTAGAACCCTGAGGGGGTAAAACACAAGCGAGTCTTCCAGAAATTCTAAGTAGTTTGCAACCGTTGTCTTTCCTACATTAATGCCGATCCCTTTCAAGTTTTTGTATGCCTTGGAAATGGAAAGGTGAGTGGAGAACGCAAGCATCCTGAAAAGGAGCTTTAATGCCTTGATATTGATGATCCCCCACCGCTCAACGATATCCTTGTAGATCGTCAAGTCAATTATCTCTCGAAGAATCTCCCTTCTGAGAGAAAAGTCTAATATGACCTCGGGATAGCCTCCCCAAACGAGATACTCTCTGAGCAACTTTTTAATTTTTGCCTCCTCATATGTAGAATAAAACGGGGCGGGTTTTAGATTCCTAGATTTTAATATCTCCTTAAATGAAAATGGATAGACTTTTAGGGAAATACCTCTCCCCCTAAGTTCGGTTGCGATTTCCTTAGATAGTAGCCTGGAGGAAGAGCCCGAAATAACTACCCGCTGGTTTTTATCGAGGAGGTATCTCACGAACTTTTCCCAGTTTTCTACTGTTTGAACTTCATCCAAGAAAAAATAGTTGCGCTTCTTTGCATTTTCAGGAAATTGGGAGTAGTAAACATCCAAAAAATTCAGCAGATCTTCAAGCGTGGTGCCTATCACCCGTGGATCCTCTAAATTGATGTAGAGCGTTTCATTCTTCTCGATTCCGTGCTTTAAAAGTTCTTTGAGTATCTGAAACATGAAGTAGGTTTTACCTGCCCTCCTAGGCCCAATAATGACTAGTGCTCTTTGTACTCTAGGCAAGGTATAGGGTATATCCCTTTCAATGAGTTCGACGTCCCACTCTAAGTAATCCCTTATGATTTTTCCCCAAGTCTCTTTAGATATCATGTACTGTATATGGTACCAATAATTTATAAAGGTTTGTACTCCACATAGTCCACCTTAAAAGTAGCGGATGCTATCAAAGCACGTGCGTGGATAATTGTAACGTTACCTTTGCTTCAATTACTGCGGCGATGAGTATTAAAACTATTGAGATTCCAACAAGCTTGAAGAATTCCTTAGCATCTTCTTCGGTGATTATCTCTTCCTTTTTACCCAAAGCAAACATCAAAACCTCATAGGGAATTTTGAAACCAGCAGCTCCGGCAATAATCAATGCTGAGATTTCGAAGATGCCGTGGGGAAGAATGAGGAGGAAGAATGCTCCAACATCGTTTAAAGCTAATGCCTCGTAGAACAGTACTCCTAGATTCATGCCATTAGAAACTAGGTTTAAGAAAGTCAAGCCACCAAATGTTAAGGCTCCTCCTAAGGATAGGAGTAGTGCCACTCTTGCGTTGTTGACAAATAAATATGTAATCGTCAGAGAGCTCCCAATGGAGTCTTTTTCTAAGATTTCTAATATTGGATCAATGTTTGTTGTCTTTAGCTGAGCGTACGATGAATAGGTACTTTTAGAAACGCTTAATCCCAGGAGAAATCCAGAAAGAAAAAGCAAAAGGGAGAATAAGAGAAAGAATTTGTGTTTGAAAGGCATTGGAATCACTTCTCCCAATTATAATCTTATAGTGGAGTGTATTAACACAAGGACAAATAGGATAAGGTTCAATATAGAGAGCAGGCTCCATACCCTGTTTATTAATGAAAATCTTTCGAAAATTAGGTTCTTATATCCCCATAATAGCACACAAAGAAATATTGCAAAAGTTCCATACTCTATGAACGACGAGTTGAGCGCAATCAAGAGACTCCCCGCTATTCCAGAGACTAAAACAGCAAGAACTAGAGGCTTAACAATTATTCTTTTGGTATTCACATAGGTTGCTACTAGTATTCCAACGGAAAAAATTAAAGACAAACTGAAGACAATCAATTTTTCCACTTTCATCCCCCCATAATTGACTTACAATGCTACTCCAACTCCAATAGCAGCCACTCCCAGTCCTGCTACTGCACATCCCAAGGCAAATTTTGCGACTAACCCTGTCTTTACCATACCATACACAATTCCACCTGCAGTTGCAAGCGCGCTTCCAGCTCCAGCTACTGTTGCTCCTTTATCTATCAGATAGTCTTTTGCAAACACTAGTCCTACTTCCGCTTTTTCCACTGCCCCTCCAACCACAACTCCCAGAGCCATTAACACCAGACCCAACGCTAAAGCTTTCCTCCACATTAGTTACCACCAGCAATTATAATTCAGTAACTATGATAAAAAGTTTTCCTCCAAAAAGTTGATTACTACTGATGATGTATCGATTTTGCATTAACTCTGCGACAGGCAATACGATAATAAACAGAAAAACTGTCAAAACACTTAAAGTATAGCCTCTCAAAAAGAACCTCATCAACAAGTTAAGCGACAACTTTAAAAACTAACCTTAAAAGCTAAAAGCAGATACAAACTTTTGGGTTAGGTTTATAACTAAATCTTCTGAAAACCAAAGAGGTGATTGAGATGAATCCATTCCATGATTTGGAGCCCGGACCGGAAGTACCAGAAGTTGTTTATGCCCTGATAGAGATCCCAAAGGGAAGCAGGAACAAGTACGAGCTTGACAAAAAGACCGGCCTAATAAAGCTCGATAGAGTCCTTTACAGCCCGTTCTATTACCCAGTCGACTACGGAATCATCCCACAAACATGGTATGAGGATGACGATCCTTTCGACATTATGGTCATCATGAGGGAACCAACTTACCCCGGAGTGCTCATTGAGGCAAGGCCAATAGGCCTCTTCAAGATGATAGACAGTGGCGACAAGGACTACAAGGTACTGGCAGTTCCAGTGGAAGACCCATACTTCGACGACTGGAAGGACATAAGCGACGTTCCAAAGGCCTTTCTTGACGAGATTGCACACTTCTTCAAGAGGTACAAGGAACTTCAAGGAAAGGAGATCATTGTTGAAGGATGGGAAAACGCGGAGAGGGCAAAGCAGGAGATACTTAGGGCGATAGAGCTTTACAAGGAGAAGTTCAAGAAGTGATTCTCCTTTTTTAAAATTTTGGAGGTAAGAGGATGTACAAGCTTATTCGAGTCAAAGACGTTGTGAGAATCCCTCCGAGAATGTTTACACTGGATCCAAAAGAGGCCGCTAAGATAGTTCTGAGAGAGGCTTATGAGGGAATTTATGATAAGGACGAAGGTGTTATTTTAGCAATTCTTGACGTTCATGAGATTAGTGATGGAGTGATAATCCCCGGAGATGGGGCTACTTATCATGAGGCAGTCTTTGACGTCCTTGTGTGGAAGCCCGAGATGCACGAGGTTGTTGAGGGAGAGGTTATTGATGTGGTTCCCTATGGAGCATTCGTAAGAATTGGCCCAATGGACGGTCTGGTTCACATTTCCCAGCTCATGGATGATTACGTCGTCTTTGACGAGAAGAATGCCCAATTTGTTGGAAAAGAAAAGGGCTATATCTTAAAGCTTGGTGACGCTGTAAGGGCGAGAATAATCGCTGTCAGTGAAAAGAGCAAAGTAATTAGAGAGAACAAGATCGGTCTTACTATGAGACAGCCCGGATTGGGCAAGCTCGAATGGATACAAAAAGAAAAAAGAAAAGCCGAGAGTGGTGAGTCAGAATGAGCGAAAAAGCCTGCAGGCACTGCCACTACATAACCAACGAAGATCGATGCCCAGTTTGTGGGAGTAGAGATTTGAGCGATGAGTGGTTTGATCTTGTTATAATCCTTGACCCCGAAAATTCCAAAATAGCTCAGAAACTTGGAGTGAAGGTTCCCGGGAAATACGCCATAAGGGTCAGGTAGAATGTGCCGGGACTTTTACTTTAAACTCACAGAAGTCCTCAGAAAGGAGCTCAAAAGTCCCCTGGGTAGGTTAGTTAGGGGAGAAATGCCGCAACCCTATTTAGCCTCCCGCAAAGAGCTTGAAAGCGCACCCTATTTGGTTACGGTGGGAGATGTTGTTACTGAAAACGTCCTCAGGCTTGGCATAAAGCCTTCCGTTGCAATCTACGACCACAAAACCAAGAGAAAGGAATACGATCCTGAGATAGAACTTGGGGCTGTCGTCTTGACCACAAAGAATCCGCCGGGTACAATAACGAAAGCTTTATTAAATGCTATCAAAAAGTCCTTTGAACTTGCCAAAAGGGGAAAAAGAGTTTACATAAAGGTAAACGGTGAGGAGGATTTAGCCGCCATTCCGGCTGTCCTCTATGCTCCGGAAGGGGCTTTGGTAGTTTACGGACAGCCGGATGAGGGGATAGTGCTTATAAAGGTCACACCCGAATGTAAGCGCAGATGTGCTCAACTACTTAGAAAGATGGAGGTGGTTTACGATGGAGATTAGGGTTACTGAAGTTAAAGAAAACAAGCTCCTCGGAAGAAAGGAAATATACTTTGAGATTATCCACGAAGGTGAGCCAACTCCTTCAAGAAAGGACGTTAAAGGAAAGCTTGTTGCAATGCTTGACCTAAACCCAGAGACAACTGTTATTCAATACATAAGGAGCTACTTCGGAAGCAGGGTCAGCAAGGGTTATGCTAAGGCTTATGAGAGCAAGGAGAGAATGCTTTACATAGAACCCGAATACATATTGAGGAGAGATGGACTAATAAGTGAAGAGGGGGAGTGATGTAAATGGCTAAGAAACCCTCACAAAAATGGAAGCTTTATGAAGTTAAGGATGGAAAAGTCGTTAGGAAGAACAGGTTCTGCCCAAGATGCGGTCCTGGAGTCTTTATGGCAAACCACAAGGACAGATGGACCTGCGGTAGGTGCGGCTACACAGAGTGGAAGAAGTGAACTCTTTTCTTTTTCTGGTGTTTTTATGATTTATCAAGGCCTTAAGATCAAGCTTCACCCCCAGGTTTATGAACCCGCTGAGGACACCTTTTTGTTAGCCAGGAATTTGAAGGTTAAAGAAGGGGACGTTGCTCTTGACGTTGGGATCGGAACGGGGATAATTGCCCTTCTAATGGCCAAAAAAGCAAGATTTGTTCTTGGTGTGGATATCAACCCTATCGCCGTTGAACTTGCAAAGGAAAATGCAAAGCTAAACGGTATCAAAAACGTAGAGTTCCGCGTGAGCGACCTCTTCCAGAACGTTGAAGGAAAGTTTGACATAATAACGTTCAATGCCCCTTATCTTCCAGGTGAGCCAGAAGAGCCGATAGACCTTGCCTTGGTTGGGGGAGAGAATGGGAGAGAGGTTTTGGATAGATTCCTTGAGGAGTTTCCGGATTACCTTAAGGAAGATGGTGTTGTCCAGATAGTTCAGTCCTCAATAACCGGAATAGAGAAAACCCTAAAAAAGCTTGAAGCTAAGGGCTTCAGAGCAGAGATAACGGCTAAGGAAAGGTACTTTTTTGAGGAAATAGTTGTAATAACCGCTAAGCGAGCCTGATTCTCGGAACTTCTTGAATAAACCTAACTTTGGGCTTGTACTCAACCTCGTCGTCTTCTTCAAAGAAGTCCCTTTCAATAGTCCTCTCACGTGTTTTGATTATAATTGTTGGTTTTAACTCGTGCATGGAAGTTCGATATGCATGATAGTATTTAAGTCTTTCGCCGAAATATTTTTCGACGGTGAAATACTCAGGGTATTGCAAAAATTTTTAAACCTTCTCTTGAAGCAAAATTAGGTGAGGCTAATGGATGTAAAGCCAAACATGCCTGAGGAAATTGCGAGCCTTTTCAAAAAGCAGCATTACGCTCTCGTAGGTCATCACAGCTCAGTTAAGCTCTGCCATTGGTTAAAGGAGAGTATAAAGCACGATCGCTTTTGCTACAAGCAGAAGTTCTATGGAATCCAATCCCACCGCTGCCTGCAGATGACTCCGGTAACTGCATGGTGCACCCACAACTGCATTTTCTGCTGGCGTCCAATGGAAGGATTCCTTGGAGTTGAGCTTCCGGAGCCATGGGACGATCCGAGCTACATAGTTGAGAAAAGCATAGAGGCTCAGAGGAAACTCTTAAGCGGCTATTGGGGAGTCAAAGACCAGATAAACGTTAAGAAGCTTGAAGAGGCCATGGAACCCAAGCACGCGGCAATAAGCCTCTCCGGAGAGCCCATGCTTTACCCCAAGATAGGGGATCTTGTTGAGGAGTTCCATAAGAGAGGGTTCACGACGTTTATAGTTACCAACGGAACCGTTCCCGAGAGACTTGAAGAGATGATAGCAGAAAACAAGCTTCCTACACAGTTCTACGTTTCCTTAACGGCTCCAGATGAAGAGACTTACCAGAGAGTAAATGTGCCAATGATCCCGGATGGGTGGGAAAGAATAAACAGAACCCTCGAACTCATGAGGGACTTGCCAGTGAGGACTGTCATAAGGCTTACCCTTGTTAAGGGCGAAAACATGCACAACCCAGAAGGTTATGCGAAGCTTATAATGAAGGCAAGGCCGATGTTCGTTGAGACCAAAGCTTACATGTTTGTGGGCTTTTCAAGAAATAGGCTGACGATCAATAACATGCCAAGCCATGAAGACATAAAGGCCTTTGCCGAGGAGCTAGTTAAGTATCTCCCGGGCTATCACATAGAAGACGAGTATCCTCCAAGCAGAGTGGTTTTGATAATGAGGGACGACATCAGCAAAGAGGATCGGTTTATAAAACACTAACTCTTTTTTCCGCAACCTTTATTTGTTTTGAATGAGTAATACTCAATTAGATAATTGATAAAAGCTATTTAGAGGTGCTAAGAATGAGGAGGATTGCTCCTGTTTTGCTTATCATGATCATTGTGCTTCCTTACGTAGCTGCAGAATCTATTCTTGACGCATCAGCGAGGTTCCTTTTAGAGGGAAGGGATTACATGAAAACTACTCAACAGCTTAGTCTCTCGCTAATGGCTTTAGCGTCTAGCTATTCTGGAGTAGAGAATATTACGATAAGTGACGTTGATTACTTTGTTGACGCTCTCCTAAAAAGGCAAAACCCTGATGGTGGCTGGGGGTATTATGAAGGGAGCGTGAGCAATGTAGTCGATACATCCTATGCAGTGATCGCCTTGAAAAAAGCCCTTAGCCTATATGAGGGCGAGAAAGCTTCTTCAATCTCCCGCACCATTAAGAGGGGCGTTGAATTCTTAATTAACTCGCATAATGGAGAAGGGTGGGGATACGTTCCAAACACTCTAACCGAGTTCTATCCTACAGTTATGGCAGTCTGGGCACTTGGTGAGAACGGGTACTCAAAGGATCACCCATACATCCGGAGCGCCATTAAATATCTTGAGGAAAATGAGCCCTATGGACTCCGTAAAGGAGAGGCAGTGGCCCTTAAGCTTTTGGCTTACCATGCCGTTGGCTACATTTCTCTTGGATTAGTAGAGGAAGCTCGGGATTTAGTTAATTCCCCGGAGATTACCGTTAAGGAGCAAGCGTTTCTTACCTATGCTCTCCTTCTATACGAGGGGCTTACTTTTGAAACAGCAAAATTACTCGCCACACTCGAAGATTTGAAAGAAAAGAACGAAAGCCTTGTTTATTGGGCCAACAAACCGGGAGAACTAGTGGGAAGGGAAGTGTTTGTTACATCTGCCCTTGCTATTTTGAGCTTTGCGGAGGTTAGTGGGGGATTAATGCCTGAGCTAGAAACCCCTTTTGAGGCATCATGCTCAGAATTAGAAAAGGTACAAAACGAGGATGGGGGATGGCCGTACATTGTTGGCTTCTCTTCTACGGATAGGGCTACGTATTATGTTTTAAAGGCCCTCAAAAGATGTTATTTCATGGACGAAAGTATAGAGAAAGGTTTGGGATGGGTGAAGAAAAGGATTGACGAAAACATGGAGATATCATCTGAAAGGGGAGAGCTATACCCGCCTTATATCTATAATCTGTTGACCCTTCTGGAGTTCAATCTGGTTAATGAGAGCGAAAGAGCGAAGCACATAGCCTTTATAAAGAGCCTCAAAAAGGAAAATGTGGCATGGGGGGACGTCCTGGGCTTACAACCATATGACACTGCCCTAGCAATTAAAGCGCTCCTAGCTTTGGGAGTTTCTCCCCAAGATGGGGACATCATCAAGGCAAAGGAATGGCTTCTGTCTTTTCCCACGGAAGGCTGGGGAACGGTAATAACGACCAAATACTATACAAGGTTTTTCCCCTCTGAAGTCTCAACTACGATTGAAGTTCTTGAAGCACTGGAGCCTCTGGTAACAAGACAAGAAGTTGAAAAGCATCTAAATTGGCTTCTTGAACAAAGAACCGAGGATGGAGGATGGCCAAATATCAAAGAGAGCTATATAGTTGGGGTTTTAATGTATCAAGGACAGCCGAGCGTTGAACTTACCATACGGGCTACGGAAGTCCTCTATGCGTTTGGTATTGATTACAGGCAAGAAACCCTCAAGTGGTTGTTGCCTAAGAGAAGAAACAACCTTTGGGGAAGCAGTGTTGTTGATTCAGCCCTTGCGACTCTCTATTTCTCCACCTTCGAAGAGCTTCCAAAGCCAGTGAATCTCTACGAAGTGGTAAGAGCACTCCCCGAAGGAAACTTCAAGATACTCTACACATTTGGAAGGGAGAAAGTTGCGGTTTCAGTGAAGAATTCCCTTGACAGTTTGTTTGGAACCAATTTGACAGTTGAGCAGTTTAAAGAGATCGGTGACGGCAATTACATTGTGTTAGTCGATCTTACAGAATTTGATCTTTCCAAATACAACCCATATATCGAGCTTAAGGTGGACAACGAGAGCATTTATCTAAACGGAGAGAGCTATAAGAGAGACAACACCTTCCTGGTAGTCCCGGGAAAAACGAGCAAGGGATACATCCTCTTTATCCTATACCCGAGGAATTTAGGCAGTGCCGTTAAAGTTTTCTTTGCATCTAACATTGTCAAATACCTCAGTGGTGTTGCCTGTGTTGTTACCTATGAAGACAAAAATCAAAACGGCATCGTTGAGCTTGGAGAACTAAAGGCAGAATTTGTGAGGTGAAGCTGCTGTGAGGGCTTTAATCATTGGAGTCGGTCAGTGCGGGACGAAAATAGCTGACCTATTTGCATTGGTTAATTTTGAGGCACTTGCGGTAAATACTTCCAAAGGTGATTTGGAGTATCTAAAGCACATCCCCCAAGATAGGAGGATACTAGTTGGAGAGAGCCTAACCGGAGGAAAAGGGGTAAATGCCAACCCAGTGTTGGGAAGAGAGGCCGTTAAAAGAGACCTGCCCCTAATAATGAAAAAAATAAGCTCCATGGTTGGCTACAGCGACGTTGATGTATTCTTCCTTACCTTTGGCTTTGGAGGTGGAACAGGGGCTGGAGGAGCTCCAGTTCTTGCAGAAGCCCTAAAGGAGGAGTACCCGGATTCGCTTGTGGTTGCAATAGGTGCTTTGCCCCTAAAGGAAGAAGGCATAAGGCCCACAATAAACGCGGCAATAACCATAGACAAGCTATCCAAAGTGGTCGATTCGATAATAGCGATAGACAACAACAAACTGAAGGAAAGCTCTGAGGACATCTCAAAAGCTTATGAAAAGATAAACTACACAATAGTTGAAAGAATAGCTTCCCTTTTGGCTTTAATAGATGTTCCCGGAGAGCAGACCCTTGATGCAAGTGACCTTAAGTTTGTCCTAAACGCCTTTGGTAGCTTTGCCACAGTTGGATATGCAAAAGCTGATGCCAGCAAGGTTAAGAACCTCTCCCGTCTGATCTTGAAATCCTTTGAGAATGAAGGTCTTTACCTTGAGGCCAATATAGAATCCGCTTTGTATGGTTTGGTTGCCATTCACGGCCCTCCGGAGCTATTAAAGGCGAAAGACATCTTTGAAGCCCTTGAATACCTCACAAGAAAGATAAAGGGCAAGCAGATTTTCCGCGGCTTTTATCCAGATCCGAGAGAGAAGGAGATAGAGGTTGTCACGCTTTTGAGCGGCATATACGAGAGCAAGAGCATAGAGGACATAGTCATAACGGCCAAAAAATACGCTCAATCATTCATGAAAGCAAAGGAAGAGGCTGAAACAAAGAAAAAAGAGCTTTTAACCGGACTGCCGGACTTTGACGATATTTATTCAGGTGAGGCCGATGAAAGACTCGGTTGAAGTTGCTTTGGAGCTCAATGAAAAAGAAGTTTATTCCCACATAGCCAAAGAAAGTGCCGAGGACATGATAAGGATAATCTCCTCCATAGACGCTGAGAGAGCAAAGAACAGGGGAGAAGTGATATACTACGAGGACGACTGGGACGATTTAATAAAGCAGAGAATTGCAAAGGGAAAAAGACACACGGCATTTGACTTTTACAATCCCTCTCTTCTTACGATCTGGGAGAACAAAGTTAAAGATATGAAACGAATTAAAAACACCTTTAAGCTTGCCCTAGCTTTCATCGGGGCTTCCATTGCTTTAGGGATTGGCCTTACTATCATCTATTCCGAACCATGGGTGCTTATACCGCTGAGTGCCCTTCCCCTTGTGGTGTTCTTGCTCGATTACAAAAAGCATGCCCTCGATATGAGCTACTACCAGCTCACCCAGCTTTTTATCGATAAACTGCGGGAGCTTTTGAAGAAGTATGAACTAAATGCGGAACAGTATAAGTTTAAGATTTTCAGCTATGACTACTTTGGAATCTCAATTAAAAAGCTCGGAGGTAACCTTTTTGGGGTTGTAAAGGAAGAAAATAAAGAAAGTGTTAAATAACTTGCAGTCCTTATTATCAGTGAATGGTGAGAAAAATGAAAAAAGGACAAATATCGCTTGAGTTTCTCTTTATTTTCGTGCTGTTCATGGTGCTTCTAACCTTCTCAATTAGGAATATAACGTTCTCAAGCGAGCAGTCTTCGGATATGTTGAGGATTCAGGTTAGTGAGGAGGCGAAGCTCTTTGCAAATACCGTTTCCAACGCAGTTTCTCAGGTTTATGCCCAAGGCCCGGGTGCAAAGGCAACTGAATACTTCACGTTTAGATATCTAAACGATGAGTATTTTCTTACAAGGGCATTTGGGATGGATAATAAGCCCTACATTGTCGTTGGTTATCAGAATGGGACTTATGTAGCAATACTTGAGTTTAACGAGACTATTCTCTTTACCTCTTATAACACAAGTACGGATACTCTCTCAGCAAACATGACCGCAATTCAAAGTGAAACAGACACTTTAAAAAAGAATTTCTTTCTTGCTGGTTCTCTTTATGGAAAAGACCTCAGCAATGCCAGTATTTACAGCGTTGCGGGGATTAGTGTGGAGTATAATGGTACTACGTATTCACCCTCAATCTTAATACTAAACATAACCCCCTATAATGGGATACTACTTCCCCCCGAAATTCTCCCCAAAACGCTGGAAATAGTTGTTGAATGGAACCCAGATAGAAATGAAACTTGGGTGTTTAACTCTACGAGCGGAGAGCTCAGGATAAACATTAACCCCGGTGGTTAGCATGAGGGGTCAGGTAAGCCTTGATTTTCTTTTTGCATTTGTGCTGGTAACTTTAACGGTGCTGAATCTCATACAGCTATCAAGTAGCGAAATAGCCCATGCTGAGAGCTTTGATGTGATGGCAAAGGTTAGGGTCTTTTCGGCTGAAATAGTTGACCACACTGCAAAAGTTTATGCTGTTGGGGAAGGATACAGCCTTAAGGAAGAGGCGCCCCAAATAAAGGATGCAAAGTTTACAATAATATTTAACGGAACTAATAACAAAATAACCGTAAATGCTAATGTGAGTGGAAAAAACTACTGGATAGTGAAAAACTCAACCGTCCCAATAGCGAATGCCTCGATAAGTGTTTATAGTGGAGAGAGTTTTTGGATAAAAACTGTGAGAATAGGTGATATGCTCTATGTCAACATCACGAACAGCACAAACGGCAATTGAGATGGTATTTATCCTCTCGGTAATTTTCATAGGGTTAATCCTAATCGTGCCTGCCTACACGGAGAACAACACAAACATAGCTATAGTTAGCTCTGTAAGAAGCTCTGCATCAAAGGCAATCGCGTATCTAAACATGGGTGTAATGAGTGATGAAGAGCCCTACCAAATACTAAACCCAATGCTGGAAGAGATTCATAAAGCTCAAGGAAACCCCCACTTGGCAATCAAAACCCTAAAATCGGAGGAAAGTAAAAGCGCCGTTAATATAACCATAAACATAACCACTCCATTTTCCTCCGTGGCCAATATTGCCGATCTAAATGAAACGATAAAAGACTTTATTGAGAAAGATCTCATTCGAAGCTTTAGGTTTACAAACTCGTCTGGCAGTTTAATTTATGGGGGGAAAGTTGTGAGAATAGAGGTAAAGGTGGAGAGAGGATGAAGAAGGGGCAACTGCTTTCAATAGATGCCTTGCTTTCACTTGTAATCGTTGTCATGGTTGTGGGGGTAGTTATGAATACGAACGATATGATTAAGGCTGAGATAACTAACCTCTTGGACTGGTACGATAGGGCGAACATTGCCAACAACATGCTTGATGTTTTGACCAAGCGTCCCGGTTATCCCGAGGACTGGGAGAGCAATGTGAGTAGTGTTAAAATGGTAGGATTGAGGGATAAAAAGTATCCGTTTGCCCTTAGCTATGAGAAGATAATTGCACTGAACAGATCAAAGGAGGAATTTAAGGATATTTTTAATCAGCTTGCTCGTGGAAAGGACTTTTTGCTTGAGGTTTATATTTCAAATATCACTCTTAATATTTCTGGCAGGTTTCCAAGGGTTTATTTGGATAACATAACCTTTGCAAATCCGAGAGGAAATCCTCCGGGAGTTAATCTTGATATCACAAACAAGACTGGAGACAATCCGGATAGTGATAATGGGGAATTCAGAGTAAGTTACATTGAGATCAGAAACTTGAATGGTGCTACATATGTAAACGAGGCTATTTGTGATTTGCCTGATCTTACTGGTAATAATCTCCAATTAAATCCGGAAACGGGCATCTATTACTTAAAAGTCATAACGGTTGACCCAGTCTGGATAAAAGCAAAAAGAGGTCAGGGGTATATCGAGCCCTCTCCATTATATCTCCCCCCTGGCACAGTGCTTGAAGTTCATATGAACGATCTTACTCAGAGCAACTTTAAAATAACTTTTGTAAATTGTCCGTTTATTTTCAAGTTTACCGGGCAAGGAAATGTTTTCATAACTATTTCGGGCTATGACAGTACGTTTCCCACTCTTAATTTCACATATGAGTCTGCTAGAAATCTTTTTGATTTAGACAAACCTCTTTACAGGATAGCAATGATAAATGGAACGTTTGAAAGTGATATGAACAAGATAAAGTCCTCAATGGATAGATCTCCTTGGACAGAACCTGTCTACAGAGTTTTCCCGGTAACAAAATTTATTTACAACCTTTCTTCTGGCCCGTCCAAAGAAGAACCAATCCTTTATGGATACTATAAAGAGTATGGAACAAAGAACGTAATAGTAAAAATTAAGGTTAACTCCACATTGAATGGGAATATGACTTTAATAGGAGCTTCAGAAAAAGGCCTTAGAGGTATTTTTGTTTATGGAAACTCCACTGATTTAAGTGCTTCCCTTGTTTGGTACGAGAATAATGAGCCAAAACTGAAGAGGTACCACGGGGAGAACGGAACAATAGCAGTGCCTTTTGAGGATTTGTTTCCTTTGGAGAATACCAAAAGTAAATTGATATCCCTATGGTTCTACTCTCTTGAGGGCTGGAGCAGGGAAGACGTGAGTATTGAATTTGTGCCCGATATTAAGCCTTTCCTTGAACCTGAATTTGATGAAACTTTAATAAGGCTGGTTGTGTGGGATGACAGATGAAGCGGAGAGCGTTTATTTTTACACTCGATGCATTACTGGCTTTAATCTTAGTCATGGTATTTATAAGTAGTTTGGGCGTCTTTACCACAGATACAAACATTCATGGGACTTATTTTAGAGAACAGGAAAAACTGACTGCGGAGGATCTTTTAACTATGTACAAAACGATACCTCTAAAAAACCTTGTTCCCCCAGAAGTTCTGTTAAACTGGACTGTGGAAGGCATTATTGATGAAAATTTTGTCTCTCCAGAAATGCCACCTCTTGAAATCGTTGCCACTTACTGGTCTTTAGATGCCGTGTTCCCAAAGAGAGGATTGAAAAACAAAGCCGAGAAAATATTGGGATACCTGCTAAGCATTACATTGAACGGCTACAATTATGAGCTTTTAATAGAAAATTATACAAGCCCCTATCTAAGGAACGTCTCCACCAGTTACTCGGAAGCAAGAGATGTTTCTGCTGCAACATTGATTCTTTCCGGGTATGAATTTAACCAGACTCCCAGAGGTTATGTTGCAAGAGCGTACATTACCCGCCTAACTAGTAGACGTGCCATCTACATGTACTTTACAGGTGCTGCAAATTCAACTTCTTCAAATATTACTCTCGAATTTTTGGTACCTAATGAAGAAGAGAATCTATTGCCGCCAGATGCCAGTGTAGCTGGAGTAAAGTGGTTCTTTGAACCAATTGATGAGAATTCTACAATAAACTTGTTCATAGATGGTGTTAAAGTGGAGTGCGGTTTAAATGGGCCTCCATATCTCCTGGAAGATTTTGATCCGAATAATACCCAGGAGTGTTATATGTTGGAGATTTTGAGAGAAAAAGAGGATCTCAGACAGCATGAATTCAAAATTGTGATCTCAAATGCAAGTAATGCTGGAATACGGCCAAACGGTTATATAGTCCTTTATTATGATACTGCCAAGCTAAACGTTGTAGAGTACCCAAAAACCTTTTACTTTGACGGCATCGAGGCAAATGGTTCATTTGAAGCAGTTAAAGGCATTTTCATTCCTGGAAACCTTACTAGTGTTACGGTAAACGTTAAGTTGAATCCCAATCCTAAGAATCTTGAACTTTCTATAATTGTTCCCAATGGGAGTGCTTACTTTGTTAAGGGGCCATATACTCTTACTTATGATTCTACTACTGGATCGTACTGGCTGACTTTAAATAATGATAATGGAGAGTTTGATGCTCTTTCCAGAAAGTATGTATGGTTCAAAATAACAGTCAATGCATCTGGGTCTATAAAATTAGAGCCTGAGAGCTCTTTTATTAAGGTTGAATACACTCCGGATATTCCGAAAACCTTGTACACCATGGACATACTCGAAGAGGTGAATAGCACGAACCTTGTATCCTCGAGTGATTACGACTTCGTGTGGAACGTCACCATGCCTTCATACGCAACTCCTTTGTGGGCGAGATTTAACTTTGTTCTAGACACTTCTGCGAAGATTACAAAATTGGCGGTTTCTCCAGGATCATCCACCAATTGGACTTTAGTGTTCAATGCTTCGTCGTCAACTCCTCTCACTTCTGCGAGGTGGCTATTAATTAATAACATGAAAGACAGCTCTAATGAAGCAATAACTGCCCTTGTCCCGGGAGAAAACTATGTGGGTATGAGCTTAAATGAGAGCAACGAGATTCAGAAGTCTCGGGTTGAAAATTACAGTATAGGAGAGCTCGTATATTCCATTGAAGTTTACGTTCCTTACGGAGAAATAAAGCCTTTCCTGCTACAAGGATACCCTGAAGTTGTTGCGTACAATCTCACGTACAAATATGAATACGATGATAAAAATAGGAGCATAATTGTAGGAGACCCACAAGCAATAACTGAAGGAAGGTACATGAACATAACGGTAGCAAACTTAACTCCTGAGGAATATGCAGTTGATGATGCAATACTTTCGCTTTTTAAGAAGCTCGGGGGAGACGGGTGGGATGATCCGATAGATGTGGATATTGGAGGCACAAAAATAAGTTTTGTTTCTTTGGAAGGAATTCCCAAAGCTATTAAGCCGATACGAGTAACACTAAGGGTCTGGAGGGAAGACTGATGCGGAGGAGAGGCTTTATCTTAAACTCTGTAGTTTTGGTGCTTTTAATCCCTATTCTTCTCCTCGTGGCTACTTATGAAGATATTTCCTCATCTATCCTTCAGTCCCAAAGCGAAAGATTACAGGTGGAAAAAACTTATCGTGTTGTAGGCTACTTTAAGGAGGACTTTGAGAATTTGCTTGAAATCTCTACTAGGAGAGCACTTGCTTTGGTTATAGATTATGTAGTTACCCAGAAGCAGTTTATAGATAATGCAAGCTTGGCAATAGAGCATCTTATTCTGGAGGGAACCTACATAGGCTCTGAGACAAATTTAGACAAGTACAATAAAACGAAGGAATTTATGGAAGGCTATACTATAAAGGACTGGTTCAGCACCCTGCGGGAACAATTGGAAAAGCAAGGATACGTACTCGTATTTCCCTCCAATGCAAGTGATTTTGCAAACGAACTTGAAATAACAGTTGCCCCATTGGACTCGTTTCATATAGTGGTTAACGCCTCAATACCACGAGTCCTCATTGAGGACTTCTCTGGGAAAGTGATTTACAATGGAAGCCTTGACAGTGTATACGCAGTAGTGCCTATAGAGAACATGGAAGACCCCTTAATAGCGTATCTTACTGATGGAGGGTTCTCTCAGGTTATTAGGGCGTGCAATTATCCTTACCCAATCATTAATAGGCCAATAATAGCTTTGGAAGGATTTGGGTATAACTCCGGGAGACTGTCTGCTCCGGTTACTACATCCCTAGAGCGTCTGGAGAGCTACAAGATATACGTTGGAAAGAGCTACATACCAATAGATGATCCTCATATATTGGGACATATCATTGGCTCATCCTATGTAATACCTAGCCCGGGAGATAATAGGCCTATAATCTATTCAACAGTCATAAACAACACAAAAATATCTCCGACGGACGTCTTTAGAGATGGGGACTTTGCAGCAATGATCGTAGAAGAAATAGGCACACAAAAGTGGTGTTCTTCGACCTATAGGTATCGGAAGAACTTTACAGTTGAGGTAGGTGATCCGGGGAGCATAGTTTTACTCAAAATTCCTTCTTCTGAACTTGGGGATGTCTACCATAGTGGTACTCTAGCTTCCCTACAGATTTATGAAAAATCCACTTGTGCACCCGTTCCCTTCTGGATTGAAGAGTGGGGAGATGATTGGATATACATATGGATAAAGAAGGCAAATACGGATGAATACGCTATTTACTATGATACCTCTCCTGTAGGGCTTACACCGGGTACTCCCTATGATCTCTTTGATCTCTTTGATGATTTTTATGATTTGATTAATTGGGAAGTGCTGGGAAATGTTACGTATGCAGATAGCATTCTTACTGTCGGGCCCAATACTACCGCTAGTGTTTTGGAGTCAAAGGCTTCGTTCGATTATCCAATATTCGTGAGATATAAAATGGAGGGAGAGGGTGGAGGAATAGCCCTAGCCCCAGCAAGCAAAGGTGAAAATATGATAAAAGTAGAGATATTCAAAGACGACCTTCCAGACTACGCAGATATTCAGATTCCGATAAAGATAACTAATCAAAGTCTCCTGCAATTAATAAAGAGCAATAGCTCCTTGGCTGAAGCAGAAATTAAAGTCTATAATTCTTATTTTGAAGAGGTGCCCTTCTGGATTGAATACTGGAATGAGACTGAGGCCTTGATATGGGTTAGAAGTGATCTTGAGGGCTCCCCCACAATTTTTTACATTGAGTACAACACAGGCAATATGACAAGAGGAGTAGGAGATCAAGTTTTTGAGTTTTTTGACGATTTTGAGGACAGTACATGGGAGGATAAATGGGAGATACCACCTGAAGAAAGAGATAACATCGAAGATAACATCGTACAAGTCAACGGAACACTAATAATAAAAAATGGTAATAACCTACTCGCTTTGAGAAGTAAGCTTATTGAACTCTATGAAAATTACTCAGTGAGGTTTAGAATGCGACCTAGAGATATTGGTAAAGATTGGGACGCAGGAATTGGAATTGAGGACAAGTGGTCTGAAAACAAAACATCTCAGCTATTACTATTTACGGATGATGCTGGAGAGGATACAGGTAGTACCACAGGTAATAAGGATAGTGACGAGAACTATTTGGCAATTCGTAGATCCTGGAGCGGAGATGTTGAGGATATTGATGTCCCAAGAGGAGATAATAAGTTTCATACATATGAAGTTCAAGTGTTCTATTATGTAGACCAGAAGAAGGTAAATAATGTGAAATTCCATGATATTACAAAAAATAGGGTTAACGAGGGTAATCAGAAAGTGCAACAGCCTCTTTATTACATGTATTTGGTCTTGGACAACGAGAAAAATGATAACTGGGCATACTACGACTGGATAGCAGTTAGAAAGTATTTGGACGAATCAAAGCTCAGCTACAGTATTAGCAATGTAAGCGAAGTTCCTTCTGTGCAGTATCTCGATAGTAGTGGATCTTTGAAGATACTCAGAGATTGGGAACAAAATGGGACGAGTAATGGGGCTACAATCGATTACACTGCGTATTACACTTATGAAGTTAACTTCACGTACACCTCCACGAATCTCACAGATAATACAGGCAGATTTTCTTTATCGCAGATTTCTGATATTCCTGAAGGAACTCCTATGAAAGTTCAAATAATTATTAACAGCTCTCAAGAGGTATATTTAGAGGTATATTTCGATTGGATAGCTGTCGGAAAGTATCCTTATCATGTTGCGACTGTCACTCTTAATGAAAGCGAATCAAAGGTCGGAGCCGCTGTAGGGGAGAGAAACGCTAGGGCATATAACCTCCAGCCATTTATTGATTGCCTTGTAGACTGGAGATACTTTGGCATTGATGGTTATCCATCGTTCTTTGAGCGTTTAGAGGGTAGTGACAGGAATAGAGAATATTACAAAGAGCTAAGTAGAAGAATGCAAGAGGCTGTTTATGGGGGATATAAGTATCCAATTGGCCTTGTTAGCTTGGTACTGCCAAGGAACCTTCCTCCAAATCTTGCCTTTTTGAGGGGCATAAACCAGACGGCAGTTGATTATGTATACTTAGATTTGGATGGTGAATATTTGTATCCGGTACATGATGAGAGAGCGTATAAAGTTTTGGGAATATCAACAAACGGTGGATATAGTTCGCCTATAGTTGATACGGACTTTTATCTTGATCCCTATACTGCAGAAGCAATATTTGGAGAACAGGCAGCGTGCGATCTCCTAGAAGGCTATGCATGTGGCTGAGGTGATAATCATGAACTTTGATGAAATCTTCTATAAAGTCGGTGAAGCGGCTGAGAAATCAGTAAAATGGCTCGAAAAATGCTTAAAGGAGATAGCAAAGCCGAAACCCTCAAAAAACCCTCCGAAATTCAAAATCCTTAAAAAGCTGATAAAGAGAGAACTTACAGTTCATGAGCTTTTAAGTTTAAACCTTCAGCTCTCCTTTATCCTCTATCTCGTGCTTTCATTATTGGTAGTCCTTTTTGGAAATGAGCTCTATTTGACCTTGACTTTTGTTGTTTACTTCCTCTATCTTAGGTATACTATTTTAAAAAACCGGGAGTTCTTCATTGAAGTTGAACCTTACAGATTCTTTTATTACGGGCTAACAACTATCGGCTTTCTCTCCTTTCTTGGATATCTTCTGGTAAGGCGGTTCGCAAAGAACGTCTACTATTTCTACGCTTACTTGGTACTCATTTTTATAGTGGTGCTGGCATTTAGGCACATCTACAAATCAAAGTTTACCAGAGATTGGACTTATGGGGTTGTAGAGGAAGTAAAAGGTGAACTTGTGAAGATAGACGTCCATGATGATATAAGGGCCAATGTAAAGCCCGGCAAGTACTGGGTCGAAAGTGCAGAAGAAGTTGAAGTTGGGGACATTGTAAAGGTTCTCGTGGAAGAGAGGATATTCAGGAGCTCTATTCCGAGGAGAGTGCTGGAAGTTCATAAAGCAAAACCCTCATCATCAGAAACTTCAACACAGCCAAAGGCTGAAAGTGAAGAGAGCAGTAGCAAGTAAATCGACGTATACGGTTCTCTTTTGTAAGTTTTCACGAATCCTTCTCCGTTCTTAATTACGAGAGGCTCTACTTCTTCGGTAGCCGGTTTGATAATGAGCTCTCCCTTATTAACTTCACAATCCCAATTAAGGCCGTTGCAGATTCTTTTAACAAATGCACATGCCTTTTCGTGCTCTTTGATGCTTACGCGGTAATAGATGGTGTAGCCCATGTGCATCCCCTATTTACTTTGTTTAATAGTAAAAGGAGAACACTTAAAAATGTTTTTGTTTTTATTCCTTATATGCTTAAGTCTATAAGGGGGCAACTTTTTCTTTTCAAGCCTCGCTCTTCAGTACGGGAAGAGGCCAGAAGGCTACTCTTCAACTTTTCTTAAGTCTATCCTTTTTATTCCCAATCTTTCGTAAACATTATCTGAGCTTATTATTTCTCCTCCGCAGTTTGCCGCATGGAATGCATCAAAGACATTTGCATTGTATTCCCTAATGTAAAGAGCGGCTTTCAGATATTTTGTATCATCTATATTGCATATTGCCATAACGCTTCTTGTGATTTTAATAGGATCAAGATTATAGCGCTTGGCTAAGAGCATTAGCTCAATAAAAGTGACTTCTGAGGTCGTGATTTGGTCTTTGTATTTATTAAGTATCTTTTTTGCATTCTCTTTTAACCAGTCATTTGGTTTTAGAAGAGCAAGGAAAAAATCGGTATCCGCATAAATCATTATAATTCCTCCAGAGCTTGCTTTATTATGTCTTTCTTGAGTTCCTCAATTGACTTTTCTGGAAGTTTTTTTCCAATTTGCTCCAGTTCTTTTATAGGATCTTTGGGTTTGGGGATTATTAATATTCCTTCTGGGGTTTCTACTAGGTATACATCTTTAGTAAGTTTCTTTCTCATGCTCTTTGGGATGTACACCCTGCCTTTGGAATCTATTTTTGATATCATTTTCCCACCACATAAAAATAAGTGGGAAATTATTTAAATTTTTCCACAAAACATTTAAAGCTCTCCACAGAGCTCCGCAAAATTCCTGTAGATATCGCTTCCCTTTTCCGTGTGTGCCACTTCTGGGTGGAACTGCACTCCATAAATCGGCAGGCTTTTGTGTTTCATTGCCTCAACGGGGCAGAAGTCGCTCTTAGCTAAAAGCTCAAATTCTTTTGGAAGCTCCTTTACCTCATCCATGTGGCTCTCCCAAACCTTAAGCTTCTCTGGAAGCCCTTTGAAAATCTCATCTTCCTTTATTATCTCAACCTCGACGAGGCTGTATTCGGCTTTTTCTCCCCTGCCCACTTTACCACCAAAGTGCTTTGCTATAAGCTGGTGGCCAAGGCAAATACCGAGTATTGGCACGTTGAATTCTTCGTAGTGCTCTAGGATTGCTTCACAGTTGCCCGTTCTTTCCAAAGTTGGGCCGCCTGAAAAGATTATACCCTTTGGGTTCATCGACTTTATTTCTTCGAGGGGTGTTGTGTTCGGGATTATTTTAGCTTCAACGCCGAGGTAGCGGAGGGTTCTCCAGATCCTGTGCACGTATTGTCCGTGATTATCCATTATGATTATCATCTCCCCTCACTCAAACTCAATCGTTGCCGGAGGCTTGTTCGTTATGTCGTAGAGAACCCTTCCCACCTGTGGAATTTCGCTCGTTATGCGGAAGGCTATTCTCTGCAGCACTTCAAAGGGAACGTTCATTGCATTTGCAGTCATGCCGTCCAAGCTCTCAACTACTCTGACCGCTATTGTCTCTTTGTAGGCCCTTATGTCGCCCTGCACGCCAACTGTTTTGACTCCCAAGAGGACGGCAAAGGCCTGCCATGGCTTTAGACCGGCTTTCTCAATCTCCTCTTCAACTATGGCGTTAGCTTCCCTAACGATAGCGACCTTTTCTGGTGTTACCTCCCCCAAGACTCTTACGGCTAATCCTGGTCCCGGGAAGGGCATGCGGTTGTATATCTTCTCAGGAAGGCCGAGCTCCTTTGCCACTTGCCTGACCTCATCTTTGTAGAGGTCTCTTAGCGGTTCTATGAGCTTAAGGTTCAGCCTCTCCGGAAGTCCGCCGACGTTGTGATGGCTTTTAATTTTTCCTTGGCTTTCAATCCAGTCAGGGGCTATCGTGCCTTGAATCAGAAAATCAGCGTTTATTTCTCTTGCAACCTCCTCGAAGACGTCTATGAAGGTTTTCCCTATTATCTTTCTCTTTTGCTCGGGGTCTACCACGCCTCTTAACGCATTAAAGAACCTCTCCTGAGCATCGACGTAGATTAGGTTAAGTCCAAATTCGTCTCTGAACGTCTTTATAACGAACTCTGGCTCTCCCTTTCTCAAAAACCCCGTGTTTACGAAGACAGCATAAAGCCTATCGCCAATGGCTTTGTGAGCGAGTATTGCCGCTGTAGAGCTGTCTACGCCTCCGCTTAAAGCGATTATTGCCTTACCATCACCTACAGTTTCTCTAATCTCTCTAACCTTCTCTTCGATGAATTCCTTCCACATGATCGCCACCTTCAACATAAAATTGTAAAATTTGATTTAAAAAACTTATCATTTAAACATGAAAATGTAAAAACTATCTCTCAAGGGGATAGTTCGGAGCTTCATTTGTTATTGCAATGTCATGTGGGTGGCTTTCTCTAACTCCAGCCTGGGTTATTATCACGAACTGGCCCTTCTCTTTGAGCTCCTGTATGTTCCTCGCTCCAACATACCCCATTCCGGCTTTTAATCCTCCTACAAGCTGATAAAGCACTTCGCTGACCTTTCCTTTATAGGGGACGACCCCCTCAACGCCCTCCGGCACAAACTTCCTCGTTTTCATGTAACCCTTTTGATAGTATCTCTCTGCTCCACCTTTCATCATGGCTCCTAAGCTCCCCATTCCTCTGTACTGTTTATATTTTCTTCCGTTTATTGTTACTTCTCTTCCGGGGGCTTCTTTTGTTCCGGCTAAGAGGTTTCCAAGCATAACTGCGTCTGCTCCAGCTGCTATGGCTTTGACTATGTCGCCGGAGTACCTTATGCCTCCGTCTGCGATCACTCTAATTCCATACTCCATGGCTCTGTCCGCCACCATGGAGATTGCCGTTATTTGGGGCACCCCAACTCCGGCTACTATCCTCGTTGTACATATGCTCCCTGGCCCTATGCCCACTTTCAGGGCATCCGCAAATGTTAAGTCATCAACGGCTTTTGGATTCGCTATGTTTCCTACTATCATCTCCGCATCGACCTTTTTTCTCATCTCTTTCATGGCCCTTATTGCCTTGAGGTTGTGTGCATGGGCTGTATCTACAACTATTACATCCACATCGGCTTTATCGAGAGCTATTGCCCTTTTAATGTCAAAAGGCGACACCGCAGCGGCCACTATTAGCTTTCCTTCCTCATCCCTTATAGCGTTTCTGTGCTTCTTCCTCGCTAAGAGGTCGCCCATGGTTACAATTCCAACCAGCTTGCCCTCTTCATTTACTATTGGAACCCTGTCTATGTTGTTCTCTATCATTAGGCCCATTATCTCCTCTATGCTTGCGCTTTCTTTTGCCGTTATAACGTCCCTTGTCATGACATCTCTAACCTTCTGCCCCTCTCTGGTCGTTATGTCGGTCTTCGTTATTATTCCGACAAGTTCTCCATCTTCAATAACGGGCAGACCGTCTATCCCCTCTTTCTCCATCAAGAAGAGCGCGTAATCTATTGTCTCCTCTGGGGAAATCGTTATGATCTCTTCTATTGTCTCTTCCCTCTTTACCTTTTTTACCATCTCGACCTGCTGCTCAATGCTCATATTTCTGTGTATTACCCCTAAGCCACCTTCCCTTGCCATTGCAATGGCCATCTCCCACTCTGTAACGGTGTCCATTGCCGCGCTTAGAATCGGAATGTTGAGTTTAATCCTTGGCGTTATCTGTGTAGAAACGTCCACATCCTTTGGCTCGACTTCAGTTGCCTGTGGAATCAAGAGCACGTCATCAAAAGTGTATCCCTTTATGGCATTAACAAGTTTTTGTGTAAATTTGCCCATCCTTTTTCTCCCCCTTACCCTTTTTAAGGTGAGAATGCATAGGGCTTTTAAAGTTTACTTTGCCAAAACCTTTGGTTGAGAGTTATGGAATAATCAAATTTTTGTTAAAATTAAAATGAGAGGAGAGAATCTGCAGTCCCTAACTGTTACCCAAACTTCAGGTTAGAATCTCATCAAGCCTTTCTTCCTCAATTGCCTGCTTTATCTCTCTGGCAATCCTTCTCCCGGTGCTCATTGGCTCGTTGTATCGCAGCCATGTGTAAGGGGAGCCGTTTATGAAAGGATTGGTTCCAGCCACAATTCTCGCTGAAATCTCAAAGACCACGAACTCCATATCTTCAGTAATAACTCCTTCAAGGCAGAAAGGCCCCCATAAGCCACCCATAAGCTTCTTTGATGCCTCCACCACTCTTTCTCCAGCCTCAATTACGTCCATGAGCAGGCTTTCCCTAAGGACTATTGGAATGTTCCCTACAACCGTGTAGCTTGTCTCTACACCAAATTCGAGCTGCTGTTCAGCACTTATCCTCCCTATTGCATCTGCGTTGCTTTCGTATCTTTTATCTATGCTCATAAGCTCGAGTTCTTCGTTTAACTTCGAATAGAAGAAGTGTGGGTATACGGGAACTCCTATGACGTATTCCTGTATTTGGACTTCTTTTAGATCTTCTTTATCTCTAATGCCGAGCTTCGATGCCTTCTCCCAGAACTCCTCTGGTGTTTTTGCTATGAAGTATCCTTTTCCCCCTTTGGCGCCATGGGGCTTTACTATTACGGGTCTATCTATGTCATCTGGGTCTTCAATAACCTCGGGAACCCTTATTTTTGCCTCTAAGAGCCATTTTCTCTCAAGTTCCCTATCGCTCTCCCACCTGAGGACTTTTTTGTTCCCATAATACAAGGCTTTCATATTTTCTACCTTCTCAGTTCCCAAGT
Organism: Thermococcus aggregans; assembly: GCF_024022995.1. Taxonomy (NCBI): domain Archaea; kingdom Methanobacteriati; phylum Methanobacteriota; class Thermococci; order Thermococcales; family Thermococcaceae; genus Thermococcus; species Thermococcus aggregans. The sequence continues at coordinate 310,511 of NZ_CP099582.1, read as the reverse complement.
GAGCAACGAAAGACCCAGTGGGGATTACTATCGCTTTCTTTTTAAGCAACTCCTCTTCGGGATACTCGCCAACTAAGAACTCATCTGCCACGGGAAAATACCTTGTATAGAGTGGTTTAACCCTCTCTTTTCCAAAGGCTATGGTTTTAAATCCCTCCTGCTTGGCTCCGTGAAGTATCTGGAGTGCAGAGTGAGAGGCATAAGTAGCGATGCTAAACTTCATTTTATCACCAAGAAAATGTAAAAATCAAATGCTTTTAAGGTTTATTTTTACATAAAAATGTAAAAATCAGAGGGCCTTTTTAAGGAAGTATTCGTGGAGTCTTGTATCGTCAGTAAGCTCTGGATGGAACTCGAGTCCGATTAAGTTTTCCTGTTCTACGCCCACTACTCTGTCTCCAAGCCACGCTATGGGCTTTACCTTGTTGCTCAGCAGTTCAACAATCTTCGGAGCACGTATGAAAACTCCTATAAATGGTTCGGGGCTGAATGCCAGCTTTAACGGTGCCTCAAAGCTGTCAACCTGCCTCCCATAAGCGTTTCTGTTGACCTTAATCTCAAGGAGCTCCAAGAATTTCTGCTCTTGCGTAGCGCCTATTACCTCTTTGGAGAGCATTATCAGGCCGGCACAAGTTCCCATTATTGGAATTCCCTCTTCTCCGAGCTTCTTGACTACATCAAAGAGGCCGTTTTTCACCATGAGCCTTGATATAGTCGTGCTCTCTCCGCCCGGGATAATTATTGCATCTATTTCTTTCAAGTGCTCCGGCTTTTTAAGCCAAAAGACCTTGCCATTAACACCAAGATTCTCCATTGCTTTTTTAGTGGCTTCGATGTGCTCACTTACAGCCCCCTGAACGCCAATTACGCCCACTTTAACCATCATCTCTCCTCCGAAATTAAACTCCTCTCTCTTCTAGGCGAACTTCGAGCTTCTCGAGCTCAAGTCCATGCATTGGCTCACCTAAGTCTTTACTTATCTCTGCAATTACGTCAGGCTCATCGTAGTGATTTACAGCTTCAACTATTGCCCTTGCCATCTTCTCTGGATTTGAACTCTTGAATATGCCGCTTCCAACGAATACTCCGTCCATGCCCATCTGCATCATTAAAGCTGCATCCGCTGGAGTTGCGACACCACCTGCGGCAAAGTTAACAACCGGAAGTCTTCCAAACTTCTTAATCTCAAGAAGAATCTTGTAGAGCCCATCCACTATCTCCCGGTAAGTGTATTCCTCGTAGACAGGTTCATTCTCAAGAATCTTTGGCTCAAGACCGCTTATCTCCCTTATCTCTAAAGCAAGCCTCAAATACGGCTCGGCAAACTTCTCTGCAACCCCATATATCTGTTCATCCGTCATTCTTTGGAGCAATCTGATGTTTTCATTTACCAATCTAACGTGCCTTACAGCCTCGATAATGTTTCCGGTTCCTGCCTCACCTTTAGTCCTAATCATTGCGGCTCCTTCCCATATCCTTCTAACGGCTTCTCCAAGATTTCTTGCTCCACATACAAACGGAACCTTGAACTTCCGTTTATCTACGTGGAAGTAGGGGTCTGCTGGGGTTAGAACTTCACTTTCATCGATCATATCAACGCCCAAAGCCTCCAAAGCGAGAGCTTCAGTGTAGTGGCCTATTCTAATTTTGGCCATAACTGGAATCGTGACTGCGTCCATAATCTCTTGAATTTTCTCAACCGGTGCCATTCTTGCAACTCCGCCGGCTTTTCTTATATCGGCCGGAACTTTGTGAAGGGCCATAACCGCAACTGCTCCGGCTTCTTCGGCTATTCTTGCTTGCTCGGCATTTGTAACGTCCATTATAACACCACCTTTGACCATTTTGGCGAATCCTCTCTTCAACCTTTCAGTCCCCTTTTGCTCAATAATATCGAACTTCCCCATTTGCACCACCTCAAGATATTGTCTTCAATATTATTCAAGTTAAAACTTGAATATAAAATTTGCGATTAGAAATAGCAGGAAATGTATTGCTCATGTGTGTCCAATACACCATGCGGTTGGAGTAACCAGATATTTCTGTAATATATGTAAAGGAATTAAAACACAGTATTACCATGCATATCAACAATTATCCCAACAGTATCCAACGCACAACCAACGAATAGATAAAGATCGAGTGGTAATATTTTTACTATTCTTATGAACTTGTTTACTATTTGAAATAGAAAATTTTTTAAAGTATAAGATGGAAATTCTTGTTGGATAATTTGTCCGGAGGTGACCCTATGAAGCGGAAGTCATTGGTGGCACTGTTTGTGAGCTTTTTGATTCTCGGGCTGACTATCAGCGGGGCAAGCGCTACAGCGAGCTTCGTTAACGTGACGGTGAACAGTACCGTAAAGGTTCCACAGGAGTTCAGTCCGGAGAAGAGGCCGGGGGATGAAGTACAGCCACAGTTCGGAGGCGCCACTATTATGGTGGAGCCTTTCCTTGAGGTCTTTGTCTCGGGTATAGGATGGATAGTGGCAATAGGGAGCATCGTTGCGGCAATCGCTAAGTACGTGTATTCGAAACCGGTTAGCGAGTTCACCGAGGCTTTCGTAAGCGAAATTCCTGACAAGATTTCGTACAATGGTCAGAAACTGGCAAAAGGAGTTAAGATGAACTTCTGAGGGAATAAGGCAGAAATCGGTTACGGGTACGTTAAGAAGAAATGGTGGGGCCTCAAAAAGGAAGCCATCATAGTGAAGCCCATCATCACAATAACCAGGGACGAGGTCAAGGCTGTCGAAGACTTATTCAGCCCGAAGGAGCTTGGGAAAATATTGGCACAGGCTTACAAAAAGGGCTGGAATGCCAAAGATGCCTATGAGATAGCACGTGAATTTAGAGAAGCTACGCAGAATTTCCATGCAGAGTTTAAAGGACTTGAGAGATGCGAAGCTGGAGATGTCACAATGGATCCTGGGTGGAGGGAACATATAATCGAACGCCACATTACTATGGAAGCCGCGACATGGAAGAAACGAAACAGCAAATGGAATGTTGATTCAGGGGAGGATATAGCAAACGTGATTAAGGAGGTCATAGAGTCCTTTGACAGGAGTGCATCAGAATGTAATAAAAACGGTAAAGAAGCAGTTCTCAGGAAGAACAAGGGTGGAGTGTGGTACAGGGTCGTGATAGAGAAGATAAAAGGTGAGTGGAAGGTGAAGACTGCCCTTCCGGAGGGTTAACTTTTGCCCTCCGCATTTTTATCATGGGGTGATGAACTTGATAACCTGGTACTTCGATGTTGAATACTTGGCTCAGAATAAAACTTGAGGGGGCCCTTCAATGATTCACAAAAAGATGCTCAGCTGGCATTTCGACTTGGAGAGAATTAGGTGGGAGCTCACTAAAGGGGTTATTCCTCCCGAAAAATCCATCCCTATCCAGCGCCTCTCACCGCTGTTTATATTAAGACCAAGCGAATACTCACTGAAAATTGATGGGAAAGAAGTCCTCGCCGAGCCCCTAGAATCACTTGATTTCCTCAACGTTCCCCTCAGTGCATTTTTGGTTAGCATATACCTGCATGGATGGATTGACGAATTCAACAGAAGAGTTGTCGCCAGAAAGTGGTTCGAGGACTTCCTGCGAAAGTTCATGTATCCCCCGGAACTCAGGAGGTTACCAGACCCGCGGCTAAAGGAAACACCCATCCCGGAGCTTGAGTACGAGTACGGCCTCAAATGCTCTGAAATAAAAGGTACAGCGTTTGAAGCCTGGTTTGGGAAGATTGACCATCCCATTCTTTTTAAACTGGAAGGTGAGGGCTCTCAAGTATGTGCCAACATAGCAGTCCCCACTGGCGACCATGCTTACGAAATGGTGGAAGTTTCACTGAGGTGCAATGCAAGAGGTCTCGCCGCTGAATTTCATAAAATGGGGATGATTACCCTCGGGGAGCTGGAAGGGCTTGCATCGCTGATCAGAGAACCCCTGCAGGATGTGATGAGAGCCTACCTCGACTTCCTAAAAAGAATCGGAGAGTTCTCTTCCAAAGTTGCAGGTGAGTGTAAGTAGAATTATAAAAAACCAAAAATGTAGTGGAGAACAGTAAAAGATGATAAACACCGTTGTACCTTTGCAAAAGCATGGCTCAACGGATGGGACGCAAACAAAGCGAAGAAACTTGCAGAGGATTTTGACAGAAAGTACAAAAATTTCAGAGCGCACTTTAGGGGGAGATACAGCTGTGGTGGCTATTTCCCAGAGGGAGACGTTATCATAGAGAAAGGTAACGACAGATATGGAGCCAAACACATTATTAGGCGTCACATTTTAGGAAAGAAACGACCTGGAGAACGAGATCCAACGCTCTTTCCAGCAGACTGGTCTGCTGGATTCATTTTGGACATTATTAAAGAAACTATTGAACAAGGCGAAATTGACTGCAATGATAGGGAACACACACCAGACAAATTTGTCATCGAGAAGGGATTTAAATACTTTAAAGGAAAATGGGTTGGCAGGAAAGTGAGAGTAGTTCTTACGTATGACAGGGCAAGAAAACTCTACAAGGTGATAACAGCATATTTGGAGTGATGTGCTTTATGCTCCCCTTTAATTTTTCTATCTAATCACTAGGAGGGAAATAAGGATGGCTGTTAAGCTTTGGATAGATGCATCCCTGAAGGAACTGAAAGAATCTGGAGGGTTTGGGGCATGGATAATCATGGAAGTCAATGGAAAGCGACTTGTGTGGGCAAGTTGCTACATTAAACAGGCTTTAAGCGGCCTCCTTGCCTCAATAGCCTACGCGTTAGACTCCTGCAGTGCAATTCCACATGTACTTGGAAGTTTCAATGAAGAGGATGTTAATGTAATATTGAGGAATTGCAGGGATAAAGAGTTCATAGAGAGCTTTGGAACATACGAGCCCCTTGTCACTGTAGTATTCAGGAAGATTGGGGGGCATCTCCTTATTGAATCTTGGGAAAACAAAAAGCTAGTAGGGAGAGAAAAGGTTGAGATTGAAGAATATGTGAAGGCAATATTGGAATTTTTAAGAGAGTACCTTGAAGAGACTGATAATGAAGCCTATCTTACTGCTTTTAAGCGGGCTGAAGAGCTTGCAAGATTGAAACAAGTAGAAATCTTCCCAAAGTAACAACGCCATACTTAGTAGACTGGGAATAAACTTAATTACTTAATTAGCAAGCTCCTGGCAAGAGCATACCTGAACAGATGGGATGCTAGTAAGGCGAAGAAGCTTGCAAGAGGATTTGCCAAAGAATACAAGACATTCAGAGCATACTATAATGCCAGAAGCTTGTGTGGAAGCGTCAATTGCAAACCCGGAGAAGTCATAATTACGGAGAAAGGTGCGAAGCATATAATCAAAGCCCACATCTTGGTTGATAGCCACCCACTAAAATCAAAGTTTGAACAATTAACTGCAAAGCAACTATTAAAACTAATAAAAGACAGTATCGAAAATGGAGAGGTTAATTGTGCCGAGAGCAGAACCGATTTAAAAAGGATAGCAATAGAAAAATACCAACCAAAATTAGGTGTTAAACTGAGGGTCGTGATTCAGTGTATAGGCAAGAGCCGGTGGAAGGTCATTACGGCGTTTCCAGTTACAAAGGGATGACTTCATCGTTTTTGTTTATCTTTGTCCTAAAAGTAAGGCTGGTGGAAAGTATGATAGTTCGGCATAATGCCAATCCAGGAATTTACTGGTACTGGTATACCACAAAAACGCTGGATCCAACCGCTAAAAGCGTGGACGAGCTTTTGGAGTGGACAGAGGTACTTTTTGACTTCGATAATGTTCTCAAGCACCACCTGCCGGAGCTCAGAGGTCACTGGATTGAGAACCCCTCACTCCTAACTGGGGTTCCTAGGAACATCAACGTTCTCTCCACCACCGTAAGCTTCCCCCGCTTTCTTGGAAACTTCATAGCTGGAATTTTATACGCGCTCGAAAGGGAGAACGAGTTTAGAAAGTTCATTGGAGGGCCGGGGGTTAAAACGCCTGCCGGGGACGGTAGAATGGTTCCCGAGGATATTCTAAAGCCCATTGGAGAGCTCCCCGACTGGGCAAGGAGAACGCGAGCAAAGGTCAAACTCTACGTGGACATGGACTTTGGAGCCTTTGATCCCACCCTTCATGCGGTACTTTTGAGGAGTGGAAACTCTCTGATTTGGATTTTCGACAATGGCAGGGTCTACAAGATGGAGGAAAGAGAGTTCACGAGGTTTGCTTTGGACATTCTCATTGCAGGGAAGGACTCAATAAATGTCCTAATCGATCGTATTGATACTCGTTCATCCCTGGCCAAGGCCACAATAAGGCACATTGACAGGTCAATTGAAATGCTTGGACTTATCAGATAGGAAAGACGCCTTTGGAGGGGGTAGCCTTGATAAGCTGGTACTTCGATGTTGAATACCTAAGAGGAAAGGTGAAAAGCGGGGAATACGTTAAGGATTTTTTGGTCCGGAACAAAAAGCCTATGCGCCTCCATACTCTTTCGAGGCTCTTTCTTTTACCTCCGGGCAGATATTCACTAAAAATCATGGGGCATGAAGTCCTCTCAGACGACTCTATGGAGCCATTAAGGTTCTTTCTTGTTCCGCAGGATTCGTTTCTTGTGAGCATTTATCTCAAAGGATCTCTCGAGAAATTTAACAAAGAAGTCGTCATAAGCGATTACTTCACCGAATTCCTGCGAAGATGGATTTATCCCCCAGAACTAAAGCGAATACCTGATCCTAAACTAAAAGAGGTGTCCATTGAAGAACTAAGGCACGAATATATATTGGAGTGTCCTGACATCGAGGGATCTGTTTTTGACGTGTTATTTGGAAAGTATCTGAACCCGGTGATATTTAAACGCGTCGGGGAAAGGGCGATTGTATGCTCGGAGATTTACTTCGCCGAGAGGAATGGAACGCTTAACCCGAAGAGGATCCTGATAGAATGCGATGCCGACTCCCTGTCAGAGGCTTTCTTCGAGATGGGTGTGGAAACGTTGAATTCCTTGGAAAAACTGGCCCAGCTGCTTCCCGAGGGCCCATGGAGAGAGCCATTATTAACATATATTGAAGTCTTAAGGAGATTTAGAAACTTTCTCCATAGCCTATAAGCTTGCACAAGCTGGGAACTAATACTTTGAAGAGCACCTCGCAAGAGCATACCTGAACGGATGGGACGCTAACAAAGCTAAGAAGCTTGCGGAGGATTTTGACAAGGAGTACAAGAACTTTAGGGTGAAGTTCAAGGGGAGATACAGCTGTGGAGGCTACTTTCCAGAAGGAGACGTTATCATTGATAAGAGGGGAGCAAAGCACATAATCGACAGGCATATCTTAGAAGAAAAATGGAAATATAAGTCAAAATTCAAGTACTTAACCGCAGATATGCTCCTTCAAATACTCAAAGAGACAATTGAAACTGGTGAAATAAACTGTGACAGAAGTAATCCACCAAATGAGGTAGTCCTTGAAAAGTATTACTACGGGCTCGGCGCCAAGAACAGGCTAAGGGTAGTTATCAGAAAAGTTTCTGATGGCCTCTACAGGATAGTAACAGCACATCCAGTAGATTGGGACTGAATAGTGTCTAACTGATCATATAGGGTGATACAGATGGGAGGATTCGAAATCATGTTCACACTTGGTGAATCCTCTGGATCATTAGAAAAGATTGTGGAAGAGGCCATAACGGCTGGGAAAGAATATGGATATTCAAAAGAATCAATAATAGAGATTGCTCTCAGCGAGTACGATGTTTTTATTCACTGTCAGGGGAAAGAGGTCTTTAATGCGACTGTTCACTTCAATGAATTCCTCTATGAGCTTCTCAGATTTGCATTTTATGCTATGACTGGAGAAGTTCCCAAGAACATGAGATCCTACGGATGGAGTTTCAAAAGCTCTAAAGAGCTCCCGGACTGGCTTGATGAGGAAGTTAGAACCTTAAGAGAGCTATTAGGAGGGGAATTTAATGAGCTAACCTCCAACCTATTTTTAAGGTCTTTTCTCGGAAGTTACGATCCGAGATTTATTGTCTATGGATTCAGGGGAAGTGAGTATGTCTATTTCATAAGTGTGGACTACCGGAAGGTCTGTAAGGTGTCAATCAAGGAGTTCGTGAAGATTATAATGAACGTCACAGAAGATGCAATCCAGGAGCTGGAATCCTACACCCCCATATTCGAGAAGAACGGGATTAAAGGGTACCAAGAAATGATTAACGACTACAAGAGACTTCTTGAAAAGCTGAGGGCGTCATTAAGAAAGCAATAACAAGTAGAGAGGTGAACTGTGGCAAAAAAGACTCTGGGGTCATCAAGGTGGTACGCATGACAAGAGTTCACCTCTGGTACACACTCCCAACTAAAGATTACCTGAAGGACGCCGTTTTATCGTCACTCTCGGACACCATGGAAACCTACACTGAATCCGTGGAGGAGGGTGATGAGGAGGACTTCAACGAGCTCCTCAAAGGCATTATCTCAAGAGCATTTGAATACAACATGATTAGATATGGTTTAAAGATAGGGGATATAGAACTCATAGCCCCCGCTATAGGGAATTTAATTGACTTCTTGGAAGATGTTGCCCTGTCCATACTTTATGCTAGGAAGGGCAGAGAGGGAATCCTTGATCTCTCAAATCTTCCCTTGGAGGTAAACCCACTTAGAGGCATGAATTTGGAGAGATCACTCTTCTATACTGAGTCTCTCAAACTGCTTTTTGGAACTTTTGACCCTATAAGAACGCTTTTCTTTCATAAAGGGGGAGATATCCTTGAGATAACATCACTCGACAGGAGGCTGAAGATTAATATAGATGCTGGAGAGTACGCAGATGTCCTTGAGAAGGATATCTTAAGGGCCGTTAGAGACGTGGAAAGAATATTAGAGATGTTTAGCCCCCTAAAATTGCTTAGACCTCGTATCCAATGGATAAAAGCCATAATAAAATATAGCCACATGGGGTGAGAAGAGTAGGGAGGGGCATCATGGAGGACTTCGAAATCACATTCACACTTGACGAACCCTTTGGACCGCTGAAGAAGAGAATAAAGGAGATAATAGGGCTGGAGAGGGAATATGAGTATTCAGAGGCATCGATAATCGAGATAACCCTCAATGAGTACGATGTTTTCATTTATTATCAGGGAGAAGAATTCTTTAATGCAACTGTCAATTTTGACGAATTCCTTTATGAGATCCTTCGCTTCGCCCTTTATGCCTTGAGCAGCGAGATTCCGAAGAATACTAAATCATACGGAGGGAGCTTTAACAACATAGACGAGCTTCCGGAATGGCTTAATAAAGAGGTGAAGGTTCTCAAAGGACTACTAAAAGACAAATTTGATGAATTAACCTCAATGCCCTTCCTGCGATCCTCCCTTGGAAGCTATGACCCCATCCTGAGAACATATGTCTTCAGACATAGAGATGAATTTTACATTGTAAACATTGATTACAGAAAAGTGGCCGTCCTGCCTGCCAGAGAGTTCACAGTAGTTATCTTGAAAACGGTTGAGGATGCCATTAATGAGCTGGAAACAGGTGTTGGTATATCTGAAAAACATGGAATTAAAGAGTACAAAAGACTGTTAATGGACATAAGGCTACTAGTGGGAAAATTAAGGGAGAAAATGGGGACATTATGATGGAGCTGTTAAAGTTTACTCGATTGTCTGCAGGTTTCCAAACATATAGGATAATCTGACAGGCTTTCAAGCACATACAAAGTTTATAATGGAATTTTTATAGTTTTCATAGATATAACATAATTCTTCAGGGTTTTTTATCCCGCAAACTTTTTAAAATTCCGCTAAAAACCTAGTTTTGAAATTTAAAAACTTTATTATAACAAAGTTATGGTGATTACCATGACCCAGATGGAAGACGCCAAAAAAGGAGTAATAACGGAAGAGATGAAGTTCATCGCTGAAAGAGAAGGGATAAAAGCAGAAGAGCTTAGAAAAAACGTTGCTAAAGGTTATACTGTCATTTTTAGAAACCTCGTTCATGATTGGGTAAAGCCAGTTGCCGTAGGTAGAGGAGTGAGGGTAAAGATTAATGCAAACATCGGAACCTCAAGGGACATAGTGGATGTTGAAGAAGAGATTGAGAAGGCCAAGATAGCCGTGAAATATGGGGCAGATACAATAATGGATCTCTCCACTGGCGGAGATATAGATGCCATAAGAAAGAGAATTATGAAATCCGTTGATGTGCCTATTGGAACGGTGCCAATATATCAAGCTGCTGAGGAAATGCTCATCAAGGGGAAGGCCATTATCGAGATGAGCGAGGATGACATGTGGAACGCCGTTGAGAAGCACTTTAAGGATGGTATTGATTATGCAACTATTCACGTTGGCGTTACTAAAGAAGTTGTGGAAAAAATGAAGCGCACAAAGAGAATAGTCGGAATGGTCTCTCGCGGCGGAACGTTTTTGGCAGCGTGGATACTCCACTGGGAAAAAGAGAACCCGTTCTACAAAGACTACGACTACCTTTTGGAGCTTGCCAAAGAATATGATGTGGTTTTGAGCTTAGGCGATGGTCTTAGACCCGGCGGCCTGCCAGACGCTGGGGACGAGCTTCAGATGAGTGAGCTCTATACATTGGGGCGCCTGGTCAGGAGGGCGAGAGAATTTGGAGTTCAAACGATGGTTGAAGGGCCCGGGCATGTCCCAATAGACCAAATCCCAATGCAGATAAAAATAGCGAAGGTTGCAACCGATAATGCTCCCTTCTACGTCCTTGGTCCCTTAGTGACGGACATTTTCCCGGGCTACGATCACATAGCTGGGGCCATTGGAGGGGCAATAGCCGCTTTGAATGGAGCGGACTTCCTTTGTTATGTTACACCAGCCGAGCACTTAGGTTTGCCGACTAAGGAGCATGTTCGCCTCGGCGTGATAGCTACAAAGCTGGCAGCCCATGCCGTAAACCTAACGCGCTTTGAAGAGGAGTACCAGAAGGACTATCTCATGGCTTTGGCGAGAGGAAGACTGGATTGGGAAAGGCAGTTTGAGCTTGCCATGGACAAAGAGCGTTTCCTAGAGATTAGAGAGACTAGGCCAACTTCGACAGAGGCCTGCTCTATGTGCGGCGACTTATGTGCGATAAAGCTCATCAACAACATGCTCAAAAGGTGATAGCATGAGGCTCGTTTATCAGGGAAAGACCAAGGATGTGTATGAAGATGATGATTGCCTGATCTTCCACTTTAAAGACAATATCTTGGGTTTTGAAAGCAAAGAAGATACAGGGGGTAATGAGGTTATAGGGAGGAGAGAAGGCAAAGGAAGTGCAATTTTAAAGGAGACAGAATTCTTCTTCAAGCTTCTTGAGGAGAATGGAATAAGAACTCATTTTGTTGAGCGAATTAACGAAAGGAGGGCAAAATTCTTAAAGGCTGAAAAAATACCACTCGAGGTTATCTACCGCTTCAAAGCCTACGGGAGTTTTTTGAGACGCTATGGGAAAATTGTCAAGCCTCTTCAGAAGCTTGATATTATTGAATTTACGCTTAAAGATGATGCTCTTGGGGATCCTTTAATCTGCGAGGAAGCCGTGGAAAAGCTTGGCATAGCCTCAAAGGAAGAAATCGAAGAAATGAAGAGGATAACAAGAAAAGTTGCCCAGATTTTGAAGGAATTCTTTGAGAGCAGGGGGCTTGAAATAATCGACTTTAAACTTGAGTTTGGGAGAAGGAACGGAGAACTTTTGGTAATTGATGAGATAAGCGGCGACACGATGAGAGTAATGAAAGAGGGGCAGGTTTTGAAGCAGGAAGAGATTTTGGAGGTGATTGAATGATAATCTCAACCATAGCATCTCATTCTTCACTTCAAATCATTTTAGGGGCTAAGAGAGAAGGATTCAAAACTCGCCTTTATGCCTCTCCAAAGCGGGGAAAATTCTACGCTTCGCTTCCAGCTGTCGATGAGCTCATAGTAGTGGATGACATGAAGAAGATCCTAAGCGACGAGGGAATCATCATCCCGCACGGCTCCTTCGTCGCATACTTAGGCCTTGATGCAATAGAGAAAAGCGAAGCAAGGTTCTTTGGCAATAAGCGCTTTCTTAAGTGGGAAACAAAGTTCGAGCTTGTGGATAAAGCACTCGAAAAGGCGGGAATTCCGCAGGTGGAGAGCGTTGATTTGAGCGAGGTTAGGGATGATAAGCTATACTTCGTTAGAATTGAAGGTCCAAAAGGGGGAAGCAGCCACTTTATTGCCTATGGAGGGGAACTTGAAGAAAAACTGAAACCTATAGAAGAAAAATACAGAATTGAGCGCTTCATTGATGGCGCCTACATCTACGTCCACTTCTTCTACTCACCAATTTTAAACCGCTTGGAGCTCTTCGGAGTCGATGAGCGCTTAGTAATAGCCGACTCAAACAAGAGAAGGCCGTTCAAAGCCCTACCGTATACCATAGTTGGAAACAAGGCCGTTGCCCTTAGGGAATCCCTCCTCCCGAGGCTTTACGACTACGGTTTGGCCTTTGTCGAGGCAATGGGAAAGCTCGAGCCGCCTTTCATAGGACCTTTCGCGCTCCACTTCGCTTACGATGGCGACTTCCACTGCATAGGCTTTGCTTCGCGCATAGACGGTGGGAGCAACGCGAAGCACTGGTATTCCGCCCTATACTGGGGCGAGGAGATGCTCATGGGTGAGAGAATTGCGCGTGAGATTAAACTTGCCCTTCAGGAGGAGCGCTTAGAGGAGGTGGTAACATGAAAGGAGTTTACGTCGGGAGAATGGTTGGGGTAGGCCTGAACGATGGAAAGCCCTTTGCCTTCTACCGCTTAAGCTCTCGTTCATTCCCAAACAGAAAGGCCCTAATAAAGGGAGATGAAGTGTATATAGTCAACCTAACTGAAACGGACAACCCCTACGTGAGCTATCCTGTGGTTAAGCTCCTCCGTGAGTACGCGGTTGTGAGCAATGGGTCTCATACACCATTTATAGCCCAAGCCCTCGGGGAGGAGAGTCCTAAAAAAGCGCTGATTCACGTTTTAGACGCCATGGGGTACGAGCGCGATGAGTATAACACGCCAAGAATTGCTGCGGTAGTTCAAAAGGAAGGCGATAAAGCTTGGCTCGGCTTCGTGGGGAAGAATGAGCTCTGGGTAAAAGAGATGAAGCTTGAGGAGGGGAAAGCATTCTTCACCGCGACGTACAACGTTGATGGTGTTGAAACGCTAAGCTTGGACTTTAAAGACGAAAATGACCTGGCAGAGAGAGCTTTGAATCTTAGCTTTGCACATCCAGTGCTGGCTATTGGAGTACTCGATTATGGGGAAGAATTTAGGGTGGGGGTGAAAACCATAAAGTAAATCCCTTTAAGCTTACTCACGACAAATACCTTTTTAACCCTGCAGTCCCAAACACGTCCGGTAAAAATGAGGAAGCAAACTTTAGGCATAGCTCTACTCATAGCATCGGCATTCACAGGTACAATCGGTTTCAGACTGGCCACTCCGGCTGTAGCGTTTTATACACGCGATGTATTGAACGCTTCAATGATTTCAATCTCATTAATTTCCATAGCTTTTGTGCTCTCTCGAGCCTTTTCCTCCGTAATTGGTGGCTCACTCCTCGAGAAAAAGAAGGAGTTGGTCTTCTTAGGGGCTTTAGCGATGTTTGGGAACGCGTTCGTAATGCCCCTCTACGCCCTGACGAATTCTTGGGTGCAGGTCGTTGGAATTAAGCTTTTGAACGGTGTTTTTAACGGCCTCTCTTGGCCCATAGCTCAGTTTGTAATAGTCGTATCTTCACCCAAAGAGCTCAAAGGAAGAGTAACCGCTTTATACTTCCTCTTTGGGAACTTTGCCGCTTTCCTCGGAAACTACACCTACGCCCTCACCATAGGCTTAGGCATAAAAGCTCAAATGCTTCTTGCATCGCTGTCCTTCGTTGTAACCTCCCTGCTGATGCTCACAGCATATTATGCCCTTTATGAGTGGATTGTGCCTAAAAGAACTCAAAAGACTTCTGGCTCATTTGATGCAAAGAAAATCTTAGCTTTGAGCGGACTTTTCTTCTTCACGATAGCCTTCTCCTCCGGCGACATAACATACGTCTACGTTGCTGAGGCTTTGGGCATAGAAAAGGGAAGTGCCGCCACACTCATTGGATTATCCTCGTTAATTGGTGCTCTCTTAGCATATGCTCCTTCATGGCTCGCCGATATTGGAAAAGAGGAGAGAGTGCTTAGATTTGCAGTGATTTTGGCAGCGCTTTCCCCAATTTTAGCCGCAATTAAAACTCCCTACACAGTGTTTCCAGCTCTGGTCATGGCCCTATTTGCTATACACACGTTTAGGCCTCTCGTAAGAAAGCTCTTAGCCATAAAGGCCTCAAGAGTCTCTGCATCCATTGGTGGGCTGAACGCTGTTTCAAACTTAGGGACTACCCTCGGCCAGCTCCTCTTTGGCTTTGCTTATGGAATCCTTGGAGATGTGAAGATTGGAGAAATCTCAGTTAGACTGTCCCTCCTAATCTTTGCCCCATTTTCGGTGCTTTTGATTTTGCTGGAAAAGAAAAAGGACTAATGAAGAATCTCCAAGCTGACATCGAAGTTCTTCACGCTGTGCGTTAAAGCTCCGAGGCTTATGACATCAATGTCGAGCTTCGCGTAGCTTTGAATGTTCTCCTCAGTTATGCCGCCGCTCACTTCAATTTTAACTCTCTCCCTAAGCCCTTCGCGCTTTAAAGCCTCAAGGACTTCTTCGATTTGCTCTGGCGTCATGTTATCGAGCATTATTACATCAGCCCCGGCTTTAGCGGCTTTTAGAGCATCCTCCAGGCTCTCCACCTCGACCTCAACAACCTTATAGACGCTGAAGGCCTTTGCACGCTTAATTGCCTCTTCAAGTGGCACCAATGCTAAATGGTTATCTTTTATGAGTATAGCATCACTTAGGGAAAAGCGGTGAGACTCACCTCCTCCGAGAAGTATAGCCCTCTTATCGAGGGGCTTTAACAGCGTCTTCCTCGTTCCGGCAACTCTTACATTTGGGTTAACAGCTCTAACTTTCTTCATAAGCCTTCTCACTTGAGTAGCTATGCCGCTCATCCTCCCTATGATGTTGAGAGCTGTCCTCTCCACCAGCAAAATTTTTCGTGCGTTGCCCCTGAGTTTTATAACTACGGTTCCCTTCTTCACTTCATCGCCGTCCTTAGCTTTAAGCTCAACTTTAACGCCGAAGTGCTCAAAAAGGGCTTTCGCTTCCTCCAAACCGGCGATAATCCCATCTTGCTTTGCTATAATTACAGCCTCTGCCTCCAAATCCTCGGGAATAACAGCTTCGCTCGTGACATCGCCGAATGGGGCGTCTTCCTCCAGAAAGCGGAGAAGGTATGTAAGGGGAATCATTTTTCATCACCTTTTGGTCAGGAATTTCCACAGCGGAATAAGCTCCACACTCATGCCTTTAAACTCTTCCCTCCCTTCTCTATCCCATGTTACAATCATCAAATTCTCACATCTCAGCTCCTTCGAGGCCTTCACAAGTCCCTTTAGCTCCCTCTCCCATGTGCTGGCATCATCGACTGAATACGACACCTGTATAAGCGCCACAATTTTACCGTCCTCCCTGACCACAAAGTCAACCTCTCTGCCATCCTGAGTTTTAAAGTAAAAGACCTCCTTGTTCCTCCGTCTGAGCTCCAAAAATACCGTGTTCTCCATGAGTCGCCCTATATTGCTTGTGAAGCGGAGAGAGTATGCATTTATCAGACCGTTATCTATGACGTATATCTTCGGAAGGCTCCGTTCAATCTCCTTCAAGCTGTATGAGAACCTCTTGAGGGGAAAGACTATGTATGCATCGGTAAAGTATTCAAGGTAGTTGTACAGAGTGTTTTTGCTAACCTCTATCCCAATGCTCTTCATGTAGTTTGCAGTTCTGTTTATGGAAAACTCCTTGGCAAAAGAGGTCACTAGGAGTTTTAAAAACATGCGCACAGCCTTTAAGTTCTTCAGGTTATAGCGTTCGACCACATCACGGTACAGCATGACATCTATGTACTCCTCCAGCACCTTACGTTTCAGGTACTCATTCTCTATCATAACAATCTCCGGAAAGCCTCCAAACTCAAGGTACTCCTTTAGGAGAGCCTTAATCATTGCCTCTTCTCTCGTGGACAGATATTTGCTGGGTTTTACGCCCTTAGCTCTCAGAAACTCCCGGAAGCTGAATGGAAAGAGCTCAAATGTGAGCGTTCTGCCCCTTAAAGCGGAGGCTATCTCCTTGCTGAGGAGCTTTGAGGAAGAACCCGTGAGAAAAACCTTAAAACCCTCTCTTTCAACCGCCCTTTTAACAAAAAGCTCCCAGTTGGGAACGTTTTGAATCTCATCGAGGAATAAGTACTTCTCGTCTGCAGTAGAAAAAAGCTCATAAAAGACTTTTATAAGTGCCGACAAGTCCTCTATGGATGGGGGATAAAGCCTGTCATCGTCAAGCGGTAAAAATAACGCGGCCTTCCCCTCTTTTCTGAGACGGGCAAAATGAGACAGCAGATAAAATGTTTTTCCAGCTCTTCTTGGCCCAATTATTGTGATTGCCTTTCTAAGGTCCGAATCCAAAGGCACATCTAAGTCTCTCTCAACACCATCAACTTCGAGATCAAAGAAATCCTTAACAATCTGACCTATTATCTCTTCGCGTGTCATGTTAAGTATAGAGGTAAAAAAGTTTAAAAAGTTTACCTCCATACTTAACTACTTGCTCATCTCCAGCATCCTCTCGATGGCCTTTTTGGCTTTTTCAGCAATTTCTTTGGGCACTTCAATTTCGTACTTTTCGTCTCTGAGAGCTTCGTAGATGTGCTTGAGCGTAATTGATTTCATTCCAATGCAGAAGGCATCCTCATTTGCAGGATAGAACTTTTTGTCAGGATAGATCTTCTTCAAGCGGTAGCACATCTCTTTCTCAGTAAAGACAACCCACTCGCCGTGCTGACAAGCATTTCTAACCATTCCGCCTGTTGAGACTATTAGATCCGCTTTTTCCTGCACCTCAGGAATGCACTCGGGGTGAACCATTAACTTTGCATTTGGATAGAGCTTTTTGGTTCTCTCAACATCTTCAGGCGTGAATCTTTTATGGACATAGCAGTACCCTCCCTCTGGAATTGGTATAATTCTTTTTCCAGTGCGCTTTGCAACATAATAAGCGAGATTGTTATCTGGGCCAAAAATTATCGTATCTGCATCAAGCTTGGCAACGATTTTATCGGCGTTTGCTGATGTGACAGTAACATCAGCGTAGGCTTTGCTTTCGGCGGTCGTGTTTACATAGAGAACGACGGGAGCATCGGGATACTTCTTTTTGGCTTCAAGGATGTGGTCAACTTTAAGCATGTTTGCCATTGCACATGTGGCTCTCTTAGTTGGAAGGAGAACTTTCTTTTCGGGGTTTAGGATTTTTGAGGTCTCTGCCATAAAATCGACGCCAGCAAAAACTATGATGTCCGCGTCAACATTTACAGCCTTCCTTGCTAATTCGAGGCTGTCTCCAAGAAAATCTGCTATGTCCTGAATTTCTGGGAGTTGATAGTTGTGAGCCAAAATTATGGCATTCTTCTCTTCTTTGAGCCTGATAATTTCGTCCACCAAATTCATAAAATGCACCTCCCGTTAAAGATGCTGTGCCTTTCAAATTCCTTTCTTATAATGGGATAATCCTCTCTGTAATGAACGCCTCGACTCTCTTTTCTTGCCAGGGCACACTCTAAAATACCTTTCGCCAAAAGCTTAATCCTCTCATCAACTTCCAATTTTTCCAGTTCTTTCAATCCTTCTAAAAGGCCGTTCTCATTTCTTACGATTCCAGCATATTTCCATAGAATTTCTTTGACGCTTTCAATATCTCCTAGCTCTTGGGCTGTATCTCTGATTTCTCCACTTCCACCTTTTGGTTTGTCTCTCCTCACAGTCCTCGCTACTTCAAGCCCGCTAACTATGCACTCCAGGAGAGAGTTGCTCGCCAATCTATTCGCCCCATGAAAGCCGTTGTTTGCAGCTTCCCCTATTGCGTAGAGGTTTTTGATATTGGTTCTATAATAGAGGTCTACCTTCAAGCCGCCTATGGAATAGTGGGCAATTGGAGTTACCGGGATTAGGTCTCTTTCTGGATTTATGCCCTTTTTAACCAGAAAACTGTAAATCTGGGGGAACTTTTCTTTAAAGTTTTCAATCCCTGTGGCGTCCAAATAAACTCCACTGCCACTTTGCATCTTCCTATAAATTGCTCTTGCAACCACGTCTCTTGGTTCAAGTTCGTTGACAAAGCGCTCACCATCTTCGTTGACAAGCTTTGCCCCGGCTCCTCTTACAGCCTCACTTACAAGCTTTACTCCATCCTTCCCAATAAAACCCGTTGGATGAAACTGAACGAATTCTAAGTCACTTGCTAAAGCCCCTTTCATTATGGCATCTCCAATTAGAATGCCTAGGTTAAGGGGAGAGCCGGCGGTGTATTTAAACAATGCCGTGTATCCTCCTGTTGCTAGGATTGTGGCGTCGAACTTTAGGAGCTCACCATCAAGAAACACACCATAGCACTTTTTACTTTCGATGGCTAATGATTCCGCAAGGCCTTTTACGAAGTGAACGCCCAATTCTTTGGCTCTTATGTGGAGGAGTCTTATCACGTGCTTTCCAGTTTCATTTTTGATTGTGAAAACCCTGGGAAAACTGTGTCCCCCTTCAATTTCATTTTCCTCAAAGTTCAAGCCCAAGGAGAGTAAAAAATCATAAACTTCACTGGATTTTGAGATAACTGCCCAAACAACCTCTTCATCATTTAGGTATCTTCCCGCTTTGATGGTGTCTAAGACGTGTGCCCTTATCGAGTCTCCTTCAAGAAGGGGAAGAGCTATACCTGCCTGGGCTAGGTAAGAATTCGTTTTATCTATTCTCTCTCCGATGATAGTAACTTCAAAGCCCTTTTTAGCTAGCCCTATTGCCGCAGTCAAACCTGCTATCCCATTTCCGATTATTCCTATTTTCATACATTTTCCCCGAACAAATGTTCGGGAATTTGTTTTAAAGCTTTTCTAATGGGATCATAAAAACACAAAAATTGTATTGCAAAATTAAAATTAAAGAAGTTTCACTCTCCCAAAAGTGCAGGAAGTGAATTGTACAGTTCTTTGGCTTTTTCTAAGTTTATGGAAGCAAGTTCTCCATCTCCGCTCTTAAACACAAGTTCATTTCCTCCAACCCTTCCAATGACTGCGAATTCCTCGAAGAGCTCTGCAACCTTTTCAAGCTTTTCTTCTTCAAAGCTTATCACGAATCTTCCATGGCTTTCCGAAAACAGTGTTTCGAGGGGTTTGAGCTTTCCTTCCACTGGAACTTTACCTATGTCCACTTCAAATCCAACGTTCCCGCTTAAGGCCATCTCCGCAAGTGCCACCGCTATTCCACCCTTGCTGACATCGTGAACCGCTTTAACAACTCTAAGTTCTATGGCTTTTAAAATTCCCTCAGCATTCCTCTTTTCTCTCTCTAGATCAACTCTCGGTGCTATCCCTCCATTGATGTTTAAAACCCTGTAGAGCTCGCTTCCTCCAAGTTCTTTCTTTGTAACACCAACAATGGCTATGAGGTCTCCTTCGTCTTTGAAATCCATTGTCATAAGATTTTCAAGCTTTACTTTCCCCAAACCAGCAACCACGGGTGTTGGTTTTATGGGTTTGTTGCCTACCTCGTTGTAAAAGCTGACGTTTCCGCTTACATATGCTAAGCCAAAGGCCTTTGCCCCATCAGTCAGTCCTTTAATTGTCTCTATGAAGCTCCAGTAAACTTCAGGTCTTTCAGGTGATGCGAAGTTTAGATTGTCCACTAATGCTAAAGGCTTCGCTCCTACACTTGCTAGGTTCCTCACAACCTCAGCAACAGCACCCACTGCCCCATGGTATGGGTTCAGATAGCTGTGGGAAGGATTTCCATCGCTCACGAAGGCTAAACCATATTCGTCGTTTATCTTGAGAACTGCTGCATCAAGGCCAGGCTTTAAGACCGTCCTCCCTTGGACTTCATGATCATACTGTTGCCATATCCATGCTTTACTAATTATATTGGGGCTTGAGAGAACCTTAATTAGGGCTTCTTGTGAGCTAATTTTCGGAGTCTCGAAGTCTTTTTCAATGTTGTATGGCTTTGCTTTCCATTCTATCGTTGGCACGTCAGTAAGAAGGTCTATTGGCAGGTCTGCAACTTTCTTTCCTTTCCAATAAACGATGTATCGGGGCTCTTCTATGATTTCACCTACAACAGTCCATTCAAGATCATATTTCTCAAAGATTTTTGTGATTTCATTTAAGTCCTCCTTTCTAACGGCAAAAAGCATTCTCTCTTGGCTTTCTGAAATCATGATTTCCATGGGATTCATGTTTGGCTCCCTTTGCGGCACTCTGTCTGCATAGATCACTGCACCAAAGCCCTTCTTTCCAGCCATTTCCGATGAAGCACACGTTAAACCGCCACCGCCGAGGTCTTTAAGAGCTTTTACCTTACCTGTGTGCACTGCTTCAAGAGTTGCCTCAATCAACAGTTTCTCCGTGAAGGGGTCGGGAATTTGCACCGCAGAACGGTCTTCCTCTTCGGCATTTTCGCTTAGCTCTTCACTCGCAAATGTAACTCCATGAATTCCATCCCTTCCCGTTTTGTTCCCTACTAAAACTAAGAGAAGCCCGCTCTCCTCAACATAGCTATGCACAAGCTCTTCGGGCCTCATCAGACCAATGCATGCTACGTTTACAAGTGTGTAGTTATCTAAACTCTCATCGAACTCCGTTTCCCCTCCAACTGTTGGGACGCCTATCCTGTTGCCGTAATCGGCTATTCCCTTAACGACGTACTCGAAGAGATACCTATTGCGCTCCTTTTCAAGAGGACCAAAGCGTATGGGGTCGAGCAAAGCTATTGGTCTTGCCCCCATACAGAGGATATCTCTTACGATTCCGCCAACTCCAGTGGCAGCTCCGCCGTAGGGTTCAACAGCCGAGGGATGATTGTGGCTTTCTATTCCAACGACTATTGCGGTATTATCATCAAACTTCACAACACCGGCATCTTCTCCGGGGCCCAAAATCACGTGCTCATTTTTGGTTGGCAAAAGCTTGAGCCATTTTCTGCTCGACTTGTATGAGGCATGCTCACTCCACATGACCTCAAGCATGGCCTTTTCAACTTCGTTCGGCTCCCTGCCAAGCCTCTCTTTTATTAGCTCTTCCTCGTGAGGAAACATGAGACTCACCTCTTGGCATACTCCACCATTGACTTGAACACTTTTAGCCCGTCCTCGCTCCCGAGCCATTTGTCGCTGGCTCTTTCCGGATGGGGCATCATGCCGAGAACGTTTCCCTTTTCATTGCTTACTCCGGCGATATTCAAGAGAGAACCATTTGGATTTGCGTCTTCCGTTACATTTCCTTTTTCGTTGCTGTACTGGAAGACGATTCTAACTTTCGGAGAATCGGTATAGTAATTCCCTTCAGCGTGGGCTATTGGCATTCTAATGACTTCTCCTTCTTTGTAAAATTGGGTAAACGCTGTTTGGGCATCGTTAACTCTAAGGTAAACCCACTTGCATAGAAACCTTGGAACCTTGTTTGGCCTCAATGCTCCGGGCAAAAGGCCGCTTTCGGTTAAGATTTGAAAGCCGTTGCAGATTCCTAACACAGGTTTACCCTCACTGACGAGAGCTTTAACTTCCTCCATTATCTCTGCCCTTGCGCTTATTGCTCCGGCCCTCAAATAATCGGCATAGCTAAAGCCTCCTGGCAAAACCACGCCGTCAAAGTCTTTGAGGGATGACTTATACCACACTCGCTCTGCTTCTCCACCGGCTTTTTTGATTGCTTCAACTGTCTCAAAGTCGCAGTTTGTCCCTGGGAATACTATAACGGCAAACTTGGGCATCTCACTCACCCAAGGGTTCAAGTTGGTACTCGTAGGTGTGGATAACTGGGTTTGCTAACAAACGCTTGCACATCTCTTCCACTTCTTTCTCTGGCTTATCGCTCTCAAAAACAACCTCAAAGTATTTTGGAACCTTTAGATCTTCAATTTTATAGCCTAAGTTTTTGAGCGCCTTCCCGATTACTCTTCCTTCTGGGTCGTTAAGCCCTTCCTTTAGGCGTACAATAATCTTTGCCTTATATTTCATGAGCATCACCTCACGTAACAACCTTCTCAAGCTCATCCAGCTCAATAGCCCTCTTAATTTCAAGAGCGATCCTCCTTCCGGTGCTCATTGGCTTTCTCCAGAGGGCGTTTCCATATGGGTGCCCCATTGCCATGTGGATGTTTGTTCCTCCACCAGTCCTCGGAGCGACGTCGTAGATGTAGAAGTTAAGGTCTTTGTCAACTGCAGTCTGCAGTGTGAAAGGTCCAATTATGCCGGGTGAGTAGTACTTCTTCGTGGCTTCAACGTAGCGCTCGGCCATATCGAAGACTTTCTCCAAGAGGCTCTCACGGAGCGTTGAGCTTGCATGCCCGCAAACTGTGTATTCTGGCTCGAACTGGCGCTTTGGCAGAGTAAGCTGCTGAGAAGCTGGCAATCTAACATGCCCATCCAAACTTGTCTCAAAACGCCAGTCTATGCCGAGGAGTTCTATTTCCCCGTCAATGGGTGAATAGAAGAAGTCAAAGTTAAATACCGGTCCGATGATGTAGCGCTCAATTCTCGCTTTGGCTAAGTCTTCCTCAGTGATTACGCCGAGTTTCATAAGCTTCTCAGCTTTTTCTCTAAACTCCTTATAGCTTGCAGCAGTGAAAAATCCTCTTTCGAGTCTCTTCTTTGCGTGAGGAAGCTTAACAATTACAAGGCCAACATCGTTTATCTCCTCAGGTTCTACGGGCTCGGGATAAGGCAACCCAGCTTTCTCAAGGAGCCAGTAGTAGCTTTTCTCCTCGCTCCTTTCCTCGCTCCTGAGTAAATTGCGGCTCCCAAAGAGAGGCACCAGAAATTCATTTTCTACTCTATCAATACCCGTATAGACCACGAAGGAGCGGTTGGGTATAAAGATAACGTTCTTTTTCCTCAGTTCCTCTTGAATATCAATGATTTGGGCGAACTTTTCCAAAACTATTACTTCATCAATAAACCCCTTTGTTAGGTCGTCTTTTGTCTTCTTTTCCTTGAAGTACTCCGCATAGGTTCTATGTCTCCCCTTTTGAGACACGATGAGAGTCTTAAAACCCTCTTCTTTAGCACCATCCGCTATGTCAAGGGCAGAATGGCTCCCGATTGCCCCGATAATTATGTTTTCTTTGTCGTAATTCTCCAAAACTTCCAGAATCTGCTCCCTTTCAATCATTTCGCCCACCTCTAATTGTTTTCATGAGTTCAATCCTTTTTGCAATGCTTTCTTTGGTTCCAACATCTCTGCGGTAGAAAATCTCACCCTTGACGTGCTTTATCCCGGCGGAAGCTATTTTTTCAGCCTCTTCTAAAGAATCGGCTATTCCCACAATGGCCAATGCCCTTGAACCAAGCATTGTGAGGTTTTCATCTACCGAGGCATAGTAGACCTTAGCTCCCTCTTCTCTGATTTTATCCTCGCTGATTTGAACTTTGGCTCCCTTGATTGGATTAGTGGGATACCCTTTTGGCACCAGATACTTCACAACTGTGGCTTTCTGCTCAAATTCAGCTCTCTTTAAGTTGCCATCGACAATTTCCTCTGCAATTTCAAGAAGGGAAGTCTTTAGAATTGGAAGAACATTCATTGCCTCCGGATCCCCAAAGCGGGCGTTGTACTCGATTATCTTAGGTTCGTCCCTTGCAAGCATGAACTGGCCGTAGAGAATGCCCTTATACGGAATCCCTTCTTTACGCATAGCATCGATGGTCTTTTTGAGAGTCTCAAAGGCTTTTTCGTAGTCTTTCTTCTCGACAAATGGTAGTAGGTGGTTTTCACAGGAATAAGAGCCCATTCCACCGGTTATTGGTCCGATGTCGCCTTCATACGCATGGGGATAATCCTGAGCCAGAGGCATTGGAATAACTTTCTTTCCATCGGTAAAAACTTGGAACGTGAACTCTACTCCATCAGTTCTTTCCTCAACGAGTACTTTCCCATCCTTCTCTATCAAGGCCTTTGCATATTCCTTTGCCTCTTCATTGTCTTTGAGCTGGTATCCGACGACTTTAACTCCTTTGCCTCCGGTAAGCCCAAGGGGTTTAACAACAACGGGTTTTCCAAACTCATCTATCCATGTTTTCATTTCAGCAACGTCATCGAAAACTTTGAACAATTTCCTTCCCGGAATTTTGTATTTCTCCATTATTTGTCTTGCAAACGCCTTATTTGTCTCAAGCATGGCAGCTTCTTTTGAAGGGCCGACTGTTGGGATTCCATTTTCTTCAAGGACATCCACGATTCCCTTCTCTAACGGAGTCTCCGGTCCAATAAAAGCCATATCAACATTCCACTTCAGAGCAAAATCGAGGACTTTTTGAACGTCGGTCTCTTTAGCAATCCCGTACTCCGCTGCAATTCTCTTGATGCTTGGGTTTTTGTGTTTTGCAACAACGTAAAGTTCTGCATCCTCTGACAGGGCCTCAGCAATTGCATTTTCTCTTCCACCTGCACCTACAAGTAAAACTCGCATGATCTTCACCATAAATTTGTTAAAATTACTTGTTTTTAAGCTTTATTTTGACATTTAAATGACAAAATTTATAAGGGTAAACTTCCCAGAGGGATCTGGTGATATCATGAAAGTGCTCGTGGTAATGGGGAGCAAGAGTGATTCTCACATTGCGGAAAAAGTTACGAAAGTGCTTGATGAATTTGGAGTTAGCTACGATGTAGAAGTGGCATCTGCCCATAGAAACCCGAAAAAAGTTGAGGAATTAGCAAAGAAAGACTATGATGTCTTTATTGCCATAGCTGGTTTAAGCGCCGCCTTACCTGGAGTGATAGCGGCTCATACGACTAAACCTGTGATAGGAGTTCCAGTTTCAGCAAAGCTCGGTGGTTTGGATTCTCTCTTGAGCATTGCCCAAATGCCACCGGGGGTTCCAGTAGCTACTGTGGGAATAGACAACGGAAAGAACGCCGCACTGCTAGCCATTGAGATTTTGGCATTAAAAGATGAGAGCTTAAAGAAAAAGCTTGAAGAATACAGGAAAAGGATGCAGAGTTAAACAAGTGCTTCTAAGCTTCTTTTTGCAATTTCTAGGAGATCCTCGGGAGTTAACACTTCAATCCCTTTAGGTTCTTTTTCAAGGACTTCCTTAGATGGAACAACAAGAACTTTCCTGCACTTGAATTTAGAAAGCTTCTCTTCAATTTTTTTCACTTCTTCACGCTTAACCCTGCTTTTCCACTTAACCTCCCCTACCAGCTCAAGTTTGCTGAAGCTCATTAATGCGATATCAAGCTCAAGAGCTGGGAGCTCAACTTTCACCGGTCTTAAACCATAAGTCTTAGCCAGAAGGCTCTCAATGAAACCCTCAACATGCCTTGGAACCTTTTCATCAACGGCTTTCCTGATGAACTCTTTGGGTGTCTCGAGCTCAGTATAGGCGTACTTTGCCTCGAGATAGAAGTGGAGGTCGAGGAGAGGTGAGACTATTGAGTAGCGGAAGCGCCTTTTCTTTCCATGGATTGGCTTTTTCTTTATGAGCCCCATTGAGGACAGTACTTTAAGATACTTCTGAATGCTGGAAGGTGATTCAATTAATCCTTTGGAAAGTAGATAGCTTCCAATTTCGCCACTCTTTGATTTTCCGTCTGCTATCGAATGGAGGACACCTTGGTAGACCTCAGAGAAGAAAATTTCCTCTTGAGTGAAGGTTTCTCCTATGATATCCTTGATAATTGGGCCAGATGAGTGTAGGTAATCGGTTAGGAACTCCCTGAGCGGTGGCTTATAAGAAGGCACAAGCATCGGTTCACGAAGGTACGTTGAAGCCTCAATAAGCTCTTTCCCATTGACTTCCCTCGACAGTTCTACGAGAATTTCCCTTTCGTCGATTAGACCAATCTTAACAGGAAGCACTATCCCGAGGAGGGGACTCTCACGCATTGAGAGAATTCTCACTGTCAGCCATAGGGTCGAAGTTATAAGGATAAGCTCGCTATCCAGAGTTGAGTGAGCGTGGAGAAGATCAAGAAAGCCATCTGGAAGGCGGTGAAACTCATCTATTACAATTTTCTCTTTTCCGAGATTATCAAGGAATTCTCTCCGAAACTCATCGTAGTTCATGTATTTTCCTGATGTTAAATCGAGTATGGTTCCATCCCGATTTACGAAGTAGAATCTATCATGTTCAACGAAGTGCTGAACGAGAAAGGTCTTTCCCGTCTTTCTTCTTCCATAGAGCATTTTCCAGCCTTCACTCTCAAGCTGTGCAAGTTCAATTCTTCTTGGAATGATTCTCATGAGAATGATTCCGATTAGAATCTTTTTAAGGATTTCGGTTGAAAAAGGTGCTACGTATAAAGCGGGTTGGAAAGATGTTAAAGCTGATTTGCTGGGAAATAAGAAGGAAACTCAAATAGAAAAAACAAACTCAAAGCAGATGCTTCTTTTTTATGAAGCCCTGACCCTGCCATTCCCCGCTTCTTGTTTTGAGCTCTATTATGTGGGCAACTTGCTCTGCTTTCCTCTTTGCCACTTGAACGTCACTATCCCATGCAAGGGCAACGCCAAGGCGCCTTCCTTTATACGCTTCGGGCTTTCCGAAGAACCTAACGGTCGTGTTTGGAATGTTCAATGCCTTAAAGACGTTCCTGAACCTTGGAGCGTAGCCTTCTTGGTTTGACAAGATCACGTGGGTTGCAGCTGGCGTTAAGATTGGGAACTTTCTAATGCCATTTTCTTCTACCGCTGGAATTGGAAGCCCCAAAATAGCCCTAACGTGGAGGCCAAACTCGGAAAAGCCTGTAGGATGTGACGCCATGGTCACCATTCCCGTGTCGTGGGGTCTCGGGGAGACTTCATTAGCCCATACCTTGTCCCCTTTGACGAACATCTCAACTCCAAAGATTCCAACTCCCCCGAGGACGTCGGTAATCTTTTTGGTTATTCTATAAACCTCACGCTCCGCTTTCTCGCTTATCTCTGCTGGCTGCCAGCTTGAGTGGTAATCCCCTTCAATTTGGTAATGACCAACGGGCTTTGGGAAAGTGGTAACTATCTTCCCGTTCTCATCGAAATGCCTCACTGCAAGCTCGGTTATTTCGATGTCGAAGTCTATATGCTCTTCAACTATTATTTTATCGGCACTGCCACGGGCTTTTTTCTTTGCAACTTCCCATGCCTTTGGAATATCTTCGGGGCTTTTGACGAAATAAGAACCTTTTCCACTGGAGCTCATTATGGCTTTGGTGTGGCATGGGTATCCTATCTTTTCGCATGCCTCATAAAGCTCATCTAATGTTGTCGCGTAGGCGTATCTTGATGTGGGGACTTTTGCTTTCTTCGCGAGCGTCTCTCTCGTTCTCTCGCGGTGCATTGCGATCCAGGTCGCTTTGGCATTTGGGACAACGAAGTAGCCCTCCTCCTCAAACTCAAAGAGTGCATCGAGGTTTATGGCCTCTATCTCCGGCACTATTGCGTCGGGTTTTTCTCTCTCCACGATGCTCCAGAGGAAGTCCTTGTCCTTCATATTGCCGACGTAGCTTTTGTGAGCTACCTGCATTGCAGGAGCATTGGCATAGCGATCAACTGCAATAACTTCCACTCCCAATCTTTGAGCCTCTATGGCTATCTCTTTTCCAAGCTCCCCGCTTCCAAGGAGCATTATCTTGACGGCAGAATCAGTTAAGGGAGTTCCAATTTCGTCTCTAATACTTATCATGGGTATCACCTAAATTTATTGACGTTTGTATGTTAAAACTATAGAAATATTTAAGAGTTTTTGAACATAAAAATGATAAAACAAGATCAGTTTATTTCTGTCTCTATTCCTTCAATATTATATTTTTTGTTCTCGTTTACTATCCATTCATTTGGATCGAGGATTATTTTTGTTGGTGCATCATCTAATTCAAAACTTATCTTTGCAGTTCCATTGACCCAGACTCTCTTAACGAGCTTTTCTTTCGAAGTCGTTATCTCAACTTCAAGAGGCATTGTGAAGTTGTTTTTGTCAACAATTTCAAAAGTTAGGAAGTATTTATCATCCCTCTGAGTTACACTTAAGTTTCTTACTTCATAATCAGGCACTTTTGGGGTGTAAAACCATTCCTTGAAGAACCAGTCTAAGTCCTGCCAAAAAGCTTGAAAAAAGGTGCGATGGATTAATAGCAGGCTGTACGGAAATAAGCGTAGCTCTAAGGCAAGAAGATTTAAGGGTCCCCCTGGTAGACCCCTTGGATGTCATAGCCGAAAAAGCCGTGAAACTTGCTTTAGGAATTTGCGATGAAAGTGATAAGGGGCTTTCTGATGATTAAACCTATAAAGCAGTTTAAGGAGGGACAAAAGTGAGAAAGAAGCCATTATTTGGCAGATTCTTAGAAATTGACTTGTCTAAAGAAAAAACAAGCGAAATGGAGGTAGAACCTGAAATCATCAGAAAGTTCATCGGGGGCAAAGGAATAGGAGCGTATTTCCTATATACTTTTCTCAAACCAAAAACGAATCCTTTATCTCCCGACAATTTGCTAATGTTTTTAAATGGACCATTGACTGGAACTCCATTTCCGAGTTCTGGAAGAACAACAGTAGTTACTAAATCCCCGTTAACTGGACTTTATCTAGATTGTCATGCGGGAGGATATTTTGGTCCAGAACTCAGAAAAGCTGGTTGGGATGGGATAATCGTAAAAGGAAAAAGCAAGGATCCAATATATCTTTGGATAATAGACGATGAAGTAGAATTTAGGGATGCTAGTAAAATATGGGGGTCATCCATAAGCGAAACCGTTGAGAAAATCAGAGCCGAGACTGATAAAAAGGCCCATATAGCTTCAATAGGCCCCGCGGGAGAAAACTTGGTTAAATTTGCAGCAATAATGATCGATAAAGACGATGACCCATGGAGGGCTGGGGTGGCGGCTAGAGGTGGTCCAGGAGCAGTTATGGGGAGCAAAAACCTCAAAGCAATAGCAGTAAAAGGTTCAAAAGAAATTAGCACCTTTGATAAAGGAAAACTTAGAGAGCTAGCAGTTAGACTTAACAAAAAAATAATGGAGCACAATTACATTCATATAAGGCGAGTAATAGGAACTGCATATCTAGTAGACCCAATGAATAGATTGGGGATACTACCAACTAGAAACTTCCAACAGGGATTTATAGAAGACCATTATGGGATAATTGGCCCAAATTTGAGGTACTACACGAAAAGGGATGTCAGCTGTTACAATTGTCCTGTTGTCTGTGGTAGAGTTGTTGAAGTTAATGGAAAAGAAGTGAAAATTGAATACGAGTGCATAGCTCTACTAGGAAGCAATAATGGAATAAAAGACATTAGAGACGTTGCAAAAGCAGTATTACTATGTAATGAGTTTGGATTAGACGCAATTTCTACAGGTAACATTGTCGGGTTTGCAATGGAGTGTGCTGAAAAAGGTATTTTACCTGATGTGCCAAAGTTTGGGGATGCTGAAGGACAAAGAAGGCTGATAGAGGATATAGTCTACAGAAGAGGAATAGGAGATGTGCTCGCAGAAGGTGTCAAAAAAGTAGCAGAAAAGATAGGCCAAGGGACAGAAAAATTTGCAATGCATGTTAAAGGTTTAGAAATTCCAGGTTATGAGCCAAGAAGCTCTTGGGGAATGGCATTAGCATATGCAACTTCAGATAGAGGGGCTTGCCACCAAAGAGCTTTCACAGCAAGGGCTGAAGCAGATGGAATTTTGAAGCGTTTCTCTACTAAAGGTGTTGCAAGATTCGTGAAAGAGGTACAAGATGAGAGAGCTGCAGCATTTTCCTTGGTTGTATGCGACTTTATGCCATTAAGTATCGAGGATTTCATAAGTGGCTTGAAGTATGCAATAGGAGTTGAGTTTTCTCTGGTAGAGTACTTGAAAGTTGGAGAACGGATTTGGAATTTAACTAGAGTGTTCAACATTAGAGAAGCCGGAATCTCAAGAAAAGACGACACCTTGCCTCCAAGAGTGTTCGAAGAACCACTACCAATGCCCCCGGATGGAGAAGAGAAAATTAGGCTTCCAAAAGAAGAATTTGAAAAAATGCTTGAGGAATATTACACGCTAAGAGGATGGGATGAAAACGGTATCCCTACTAAAGAAAAACTTGAGGAATTAGGTCTAGACAAAATTTAATAAGAAGATTACATGTTTCCTTACGGAGGTGAGTGAGATGGTCGAGATAATTGATACTACATTTAGGGATGCTCATCAATCACTCATTGCTACGAGAATGAGCACAAAAGACATGCTTCCAATTGCAGAGAAAATGGACAAAATTGGCTTTTATTCGATGGAAGTATGGGGAGGAGCTACTTTTGACGCGGCTTTGAGGTTCCTGAGAGAAGACCCCTGGGAGAGACTAAAGCTTTTAAGGGAGCACATAAAGAGAACGAAACTCCAAATGCTTCTTAGAGGTCAAAATGTCGTTGGTTACAGGCATTACCCAGATGATGTTGTGGAAAAATTTGTTGAGCTGGCTTACAAAAACGGTATTGACATTTTTAGAGTCTTTGATGCTCTGAATGACGTTAGGAATATGGAAACCGCAATTAAAAAAGCCAAAGAAGTGGGAGCAGAGGTTCAAGGAGCAATATGCTACACCACGGGGAAGATTTTCACAGTGGAGTATTACCTCCAGAAAGTTGATGAGCTTATTGAGCTTGATGTTGATTATATAACAATTAAGGACATGGCTGCCCTTTTAGATCCTCAGACGGCTTATGAACTTGTGAAAGAGATTAAAGACCGCTATGGAGTAAAAGTCAACGTTCATACTCATGCAACGAGTGGGTTAGCTTCGGCAACCTACTTGAAAGCGATTGAGGCCGGGGCAGATTATATAGACACGTCTATTTACCCACTTGCTAATGGAACAGCTCAGCCTGCAATCCAGAGCATTTATTATTCCTTGAGAGAAGAGGATAAGCCCAAGATCGATATGAAGTTAATCTTTGAAATTTCCAGATACCTAAGGAAGCTCTTAGACGAAAAATACGAACACTTACTGAACAAGAGAGCTCTTCATGGAGACCCGAACGTCCTGATCCACCAGATCCCAGGTGGAATGTATTCTAACTTAATAAAGCAGTTGAGCGAGCTTAAAGCCTTGGACAAGCTCGATGAGGTTCTTGAAGAAGTTCCTAGGGTTAGGGAGGAACTCGGCTACCCACCGCTAGTAACGCCAACGTCCCAAATAGTTGGGGTACAAGCAGTTCTTAACGTCCTCTTTGGAAGGTACAAGCGAGTGACCCAAGAGACTAAGAATTATGTTAAGGGTCTTTATGGAAGGCCTCCAGCCCCGATAAAGGAGGAAATCAAGAAGCTTATTCTCGGCGATGAAGAACCGATAACTGTTAGACCAGCTGACTTGCTTGAACCAATGCTTGAGAAGGCAAGAAAAGAGCTTGAAGAAAAAGGCTACCTTGAGAAAGAGGAGGACGTTGTAACTTACTGCCTCTTCCCACAGGTGGCTTTGGAGTTCTTTGAACTTAGAAAGCAAGGAAAATTAAAGCCAGTTGAGGAGAAGCCAAAGGGCAAAGTAATCAAGATTTATGTGGGCGGAAGAGAGTACGAGGTTGGCGTTGAGGGAGTAAAGCTTGAGGCTTTGGCAATGCCGAGTTATGCTCCTTCAGAAGTTTCAGCTCAACCTGTGAGTGTGTCTTCTGTTTCAGCTCCTTCTGTTTCGGCTTCAACTCCTTCGGCGCCTGTTGAAGCAGCGGCTCCGGCACCGGCGGCTGGTGAGAATGTGGTCACTGCGCCCATGCCTGGGAAGGTGTTGAGGATTCTTGTGAGGGAGGGTGAGCAGGTTAAGGTTGGTCAGGGGTTGCTTGTTTTAGAGGCTATGAAGATGGAGAATGAGGTTCCTTCGCCGAAGGATGGTGTTGTGAAGAAGATCCTCGTGAAAGAAGGCGACACCGTTGATACAGGCCAACCACTAATAGAACTTGGTTAGTTTTTTACTTTAGATAAAATGACTTTTGCTCTTTTTATTGTATTTACTGTACATTTATCAAAATTCACTCCTAAAAATACCACTGATTTCGAAAGACATATATACCCTTAGATATCCATTTTATAATGACTGTCTTTAGTGGGGGTGTCTAAATGAACTCGGCAGTTATTGTATTGGCGGCCGCGATTATATATGTGGCCATGTATTTTACTTATGGAAAAGCTCTCCAGAACAAAGTCGTCAAAGCCGATCCCAACAGACCAACACCTGCACACAAGCTTTACGATGGCGTTGACTATGTCCCAGCACATCCGTTAGTTCTATATGGACATCATTTTGCTTCAATAGCTGGAGCCGGACCTATTACGGGGCCGGCACTAGCAATGGCATGGGGATGGTTGCCATCAATACTTTGGATATGGTTTGGAAACGTATTTATTGGGGCAGTGCATGACTACCTGGCTTTGATGGCATCAGTAAGGTATGATGGTAAGTCAATTCAATGGATTGCCGGAAAGATAATGAGCAAAAGGACAGGAGTTGCTTTTGAGGTATACATATGGTTCACATTGCTTCTTGTAGTGGCGGCATTCGTTGCTGTAGTTGCAAAGCTAGTCACAACAACACCCCAAGCAGCCACAGCCACATTGCTCTTCTTAGTCGTGGCAGTAATTCTCGGATGGCTCATGTATAAGGTGAAGCTCAACTTCTATGTGAGCACTATAATCGGTTTAGTGCTCTTAGTAATTGCAGTATGGTTAGGTCTCAAATATCCATTGGTCTTCGTTCAAGGACAGGAGGCAGGAAGTGGGGCGGCATATCTTCAGGCATACCACTACTGGAACATCATCCTGTGGCTCTATATCATAGCAGCATCTTCACTTCCGGTCTGGATACTCCTACAGCCAAGAGATTATCTTAATGCCTACATACTGTGGTTTGGTCTCTTAGTTGGGGGTATAGCATTTATAGCACTGGCAAAGCCCTTTGAAGTTCCAGGATACACAATGTTTTCGGCCAACGTAGTTGGAGGACAGCCATCGCCCTTCTGGCCAACAGTGCCATTGGTTATTGCATGTGGTGCATTGAGTGGATTTCACTCTCTTGTAGGTTCGGGAACATCATCGAAACAGCTTGACAATGAGATACACGGACTTATGGTTGGTTATGGAGGAATGTTCACAGAGGGATTCCTTTCAACAATTGTTGTCACCGCCATAGCTGTTTATGGTGTTAAGCTCACGGGACTCAATGTTGCAGACTGGGGAACTCAATATATCACCAAAGGCGGTCTTGGAACATTTATCTCTGGCTATGCAAGCGGTCTCCACGACTTCTATGGATTGGACATGACCTTAGGCAAAACCTTTGCGACCCTTTGGGTTTCAGCTTTCGCATTAACATCTCTCGATACCGCTACAAGGCTTGGAAGATTTGCATGGCAGGAAGTCTTTGGAATGGTAACCGACACAAGCCAAGGAATCTGGAAGACCATAACGAACAAATGGGTGGCCTCGTTCATCATAGCTTCCCTTGGAACATATTTAGCATGGGGTGCCAGTTATAAAATACTATGGCCAGCATTTGCTGGTATGAACCAGCTTTTAGCGTCAATAGCAATGATGACAGCTGCAGTATGGGCTTACAAGATACAGAAAGCAGGAAGATGGGGTTATGCCGTTTTAATTCCAGCACTGTTCTTGTGGATAACAGTTACGGCAGGTCTTATATGGTACATAGCAGTAGTTCCACTATCTGGAGGCACTCTAATAGCGGTAAAAGGCTCTCTCTTGGTAGGTTTGTTGCTCAACTTCCTCTTAATTTATGACTTCTACCTTGCGTGGAAGAGACCGGAGGAAGAATACGAGGCCGTTGCAGCTTGAACCTTTCATTTTTCTTAACTTTTTTGAGGTGAGTTTATGGAAAGAATATTTAAAAGAGTTCTGTACTGGATCTCCCTGCCAATTCGTGTCCTATGGGATTTTACCGGAGTTGAAATACCACTTCTTGCCTTATATACTAAGAGAGCTTTATATTATATCGGAAAAAACTTAAACCCAATAACAATGAAAATGGGGGTGGTTGAATGCTTGAAGGATTAAAAGCATTCCTTAAGGGATTTTTTAGCTCTTTTAAAGAGCAGTCTACAGAATATATAGAATTTGAGGAGAGGGAACTTGAAAATGTCTTTGCCCTCCTTCTGATGGGTTCTTTCGTTGGAATACCCTCACCACCGAGCACACTAGTTCTTCGACTTATGCCCTACATGGTGAGGGAAATTTATGTTATGCAGAGGAGGGTAGCAGATATGGATGATATATTTGGAGAGATGGCAGGAATGTTCGATATAACATGAGGTGATAGGTGTGAGAGAGTACCTTATTCCAAAAGAGGGATTTAGGGTTTTATTTTTTATAGGAAAGGGCGGAGTGGGAAAGACTACCAGTTCTGCAGCGGTATCAGTCGCCCTTTCTAAGAGAGGCTATAAAACGTTAGTAGTTTCAATAGATCCAGCCCATAATTTAGGGGATGTGTTTGAAGTTAAGCTAAGTGATAAGCCGAAACAGATAGCCAAGAACCTCTATGCAATGGAACTTGATATGGAAAAGCTCATTAAAGCTTATTTGAAGCATCTTGAGGAAAATCTAAAACATATGTACCGATACTTGACGGTGATAAACCTCGAGAAGTACTTTGAAGTGCTCAGCTTTTCTCCAGGTATAGAGGAATACGCCACCCTTGAGGCAATCAGGGATATACTGCAAAGGGGAGATGAATGGGACGTCATAGTCTTTGATACTCCTCCCACCGGTCTGACATTAAGGGTACTAGCCCTTCCTGAAATTGCCCTTATTTGGACGGAGAAGCTTATAGAAATAAGAAAAAAGATTTTAGAAAAGAGACAGGCAATTGAAAATATACAGGGAGAGAGGAAATTTGTAATCGAGGGTGAAGAGTACAAGCTCCCCAGTAAGGAAGAAGAGGATCCCGTAATGAGGGAACTCAAGCAGTATAAAACTGAAATTGCTTTTGTCCGAGAAGTAATTACAAATCCAAACAAGACCAGCGTTATAGCGGTTATGAACCCGGAAATGTTGCCACTGTATGAGACTGAGAGAGCATACGAGACTCTAAGAAAGTTCAAAATTCCCTTTAATCTGGTGGTTGTCAACAAAGTTATCGAACTTGAGGAGGAAGTTCCAAGCATAAGAGTAAAAATGGAAGCTCAAAGGAAAGTGCTTGAAGAGATAGGGAAAAAATTCAAGGGGATAGAGATTGTCAAAGTACCCATGTTTGAAGAAGAGCCAAGAGGATTAAAATGGCTTGAGAAAGTTGGGGGCTTAATAGTTGGAGATTGAGGAAATTTACGAGGAGCTAAAAAAGGTTAAAGAGCCTATAAGCGGAGAAGATATCGTCAGTCTGGGAATTGTAAGTCTGGTTAGAAAAGAAGACAACAAAGTAATAATTTTCCTTGGATTGGCGAGAAGGACGCCGAGACGTCCATTTGAAATGGCAGTTAATTGGATAATTCATGTCAGAATAGTTAAAGATATAGTAAAGGTTTTAGAAGGAAAAGTTAACTTCGAGATAATTGATGACATGACATTCCAAAGATATTATCCAAGAGAGGAGGTTTAATCATGAAGGTCACACCAGAATTGTTGCTCTTGATAATGGTTTTGGGCGCCATCGCTACTTTGCAATTTTACAAAGGAAGGAAGCTTAATCTAACCATAATGGACTACTACCTTAGAACTATAGAGAAGGTTGTAAAACCCAAGGACAAGGACTACGTATGGATAGGAGGGTACGTTGGCTTTAGGGCATTCTATAAGGTGAACGAAAGCAACATTGACAAGTTCGAATACACGTTAACCCTTTTACCAAGGCAGAGTGTTCTTTATTTCCCTATCTCAAAGTTGATAAACAGGCATGACAAAATATACTTTGTTGTGAAGCCTTATGCAAGGATCAAACGTGAGGTGCATCTAATACAAAAAGGCTATTATCGCCTTAAGCCAAAAATCGAAGATGAGGAGCTCTTGCAAAGGGAAATAATAGAGGTAAACGGCAAACAGTACGAAGCCTTTTTCGAGAAGAAGCGCGACGTTGAAATGCTGAAGGAATTCCTACAGGGATTCTCAAAAATCGAAAACGTCAAGCACATATCACTAACTCCAAAGACGAACGTGCTCTATGTTTTTATGAAGCCGGAGGTAGAGACAATAGAGCAGGATGTAAAGCACATAGTACGTTTTGTTAATGAGAAGATAAAAGAGAACCCCTTTGAAAGGTAGGGAAAACATAATAAATCCCTCCTTTAAATTTCTCCTCATGATGGAGAGACTTTTTAGCCTTGGATATTCAAAACAGTTCGCGGAGAGATATTTTGAGCTGTGGGGGGAGAGGGCTTTAAAGATAGCTGAGGCTATGGAGAGGCCTTTACCTAGGTGTTTTAGGGTTAATACCCTCCGCATTGAGATTCCAAAGCTTACTAAACTTCTGAACAAAAAGGGTTTTCAGTTTAAACGCGTTCCTTGGGCAAGAGAGGGCTTTTGTCTGACGAGAGAACCATTTTCTATAACCTCTACTCCGGAGTACCTCGGTGGTTTGCTGTATATTCAAGAAGCGTCATCAATGTATCCTCCTATAGCATTGGATCCAAAGCCGGGAGAAATTGTAGCGGATATGGCGGCAGCTCCCGGGGGAAAAACTTCTCACCTTGCCCAGCTTATGGAAAATAAGGGGATTATATATGCATTCGACGTTGGGGAGGAAAGGCTTAAGGAAACAAGATTGAACTTATCTCGACTTGGAGTCACGAACACAATCCTCTTCCATAAAAGCTCCCTTTACATGGGGGAACTGGGAATTAAGTTTGACAAAATCCTCCTTGATGCTCCCTGCACGGGTTCTGGAACTATTCACAAAAATCCAGAAAGAAAGGCAAACAGAACATTGGAAGACATAAAGTTCTGTCAAAACCTCCAGAAGGAGATGATAAAAGTTGCTCTAGAAAATCTCAAGGAAGGAGGAATTTTGGTCTATTCGACATGCTCTTTAGAGCCTGAGGAGAACGAGTTTGTTATTCAGTGGGTTTTGGATAACTTTGATGTGGAGCTGCTTCCTCTTAAGTATGGTGAACCCGCTTTAACGAAGCCTTTCGGAATCGAGCTTAG
The DNA here is from genome assembly GCF_024022995.1 of Thermococcus aggregans. Lineage (NCBI taxonomy): Archaea > Methanobacteriati > Methanobacteriota > Thermococci > Thermococcales > Thermococcaceae > Thermococcus > Thermococcus aggregans. Next base: position 273,251 of record NZ_CP099582.1, on the reverse strand, counting down.
TGAGGAGATCAGCAAGGCGAGGAGGTTTTATCCAGATAAACACAAAACAAGCGGATTTTTTGTTGCGAAGATACGACGGAAATCTTAGACGTTACTCTGAGGGCTCTGCTCCGCCTAAGAGCTTTGCTTCAATCTTCTGCAGCCGTTTTTTCGTTTCCTCACTCAGCAGACTTTCCAGCTCTTCTCTCGCCGCTTTTGCGAGTTCAAATTTAGAAGAATACTCTTTGGCCACTTCTACCCACGGAATTTTTTTGTTTTCAACAAACACATCTATATCCGCAAACCTTTGGTAGCCTTTGTACTCTAATCCTTTGAGAAGGAATTTTATTCTAAGGGGATCTTCCCACGTTATCAGTTTTATTTTGTAGACCCTGATTCTCATAAACGGTCTTGGGTAATCCCAATCCCATCCTTCGCTTACAACGTACCCGAGGTCGAGATCTTCAAGCACGAGAAGTACTCTTTCTATATTTTCATCATATCTCTTTTCTGTGTCGTAGATCCTTATGGTAATCTCTTTCCATCCTTCGGGAAGCAGTTTGAAGAGCAGAATAGGCAAGTCAATCCTAAGAGCTCTGTAAACGTCTATGAAATTCTTTCTAATCAAAAACACTTCTTTTATATCCTTTATACTTAGGGGTTCACTTAACTTCTTGTCTGTCACCAAAAGAAGGGTGTCCCGCTCTTCTCCTTCGTTAATCCCTCTGGCAAAACTTGTCTCAACTCCTCCATAGCGTTCAGGTATTATTTCAGATGTTTTTTGTGCCTCTTTTGGAACCCTTAGGAGGATTATTTGGGGTCCGAGATTAGCCCTATCAAAAGGACATTTTGCATTTAAAAGCTCCTTTAAAACACTGTCGCTCCGCATTCTGACCAAAAAAGCGCCTCTTTTTAAGTTCAACACGGTTTTCCAGTCTTCTGATGGAGTTACAAAGATTATAGTGTCCAGCTCTCCGCTTTGGTTCCAGGCTTCATCAACTGAGAGCTCTTTTATGCCAAAAAGATTTTTCAAAAAGTTTTCACCATTTTCAACGTCTGATGTCCTTAAAAACAACATTGAAGGGCCAAAACGCATTAGCCTCATCACAATCCCCTCATAAGTTTGTATCCCCTTTCGAAATTTGTCCCATCGGGATATCTGACCTTGATAACCTTTTTACTTCCTAAAAGAATGAAGTTCACATTCAAAAGCCCGTTTAGTCCTCGCGGCAGGGTTCTGAAGCTATGCCCATGGAGAATAAAATCAACGTCTTTAGGGGGATTTAGTTGAATTGGATCATGTGCTAAGGCAAGCTTTAGGTTGTTTATCCTAATGATTTTCCCAGGTTCTACTATTCGGGATTTTCTGACAAGTTTTTTGAGTACCTCTTCGCTATCTTCATTTCCCGGGACAATATAAACCTCGGCTCCGGAGTTCTCAAGAATATCCAAAAGCTCTCTTACCTTCTTTGCGTATCGTTCTTTTAATTCGGGTCTTCTCTCAAGTTTTATGTTGTCCACGAGGTCTCCGGTATGGATGATATAATCTGGCCTGCTTTTCTCTATCAGGTTCAGGATAAACGGGTATATATTGTCTGGAGTGTCACTTATGTGCATTATCTTGGCTTCCCCGCTTTCCAGCAATTCCTTTGGGAGGCTTCTTTTTCTTAAAAAGCTCGGTAAGTCTAGTCTCATCACAATAATTCCGGAGCAATCTTTTATATATGTTTGGCTTTACTCTTATGTAGCAAGGTGAAAAGATATGAAAGTCTTGGTATTGGGAGCCGGTAACGTTGGAAGGGCTATCGTATATGACCTGAGCAAGGACTTTGAAGTGTGGGCAGGAGATATAGACCGAAACCGATTGGAAGAAGTAAAAGCTTATGCGCATCCAATAAAGATAGATGCTTCGGACTTTGGTTCCTTGGTAGAGACGATAAAAGGCTTTGATCTTGTTGTAGGCGCTCTCCCGGGGAGGTTCGGATTCAAAACTCTAAAAGCCGCTATAGAAGCTGGCGTGGACATTGTGGATGTTTCTTTTATGCCCGAGAATCCACTATCGCTTAGAGAGGAGGCTGAAAAAGCAAATATAACGGCCATAGTTGATGCGGGTTTTGCTCCGGGGCTTAGCAATATTTTCCTTGGGAAAATATACCAAGAGTTGAGGCCTCTCGAAGAGGGGATAATTCGTGTAGGCGGGCTTCCAAAGATTCCAAAACCACCTCTTTACTACAAAATAACCTGGTCTCCATATGACCTGATCGAGGAATACACAAGAAAGGCCAGAATTGTGGAGGATGGCGAAGTTAAGGAAGTAGACCCACTTGAAAAAATATGGAAAGTAAGGATCAAAGATTTCGAATTTGAAGAGTTCATAAGCGACGGGCTGAGGACTCTCATAGAGACAATAAACGCAAATCGACTTGAAGAAAGAACCCTCAGGTGGCCGGGACATCTGGAGAAAATGAAAGTTCTGAAGGAACTGGGATTCTTCGAAAAAGATAACGTTGAGTTCACGCTTAAAGTAATCTCTCCGCTAATGAGCTATGAGAGTGAGGACTTCTCAATAATGGAAGTCTACGGCAGAGGGCTCAAGAACGGAAAAGAAGTTGAGACAAGGTGCTTCCTATATGATGAAGCAAAGGGTGGCTTTACTTCTATGGCAAGGGTAACTGGATTTACAGCGGCTATAGTTTCTAGAATCGTCTTGGAAGGTGAATGTGCCTATGGAGTACTTCCCCCAGAAATCTTGGGAATGAGGGAAGACACGTATTCAAAGATAATTAAAGAATTGAAAAATAGGGATATCCAAGTGGAGGTGGTGGAAAATGCTCCATCTAATAATAGCTGACAGTGAGCTTGAGCTTGTTCCAGAAAAAATAAGAGACCATCCTTCAGTTGTCAACTATGCAAAAAGGAGAGGAAAGAAGCCTGATGAAGTGCTCCTTGATTCCACTTACCACCATTCGGCCCTTAGGTTGTTGGAGGATGGAGAAAGAAGGGGCAGGCCAGATATAGTCCATCTGTGCCTCCTAAACGCCCTTGAAAGCATACTAAACAAAGAAGGAAAGCTTAGAGTCTACGTGCATACAAGAAACAATGAGATCATTTATATTAAACCCGAAACCCGGCTTCCTCGAAACTACAATCGCTTCGTAGGGCTAATGGAGAGTCTATTCAAAAAGAAAGCCGTTCCTGAAGATCTTGAACTTCTGAAAATGGAGGAAGGAACACTCTCAGAGCTCCTTGAGGAGATAGGCCCAGATGGAGTTTTCATAATGCATGAAAATGGAACCCCAGTAACCCCGAAAAAGTTCGGAGAAAGGTTGGTTGGTTATAACTCTCCAGCGGTTATTGTTGGCGGATTTCCCCATGGAGACTTTTTGAGCGTGGTGGAAGGAGAGAAAATCAGCATTTACAAGGAGCCTTTGATGGCGTGGACTATTGTCAACGAAGTTTTGGTAAACTATGAGGCGAGTTTACTTTGGTAGAATGCTCTTCAAAAATTTTTTAAATGCTTAAAATAAACCACATCAAGAACGTTTATAGGAGGTAATGAAAATGGGAGATAAGACCAGAGTTCAGGTTAGTAAGCTCAAGCCCGGAAGATACATCATTATTGATGACGAACCATGCAGAATAGTCAACATTACAGTTTCATCCCCCGGAAAGCACGGTTCAGCAAAGGCAAGAATTGAGGCTGTTGGGATATTTGACGGTAAGGTCAGGAGCATCGTGAAGCCAACAAGCGCTGAAGTTGAGGTTCCCATTATCGATAAAAGGACAGGCCAGATTATCGCCCTTACACCAGACACGGTCCAGCTCATGGACATGGAGACCTATGAACTCTATGATGTTCCAATAGAAACGGGCGTTGAGGGTGAAATCAAGGACAAGCTCAAAGAGGGCATTAACGTTGAATACTGGGAAACCCTCGGAAGAATAAAGATAATGAAAATCAAGGGAGAAGGCGAGTGACTCCCTTCTTTAAAATTTTTACTTTAACCTTGGTGTTTGTAACTATTGCTTGTAATCTTTCTACGATCTAATGAGCGGATTGCCGTTTCTCTTTAGCCTTCAATTTTGCAAAGCTTTTTAACCCCTGTCCTAAACCTTCTCCGGGTGAAGGGCGATGGAACTCCTCTACACCTATGAGACGCTAAAACTTGAGTTCCCGATGAGCGATATTGATAAAGCTGATTTCGTGATCCTTGGCATACCTTTTGATGGAACGACATCTTACAAGCCCGGAACGAGGTTTGGGCCTACCCTAATAAGACAGGCCACGCTCAACTTGGAAAGCTACATCTTAGACTATGATGTTGACATTGCGGATGTTAAAATAGCTGATGTTGGAGATTTAGCGATAGTTGCAGGCAATCCACTTGAAACCATAAAGAGGGGCATAGAAACTGTAGAAGAAATCAAGAAAATTAACCCCTCTGCAATCCCTGTGGTATTAGGCGGTGAGCATTCGATGACTTTTGCCCCGGTGAAGGCACTAACGCCGAAAAGCTATGTTGTCTTTGATGCCCACCTTGATTTAAGAGAGAGCTACGAAGACAATCCTTGGAACCATGCGTGCGTTGCCAGAAGGATATCAGAACTTGGTATAAAGGTGGCCGAGTTTGGAATAAGAAGCGGCACGAAAGAAGAAGTAGAATATGCGAAAAATGCTGGTATTCCATGGGTTCATGCAAGGGATTACACCGTTGAGAAGCTCAAAAAAATCGTGAAAGAGCTTCCAGAGCCCGTGTATGTCTCAATTGACATAGATGTCTTTGATCTCTCGATGGTTCCATCAACGGGAACTCCTGAGGCCGGTGGGCTGAGGTTTTGGGAAGTTATAGAGGCACTGGAATGGTTGGTTGAGAACAAGAAAATCGTTGGTTTCGATATAATGGAAGTTGCAGGTACAGAACTTGGAGATATTACAGCCCTAACCGCTGCGAAACTTCTCTTTTACCTGATTGGGATGCTCTCAAAATGATTATTCTTCTATGTACATTTCTCTTATTGCCCGATAGTAGGCTTTATAGATGTCTCTCTTTGTTATAACGCCAATAAGCTTTTTGTTTTCGGGACTTTCAACAATTGGAAGAAGATTCTGGTTGTATTTCATAAGCTTTTCAAAGGCATCGTGGGCGGTTTCGTTTAGATATCCAACACCGTATTCTCCATGCAGAAATCTCTCTATTGGTAGGGTCTTTATTCTTTGGGAAAGATTTAGGATATCTTTTACACCAACGACACCAAGAACTTCCATATTTTCATCAACAACTGGAAAGCAATCGTGTCCGGTCTTTGCAACGAGCTCTTCGACATCTCTTAAAGTATTCCATTTATAGACAAAGACGGGTTTTGCAGTCATAATCTCTCTAACCGGGATTGTCTCCAAAACTATGGGACGCCCGGTTTTTATACGAATTCTTCTCCGCTCGAGCTTTAGAGTATAGATCGAAGAACCCTTGAGAATAAACCGAGCTGTCAAAAAGCTCGTGGTTGCGGAAGTTATAACTCCTGGAAGGAGAGCGTACCCTCTAGTGAGCTCTGCCACCATAAGTATCTGATTTATTGGGGCCTGGGTTAATCCGCTGAAGAATGCAGCCATTCCGGCTAGAGCATAAACCGCTGGATTAATTCCGAGGGCAGGAAAGAGAATTTCTAAAGTCTTCCCGTATGCAGCCCCAAGTAGGGCTCCGATATAAAGACTTGGAGCAAAGATGCCACCGCTGTGGCCAGAGGATATCATTAGGGACGTCGCAATCATTTTTCCAATCCCCAAAAGAATAAGAACTGCAAGCGGAAGCAACCCTGCAATAGCAAGTTCCATCCCCTCATAACCGACTCCGAGGATTCCATATTGGGGAAAGAACATTCCGATAAAACCAACGCTCAATCCTCCAATAAAAAGCTTTGTCCATAACGGTGCTTTAATGTTTTCGAATCTATCTGTGAGCCAGAATAGAAACTTTGCCCAGTAAGCACTTAGAACCCCAAACAATACCCCCATAACGAACAGGAAGAAAAGCTCGATGTGTTCGTGGGCAATTTGGAGAGGAACATTGACCTCAAACGCCTCTCCCAAAAGTAGCAACGTTACAGTATTACCTATCACAGCAGAGAGAAATATCGGAACAAGGTTTATGGAAAATATCCCCATATAGACAACTTCAAGGGCAAACATTGCTCCAGCGAAGGGGGTATTAAAAGTTCCCGCAATTCCCGCGGCCAGACCGCAGGTGGTTAAGAGTTTTTTCATTTCGGAGGGGAGTTTGAAAGCTTGGGTTAAGGCTGAGGCTAGTGAAGCTCCAATGAAGCCTATAGGGCCTTCTCTACCAACGCTTCCACCGCTTCCAATGGTAATTGAAGTTGCTAGTGCCTTAAAAACTGCTAATACTCCTTTTATTTCTCCTCTTTTGAATACAACTCCCTCTATAACCTCGGGTATGCCGTTTCCTTTTAATTCCGGATATTTTTTGATTATCGGTGCGATTGCGAGACTACCTATTGCTGGAAGTAAGATGTACCCGAGGTTGTATCCGTGGTAGTAGAAGGAGATATGAGGGAGTAAAACATCAAAAAACAGCAGTCTTGTGAAACATATTAGTTTTCTAAAGATAACGGCTCCCAATCCACCAACTATTCCCGTAATTATGGAGAGAACCAGAATAGTTGCCCACTTCTTTGTATATTCTTCTCTTCTCATCGGTTTAGGGTAATTTGAAAAGTATTTAAAGATTAAAGAAACCAAAAGTGGTAATATTAAAGTTAAAAAGCTAGAGCTTCAGAGCTTTCTCCAGCAGCTCCAAACCTAAGTTGAGATACTCCTTTGCCTTTTCTTCACTTCTTGCCTCTGCAAAGATTCTTATTATCGGCTCGGTTCCGCTTGCCCTTACTAGCACCCATCCATCTTCGAGAAGAATCTTTGTACCATCGGTTGTGTCAATTTTCAAGCCTTCTTTCTCCGCAATCTCGGCAACTTTTGCAACTATCGCTTTTCTGTCTCCTCCTATGTGTCTCTTGGTTTTTACTTGGTAAAACTTTGGAAGCTCGTCTATTAGCTCACTGAACTTCTTGCCTCTTTTTGCAAAAATCTCGACTATCTTTGCGGCTGTCATAGCGCCATCTCTGCCCAAAACGTGGTCTGGGAAGATAACTCCTCCGTTTTCTTCTCCTCCTATAAGTCCGTTGTGTTCAAGCAATGCCCTTGAGACTATAAGGTCTCCAACTTTCGTCTTCAGAACTTTTCCTCCGTACATCTTGGCAAGCTCGTCTATTACGTGGGAAGTAGCTACTGTCGTTACAACTAGGCCGCCTTTGTTCTCCTCTAACATAGCTTTTACAACTAGGGCGAAGGTCTTGTCTCCCTGTATGAAGTTTCCATTCTCATCTATAAAAACAGCGCGATCGGCGTCGCCATCTTGGGCAATTCCAAAGTCTGCTCCAAGGGCTTTCACGATCTTCATAAATCCTTGAAGGTTCTCCTCGTTCGGCTCGGGGTTTCTTGCGGGGAAGTGGCCATCTGGATGGGCGTTTACACTGACAACTTTGCAGCCAAGCTCCCTCAAGAGATACGGAAGCACCAGAGAACCCGCACCGTTTGAAGTATCCACGACAACGAAGGGCTTTCTCTTTCTTATTGCTTCAACATCCACCCTGGCCTTTATTGTGTCTATGTAGGGCCTTATTATGTCTCTCTCCACTAACTGGCCTATTTCATCCCATCTGGCTCTTTGAAAGTCTTCTTTAAGGAACAGCTCTTCTACAATGGCTTCTCTTTCTTTCTTAAGACCTAGACCATTTGGCTCAAGAAGCTTTATTCCGTTGTATTCTGGTGGATTGTGACTTGCAGTTATTACGGCCCCTCCATCGACCTTGAAATATTTACACGCAAACTGGATCGCTGGAGTTGGAGATATCCCGACATCTATAACGTTAATTCCAACGCTTAAGAGGCCGCTTATCAGTGCGTTTTTGAGCATCTCACCGCTGACTCTTGTGTCTCTTCCAACGACAACCCAGAGCTCTTTGTCTGGTTGCTCTCTTTTTAAGAGTGTTCCAAATGCCATTCCCATTTTGAGTGCAAATTCGGGGGTTATCTGTTCATTTGCGATTCCTCTAACGCCGAATGTTCCGAATATCTTGCCCATTTTACCCCCTCCCATTAATCTCTTCCAAAGTCATCTTGAAATCTTTCGATGTCGTCTTCACCGAGGTACTCACCGATTTGAGTCTCTATAACTTCAAGAACAACTTTTCCGGGGTTCTCAAGCCTGTGGATGACCCCTGCGGGAATAAAAGTGCTCTCTCCCGGCCTTAGCAAGAGTTCTTTGTCTCCGATTTTGACTTTTGCAGTCCCCTTGACAACAACCCAGTGCTCCGAACGATGGTAATGCCTCTGGAGGGATAGCCTTTTACCGGGCAAGACTGTTAAGCGCTTTATTTTGTATCTTTCTCCCTCTTCAAGAACCGTATAAGATCCCCAAGGTCTGTATGCAGTTCTATGCACTATAGCTCTTTCGTCTCCTTTTTCTACTAACTTTTTGTAGGCCTCTTTGACTTTTTGAGTTTCGCCTTTTTTAGCCACCAGTAGGGCATCCCCAGTGTCTATTATCACGAGGTCTTCTACCCCTACTGTTGCTGTTAATCTCTCTGTTATTACCAAGTTATTCCTTGAATCAACGTTTATGTAATCTCCTTTGAATCCGCTTATTCTGGTGGCGTTTCCATTTTCATCTTTTTCAAAGGCTTCATATATTGCATCAAAACTTCCTAAGTCGTTCCAGTAGGTGTTTAAAGGCACTACGGCTGCTTTGTCAGTTTTCTCCATTACTCCATAATCAACAGAAATTTCTGGCACTTTTTCGTAAGCTTCTTCTATGCTCTTTGCCTCTTTAAAGGCGTTATACACTTCGGGAGCGACATTTTTCACTTCCTCAATAAACAGTGAACTATCAAAGAGAAACATCCCGCTGTTCCAGTAGTAACCTTCTTCCACATAACGCTTTGCGGTCTCGTAATCCGGTTTTTCTTTGAATTCCTCAACTTTGTATCCGCCTTCGAGTTTTTCTCCAGGTTTTATGTAGCCATATCCAGTGTGGGGTCTTGTGGGTTTGATACCAAAGGTCACGAAATACTTATCCGCAAGTTTCTCGGCGTTTTTAAAGGCTCTTATGTAGTCATCATTAACCCTTATCAAGTGGTCTGAGGGGAGAACAGCTACTTTTGACCTCCCATAACTCTCTTCTATGACTTTCACTCCCCAGAAAATAGCAGGCAAAGTGTTTTTTCCAACGGGCTCAGGCAGTATGTTCTCCTCTGGAACTTCTATACCAAGTTCATTTAGATCGTCTAAAACTCTAAACTTGTACTCCTTGTTTGTAACGATGAATATCTCTTTGGGCTTTGAAAATTTTAATGCTCTTTCAACGGTCTTTTGGAAAAGAGATGTGCTGTCAAAGATCCTTATAAACTGCTTTGGCATTAACTCTCTACTTAATGGCCACAATCTCGTGCCCTTCCCCCCAGCGAGAATAATCGTCTTCATTATATCACCCCCATAAGTTCTTTTATTGTCTTTATATTCTTAGCCCTTTTGCATGGAAGATTTATGGCAAAGGGATGATCGACAACTTCAAGCATCGGGATATCATTCTCTCCGTCTCCTACGGCGTAACTCTCCACTTTTTCGATCTTTGAATACAGGTCTATTAACATTTTTGCGGCTTTTCCTTTGTCAGTGTTTCCGGTAACAGTGTAAAATCTACTGCCCTTCGTGATCTTGAGATTTCTCTGCTCTATGTACTTTTGGAATCCATTTCTTTCCCATTTGAAGATTGTTTCTGAGTACTCTCTCTTCATAGCAAGTTCTGCAAGCTCTTTTGGGAGGCCCGTAAATTCGATAATTTCTTCAGTGGTAGAATTTCCGTAGTATTTCAGCCCAAACTGTGTCCCTATTTCATCCAGAACTTTTCTTATGATTTCGTACTTTGTGCCCAGCTCGATAACATAGTAATCTCTCTCTTCTCTGCTGTATGGAAAATCAAAGTTGAAATAGCCCTTTGGAATGTAAATTGCACTCCCATTTTCGACTATAAAGGGATCTGCAACGTTAAGAGCTCTTCGGTAATACTCCTGCTCCACCCTTGTCTTTGAGGAGTTAAAGATTATCTTGAAGCCTTTCTCTTTCAGGAAGCTTACGATATCCTTTGCGGGCTCTGGGGAGTAATCATCCCCGATTAGAGTTTTGTCTAAATCTAGGAAGATTACCTTCATAGATCGAACCTCAAGAGAGTCTCTTGGTTCGACTCAAGTGTATTCATCCACTTGTTAATGTCTATGTTCTTTATTGGTCTCATTACCATTGGTTTTGGCGGCTCTTCGTTTTCTTTCATAATCCCGTGCATTTTTAGGTCTTCCAAAATCCTTCTCTTTAGCCTTTCTGATGCAAGCTTCGAGTGATATATTGTGGTTAGAGACAGCAGTACCATCTCCTTTACGTGTTCCTGCCCTTTGTCCTCGTGGAAATGTGGATTTAGCGTTTCTATCTGGAAGATTTCTATTCCTTGGTCAAAAACTTCTTGGAACTCTTCTACGTTTTCCCAGGTGCCAAACCGTTCGAGGAGGTACACTATCTCATAAGGCTCTATTGAATAACCCGTTGAAAACGGCAGAATTTCTGCAAGTTTCATTGTCATCGCGTGCTCTCCTGCATTGCCAGTTACCATTATCGTGGTTTCAAATGCAGTCTTTTCGCTTATCAGCTGGTTTAGATAGTGGTTTGTTATCTCACTTACTCTTCCCCATTTTCTGAAATAAAGTGTTCCTCTGCTGATTTTAGGTTTGTGTCTCCAGTGAAGCCTCACCATTGTGTATTCGCTTTCGCTCATCAAAAAGCCGGCGGCATAATCCTTGACGTACTCGTTAACGGCTCCGGGTATGTAGTTGTCCGCATCCACGAATCCAACGTATTTTGCGCCTATCGCTTTTGCAAGCATTATTCCTACAAGCATGCCCTCTCCTTTTCCGCTTCTCACAAGCCCGTTTTCGTCTAAAATATCAGTATAGCCAACTTCTTTAAACGCCTCTGCCAGCCCAGGGTCCTTCTGGTGAACCATAATAACCTTTGAGTGCGTCAGATTGCAGAAGTGTTTTACCAAATCTACCTCTTGCCTAAACCTATTGGGTCCCTTTCTTTTACTGTTGGAGACGATTATAATTGGCGACTTGTGCGGAATTGCTTTAAGAACTCCATCAACCAAATGCAGCTTTTCGTTTTTCATTGGTACAATTACTGCCATTTCTCCAATTGTTTTGTAAATGTCTTCCCTTGGAATGTTTTGAACGGTAAACATGGGAACATCTTCAGTTTCAGTGTCCAGTTTAATGACCTTTTGCAGTTCATAAATTTTCACGGCTCCAAAGATTTCCTTATAAACTGGGGCCTCCAAAAGCATGTTTTCACCTCCTAAGTGAATTGAAACAAGCAGAATAATAGAAATATCCCCCGAATACTTTTCGTTTTTTCCATATATAAGTTTTATCGTAAATGCTGATTGTTAAAATACATTTGATGTCTTTCCAAAATAATAAGTTTGTAAAAAGGGTTTAAATTCTCAGCTTTAACTCCTACCACTGTTGTTCTAAATAACTGCATAAAATGTGCCTTATTTGTACCTTGACAGTTTCTGTATTAAGCAAATTTTTTATACACTTAACCTGTTATATACCTATTGGTGGTGCCAATGGCCAGTATGAAAACCTTACACGAAAAAGTTTGTGAGATTATAAAGCCAAAAGGAGCTCCCGTAGGGATAAAAATGCTAAAAGACCAGGATCTTGAAGAACTGCGCATAAGAAAACTTGAAAAGAACCTAGCATTATGCCAGCTCCTCAAGTATGTTGCACTCTATAAAAAAGCGAGAATAGTTTCACTTGAGAATATTGACGCTTGCGTTGTAGGGAGCTACGTTCTCGGTTTTGGCATGCCCCCAGAGGACTTAAAAGAGAGATGGATTAAGGGATGGAAGTACAACGAAGAGCTCTTCAATGCCCTTGTTGCTCAGGTTCACGCTCTTCCCCAGGGAGAGTACAAAGCGGCACTCTTTGCTCCATTAGAAGCTTTTGACAAGTATAACTTAACCCCTGATGCTGTAATACTGCTCGTAAACTCAACACAAGCATATCTTCTCTCTGTAGGATACTTTGACGCGACTGGGAAGAAGATCCATTCTGACTTCAATGGCCATGCTGCATGTGAAATTGTTGCCACAGTTATTCAAGGAAAATCTCCATGGCTTACAATACCTTGTGGAGGAGCTAGAGGTCTTGCGGGCTCTCAAGACGATGAACTCTGGATGGGAATGACTCCAGAAGAACTTAAAACTGCCGTTGATCGCTTAGAATCTGTTGGATTAGAATACCCACCCGCAATTTACCAAAGTGCCCTCGCAGATCTAGTCCAAGATCATCCACTAACATATCTAATTGCAAGGACAGTAAAGAAGTGATTATCAATTCTCTTCTCTCTTCAATTCTCTTATTTTCATTATTCCAAACTTTCACATGCAAATAACTAGCCTAAACTGTTTGGTTGATTTCTGGGATTCCTACCTTGCCTGTAGCTGGGACCTTACAAGTTTTCTTTTCGGAAATGTTGTTAGTGACTTAATTCCGACGCCTTACTGCTTATTCTGGTGGTTAAAAAAGTAAAAAGAAGGCTACTTCTTTCTCATTCCAAACTCACTCACAAAGGCTGAGCTTGAGATGGTGTCCCCTATTCCTACTGTGCTCTTAGGAGATGCTACAATCTTTGTTGGCACGAAGGTTAGCTGTCTGTCAGTCATATCGATAATACCGTTCTCAAACTCCGTGAACTCCTTCTCAAGTTCTTCCTCAAGGATCATTGCCCTTTCATTTGTTGGAACACTTAATGCATCTCTGATCTGCTCTATTCTTTCGAGATTTCCTCTCATGGCTTTGGTAGCTGCTGCGAGGGATGCGAAGAGTAATGCGTCTCTTACTTCCTCTCCCATGTACTGGGTTAGGGCGAGGTAGTATCCATAAGTGTGGAAGTGAATTCTCTCAATTCCTGTTTCGTCCATTAAGATGTTCATTGCATCTATGACTGAGAAAACGTGTCCTTCCAGAACTTCTTTTGCGAGTTCCTCATCTCCTATTATCTCTATTATTGAGGCGAGCTCAACTTCATTAAGACCAACGCTTGTGAACTTGGGTAAAAGCTCTATGAGTGCCTCTCTAACCCTTCTGTTGGCTGTGTAAGCGAATTCAAAGTGAGTCTTCACATTGTAGCGGTTAAGGATGTTCAGGTGATTCTCAACCCTGTCGAGAACATCTCTGTATGTCATTCCATCTGGGTAATGCTCCTTTAGAACCTGCAACCCGCTTATTATTGCCAGCTCGACTTTTTTGGCTATTTCCTCAAAGCCTTCTCTGAATTCTTTCCTCATGTAGACCCTTGCATTGTAGTCATCAGCGTTGGCAATGAACCTGTTTTCTCTTGGTGCTTGAATATCAAAAACTTGGAAACCTTTGGGGAATTCATATATGTAATGGATTAGCTCCTCTTCATCGGCAACAGCCTCTTTAGGATGGACAAGCTTTAGTTCGTCCCCTTCGAAGACAGGAACGTAAATCGGCCCATCTGCAAATAATTCTGCTTGGAGTTTTGGATTTTGAGGGATATGAACAATCGTCGGAATCCCATACACTCCCCCAAGAAGATTTGCCATTATTCCCGCTTGTCCTCCTATCCTAAGCTCGTCCCATTCCCACTCTCTCAAGTATTTTCTCACTTCCTCGCTCTCCACGAACCACTCCATTGCCTTACCAAGTTTTATGCTCCTTAATATCCCACCAAAAAGGTCCTCAAGAGATGAAATCTTTTCGGAGGGGTTTTCAATAACTTTAAAAACTTTATCTTTTCCTATCTCCTCTATCCTCTTTTCTAAATCGTCCTTGTCTAAGTACTTTATGGCGTCAATGTTGGTGTTGTATCCCAGAAGAACACCTTCAATATTTGGGATCGCGTTTAGGGCATTTTCAAGGGCGTTTACATACAGCCTCTTCCAGAGCCTTATCCTCTCTTTGAGGCTTTCCTTCATGGCTTATCACCTCCACTGTTAGTTATGCATTCAAAATTAATAAACGTTAGCCACGATAAACTTCAAAAATCCTCTCGTAAATTATTGATGATGATAATCAAAGGAATTGGATTAGATTCGTCATCAAAAGTTGCTTTTCAAAGCCATGCTCACACTGATCATTTTGTTACTGGAGACTTCATAGTATCCACAAAGCCCACGAAGTTCCTCAGTCATCTTAAAAAGGGCGGATTTTATAAGACCTACCGCTTTGGAGAGAGCTTTTATATAGGTGACTACAAGGCAAAGCTCTATCCAGCCGGTCACATGCTGGGTTCTGCTCAAATCTACATTAAATTTGATGAGTTTTCACTCCTTTACACAGGAGATGTAAAGCTTTTCAAGCTCAGAACGGCCGAAAAGAGCAAATTCAGAAAAGCGGATGTTCTGATTATTGAGGCCACTTATGGTCTTCCAATGTATAATTTTCCGACTCCAAAAGAGGCAGAAAAGAAGCTCATAGCCTTTGTGGAAGATGCCTTAGACAGGAGAAAAATCCCAGTACTCTACGCAAATCAAATGGGGAAGGCTCAAGAACTGCTCAAGATCCTTGATGTCCATGGATACTCTGCGAGGGTTTCAAGCGATGTAAGAAAAGTTGCCAAAATTTATGAAAAGTTCGGGGTTAAATTTAACAACATATCAAAGGACGGTGAAGTAGTTATCAGAGGTTTTAAGACTCAAAAGCCCCTTAACGGTGCTCATCCCTCTGAGCTATTCGTTTCTGGATTTGGAAATCTAAAGCTCAGTAACCATGCAGACTTCTGGGAGCTTGTAAGGATAATCGAGAAAGTTAAGCCCGAGAAAATCTATACGCGCTATGGCCATGCTAGAGAATTCGCGAGGATTTTAAGAGGCTTGGGATATGGTGCAAGACCCATAGAAGATGTCTTGATTTCAGGAAAATTAATTTAAAAAGAGGAAACCAGATCAGAGTGATTTCAAGTATTCAGCATAAGCGTTTACGTCCATAAGCTCCTTTAACTCCTCTTCGAGATTGCTTGGCTTTATTTTGGCAATCCATGCTCCATATGGATCTTCGTTTATCTTTTCTGGAGCATCTTCAAGCTCCTCGTTAACCTCAATTACCTCTCCGCTAACAGGCGCATAGACTTCGCTTACGGCTTTTACGCTTTCTAATTCACAGAGAACGTCGCCCTTTGTTACTTTTTTTCCGACCTCTGGAAGCTCCACATAGGCAAGATCGCCAAGCTCTTTTTGGGCATAGTCGGTTATTCCCACTAAAACTGTACCATCCTCCAACACTTGGGCCCATTCGTGGTCCTTTGTGTAGTACAGCCCTTCTTTAATTTTGTATTCTCCGACCTCAATCATAACAATCACCATAGCGTTTTACGGTTGAGAAACATTTAAAGTTTTTCCTGACTCTGACTTCCTCACCGTTTACAATGGTGAGGCTTTCAGTTCACAATGATGGTAATTACATGATTTTGAATTCTGACCTTGGGCTGGATATCTTTATTATCCATATCCAAAAGATTTAAATATCCCAATGTCAAGATAAAGGGCGATGCTTATGAGGGGGGATCGAGTTCTCCACAGCTTGGCATTCCTTGTATTGTGATCAATTTAGTTTTCTCCCTAGCTCTGAATCCAAACTGTTTTCCTGGGTGCGAACTCTTTTAAGAAGTGTCTTTAACAACTTCAAGGAGGTTAGCCCATGGTAGATTTCAAAGCGATTGAAGAAAAATGGCAGAGTAAATGGAGGGAAGAGAAAATATTTGAGCCCCAAATAGATGAACAGAAGCCCAAATTCTACATAACAGTTGCGTTTCCATACTTATCGGGGCATTTGCACGTTGGGCACGCCAGAACCTACACGATACCAGATGTTATTGCAAGGTTCAAGAGAATGCAGGGTTACAACGTTTTGTTCCCAATGGCTTGGCACATAACGGGGTCTCCAATTGTGGGAATAGCAGAAAGGATAAAGCAGAGAGATCCTCAGACAATTTACGTTTACAGAGACGTCTATAAAGTTCCGGAGGATATTCTATGGACATTTGAAGATCCAGTAAACATAGTAAAGTACTTTATGAAAGCCGCAAAGGAAACCTTTATCAGAGCCGGTTTTAGTGTTGATTGGAGCAGAGAATTCCATACTACTAGTCTCTTCCCGCCATTCAGCAAGTTTGTTGAGTGGCAGTTCTGGAAGTTAAAGGAAAAGGGATTGATTGTCAAGGGAACTCACTATGTTAGGTGGGATCCCGTCGTTGGAACTCCTTTGGGAGACCACGACTTAATTGAGGGAGAAGACGTCCAGATACTGGAGTACATTTTGATAAAGTTCATTCTCGAAGAGAATGGTGATATCTACTACCTGCCAGCGGCAACTCTAAGACCTGAAACCGTCTATGGCGTAACGAACATGTGGTTGAACCCAGAAGCTACTTATGTGAAAGCCAAGGTTAAAAGTGGAGACAAGGAGGAGAAGTGGATAATAAGCAAGGAAGCAGCCTATAAGCTGAGCTTCCAAGACAAGGAGATTGAAATTCTGGAAGAGTTCAAGGGAGAAAAGCTAATTGGAAAGTGGGTTAGGAATCCTGTAACGGGAGACGATATAATCATTCTGCCTGCCGAGTTCGTTGATCCAGACAACGCTACTGGAGTTGTAATGAGCGTTCCCGCCCATGCGCCCTTCGATCACATTGCCTTGGAAGACATAAAGAAGGACACCGAAATCTTGCTGAAGTACGACATTGATCCAAGAATCGTTGAGGAAATAAGCTACATCTCCCTTATTGAGCTGGAAGGCTATGGAGAGTTCCCAGCAGTTGAAGAAAGCGAGAAGCTTGGTGTAAAGAGTCAAAAAGATGTAGAAAAGCTTGAACAGGCTACAAAAAACATCTACAAAGCTGAGTACCACAAAGGTGTTTTCAAAATTGAGCCATACAAAGGAAAGCCGGTCAGCGAGGTAAAAGAACTGGTAGCCAAGGAAATGCTAGAAAAAGGAATAGCAGATAAGATGTATGAATTCTCAGACAAAAACGTAATTTCAAGGTTTGGAAACAGGGCCGTGATAAAAATAATCCACGATCAGTGGTTCATCGATTATGGAAATCCAGAATGGAAAGCAAAGGCGAGAGAGGCTTTGGCAAACATGAAAATCTTGCCAGAATCAAGGAGAGCACAGTTTGAGGCCGTAATTGAGTGGCTTGACAAGAAGGCATGTGCGAGAAAAGTAGGTCTTGGGACTCCACTGCCGTGGGATCCTGAGTGGGTTATTGAGAGCCTGAGCGACTCGACCATCTACATGGCCTACTACACCATAAGCAGGCACATCAATAAGCTAAGAGAAGAGGGCAAACTTGATCCGGAGAAGCTGACGCCTGAGTTCTTCGACTACATCTTCCTTGAGGACTTCAACGAAGAAAAAGAGAAAGAACTAAGCGAAAAGACAGGAATCCCCGCTGAAGTTGTCCATGAAATGAAAGAGGAGTTCGAGTATTGGTATCCACTCGACTGGAGATGCTCTGCCAAAGACCTCATACCAAACCACTTAACGTTCTTCATATTCAACCACGTGGCGATATTCAGAAGGGAGCACTGGCCAAAGGGCATAGCGGTTAACGGCTTTGGAACTCTCGAAGGACAGAAAATGAGCAAGAGCAAAGGAAACGTCCTCAACTTCATAGACGCAATAGAAGAGAACGGAGCCGATGTAGTCAGGCTTTACATCATGAGCCTTGCCGAGCACGACAGCGACTTTGATTGGAAGAGAAGTGAGGTTGGAAAGCTGAGAAAACAAATCGAGAGATTTTACGAGCTGATAACAGAGTTCGCCCAGTACGAAGAAAAAGACGTTGAGCTAATGGACATCGATAAGTGGCTGCTCCACAGAGTCAACAAAGCCATAAAAGGTGCTACCGAGGCTTTGGAAGAATTTAGAACTAGAACAGCAGTCCAATGGGCCTTCTACAGCATATTAAACGACCTGAGATGGTACATGAGGAGGACAGAGGGAAGGGACGATGAAGCAAAGCGCTCAACACTAAGGAAGCTGGCCAATATATGGGTTAAGCTGATGGCACCGTTCACACCGCACATATGTGAAGAGCTATGGGAGAAGCTTGGAGGAGAGGGCTTCGTAAGCTTAGCTAAGTGGCCAGAGCCCGTTGAAGAGTGGTGGAACGAAACGATAGAGCTTGAGGAGGAGTACATCAAGACACTCATCGAGGACATAAAAGAGATCGTCAGCGTTGCAAAGCTTGAGAACGCAAAGAGGGCTTACATTTACACTGCAGAGGACTGGAAGTGGAAAGTTGCCCAAGTGGTTGCAGAGAAGAAGGACTTCAAGGCTGCAATGAGCGAAGTTATGAAGGATCCCGAGGTGAGGAAGCGCGGCAAGGAAGTTTCAAAGCTAATTCAGAAGCTCGTCAAGGAGAGGGCTTTTGACCTCAAGCGCATTGATGAGGAGAAAGCCCTAAGACAGGCAAAGGACTTCATAGAACGCGAAACCGGCCTTGAGATTATTATAAACCCTGAAGAAGACAAAGGCGGAAAGAAGAAACAAGCAATGCCAATGAAGCCTGCGGTTTATATTGAGTGAGCTTTTGTTTTACTTTTTCTGCCGTAAATCCTTACTATTTTTTCGAAAATGTTTCTCACGATTCTTAAGTGATGCACAAATCCGAGATACTCAATTGTTGAACCGTACGGAGGGAAATCAACTAAGATTGGTCTGTGCACAGCTTCGTTTAGTTTTCCATACTCATTTTTGGCAAGGGATGCATTGAGTATAAATTTAGATTTTTTCTTTTCATTTGAGGACAGATTAGGTGAATTATTAGACGATAGTTTGCTTAAGAGTTGGACGTCAGTTATGACATCTGAAAATACTCTTTGGCTATTAATAACCCAGTCAATTAGATCCACTAGCGCAGAATCTCGCAATTTAATTCTTCTGAGATTTTGTATATCTTCACGAATTCCCCCATTTTTGTACCTATTTGCAAGATGTTCTAACCGACTAATTTCTTTATATTCCAACTCCGGCATAGTGCAACCATTGAAAATTTTTAAGTGTGGAATGCCAACATTATCAACTGCTAATGACTGAATCCAACGAGAATTAAAATTATCAAGATACTCTTCGAGTTCCCAGATAGACTGTTCAAAGTTGTGTTCTATAATTTCACGTCGTTTCTCAAAGTCATCCGGATAGAGGGGAGGTAACACCTCTTTTGAAAGTGAACTTAAAAAATCTATAAGTAAAACATTCCCAAGGTCTATCAGCAGATGTCTCAGTGCAAAATATCCACTGAGAAAGTGACCCCCATATTCTAAAATTCTAATTTCATTCAACGTCTCGTGCATGTCATTCAAAATTGCACTTATTTCTGGTTGGAGGAACAAGTCATAGACAGTAGTTTCGTTGACTATACTAAATATATTAGCCAACTTAGTTACAAGCTTTTTCAATTTCTCGACTTCCATAATAATGCTAATACCATTTTCACTTAATAACCTGAATATATTGGGCTGTACTGCCGTAGTGTCTCCAAGAGGATATTCGACACTCATATCCCCTGCCATTTTGTAAATAGCCATTGGATTATCATTACCAGATTCCAAGCACGAGATAAAACTCAATATTTTCTTAGGCCAAATCTGCTTGTAATAACGATTTGCGTTGAGTTTAATAAAGGGCCTCTTATCCCACGATCTAAAATGTATTGACCAAGTTATCCCCAATTTTTCTAAATACGTTGTGTATTGATATATAGTATTTAGTGGATGATCTGTCTTTTTTTCATTTTTGATATGTTGCACTATCCAGTTTAATTTTCTTCGTGAGTTTTCTTTATCATCTGCACTCTCAAGATTATTAAGTTGAAGTTTATCTTCTTCAGAGAACCATTGAGATGCAATAAAATTACAATATCTGTGAAGTTCATTGTATATAATCCATGCAACTCTAGGAAAATCTGTGTAGACATTCCGAGTCCCAAATCTGACAAGGGCTCTGGGAGGATTACGTAGAGTTAGAGAATTTAAAACGAAATATTTATGGGGCGTCCTAACTGATTGAAGCCAAGGTATAGTCTTCTTTTGAATAATCTCTCCAAGACTTTTGTCAACCATGATGACCACAATGTAAGCTTAATCTTAAATTAGTTTTAACCCTTCTCCGTATAAAACCTTTTCTTTAAAAGGTCTTTTCTCTCCCTATTTTTACGTTCCGTTTTTCGTCTGAAGCAACCTCTGGCATTCTTCGTTCATATCGCTCAATCCCTGGACGACGTTTTCATATGTTGGGGGGTAAACATGAGTGAAGTTTATTATTGCATCGAGGCCTTTGGCTGCAAGAAGGACGTCCTTATGAGTTGCGTTCTCGCTTTGGACTTTGTAGTAGACTATTTCAAGAAGCTCTACACATTTTCCGCCGGAGGGATAAAGGCTGTCGTCTTCATACCCCAACCGAGCACCCAAGTGATCAGCATCTCTTTCCAGCCTGAAAAGTGAATATTTCGTGTTGTTAAGCTCAATGAGCAGGGCAAGTTTGAATTCAGGGTCAGTAAGGTTGCTCATAAGGGTCTTTGTGAGTTTTGCGTGATGCCTTACCTCGAAAATTTCGTGTATAAGCAGGGAATCCACGAGACTCTCAGTCACACCTCTTTTTTCTTCCTGCAAACGCTCGTTTTCACGTGAAACTGACCAAAGCTGGGTAATCAAAAGAAAAATAATGAAAAGATACACAGCATCTCTTGCTCCAAACCTCATAGTATCACCAGTGTGTTACGTATATTGGTATATCGGTGTTTATAGTAGTTATCTTTGTGCTGTAAACATATTCCCAGTAAACTGGAACCTTATAAAATGCATAAATTGGCTCCGTACCGCCGTCACCTTCTTGATACTCTATTATTATGCCCTCAACGCTCATTCTGTTCCCTGCATCATGCAATTCGACTTTGTCAAATATAAACCTGAATGAGTTAGACTCTTCTCCAGGGTATATTTCGAACGTCAAAGGAAGAGGTGCTTCAGAATCTGGGATAATTGACAAAGGATTGGGGATGCCCATGTACCAAGTCAATAAGTCGAATCCCCACTTTAGCAAACTAGAGTAACTTGACTGAGGCACATATATCTTATCATCGATCCGATATATCCTGTCATGCACTGCAGAAGTCCATGGCGCGGTAATACCAATTTCTATTGGGTCATTGTAACTCCCGAGTGTAAGCGGAGTCCCCATGCTAACAAGTGCAAAGGAAGTTCCTCTGTCAATGTATTTCCCTTCATCTACAATTTCGATTCCCACTTTGTAGTCACCATAATATTCCATGTTAGTGGGTCCTTCAAATACACACCTCACCTGAATATACCACTGCTCCTCATAGGGTTCTAGCCACTGATATGTAACGAGAATGAATTCGTCATCACTGCGAATCACACTGTTAGTGCCACCTAACACGGTAACTTCAGAATCTCTTGGTTTCAAGACTTTGATTTTGGGAGGGACAACAAGAGGCAACCAGTAGTTTTTGTCGATATTTGCAGTAGGCAAGTTCATTGAGTTAAGTGTTTTTACAAGTTTCATGTTAGTGGTTTTTAATACATATGCTCCACCATTCGAATCTTTAAGGAAAAGTTCTATTGTACCATTTTTGTATACGTTCCCCTGCAAGGCAAAGAGAGTATCTTTTTCAGAGTTATTAAAAAGGATGACATAGCCGTCAAAATATTTTGACTTTAGTATTGAGACATTCTTTCTGGCAAAAATTTTATTTTTTCCATTAAATATCAAAATGTCCATCTTGTGAAGATCTAATTTAAACGTTCCTACCACGTTTTTTGTTATCTTCTTGGGAGTCTTTGTCACGATAGTGGGATCAGGGTCGTAAAATCCCTTAAGGGTTCCAAAAGAGAGACTTGTATCGTTTATAGGGGATTTTATTGCACTTGCACTCCCAGCAGTCACTCCGACCATCAGCAGTCCCAGCAGGACTGCGAAGAGGGGTTTCCACTTCAGGGGAGTTACCTCCATTAGGTTTTTGCAGTATTGAATATGCAATCAATATTTATAAGTTTTTCCTTTTACTCTTAGTAAATATTCTCTCTTTATTTTTATTTTTGAGTATAAATTTATTCCAATGTGAGTTCTCCTCTTAGAACCATCCAAAAGAAACCTGAGTAGAAGAGTCGCGTGGGAGCGTAATCGACCGAAAGTACGTTGAAACTAATGTAGGCAAAGAACAGAAAGACTTTATTCTTTTAAGCATGAAGGGCAAGAATTTCAGATAGTAACATTTATATGTCACTAACCATAATTAGCATAATGGTGATTAGCATAATGAAGATTATTGAACGTCGCGAACTTAGGGATGTTCTGGATGCAAAATGGTTGTTGGTGTATGGGAGAAGAAAAACCGGAAAGACATTCTACATTAGAGAGAGGGCAAAGTATTCCCACTACTTTATCGTAACGAGCGGCAGGGAAATATTTGAAGTAAGGAGAGGCGAAATATATTCATTCTCGGAGTTCATGAAAGTATTTCCACTTCTTCTGAAGCAGGGAAAAATTGTCATCGATGAGTTTCACAGGCTTGGTGAGCCCTTTTTCTCAGTCCTTCAGGGATTGTCAGGGATTGGTGAGCTCATCCTTATAACTTCAACAAGACACTATTTCAAAAGGTTTATCGGGAGCAACAGCCCATTGCTATGTCTTTTCTATCTAAGGGAGCTAGGTTTGGTTGACCCCCGAGATGCTATTAATTTTGTTCATGAGTTGGGTTATAGCGGAAAAACCCTGATAGAGCTCGCCGTTCTCCTTCAAGAACCCTGGTTAGCTCCAGCCATTGAAAGTCTTGGCGAGAGAGTTTTTTCAACCTTTGGAGCGACTTTGAAGGGGAACGTTCCCAGCTTAATTGGTGAAATCTTCACAGAAGAAGAGAGGGAATTAACAATGAGGTATTCCGCAATACTTGAGGCTGTTGCAGATGGAAAGTCAAGCTCGGGAGAAATAGCTAATGAGCTTTATTCAAGAGGGCTCGTAGAAAAGGAAACCCACAGTGCAGTTGCCCCTTACCTTGAGACACTTGTCAACATGGGGATCCTTGAGAGAATTCCACTCTTCGGGAAGAGGAAGAAGATATTCAAGTACAGACATTTGTCCCCTGTGGTGGATTTCGCATATTATTTGAATGCCAAATATGGTTTCTTTGAAACCGAGGTTCCAGACGAAGTTGTGGAAAGAATCCTTAGGGAGAGAATGCCGCATTACGTTGAGAGATTCTTTGAAAGATTGCTGGCAAAACACTACTCTCTCCAGCCCGTCAGGATTGAGATGCCTGATTTAGAAGTAGATGTGGCATTACTAAGAAATAAAAAACTGTACCTAGTTGCGGAAGTTAAATGGAAAGGGAGGATTAAAGAGAGGGACATCAGAAAGGCTGAAGAGAAATTTGAAGATCTTAATGCCAAGAAAAAGCTCCTTATAGTTCCGGACAAGAAAGTATTGCCGAGAGCTCCAGAAAATGCCGAAGTTCTTGACTGCAGGGATGTTACAAAGCTTTGCAAAGCTCAACCTTAGTTACACCTTGTCCAACAACTAAAATTGGAAAAGAGAAGAAAGCATTTCTCATCCTTCTTTACCTTGAAATCTCCTTACTGCATCGAGGTAAAACGGGATCGTTGCAAATATTGAAATGAGTTCTGGAATTGCTGCCCCCTTCGGGACATCGTAGGTGAAATGAAGAACCCACACAACCACTGCAATCCCCAAGGCGGGAAGTGGGAGGTAGCTTTTGAAACATATTCCATAGGCAATTAGGAACACTGCAAGAGACAGGAAGAACGCCACGGAAACTGCAAAATGAAGTCTCCCGTAAACTTCATCAAAGACTGCTACCAGAATTAGGGTAAATCCAACTAGGAATCCCACCACGGAAAAAGCTTTGTTTGCCCTATACATGCACAAGGCTGAGAGATATACAATAAGGGCTCCTCCAAGGCTCAAGCCAAAGTTAAATATCGGTGCAACTGGGCTTTTTGTGGCATGCCCAAGGTCGCTTAGGGCGTTGTTTGTGATGCTGAACCAATCTGAGAGAAGTATTGCTATGGCGATTGAGATTAACGGTACAGCTATTGAGAGATACGCCAAAGACCGGCAGGGCGTTTTATTTATCCCCTTCATGGTTTTTAGTTTGTCGCTCAACTTATATAAGGCTTTTTCAAGAGAAGTTAAAAATTAGAGAAAAATGTAATGTCTAAAACTTCAAAACCCTTGCTAGGACAATTAGTGGATCCCATACTGGTGCAAATGGCGGAGCATAAGCTAAGTCTGCAAGGAACAAGTCCTTGGTCGTAAAACCTGCCTGCAGAGCAACTGCAAATGCGTCTATTCTTGGAAGTATCTCTGCTCCCGCCGCTTGCAGACCCAGAAGTCTTCCTGTTTCTTTATCTGCCACAGCTTTAAGCCATATCTTCTTTGCTCCTGGATAGTAGTGGGGCTTTGTCCTTGCTTCTATGAAGGCCGTTTTGACGTCGTAGCTCTCTTTTAGTGCTTCTCCTTCTGTTAATCCCGTTTTTCCAATCTCCAGATCCATGAATTTAGTGATAGATGTTCCAAGAACACCCGGAAAGCTTATTTCAACTCCGGCTATGTTGCTTCCCGCCACATATCCCATTTTGTTGCCCGGTGGAGCTAACGGTATCCATACCCTTTTACCCGTTATGAGGTGTTTTGTCTCCGCAACGTCCCCAGCCGCATAGACGTTCTCAACACTTGTCTGCATTCTGTCGTTCGTCCATATTGCTCCGGTCTCTCCAATCTTGACTCCTAGCTGTTCTGCAAGCTCGGTGTTTGGCTTGATTCCTGTAGCTATTATTACCAAATCGGCTTTGTATTCTCCTCCATCGGTGATTACTTTCTCCACTTTGTCCTTTCCTTCTATCCTTAGTGTAGATTCATTTAGGCGGAGGTTGAGGTGTTCTCTGAGTTTTGTTTCTACTATGTTGGTGATTTCTTTGTCAAAGGTTTTCCTCAAAACGCGCTCGCTCCTTCCAATGAGTGTTATGTTCCTCCCTTGAACCACAAAAGCTTCGGCCATCTCAAGTGCTATATAGCCCGTTCCAATAACCACAACGTCCCTTACATCGTTCTTTTCCATGTACTCCCTTATTGCAACTGCATCTGGCGGCAAATCTGCTGTGAAAACTCCCTTCAAGTCAATGCCCTCTATATTCGGAATTTGAGGAGAAGCTCCGTTTGCGAAAACTAAGTAGTCCCACTCATAGGTGTGCTCTCCATCCTTTTCCCTTACTCTCACGCTGCCCTGTTCAACTTCTATGACCTCTGCGTTCAGGTGTAAATCAATCCCTCTCTTTTTGATGAAAAATTCCGGTGGATAATGCATGAGCTTCTCCTTTGGAGAAATCCCTTCAACGACATATGGCACTCCACACGGGGCATGGCTAACCCACTCAGTCGCTTCAAACACTTTAACGTCCCATTCGGGCTTCAGCTTCTTTACCCTTGACGCGGCACTCATTCCAGCCGCTCCGCCACCTATGACCACTACTTTTTTCATAAGCATCACCAAAGAAAGGTTGTAAACTTAAGGTTAAAAAGTTAATGAAAAGTCAAACATTCAAAGGAAGCTTCACGTAATCAAGAACGCTTCCATAGCTCTTCTTTATCTCAACGTGCTCAACAAGCTCCTTGAATTCTCCTCCAGCCAAGCCATCGCCAATTATTGCGCTTCCTTGGGCAGCTTCTTTTGCCTTTCCTTCCAGCTCTCTAAGCTTGACCACTGGAAGGTCGAATTTATCCTCGAAGAGGTCTTTAACGTCTTTTCTAAGCTCTTCGATGCGTATAAGCCTACCCGAGAGTATTATCTCTTTGGCATCTCCCACAACGGCAAGTTCACTCGCAATGGCTTTGAGGAAGCCGTCTTTCATAGCTTCCCAGGCTTTTGCAAAAGGCTCCTCATCCAAACGCTTTGCAAACTCTTCCGGTGGCAGTATTTCTCCAGCCGCTATTACGGAAGCTCCTCCCCAGAAGAGGTGCTGTTTTTTGACGTTCCCCATTAGGTAAGCAACTTCCCCATCTAGCGCTCCGCTGTTAACGTAACCTACTCCGGGAAATATTGTGCCCCCGATCCCGTCTACTATCTTTCCGTTCTTGACTGCTCCAGCGTAGTTGTATCCAAAGCCAACCTCCAGCAGGACAAAAGAAACTTCGTCGTATTCTATTCCAAGTCTCTTAGCCTGATCGTAGATGCCAAGAACCGTTATGGCCATTTTATCTGCGGTTCCCATGTCAATTTTGTTGTACTTTCTCCACTCGGGAACCGTGGGGAGGTGAATAACACCGGGGATGAACCATACATTCATGTTCTTTTCGGCCATCTCGTCTATCATTTTTTGAAGTCCAATGAGAACAGGGATTTCTTTCATTTCTTCTTCTCTGACAAGCGTCATCTCAAAGCGGTCTCTCTCAGTAAGCTCTTTTATGTGCTTGAGAGGAACACCGTATCCTGAGGGACCAATGATAATGTCTGCGTTGAAGTCTTCTATTGCCTTGACGATTTTGCTCGGCTCTTCTGCAACTACCTCGCTCGGGAAGCTGAGGTCAAGCTTTATCTTTCCATTTTCAAGGCCGATAACATCAAAACTCCTTGTACCCGGATCGACGCCTATAACTCTCATTTTATCACCAAAAGAAAAGAGGTAAGAGGTTTAAAAAATGCTCACTTTTTCTCTTCAATGTAATATCTCCCCTTGACCTTAATGAGCTTGTAAATCTCTCCCTCTTTTATTTCAAACCTCGGTTTTTCGAGTTCAAATGTCTCGTAGCTTTTCATGTCCATGAACTGGACTTCCCTTGGAGTTGAGCTCGTTGCCATTGCCTCAAGTCTTTCGTGCTCTATTGTGTCTATCTCATCCCGTTTTGCACTCTTCCAGTCTTTGTGCTCGTTCTCATGTGTTGATAGGTTCTTTAAGAGCAGACCCTTCCCATTGACCTCCTCAACCCGGTACACGTTGCCTTTTTTGTCGCCGACTATGTCTCCTTTTCTGAACTTTGGAATTCTAATCCTAACACTAGTGCGGTAGACCTCTTTGCTCGTCATTCTGTCTTGTCCAACCAGCTGATAGGCTTCGCTTATGCTTCCCCCGTATTTGTCTCTTATCGCCTGGGCGAGTTTTCTGGCTGCTGAGGTAGATCCCATATAGAAGTCGAGACCTTCCTCTTTTTCCACAGTCTCTTGAATGAACCCCATTCTATCGCGCTTCATTATTTCGTCAACTTTCTCCTCGACAAGCTTTGAGATTTCGTCTTTTTCCTCTTTTGTTAGCACCCTGCCCTCGGCCCTAACCTGCAAAATTGCCTCGAAGTATCCTCCAAGGAACTTCTGGCATCTTGGACAAACCGTCTGCCTTACGTAGACCGTTACTTTCTTCTTTTCGTGGTGAAGTTCCTTCTGCATTTCATGAATTCTCGCCTTAGTTTCCACCTCATAGTTAATTATTGCCGGGAAGTATTCTATGTGCCATTCTACGGGTTCAAAGCTCACATATGCCGTTCCAACTGGTACTTCTTCAATTTCCTCTAATTCCTCTTTTGGGACGATCTTTACTTCTTTAACTCTCTCATCAAGAAGAAGGTTTTCAATAAGAGCATTGTCGGCAACCTCGAAGATAATCTCCTCGAGTTCGTAAGTCTTTGGATCTACCCACGTGCCCCTAACCTTATAGCTTCCACAGTTTTGACAGAGCTCAGTGTTTATTTCATCCTCTATAAGAAGCACGGGATTTTCTTTCCTAAAGCATACCTGACAGAGACCCTCTACTAACGGCCCTCCTTCACTCTCGCTGATTCCACACCTATAGCAAAATCTCTCGCTCATTCTTCTCACCACTACCGAGTGAGGTTAGATGATTAAAAACTTAACCTTTCGGCAGAGAGGTACCATGAAAATTGCTCATTTTTCATAACAGCTTTGCCATCTGGGCGTGGGGAACTCCCTGAATCCTTAAAACCCTCTTTGGGTCAACATAGCCCAGCTCAATGGCCTTTGAAACACAGCGCTCGCCGGTGAGGTTTGCTATCGTCGCTTCCTCCAGCAAGGACTTGAGATCTTCGACTTCTCTAAGTTCGCCTTTGTAGAATCTCTCCTTTACCTCTAGCTTGAGCTCTCCTTCTCTGAATGTTTTTCCTAAGAGCTCTTCATCACATGCCGCTACTAGAACTTCTCCCTGAACCCGATAAACTTTGACATATATCTTCATTGGTCTCACGGGATAAAAAGAAGAAGGAGGGTTTAAAAATTTAAGGGAAATATCGAAACACTATGAACTTTCAAGTTCTTCAATTATTTCCTCTAGGATGGTGCATGCTTGCTTGATATGTAGGTATGCCCTTCTTATGTATGGAATTCCTTGGATTCTGGGCTGTAATGGTACGCCGTACTTCTCCATTATTATGCTGTAATTCTCTTCTGCAAGCTCCTTGTGCATGAGGGCTTCCTCTAATGTTTCGTTGTCGGCTCCCAGTTCAATGGCCTTTTCATAGAGCTCGTCAAACTTTCTAGAATAGCTGTTGTATAGTAGATACCAAGTTGTGTACATTGTTCTCATTATGTCATAGCTTGTCTTGTAAGTAACTTCAATAGTGGCTTCAGATGCAAACCTTACTGTAACAAAGAGGTATTGGGCATATTGGCCTTTTACTATGTAATAACTCACAACGTGGTCTCCAGAGACTTCAATGTAGTATGCATCCGCTGGTAGCGTTATCTTAACAATGGATGTAGTACCACTCTCTCCGCTTACAGTTACTGAGACCTTTCCGTGGACTGCTTGGAAGTTTGTAATCTCTCCAGGTCCACTAAGTACTGTTGCGCTTACATCGTTTTCACTTGCAAATTCTGCAAACGGTTCTTTGACGGGAACTTTGAATTGTCCTTCGAAGTCTTTGTAGTCGTCACTGATTACTCTGACGTTAAACACTGCATCGTCTAAGGACGTTGCCGTGTATGTGAATTTAAGCTTGCCATCTACTGCATAGTATTCTTCTCCGTTTATTATTACCTTGACTTCTTCCTGAATTGGCTCGAGTGTCGCCATGTCAAGTATTTGGAGAGTTAGGGTTGAGGGCTCTCCAATTGTAGCTGTTCCCATTAATGCCACGTACATTTCAGGCTGTCCGACTTGAAGTATCATTGGAGCGTAAGTGAGAGTCTCGTCGGTGTCGGAATCAATAAGACCAATTACTCCAAGATAAGTTCCGTTGTCGTTAAGTTCAACGTTAGCCTCAATAGTCTTACTAGTACCATACGCGAATGTAAACGGAGTGTCATCAACGTTGACGTTGCCATAATCACCAAGTGTCTGGTAGTAGAATATGTAGTTAATTGGGTTGTAACCAACGGTGTCATAGCCATATACTGCCACGAGGTAGTAACCGGGCTCTGGCATAAACTTCTCAAAGACTTCCTCGGAGGTTGGGCCTATCTGATCCACGTACTCGACATAGTTGGTAAAGTTAAGCAGATCCTCATAGGTTGGGAAGTAGTACACGTACAGGTCGAGGTCAGCGTTCGGGTCTTCTGACTGAGTGATTCCGAACTTGATGAAGTATGTGGTGGGATCAACTTCGAAGGTACCAATAACGTCCCACTCGTCCTGGCTGACATTCCTGACCATTGCATAGCTCTGGTCCATTTTGCCAACACCGTAGCCGGTTACACTGGCGTTGAAGTCGCCGTAGTTGTTGCTCACAGTTGCTTGGACAGTGATGTTTGAGGGCTGTGCAGAGTCTTCACGTATGAGCTCGGGCTCTATGGAGATCGAAGCTAGACTGACTTCAACCTCGTAGTGAGAGGTGTCGTATCCACTCCAGTACTTGGTAAAGGTACTTGAATATGCAGTTATCTCCCAGGTGCCCTCAATGGGGTTCTCAACCACCCAGGTGTATTCGTAGAGATAGCCCGCGGGATTTGCTCCGACGTAGTAGTAGCCTGGCACTCCATCGTAAACTACTCCACCAAGCGGCCTGGCTATGACAAGCTTGGTTCTGCCCATCGGAACGCCGTTAGCATCCGCCGGAACACGAAGGGTAACGCGGAGCTCTTTAGTTCCACGCGGGATCTTGATGAAGTAGTGCTTGGCTTCTCCAGGCTTCTCCGTGTCAGAGAACTTAACGTGGGTTTCACCGTTCTTGTTCAGCGGAATGTCAACAGTTACCGCGACATAACCATCTATGTAGCTTGTCTCAGGATCGTCAATGTAAATGAGTCCAACATAGGTTCTGCTCTCCTGGAGCTTGGAGTAGTCGATATTTATGAAGAATTTTCCTGGAGTTAGACTACCCGCAACGACCTCGGTGGTGTTGGGTATTATCCAGTTCACGCTGGTGCTTATCTTGTAAACCTTCTCAGTAGCGGTGTAGTTGAGACCGTAGCCCTCGACGTAGTTCATCGGGTAGAAATACACCGGAACGCTTCTCGGGTACTCGTTCCTTATGTAGACTCCTCTGTAAAGGTAGGGGAATCCAAACATGTTCTGGAAGTAACCATTGAAGTCAACATACGCCGGAGAAATCGGAATTAGTGGTTCTTCAATCGGATTCTTAAAGCTGGTAAAGGTGGTACCAGCGAAAATGTAGGTAGTCGGTTCTTGACTGAGCTCTTCGAGTTTGGCTATGGCTTTGTCTACCTGTATGAGACCAAATCCCTGGTCTATGGGGGTTCCGCTGACCGGCTTGGCGCTCATCTCAAGGGCACGCTTTATCATTATCGGGTTGTAGTTAAGGCTATGGGCTTTTGCGTAGCTTATCATCAGAGCAACCGCACCGCTAACGTGTGGGGTGGCCATTGAGGTACCGCTCCAGATTCCGTAGTAGTAATAAGGATTGCCTTCTAGAACGGTGTACCACATCGGCAGGCTGGAGAAGATGTCAGTACCTGGAGCCATAACGTCTGGGTCAAGGAGACCATCGTCCCTCGGACCCCTGCTTGAACTCATTGATGGGCCAGCAATTACACCTAGGTCTACACCGTACCAGTAGGATTCCCTCTCATTGTCAACGTAGTTGCCGACGGTTATAGCAAGGTCACTGTCGCCTGGGGAGTGGACGCTGTTGGTGGTCGGCCCTTCGTTTCCTGCGGCTATCGCAAAGGTGACACCGAACTGGTCGGTGAGCAAGTTAACGTAGAATATCTCTGGGTTCTCAAGTCCGTCGTTTATCTCGCCACCGCCACCGAGGGACATGCTGATGACGTCCGCACCGTTGAGGGTGGCGTATATCATTCCGTTGATTATCCAGCTGCTTCTTCCGAATCCCTCTTCACCTGGAAGAACCTTGACTTCCATAAGCTGTGCATTGGGGGCAACGCCGTAAACGCCATAGAACACAGGGTCGTCCGGAAGGCCAACACCGGCAATGGTACCGCTGACGTGGGTACCGTGGCCGTGGGCATCCCACATGAACATGGCGTATCCATCACCGTCACCGTAGGGAACATAAAACTCCATGTTTTCGGGGTTGTTCATGTCTCCAATGTGAACTCTGGCGAGGGCAACGGTCACGAGGGTCTCGTTAAAGACTGCATAGTCTCCAGTGTCGTCAAAGAGCCCCATGGGTGTTTCGTCAGTGAAGTCGTTGTCCATATCAGTGTCAAGGTAAGCGGTGTACGTACCGTTGTTCTCCACAACGAGTACGGGGTAAACGTCGTCCTTATCGCCGTCAAAGTTCATGTCGAAGTACCTCTCTGGAAGGGCACCTAGGTAGTAGGCATCGCCAGTTATATTTCCAACTGTGTAGCTGGTGAGAGTGTAGTTCTTGTATTTAGAGGGATGACCATAGTACAGATCAGAATAATAGCCCATATATAGCGTTACGTTCTTGTTCACGGTTATTACTCCACTGACTGGAGCCGTAACATTGAATAACTGGGCGATACCCTCATCGCTTGCATCGTAAATGTCTATAATCTTCCTTCTCCCGTCCAAGGTTACTTGGAGGAACGGGTGGGCAACGTCTACACCTGTATCGAGGACGGCAACAGTAACATTATCTCCATAGACGCCGTAATCCTCCCAAGCGTCATAGGCATTGATGGTGAGTATGCTCATGAACATCTCGGGCTGTACAGGAATATCTTTGGAAGGTGCTTCAATACCTTCTTCTAGCAGAACAGGCTCTTCAAGTTTGACTGTCCTGTCCTTCCAGACGTGAAGAATGCCCGGAATGTCCTGAAGCGCTTCTACCTTGGAAACTGGCATCTCCACAACTATGAATTGGTATTCTGGCTTACTTATGGGGTCGACTTTGCCAAGTTTTTTGAGAACGTTGTAAACGTCCATGGCATGCTCTTTGTCGGGGGCTACTATGAGCCTAACAGTCTTGTCGCTACTCTCCAGGATTTTTTGTATTTCCTTCTGTAGTACATCGCCGGGTATGAAGTTGCTGGCAGTATTTACAGTGTCACTGGATTCAATCGAGTTGTAAGTTGGAGCTGCTGCAACCGGCGTCGCTGAAAACGCCATCGGAATTGCAGAAAGCAACATCACTACCATAACTAAAGTGCTTAAAACTTTTTTATTCATTTTGACGCCTCCTCGTAGTAGTGTTCACTTATCCAATATGAAAGACAAAGATATAAGCCTTTCGGCATTGTTGTCCTAACATGTGCTATATAATGCCACTAATTTTTGTGACGTCAAGAAATTTTTCATCTATGATGCGTTACGCTAAGTGCTAGAATAATTTGGACAACAATGGAATTGAGTTTAAAAAAGATTAAATGTACGAAATGGGGATTTAAACGTCTCTAAAAGCCAACCCGACTTCTAGAGCAGTTCCCAGTGGAAGAACGTCTTCATCAACGTTGAACTTTGGATGATGGTGCGGGTAGATTATTCCCTTCTCTTCATTTTTGATGCCCAAAGCTATAAACGCTCCCGGCACTTTTTGGAGGTAGAATGCAAAGTCTTCAGCTCCCATGGTTTTTGGAACTTCTTCTACTTTCAATCCAAGACTCTGGGCAACTTCCCTAGCTAGAGATGCCATTTTGGGGTCGTTTACCGTAGGAGGTCCAACTTCTTCTATTTTCAGTTTGTATGATACGTTATTGGCCAGTGTTATACCCTTTAGAATTTCCTCGATTCTTCTTTCAATGAGATTTTTTGTTTCTCCTGTGAAAAACCTGTAAGTGCCGTTCATGTAAACTCTCTCTGGAATGACGTTAAACGCATCTCCAGCTTTTATTGAGCCGATACTCACGACTCCGCTTTCCAAGGGATTTAGGTTCCTGCTTATGATCGTCTGAAATGCAAGGATTGCTTGAGCCGCTATGGGAACTGGGTCTATTGTTTCATGCGGCGAGGCTCCATGACCACCTTTGCCTTCTATCTCTACATCGAACCTTCCGACTCCCGCCATGAAGGGGCCGTCTCTAATTCCAACAACGCCACTTGGCAGCTCCATCCATACGTGGAGACCAAAGATGGCATTAACTCCTTCTAAGGCTCCGCCTTCGATCATTTTTAGTGCTCCATTGCCACCTTCTTCAGCAGGCTGGAAGATTAATCTTACTTTGTTGGGGAGCTCCTCCTTGTGTTCTGCAATTATCTTTGCGGCTCCGAGAAGCATTGCGGTGTGGGCGTCATGGCCACAAGCGTGCATTTTTCCCGGAATTTTAGACTTGTATGGGACGTCATTTTCTTCTTGGACAGGCAAAGCATCCATATCCGCCCTTAAAGCTACAGTTTTTCCTTCTTTTCCAATATCTGCTATTATTCCTGTACCAACGCGCTTGATCCGGTATCCCCACTCTTTTAAGTGTTCTTCAACGATTTTTGAGGTTCTTTCTTCTTCATAACCGAGCTCTGGGTGCATGTGAAAGTCTCTGCGCCAGGCAACTATCTGGTCTTTAATCTTAAGAGCTTCTTCAAGGGGGTTCATAGGTATTCACCACCTTGGTATTCACCACCTTACCTAGCTCAAATTTTTATTTTAACCTTTCGATGCATACTTGGGCAATGTGTCACCGGAACAACAAAAATGTTGAAGTGTCTTGTTGCTGTCTTTATTTTGTGAAGGGAGTAAGTAATATATATTAAGGAGCTCATCCTCTCGTAAAGGATAAAGAAAAATGTAAAAAGTGAGGGGTGATAATTGTGGACAGCAAAAAATTCTTTGCTCTAATAGTTGCTATTGCTTCTCTTGGCTTTGTGATTAACTATAGCATTGACCATTACCAAGGTGGAGAAATTTACGAAGCCGCGAATAGGGGGTTTGATTTGCTCAGACAGGGATTTAATGTCACGGTACTGGTGGAAACAGTAGATGGGAAAACTTTAGAAGGTGAACTTTTTTCGGTTAGCGGTTCAACAATTTACATCGTCAAGGATGGGGAGACGCTTACCGTAGGAGGACCATCCGCCACAAAAGAGGACATAAGGGCAAAGCGTATTGAGATTAAAGCGAGGGGAAAAGTTTACGTCTACGAGCTCCCTCCAAAGAGCGGTAAGTGTAGTGAGATCGTTAAACAGCTCAGGGTAGATGCTTACTCCGAGCGCTTTTCGGGGCTAATATTCGTAAAGGACTTTACTGACCCTATAGAGATAGGAAGACTCAAATATAACGTTGATTACCTCACGTATGGTTCCATAGACGTAAAGCAGTCGTTCCCAGATGGCGTGATTCTGGCAGCTGGAATGGTGCCAATTGAGCTTCTGGAGAAGTACATTGGAGACAGGGAAGTTTACATGTATGGAACGCTCTACGTAAACTCGGAGGAGCGCAATTTGCCCTTCAAAGTACTGGAGGTGAAGACTCTATGAAACTAAAGCTTCCTCTTGTAATTCCTATTCTCTTTATGACATTTATAGCTCTGGGTGTCGCTTCTTATAAAACACTTCTGATAGGCACCCTTTTCGCGATGGCTTTTTCATACGGAGTTTTTAGAGGTGAGAAAATACCTTGGAAAGAAAAGGAATTCAAATTCATAAAGGAAGAATACATTGGTTGGGCTTTTTTAGTATCGCTGTTTCTGATTTTATTTCAGATCTTCATGATTAGAAAGATTCCCCTCTTGGATTCCTCAGCTAGGCATCTGTTAAGTCCTCGTATAACAGCTTTAACGTACTTTTTAGGCGTTCCGTCAAGCGTATACCTTTTCTCGAAAGGGAAGAAATATTCGCTTGTTTACCCCCTCCTTGTGGCATTGTATGGGTACAGAACTCCCGTTTTGATTAGCTTATTGGCTTTTGGGGCCGCTTATTTTGAAAAGTTTGACTTCAAGTTAAAGCACTTAGTAGGCTTCTTTATCTTAATCCTGGCAGGGCTTGTGGGAATTGCCCTTATGAGAGGAGAAACATTAAGCATGCAGCTCGTTAGAATCCAGGCGACGACTTCTGTTTTAGATATCATAATCGATAGAACTCCTTGGCATGGCTTCTATCATGGTTATCTCCAGTGGGCGGGAATTAGGTCGTACATCTTGGGTGGTTATTCACCAAGAGTTTTAGTGGCACGCTTTTTGTATGTGAAGACGGGAGTTTCAATAACTCCGACGCTTTTAGGGGGTATGTATCTGGATTTTGGAGTTTTCTCGATTGTAGAAGGCTTTCTGTTCGGAATGTATTATGGTATGATAAGCAAGGCCAAAAATCTTCTTTTGAAGGTGATTTACTACACCACCCTTGCCTATGGTATCGTGGGCGTTGAGACGGGAATTTTGGACTTACCGGTTTACCTATTTTTCTTTGCGGGCATCTACGCTCTGATAAGGGGTAAGTACACCATAAAGGTGGTGAAAATTGAGGAGTGACAAAATCTTTGCGCTCTTTTTAGCCTCTTACATTTCCCTTGCACTGCTTGGAAAGTTTGCTTTTAGAGATTATCTCGGTGGGCTCAGCTGGGGCGCGCTGCTTTATGCGCTGATGTTTTCTTTGATGTTGCTCTTAGGATACAACGTTGAAAGGAAGTTTAACCTTCCCCGCCAGCGGACTTACATTTACTTGATACTTGGCATTTTGGTAAGCTCAGCGGCTGGAATTTTGGGAGTTGCGCTTGCTTTGGTCGTTCTCCTGATTGGGACGCTAATTCTAAGAGGAAGGACTTGGATCAGACAGGAACATTCCAAATATGCTTACTACGCTGGAATAGCTCTGGTAATTGCTCTTCCCCTCTTGGCGATGCTAAAAGGGGTAATTCCTATTCTAAACCCTCAAACGAGGTACAGTAAGTTGAAAGACTTATATTTGGCATCTGCTGTTTTTGCTTCTCTCCTCCTTGCATATAAACCGAACCCGATTATTTTTCTTCTGGGAGAAGCTTTTGCAGTAGTTTCAACTTTTAGGACCAACGCACTCATAATTTTTTTAACTTACCTGTTTAGGGCTGAAAAAAAGGAGTTGAAACGGCTTCTAATAATCGGCGTTCCTTTGATTGGATTGGCGTTCTTAGCCCGTTTCTACGCAACTAAGAGCGTGTATCCCATCTGGAAGCTTGGCTTCCTTCAGAGTCTGGTATATAGGGCTGGATTTTCTTACATGGTCTATGAGAAGCTTTTTTCATTGGGAATGCCATTTGGGAATTTTGAACTTCTCCTCAACCCGAATGCAAGGGAATACGTCGCGGCCCTTTTCGGGAAGGTGCAGAACTACACCTACACAATTTTCGGGCAGCCTGCCTATGATCTGGGCATTTTTGGGCTTTTTGAAGCCTTCATCGTGGGAATGGCATTGAGCGATTCGGAGAAGTCACCAATGTTCAAAGCCCTCAGCCTGGCTTTTTTAGTCCCGGCAATTGAGACTGGCTTTGATGCTTTAAACTTCGGAATTTTGATGGGTTCCGCTTACTTTGCTTTGCTTTTTGGCAAAAACACTAATGCCGTTGGAAGAAATGGAAAATGAATGTTACTAAGGCGGAGAGAGTCGTTTGGAGAAATATGATTTTATCTTGCATAATCGTCTTTCTGAGAAGGATAATGCAGTTTTTCTCCGTTCCTAACTGCGTGTTAGTGTTTCTTTGCAGTAGAGCTTTTTAGGGCTTTATGATTATGCATATGGGGTAAAATGCTGTCGAAATCTTGCAATATTGCTTTGGCATTGTAAAATTTCTAATTTTTTGGTTTTATTTTTTGTATTTGGTGTGTAAGCGAAATTATTTTACAAACACAAAAGCCATTTTTGAACAGTTAATTTTAAATAGCTTCTCTCGATACCACTCACGGTTATTCTAAAAAGGAGGGATCGAGATGGCATACAAATTCATAAAATGGTTTGAGGAATTGAGCAAAGAAGACGTCCCACTTGTTGGAGGAAAAGGTGCAAACCTTGGAGAACTGACAAGAGCTGGAATTCCAGTTCCACCGGGATTCTGTGTTACAGCTGAGGCATACAAGTATTTTGTTGAAAACGTTAGAGTTGAAGACGGAAGAACTCTTCAAGAGTGGATTATGGATATTATAAGCAAGACCAACGTCGATGACAGCAAACAGCTCCAAGAGAATACAGCCAAGATTAGAGAGAAGATAATTTCAATGGAAATGCCCGAGGAGATCGCTAAGGAAATTGAGCAAGCTTATAAGGAACTCAGCCAAAGATTTGGTAAAGATGAGGTTTATGTTGCTGTTAGAAGCTCAGCTACAGCAGAAGACCTTCCAGAAGCTTCATTCGCTGGACAGCAAGAGACCTACTTGGACGTTTTAGGTGCAGACGATGTTAAGGATAAAGTAAAGAGATGCTGGGCTTCACTCTGGACTGCAAGAGCCACCTTCTACAGAGCAAAGCAAGGATTTGACCACTCAAAGGTTTACCTAAGTGCTGTTGTCCAAAAGATGGTTAACAGCGAGACTAGCGGTGTTATGTTCACTGCAAATCCAGTTACCAACGACAGGAGCGAGATAATGATTAACGCCGCTTGGGGCCTTGGTGAGGCCGTTGTTAGCGGTGCTGTCACACCAGATGAGTACATTGTCGAGAAGGGTACATGGAAGATTAAGGAGAAAGTTATTGCCAAGAAGGAAATAATGATTGTTAGGAACCCAGAAACAGGTAAGGGAACAGTTAAAGTTCCAGTCGCTGAGTACCTTGGCCCAGAATACGTTGAAAAGCAAGTTCTTACTGATGAGCAGATAATTGAAGTTGCAAAGATGGGTGCCAAGATTGAGGAGCACTACGGATGGCCACAGGACATTGAGTGGGCTTACGACAAGGACGACGGTAAGCTCTACATCGTTCAGTCCAGACCAATTACAACCCTCAAAGAAGAAGTTAAGACAGAAGAAGCCGAGATGACCGAAGAAATGAAGGTTCTCCTCAAGGGTCTCGGTGCTTCACCAGGCGTTGGTGCTGGTAGAGTCGTCGTTATCTTCGATGCTAGCGAGATCGACAAGGTCAAAGAGGGTGACGTCCTCGTTACTACCATGACCAACCCAGACATGGTTCCGGCCATGAAGAGGGCTTCCGCTATAGTCACCGACGAGGGTGGAAGGACCTGCCACGCCGCCATCGTCAGCAGAGAGCTTGGAATCCCATGTGTTGTTGGTACCAAAGAGGCCACCAAGATCCTCAAGGACGGCATGCTTGTTACCGTTGATGGAACGAGAGGTGTTGTCTACGAGGGTATAGTTAAGAGCCTCGTCAAGAAGGAGGAGGAAGAGAAGGCCGCCGCTGGCGGACAGGTCATCGTTGCTGGTGCTCCACTCATCACTGCCACCGAGATCAAGGTCAACGTTTCAATGCCAGAGGTAGCTGAGCGTGCTGCAGCCACTGGCGCCGACGGTGTCGGCCTCCTCAGGGCTGAGCACATGATCCTCGGCATAGGCGCCCACCCGATCAAGTTCATTAGGGAGGGCAAGGAGGAAGAGCTCGTTGACAGGCTCGTCGAAGGCATCAGGAAGGTTGTTGAGGCCTTCTACCCGAGGCGTGTCTGGTACAGGACCCTCGATGCTCCGACCAACGAGTTCCGCGAGCTTCCTGGCGGCGAGGACGAGCCGGAAGAGAGGAACCCGATGCTCGGCTGGAGAGGAATCAGGCGCGGTCTTGACCAGCCCGAGCTCCTCAGGGCCGAGTTCAAGGCCATCAAGAGGCTCGTTGACGAGGGCTACGACAACATCGGCGTCATGCTCCCGCTCGTCAGCCACCCTGAGCAGATCAGGAAGGCTAAGGAGATTGCCCTTGAGGTTGGCCTCATTCCGCACAAGGACGTCGAGTGGGGCGTCATGATTGAGACCCCGGCCAGCGCCCTCATCATCGAGGACCTCATCAAGGAGGGCATCGACTTCGTCAGCTTCGGTACCAACGACCTCACCCAGTACACCCTCGCCATCGACAGGGACAACGAGCGCGTCTTCAAGCTCTACGACGAGAAGCACCCAGCTGTCCTCAAGCTCATCAAGCACGTCATCAAGGTCTGCAAGAAGTACGGCGTCGAGACCAGCATCTGTGGACAAGCTGGAAGTGATCCAAAGATGGCAAGGCTCCTTGTTAGACTTGGCATCGACAGCATTTCAGCTAACCCAGACGCTGTCGAGTTAATCAGAAAGACCGTTGCTCAGGAAGAGAAAAAGCTCATGCTAGAAGCCGCTAGGAAGAAGCTCTTTGAAGAAGAAGACGAGCTTTGAGCTCTTTAACTTCTTTTCTTCTTAATTAGTTTTTATTTCTGAAGGTTTTCTCGTTGGAAATGGTAGACTACCTTAAGGATAATTTATCCACAATAAGCTTTTTATAATAACGTTTCGATTCTTGTTTGATACCCTAAGTGATCAATTTTGAGCAAAAGAACTATTGTAAGTGAACACCAACCCCCAATAGGTGAAGGACTTGGATGGAGAGAAAATTCAAGCAATGCGACAGGAGATTGTGGAAGGCCATATAGAAAAAACAATGCTCAAGTTAGCTTACCCCTTAATAATCAACAATATGGTTCAAGTTCTTTACAACCTTACAGATACGTTTTGGTTGGGAAAACTGGGCACAGAAGAGCTCTCTGCCCCGGGAACAG
The DNA here is from genome assembly GCF_024022995.1 of Thermococcus aggregans. Taxonomy (NCBI): domain Archaea; kingdom Methanobacteriati; phylum Methanobacteriota; class Thermococci; order Thermococcales; family Thermococcaceae; genus Thermococcus; species Thermococcus aggregans. The sequence continues at coordinate 233,120 of NZ_CP099582.1, read as the reverse complement.
CGTGGCCTCTTGTGTGGTTTTTCATGAGCATTGGAATGGGGTTTGCAACCGCGGGATTTGCATTTGTGAGTCAATATGTCGGGGCGAAAGACTATGAAAAAGCCAATCGTGCTGCTGGTGCACTGTATTCCCTCATGATGATTTTTTCAGTTTTTGTTGCGATATTTGGTTTGATAATAGCTCCCTTCGCACTTAATTTCATGAAAGTTACACCCGAAGTTTATCCCTATGCTCTTAATTATGTTAGAGTGATATTTGTTGGAATTCCGTTCTCATTTACCTTATTTGCATTCAACTTTCTCCTTAGAGCAGTTGGGGACACTAGAACTCCCGTAAAAATCAACATGTTCACGGTTTTCCTTAATATTATCCTTGATCCTCTCTTAATTTTTGGATGGTTTGGTTTTCCGGAATTTGGAGTTATAGGTGCTGCTGTAGCAACCATGTTATCTAACAGTGTTGGCTCATTGATTGGAGGTTATCTACTTTTTAAGGGAAAGGTAGGAATACATTTGACTCTCGAGAATCTTAAGCCTGATTGGGACTTTTATAAGCGTATTTTCAGAGTAGGATTGCCCGCGAGTGTAGGCTCTTCCACGGATGCTTTTGGCTTTGTCGTGCTTACGAGGATAATCTATGCCTACGGAACTGTTGCCTTTGCGACCTACACCATAGGGAATCGTCTCACCAACTTCATGTTTGCCATAGCGGATGGAATAAGCATGGCCATGGGGACCATGGTAGGGCAGAACGTTGGTGCTGAGAATTACGAGAGGGCAAAGAAGATTGCTGAGAGAGCCATGCTTACCAATTTAGTCGTACTGGGGATTGGAACGATAATGGTAGTTGTGTTTAGAGCTCAGATATTTGGATTTTTTATTAAAGATGAGAGAGTTTTAGCCGAGAGCGTTAAGTTTGTTAGATATTTTGCATTTTCTTTACCATTCTTTGGTATTTTTTCTGCTGTAATCAACGTTTTCCAGAGCTCGGGTCACACAAAGAAAAGCATGATACTTGGCATGATAAGATTGTGGATGCTTAGAATTCCTCTTGCGTATTACCTTGGTAAACTACTAGCAGATACAATAGGCGTATGGTTTGGAATGGGTCTAAGTAACTTTTTAGCAGCATTAATAGGTTTTGCGTGGTTCCTAAAGGGTTCATGGATGAAGCGGATAATAGACCATTAATTTTATATATTAACGTTTCGACAACTATTTTACTATGGTTCGAGTAGACAAAATGAGAGAAGAAATCCTAGAGGGGGACATAGAAAAGACTCTTTTCAGGTTAGCTTGGCCTTTAATCCTTAATAATCTTGTGCAAGTGCTGTACAATATAACTGATACATTTTGGCTTGGAAAAATTGGGAGAGAGGCTTTATCAGCTCCAGGAGTTTCTTGGCCCTTAATTGGAACTCTTATGAACTTGGGTCAAGGATTCGCTGTTGCAGGATTTGCATTTGTAGGTCAATATGTGGGGGCAAAGCTTTATGAGAAGGCTAATCGGGCTGCTGGGGCTTTGTACTCTCTGCTCTTGCTTTTTGCATCCATTACTGCAGTTATTGGCTTCATTATAACTCCTAAAGCTTTGGAGTTTATGAAGGTTACACCGAATGTATATCCTTATGCCCTCACATATGTAAGAATAATTTTTGTAGGTATCCCCTTCTCTTTTATTGGGTTCGCGTTCAGTGCCCTTATGAGAGCCGCGGGAGATACTAGGACTCCAGTAAAGATTAATATGTTTACAGTCTTTCTGAATGTTATTCTGGACCCAATTTTGATATTTGGACTTTTTGGACTTCCCAAACTTGGTGTTGCAGGTGCAGCGATAGCAACTGTTCTTTCGAATACCTTGGGTTCAATAATTGGAACTTACCTCCTCTTCACGGGGAGAACCCCCGTACAATTATCACTAAGAGACCTTAAACCGGATTTTGACTTTTACAAGCGTATATTTAAAGTGGGCCTGCCTGCTGGAGTAGGTCAATCTGCAAACAGCTTTGGTTTTGTTATCTTAACTCGTATAATATTCGGCTTTGGTGATGTTACATATGCTGCTTATACAATCACAACTCGCCTTGTGAACTTTCTCACGAGCATTTCCAGAGGGATAAGTATGGCGATGGGAACTATGATTGCCCAAAACGTAGGGGCTGAGAATTATGAGAGAGCAAAGAAGATTGCCGAGAGAACAATGATAGTCAATGTGATTATAGCAACCACTGCAGTTGTGGTAATAGGTGTTTTAAGGGTTCCGATATTTAGGATTTTTCTTGATGATGACGCAGTGATAAAAGAAAGTGCCATTGTTTGGAAGTATTTTCTCACATCTGTTCCTTTCTTCAATGGTATTTTTGTTGTTGTGAATAACGTTTTCAGAGCCTCAGGGCATACAAAGAAGAGCATGATGCTTGGAATTCTGAGGCTCTGGGGGTTGAGGATTCCCTTTAGCTATATCTTGGGCTACTTGATTTTTGGGTCTTCGATAGGAGTTTTTCTTGGGATGGGCCTTAGTAATGCGATTGCCGGGCTCTTTGCTCTTGCTTGGTTTTTGAGGGGTACGTGGATGAGGAGGATAATAGATTAAACTTCCAAAATATTTATATCTTGAGCAAGTTTCTATATAGATCGGGTGTTTGGTATGGAGTTCAGGAAGATACAGTTCACTGGAAGAAGCTCATACATAATTTCACTTCCAAAGAAGTGGGTTAAGAAAAATAATCTGAAGCAGGGGGATGCTGTCCCAATAGTTATTAATCCCGACGGATCCCTGCTAATACTACCCAAAGAGCCCAAAGAGATTAGCGAAAGTAAAGAACTCATAATTTCCAAAGATATTTCGCCGGATATGGCAGTAAGGTTGCTGATTTCCGCATACATACAAGGATATGACATCATCGATGTGAAGTTTATGGAGGATATGCCCCTCTATAAGGTAAAGATAAGGGGAACGATTCAAACTCTTCCAGGATTGGAAATAATTTTAGAAGAACCTCTTAGAATTACAAGCAAAAGCCTATTGGCAGATGAGGAAGTCAACTTAAGGGAGATAATAGAAAGGTTAACGTCCATCCTGATTTCGATGATAGAGGATCTAATGCTTATAAGGGAGTTTGAGAAGAAAGAAGTCCTTAAGGATATCAATGGGCTTGAAAACGAGCTGGATCGCTTTTATTTCTTAACCCTGAGGGCAGTAAACAAAATCCTCTCGGGGGGCAGCATAGTAAAGGATGGTGGATTGATTAAGAGGAACTTCGATCTTCTGGGAATTCTGTTTATAGTGCGTAACATTGAAAGAATAGGGGATCATATGGTTAGAATTGCCGAAAACTTCGATCCGGATTTGGATATTGCGTACTTAAAGGAGATAGTGCAGAAAGTCATGGTTCAAATAACCCAGAAAGACCTAAAGAAGATTGATAAGATAATGCTTGAGCTAAAAGCACACATAAAGTCCATCGATTACAGAAAATCCATTGCCATGGATAGCTATCGTAGAATACTTGAATACCTTGAAAACATAGGAGAGACTATAATAAACATGAGCCTAAGCTAGTCTTTTCGTTTCCACAATGCTTTTAACCTTTCGAAGGCATTAAGTGGTGGTGGTTCTAATGGTCGCAATTATTGTCCATGGTGGTGCGGGCACAATAAAAAATGAGGACAGGATCCCCAAAGTTCTTGAAGGTGTCAGAGAGGCCGTCTTGGCTGGGTGGAAAGAGCTAAAACGAGGCTCCGCCTTAGATGCTGTTGAAGAGGCCGTTAAAGTGTTAGAGGATAACCCAATATTTAATGCCGGGACGGGCAGTGTTTTTACTTTGGATGGGAGAGTTGAAATGGACGCTGCTATTATGCGCTCTAACCTTGAAGCAGGTGCCGTTGCTAGTATATGGGGGGTTAAAAACCCCATAAGCGTTGCAAGAAAAGTCATGGAGAAAACTGATCACGTTCTCCTTGTTGGAGAGGGAGCCATGAAGTTTGCCCGTTTGATGGGATTTGAAGAATACAATCCAGTGACTGAGGAAAGAATTGAACAATGGAAGAAACTTAAACAAAAACTCCTTGGAGAGGGAAGCATTCCACACTGGAAAAAGATTAGTGAGCTGATAAAGGAATACCCCGAAGTCTTAAGGAGTACCGTTGGAGCAGTTGCTTTTGATGGAGAAGAGATAGTAGCTGGAACCTCCACAGGCGGAGTCTTTTTGAAAATGTTTGGAAGGGTTGGCGATACTCCAATAATTGGAGCGGGAACTTATGCAAACGAATTCGCAGGAGCTTCGTGCACTGGGCTTGGCGAAGTTGCTATAAAGCTCTCTCTTGCAAAAACTGCCACAGATTTTGTTAGATTTGGGCTAAATGCACAAAAAGCCAGTGAAGCTGCCATAGAGCTTGCGACAAAATATTTTGGAAAGGACAACATGGGAATAATTATGGTTGATAGGGATGGTAATGTAGGATTTGCCAAAAACACCAAGCACATGAGCGTTGCCTATATGAAAGATGGCATGGAGGACCCGAGAGTAGAGATCTAGGGGGCCAAGAATGAAAAGAAAGGACTTGTGGCTTCTTCATTTTTCAGCACTTTTCTTTTTCTTAGGCTACATCCTAGTGGCACCTCTAATCTCTCCCCTTGCAATAGCTTTTGGTGCTAGTCCATTTTTGGTCGGCATTATAGCTTCTGTGTCATCAATATTTGCCTTCGTACTGAAACCCGTAGGGGGCATCTTGGGGGATAAAGGAAAAAGTTTCGAAGCGATGATGATAGGCACAATTCTTGGGGCTCTTGCAGGCGGGTTCTACCTTCTCTCATTTTTCATGCGAAGCTTGGTTATCTTTGCCGTGGGAAGGGTAGTACATGGGATAGCATCGGCATTTTTCTTCCCATCTTCCCTCTCGACAGCAATAAACTTAGCACCTAAGGGGAGAGTTGGGGAGACTTTAGGATGGAGAGGAACAATGTTTTCCCTAAGCCAGCTTATTGGCCCGGCTATGGGGGGATTAGTTGCGGATTATTTTGGATTTCATTCTGCGTTTATCCTAGCAATTCTATTTTCGTTGGTCGGCTTTTCATTTGTTTCAACCGCATATAAAGAAGTTAGAACAAAGGTGAAGTTCAAAGAAAGTGAAGAAAAGAGTAGCTCTTACAAGGATATACTTAACTTGTATTTCGTAGGGGCTTCGATTTCGCTCTTTTTCATGGCCTTTGCATATAGTGGAATGTACACGTTTCTTCCGGCATATTACAAAATTGTGGGATTAGGCACAAGTGTTTTTGGAATATACGCAAGCATTATGGGCGGCTTTAGCCTTCTCACGAGGGTTTTTGGTGGGAGAGAAGCGGATAAAAGGGGGCCAATACCAGTTGCCTCTTTGGGATTGCTGCTAATAACCTCTGCATACCTTCTCTTAGTTTTATATCTCCTTCCTCCGAAAGCATACCTAAGTGCGGCTATTTTGGGAATGGGGTTTGGTTTAACTGTGCCTTCCCTTCAAATGCTCGCTTTAGCAAGTCTTCCCAAGAACATAAGGGGGATGGGCTCAAGCCTATACACGATGTTCTATGATTTAGGTTACCTCTCTGGACCTTTAGCCCTTGGGTATCTGGCTGAGATTGAAGGCTATGAATCTGTGTTTCCATACCTGCCGATGCTAACGTTTTTATCTCTACTTAACCTCATATTAGTCAGGGTATTCAGGAGGAAAAAAAGATGAAGATTAGGGTTTCATATGGAACCGCGGTTGTCTTGGGGCTTAAAAAAGGGAAAATGCTTGCAAAACCAACAACGGCTTATCTTATGGCATATTATGAAGGGAGATGTTTGAACAATTGTGCTTTTTGTGTCCAAGCTAGGGAGAGCAAATCGAATCTGGAAAAGCTCTCAAGGATAACTTGGCCTGCATTTGACTTGAAAGAAGTTTTAGAACGGTTAAAGACTTCAAGATTCGCAAGAATATGTCTGCAGACCGTGGATTATCCAGACCTAAAAGAAGATGTCATGAAGATTCTAAGGGCGTTTTACTCTCTGGGTTTTCCTATTTCCCTTTCGATAACTCCAGTGGACAAAAAGTCTCTCAAGGAGTTTCAAAGATGGGGAGTGGATTATATTGGTGTTGGAATAGATGCGGCATCTGAAAGGGTGTATAACCAAGTAAAGGACTCCATGTACTCATGGGAGGAAATGTGGAAGTTCGTTGATGAAGTCATTAATGTCTTTGGTGAAGGAAAAGCGTTTGTTCACTTTATCTTCGGGTTGGGGGAGAGCGAAGAAGAATTTTTGCAGGCGGTTCAAAGGGCATATGATTCAAAAGCCAAAGTTTCGATTTTTGCATTTACTCCGGTTAAAGGGACTAGATTAGAAAACAAAACCCCTCCAGATCCTAAAAGGTACAGGCTGATGCAGATTGGAGTTTATTTGATTGAAAACAAAATAGCAAGGGTGGAAGAGTTTAAGTTTGATAACGGAAAACTTGTAGACTTCGGCCTTTCTAGAGAGGAGCTTTTGAAAGTTCTTGACGAGAGCGTCTTCATGACTCACGGTTGCCCTGGATGCAATCGGCCTTATTACAATGAGAAGCCCAGCAAAGAACCATACAATTTTCCAGTAAGACCTGAAAAAAGACAGTTTGAGAAGATATTAGGGGAGTTATTCCAAGAGTGACCCTACAATTTCTTTGAGCTCCTTTGATCTTATATTCTTGCTTAGAAGCTGTGCTTCTGTTAAATTACCCCTTGCAAAGCTATCTAGTGCCATCACAAACATTTGGAGGTCTTTATTGGAGAGTGATTGCGGAATCGAAATATCCAGCTAGTCTTGAGCGAGTCAATTTTATCATTCTTCTTGATTATTGCGAAGACATTTTTTAGTCTTTCAACCCCAAGCGAAAACATCTCCTCATCTGAGGCATTTAGAAGTGCCCTAATTGCGCATTTTATAGCACCGCTGTAGTTACCCTCTTCTATAAACGCCTCTACCAGACCAAAACAGGCTTCAAAATAAATCCAGGGATAAAAGCCTTTTGAGAGGTGCATTACCTCTTCGAATTTCTTTTTTGCGACATCAATTTTTTGTTTGTTTAATGCTATGTAGGCCTCTTTGAAGAGAGATGCTATAACGTCTTCTCTTTTTGCCATGTTTTACTCCTCTTTTAAACTCTTTTTAAAAGCCTCTTCAAATTCTTTCCACACTTCGTTCCAGTCTTTTTCTACCCGCCACTTTCGTTTAAACGAATTCAGGAGCACTCTGAGGTCTCTCTCCAAGTAGTATTTGGCGTCTGGAAAGGCAGTTGTGAGATATTGGGGCCAATCTATTATTAGTATGTCCCCATCCTTTTTAAGGACTATGTTATAGAGGCTCATATCGGAGTGTATTATTCCAAACTCGACTATCTTCTTGTACTCCTCTAGAACTTTGTCCAATATCTCTGCTGCTTCTTCTTTTGTTAAATCAGTGTCTGTAAGCTCTACCAGCTCAACTCCTTCTATAAATTCCATAACGATCGCATGTCTGTTCCATGCAATAGGCTTTGGAACCTTGGCTATTGGGCTCAAAAGTTGCAGTGCTTCGTACTCTCTTTGGGCAACAAGCCTTGAAATATAAAGCCACGATATGTGCCTTTTATCGACAAAATCGGGTCTGTAAAGTTTTATTCTCGTAAAGCTTGTTCTCCCTATTCGATTAAACTTGACTGCCACTTTCTCTTCATTTGGGGTTATCCCGACGTACACATCAGCCTCTTTCCCTACTCCAATCTGGGTTTGGCTTATTGCCTTAATTACTTCTTTTTGGGCAAATGCCCTTATTGCCAAGGCATCATATCCGTGTATCGTGAGCTGGTAGCCTATGTAGCCTATGTCGCTCCTTCTCCTAACGAGTCCCCAGTTATCGAGCTTTCCTAGACGATAGGATGCTGTTTCAATATCCACTCGGGCAAACTTGGCCACTACTTCAAGGGGTACCCATTCGTAATGACGCATATTAAGCTCTACCCCTCTGAGTACCCTGAAATCGAGATCTTTGAGGTTTGGATAGACCTCAAGTGCAAGAAGTTTGCTTACCATGGCTCTCACTCTGCTCTATGTTCTCTCCTTTTTATATTTAACTCTCCGATAATCTGGTAAATTTTCAATAAATTTTTAAACATTTGGTTCCTCACTTCAAAATATGCAGAAAAAACTCCTCTTATTGCTCTCCCTTGGCTGGATATTCAACTATGCCCACAGGATGGCTATTCCTCCTCTTATTCCGATAATCAAGGAGGAGTTTGCTATAACAAATGCACAAGCAGGACTGCTTATGACCTCTCTTCTTCTTCCTTACGCAATAATTCAGGTGCCTGCCGGTTATTTTGGAGATAAATTTGGAAGAAAAAAGCTCGTGGTTATCAGTATTCTTGGTTATTCCTTAGCAAGCTCATTAGCTATTTTTGCTCGGGAGTACTGGCATCTCGTAGGGATTAGGGCCCTATACGGTGTCTTCGCTGGCTTATACTATGCTCCTGCAACCGCTCTTATAAGTGAGATATACAGAGAAAGAAAGGGATCTGCGCTGGGTGTTTTCATGGTTGGGCCACCGATAGGAAGTGCCATTGCTCCGGCAATTGTTGTTCCGATAGCTTTGGCCTTAGAATGGAGGTACTCGTTTTTAGCCCTTTCACTTATGAGTCTGACTATTGGAATAGCACTTATGTTAGCAATCAAAGGGGAAGTAAAGCAAGTTGAACAACCAAAGTTCACAATACCTAAGAAGGTATTAGGTCTGAGCATCATGAACTTCATCGCTTTGGCAGCTTTCTTTGGAATATTAACTTTCCTTCCAGATTTCTTTGTAAACAAAGGCAGAAGTGTAGAAGAGGCTTCTTTTTATTTCTCCCTTCTCTCAATAGTAGGGATTTTTGGTTCTATCGGTGGGGGGAGAATATATGATAAGGTTGGAAAAGCTAGCCTTTTGTCTGTTCTTGCGTTTAATGCCCTTCTGTCTTTTCTGTTGGTGAAAACAGCTTATCCTTTTCTGGTTTTGTTATTGGGGTTGTTCTTTTACTCCGTTGGCCCTATAGTAACTGCTTACACAAGTGAGCACGCAAGCGAAGAAAATCTTGGCACAGTTATGGGTTTTGTAAACATGATGGGCTTTTTTGGAGCAACTGCTGGCCCATATTTCATTGGCATTTTAATAGATAGGATAGGTTATGAAGTGGCATTTTATTCAATTTCTGGGATGTATCTTTTGAGTTTATTAATATTGGCGCAAGAGCAGAGATCAGAAAATAAAAAGAGAGGTTAAAGCATCTGTCCAAAGCTCTCGAAGGACTCTGACGAAATTCTCTCCCTCGCTATCTTTTCTGCAGTTCTTCTCCTGACCCTGTCCTCGACTTCCTCTGGCTTTCCGAAGAATATTGCCTCTGCTGGACACATCTCCTTACATGCCGGCTCCATTCCAAGCTCGCGCCTGTCTGCACACATATCACACTTTGTAATGGCCCTCACTTCCACGTTGAAGCTAGGAACACCAAAGGGACACACCGCAAGGCACATGAAACATCCAATGCACCTCTGGGGGTCCACGATAACAGCGCCGTCGTTGTCTCTCGAAATGGCGCCGACGGGGCATATCTCCATACACGGGGCCTTTTCACAGTGGCGACAGTTTATCGGGATTGGGAGACCGCTCATTGTGTAGTATATCCTTATGTTTGGCTTTCCGTGGTGGAGGAACTCACAGACCCCCTGGCAGGTCTCACACCCTATACAGAGGCTGTAGTCAACGTGGAGTATCCTCCTCATTTTCTCACCTCCATAAGCCAGTGGTGCATGCTTTCGGCCGCCAAAAGGCCGTCCAAAACGGCCCTCCCAACCTTCGAGGGGCCGGTGGCAACGTCGCCGGCGGCAAAAACTCCCTCTATGCTCGTCATGTGCCTTGAGTCCACTATTATCCTGCCCTTCTTGTCAACGGCAATTTCAGCCCCCTTGGGTGGGGTCGGCCTCTGGCCCACGGCGAAGATTACGTAGTCAACGTCTATCTGGAAGTTCGAACCCTCTATGGGTATGGGCCTCCTCCTGCCGGTCTCGTCGGGTTCGCTCAGTTTGCACTTCTGGAGCTCAATGGCCTTCACCTTACCGTTCTCGCCGATTATGCGAACCGGGACGGTCAGCTCAAGCCACTTGACGCCCCTCTTCTGGAGGAGGTTAATCTCGTATGCTCCGGCAGGGGCCTCCCTTATTGTCCTCCTGTAGCTCATGTAGACCTTTTCAGCGCCGAGGAGCAGGCTCTCCATTGCGGCATCAACTGCAGTGTGGCCAGCTCCAATCACCATAACCCGCTTTCCTTCAATGGGAACGACCTCGCTCCAGTCCAGGTGGCCGAGTTTGGCGCTCTTTATCCTGAACAGGTAACCCAGCGCCGGGTAAACGCCCTCAAGCTCGACGCCTTCTATGTCGGGGATGAATGACTTCCACGTTCCCGTTGCGATTAGAACCGCGTCGTAGTTTTGGACGAGCTCGTTGAAGTCCACGACGTTCTTGACGAAGTCGTCTCCCTCTTCTTCCTCGTCCCCAAAGCTTACCTTGGTGTTTGGGTAGAACTTGACTTCAAAGACGTTCTCGAGCTCCTTGTAGCCCTCTCTGACGCGGTAGATGGGGATTCTGAACTCGGGGATTCCGAAGAGCATCAGTCCTCCAGGCTCTGGGAGCTTGTCGTAAACGTGGACATCGTGGCCGTGGCAGACGAGATAGCCCGCGGCGCTGAGGCCAGCCGGCCCCGCACCGATGATGGCGACCTTCTTTCCAGTAGGATTTGGCTTTTCTCTACACAGGAATGCAAATCTCATTCCGCTCATCTTACCACCTCCTTAACCAGCATCTTGTCAAGGTTTTTGACCGTTGGAAGGGCTCCTTTCATCTCCAATAACTTCGGAAGATGGTGTGAGAGGAAGTCCTCAGGGTCATACAAAATACGAAAGTCGTCCATACCACCAAACACTTCAGGGTGGAGGGTGTCAATCGAGTCCGAAAGCCACAGCATTACGTCGTAGCCCTTCTCGGCAAGGGGTTCGAAGACGTTTTCAGCCGCATCGGCCAGCAGTTCGACCTTGTCTCCCTCCCTGAGTATTACCAGCAGGGTGTCCCTTACCTGTGCAACTGCAAGCAGGTTGTCCCCGTAGTGCCTTTTAAGAAGTTCAAGGGGCATTTCACTTCCCTCCAAGGACGTTTATGGCCGCCTGTATGTACCCTTCGACGTCGAGGGCCTGCACTGTAGCGGGGTCAATTACTTTTTCGAGTATCAGCGGCGAGAGGATTCCAATCGCAAGGCACAGCACGGCCAGCAACAGCAGCACTGCCACCATGCTCTTGGGCTCTTTTGCGGCAATGTTGTTCTCGGCCTTTTTAATCCAGAGCCAGTAGAGCATCTTCATGTAACTTACCAGTGCAAAGACGCTTGAGAGCACCAGGACAACTACAAGGGCCACGCTCTTCTCCAGGTAGGCGTAGTAGAGCACGAGCTTGCTGAAGAACACGTTGGTCGGAGGAAGGCCGACGAGGGATATTGTCGCTATGGCGAGGCTTGCAGTGGTGAGGGGCATCTTCTTGCCGAGTCCCGCGAGATCCTGGAGTTTTCTGCTTCCGGCCTCGTGGATGAAGACACCAACGGCAAGGAATAGGAGCGCCTTACCCAGCGAGTGGTTGAGCATGTGGAAGGTCATCGCCTTGGTTCCGAGTTCAGTCCGCAGACCTACCGCCATTGCGAGGTACCCCATGTGGAGGATCGTGGAGTAGGCGACAATCCTCTTAACGTCGTCGTGTGCGGTCATTGCCAGGGAAGCCAGCAGGGCGGATACTGCACCCAGCCCTATCAGCACCGTCGAGACGACTCTCACGGCATTTTCGAATTCTGGAACTCCCGTGAACAGCCAGATGAACCTTGCCAGACCGTAAATTCCTGCGTTGACCACAAGGCCACTCAGGACTGCCGATATCGGGGACGGTGCTGAGGAGTGTGCCCCCGGAAGCCAGAAATGGTTGGGCATAATTGCTGCCTTTATTGTGAAGGCCCAAGTTATGAGCGCCATTGCAAGGGCGAAGGCCATCAGGAGGTTGCCAGAAGCTTCTGACACCGGGAACGGGTAGCCCCTGGCTTTCGCCGCGAGGTCTGCGAAGTTCACAGTGCCGAAGCCGTAGTAGAGCACGCCGAGCGCCAGGAAGTAGAAGGTCGTTCCGATGGAGCTTATGATGGCGTACCTGACACCGGAGTAGGCAGGGTAGCCTTCCTCCGTGTAGAACATAACAAGTCCGTAGGCAGCGACTGCGGTAACTTCGAGCATTACGAAGAGGTTGAACGCGTCTCCGGTGAGGAAGATTCCCAGCAGTCCCGCCTCCAGCCCAAGGTAGAGGGTGTAGTACCACTCGACACCGGTCTCGCGCTCAAGGTACCTGACCGAGTAGAACGTTATTATGAACATGAGGAACGACGTCGTGAGTGCCAGGAGTGCCCCGAACTTGTCCACCTCGTATATTATGCCTATCGGGGCCTTCCACCCGCCGAAGGTGTAAATCAGCGGCTTTTCTGAGGAGTACGCCGCCCTGAAGATGTCCAAGCTTAATATGAACGTTAGACCCGTGACTATCATGGCGTAGGCGTTGACGAACTTCCTGTTGCCCTTAAGTATCTGGGATAAGACGGGGAGCGCGAACGCAAACGCCATTGGAATCGTGGGGAGTATCAGTGCGTTCATCTGGATCACCCCTCAAAAATCCTCTTCGCGTGTTTTTCGAACTCCTCAAGGATTTCCTTCCTGGCCTCGTCTGGCTCTCTCGTCTTCACGTCTATCCAGTTGACGTAGGCGTATTCCTCGTCCATGTACACCGTTACGGTGCCTGGGGTGTTCGTTATCGAGTTGGCGACCAGGAACTTGGCGTACTCGTCCTTCACGGTGATGGGGACCTTGATGATGCCCGGGTTCGTCTCGCCGGATATTATGCGCTTTATGACGTCCAGGTGGGCCTTGAGCTCGATCACCGTGATGTACTTGATGAAGTAGGCCACCATGGCAACCCATCTTGCCGGGTTGAGGGCTTTCTTGGGGTTTTTCACGAGGTATTTACCGAAGAGCAGGCCCGCAATGACCGCTGTTACTGCCCCCGTTGCGATGTCGTACAGAGTGGCCGAGCCGGTTATTATGATGTACAGTATGAACGCGAGCAGGGTCACCGGCAGGAACCTCATTCCTCCCACCTCGCGAGCTTTCTAACGTCCACGGTGCCGTACTTCCTCTGGATATGGATAGCACCGTAGGCCATGAGCACGGTTATTGCCAGGCCAATGACTATCGCGGTGATGGTGAGGGCCTGCGGAAGCGGGTCAACGGCCCCCCTAACGAGCTCCTCAACGCCCTTCTGCGAGTAGTCTGTGAGCACCGGAGGGAGGGGCCTCTCGACGGCGCGGTAGCCGAGCAGTATGACGGCCACGTTGATGATGTCGGAGAATATGCCGAGGCAGATTATCTTCTTCACGAGGTTTGGCCTCACGGCTACGCCGTAGAGTGAGATTACGATGATCGCGGCTATGCTGCTCACTATCAGCGCGAGGGCAAACGTCATGCTTCGCTCCCCCCCTCAGGGTTTGAAAGGAGCAGGAATATTATCGTGAACCCTGCTCCAACCGCCAGGAACTCCGCCATGTTGAAGAGGGACAGGCTTCCGCTGACGAGCATTCCGTGGAGCTCCTTCGGGTACACCGGCAGGTTCTGCATGAAGTAGCCTCCCGCGAGGAGGGGGTAGAACGCGACGATGGCTATTGTGAGGAGGCCTATCGTCCTAATGACGAGGGCCCTCTCCTTGGTGAGCCCAGCCTTCTCAAGGGCCTTCTTGGAGAACGCAACTATCACCAGCAGGGGCACCACGGCGAGCATTGAACCGCCCTGGAAGCCACCTCCGGGCGTTATGTGTCCGTGGAACGCGGTCGTGGCGGCCGCTACGAAGGTAATGAGTCCGACTATCTTCACTCCGGTTCTGGTGATGTCGGTGAAGCCGCGCGGGTGGAAGCTCACGCTGGGCATGTTCCTGAAGATTGAGACCGCGCCGATTATTGCCATGAACAGGACGGCGGTCTCAAAGTACGTGTCAAGGCCCCTGTAGTCCCAGAGGATTGCAGTTATGACTTCGGGCGAACCGGCGGAGTGCTCCCCGAAGTAGCTGTTTCTGATGTAAAACTCACCAAGCGCGTTCAGCTCCGTCTTGGGGACCAGGTGTGGGGAGAGGTAGTACGCCCCCGCTATGACCGCCAGCATGATGAGGGAGAGCGTGATGACCTTCCTCACTTCAGACCACCTCGTGTCTCGTCGTTTTGCTTACCACGAACACCATAAGGCCGGTGGATAGTCCCACGGATATCGCAACGTACGCGAGGATTACGTCAGGGGCCATCAGAACGTACAGCGTCAGCAGTATGAGTCCCCCGAAGACGCCAGAATATGCGACTGCCTTCAGCAGGTCTGTCTCGGTGACTATGAGGTAGCTGAGGGCCACTGCGCACAGGAGGAAAACCGCCGCCAGCTCAAACATCTTCCTCCCCCCTAAATTCGTCGAGCTTAATCTCCACTATCCTGGCCTTGCTCGCGGCGTAGGCGAGTGCGTGGCTTCCCACGGGGGTCGTGACCAGGACGAGGAGCGCCGCAAGTACCGAGATTCCGACCACGGGCCACAGGCCCTGCTCCGCCGCTATAAACGCCACTCCGAGGAGCGGGTAGAACTTTCCTCCAACGGTGCCGACGGTCGCGGCGTGCAGTCTGAGGTAGAACGTGTTAAACCGGTGCATTCCTATCGCACCGAGGAGGTCGCAGACTGCGCCTATGGCGAGGAGTATAAGCCCGATGACCGTGAGTATCAAGTTCCCACCTCCCCTCTCGTGAGGTATTTGGCCGCGAACACGTCCAGGATGAACGCCCAGAGCACCAGGAACAGTGCTCCGACCGCCAGGAACGAGTTCCTGTAGTAGATTGACAGGAGCAGCGCTATCAGCGCGACATCGAGGGACACACAGTCCGCGGCAAGGATTGAGTCCACCACGGTTGGCCCCCTGAGTAGCCTGATGAAGTAGAGCAGGCCTGAGAGCCCGTAAACCGCAAACAGTATGTAAATTGCCGTCTCAATCATCTAAAGACCCTCCTCACTGCTATGAGGCCCCTCTCTATCTCGGGAAGCAGTCTGGCTATCGTCTTCCTATCCTCTTCCGGGTAGGCGTCTATATCCGTCACACCCTTCTCGACCAGCTCCGCACTCCTCTCGCCGACCTCTCCAACGATTTCCTCGGTTGAAAAGTTGGACTCGAAGTGATCGAGCACCCGTGCAACGTCATTTTTGAACTCTAAGTACCCTCCTTTTCTGACTAAGTATATCCTCATACGTCCTCACCACCTCTAGGTAGTACTCATAGAGCTTATCCAGTCCGTACCTGAGCCGGCTGTCCTTTTCTTTGAGTTTCTCTTCTTCGACAAGCCTCTTGAGGGCTTCCGGCGTCTCTGCAACGTCCACGAGCTCCATGAACCTCTCAAGGAGCTTGTAACCGTCGAAGTAGCCGAGCTCCTTCCTGATCCTCGCCTTGAGGATTACCTCAACCCATGCCTTGAACTGGGTGCGCGGGAGGACGAACTCTTCCTCCCTGTAGTGGCGCGGTGACAGCTTCTTCTCGGCAATCCCGAGCAGGAGCGCAAGCCCGTAGAGTATCTCCTCTGGCCTTGGCGGGCACCCTGGAATATACACGTCCACCGGCAGGAACTCAGAAGTTCCCCCGGCCCTCGGGTACTCCAGTCCAAGCCTTTCTGACTCCCGCCTTACGGCGTAGCTGTTGTAGAAGATTCCGCCGCTGCAGGCACAGGTGCCTATGGCGATGACTATCCTTGGCTTGGGGGGCATTGCCTCGTAGGCCCTCTTGGCGGCATAGTAGGACTGCCTTGTTAGAGGCCCGGTGACCAGTAAGGCGTGAGCGTGTCTGGGAGTTGAGACGAGCTTGACACCAAGCCTTTCGACGTCGTAGTAGGGGGTGAGGACGTCGAGTATCTCTATGTCACAGCCGTTGCACGCCCCTGTGTTGAGGTGAAAGACCCAAACGGACCTGAGCTTCATTCCCTCATCTCCTCCTCGAACTTTGTGGCGTTAACAACCGTCAGGAGCCTCTTACATTTCCTGCAGAGCGGGAGCTTCTCTCTCACCCTGTCGAACTCAACGATGCCGGGAGGTATCACTGAGAGGACTTTCTGGAGCTGTCTCTCGGTGTAGTCGGTGTACTCTCCACAGTTCCTGCACCTTGCGAGTCTCAGCTCCACTACCTCCACGTGAGAGCTTCTGTCGTCGCTCGCCGCCTCGAATTCCTGCGTTAACCTTATCGCTCCGGTCGGACAGACCTCCTCGCACCTCGCACACCTTATGCACCTGCCGATGTCGAGGACTATCTTTCTCGTCCCCTTCTCGTAGTCATCTATCTTGATCAGCGCGTCAGGTGGGCAGGCGTTCACACATGCACCGCATCCCACGCACAGGCGCGGGTCTATCTCCGGGATCCCCCTGTATTCCGGCGGCGCCTGCTCCGGCTCGAAGGGATAGTACTTTGTCACGGGCATGCCCCTATCCCCCCGCCCAGTGAGATTACCTTCGCCTTTCCTGACTCCACGTCGACGACCTGAACCCTCTCGGTACACGAGTAGCAGGGGTCTATCGAGGCCACTATCAGCGGGGCATCGGCTATTGTGTAGCCTCTCAGCATGTCCGGAACTGCCTGGAGGTTGTTGTACGTCGGCGCCTTCACCCTCCACCTGTAGATTCTGTTTACCTCCCCTGTCATCACGTAGTGGGTGTTCTCTCCCCTCGGGGCTTCAACGGCCGATATGCCCTCTCTCCAGCTTGGGACTTCGTTGAACTCCGCCATCACGGGGCCGCCGGGAATAGCGTCAACCGCCTGCTCCAGCAGGGAGATGCTCTCCCTCACTTCGTCAATCCTCACGAGGGCCCTTGCCAGGACGTCTCCCTCCTTGTAGACGGGGACGTCAAAGCTCAGCTCATCGTATGCCGCGTAGGGGAGGCCCTTTCTCGTGTCATAGTCAATTCCAGAAGCCCTTGCCAGGGGGCCGGCGGTGTCCCACTCCCTCGCTTTCTCCTTCGGGAGCACACCGACGCCCTCGCACCTCTTTACGAAGCTCTTCGTTGATACGAGCATGTCAACGAGCTCGTCGAACTCTCTCCTCAGGTTCTTGAGAGTCTCAAGAATCAGGGACTTTCTGTAGTCTAGGAGGTCTCTCCTGACTCCGCCAACGAGAACAAGGCCGTACGTTTTCCTGTTGCCGGTGAGCCTCTCGGCGAGCTCCATGACCTGCTCCCTAATCTCCCACGAGCGCATAAAGGCCGTGTCAAAGCCTGTCAGGTGGGCCGCGACGCCCAGCCAGAGGAGGTGGGAGTGCAGCCTCTCAATCTCAAGGAGTATCGTCCTGATGTACCTCGCCCTGTCCGGCACTTCAATTCCAGCTGCCTCCTCAACGGCCTGGGCGTACGCTACGGAGTGGGAGAATCCGCATATACCACATATCCTCTCCGCGATAAATATGATCTGGTTGTAGTTCAGCCTTCCCCTTGCGAGCTTTTCTATGCCCCTGTGGGAGTAGAAGCCGCGGTAGTCCACGTCAACTATTTCCTCACCCTTAACGAAGAGCCTGAAGTGCGCCGGCTCGTCCAGCGCGACGTGGTACGGCCCCATCGGGTGCACCGTAGAGTCTTCGGGCGGCTCCTTGTAGGGGTAGTTCCTCGTTCCGGCTGGGGAGTGGCAGTACTGGAAGTCCTCCCTCAGCGGGTAAACTCCCTCTGGCCAGTCGTCAGGGAGTATAAGCCTTCTTGGGTCTGGAAGCCCCTCCGCCTTCAGGCCCAGCAAGTCCTGGACCTCTCTCTCGAACCATATTGCCCCCTTGTGGAAAGCACCGACGCTGGGGAAGTAGGGCTCATCTTCCGGAACGTAGAGCCTTACTCCGATGACTTCCTGATCCTTCCAGTCAAGGAACCAGTAGGTCACGCTGAAGGCCTCTTCGGTGTTCCTCTCGTCCATTCCGACCATCGTGAAGAGCCTAGTGTTCGGCCTGCTGAGGATGTAGTTGATTATGTCGGTGAAGTCCTCTCTTCTCACCATCAGCGTGTAAAGCACTTTGTTCTTTGCGATGACCTTTTTCTCAAGCGTCGAGCCAAATTTTTCTTCAAACTCCCTTATCATAGTCTCACCATCCCAGCCATGCGATTATCATGAGTATCACTCCGATAACGATGCCCTTAACTCCCTGCTTCGTTGCCTGGTCGAGCCTGTAGCGGGCGTTCAGGGACTCGTAGGTCACCATCAGCAGGTAAGTGAGCAGAAATACCAGCAACTGGAGGACGAAGGCGATGGCCCCTTCCGCCACCGGGAGGGCCACAAAAGATGCGAACAGCCATATCATCGCGAACCTCTTTATCTGGAGTGCCCACTTGAGCAGGCCGAGAAGCCTGCCACTGTACTCTGTGAGGGGTCCTTCCAGGATTTCCGTCTCCGCCTCGGCAATGTCGTAGGGTATGAACCCAGACTCCACGTAGGTAACGTAGAGGAGCAGCAGGTAGGCCCCGATGATTGAGATGCTCGGGGATACCGAGTGGGCGATCTCGGTTATGCTCAGCGAGCCCGTCTTGAGGGCGAATATGCCTATCGTAATCGCGAAGAGTGGCTTGAATACCAGCGAGAGCGTTAGCTCTCTGTTGGCACCCGCGTGTGAGTACGAGTTGTCCACGCTCAGGGCTCCAAACACCAGGGCCGCGGAAAACAGTGTGAAGACGTATATGAACGCTATCAGGTCTCCCCCGAAGTTTATTATCGCGTCTGACCCGTAGGGCAGCATGAGGGCCATGCAGAGGGCACTCGCGAGCGCGAGGTAGGGGGCCAGCCTGAAAGCGAGCGATGACGTTGGGAGTATTGAGTCCATTGAGAGGAGCGTTATTATGTCGTACCACGTCTGGAAAATCGAGGGCCCTACCCTGTTCTGTATCATGGCCCTCACTTTCCTCGCAATCCCATCTAATAATGGAGGTAAAAATGGCGCGATGATTGCTCCGATGAGTTCCATCTCAGATCACCCCCACAAGTACGGCCATAGTTAGGATTATCGTGAACAGCACCAGGAACGTCACCGCGAGCAGGGCGTTCAGGTTCTTGGACAGCTCCCTTATCACGTAGGAAGTCCCTGCCATCAGCCTGATTACAGGCATGAACACCATCTCGTCGAGGTATCCCATGTCCCTGGAGGAGTACCACCTTTCGAAGGCCGAGAGCTTCTCCTCGATCTTTCTGCCGAGTAAGCCGAGTTTCTCACCCCACCTTGCGATTGGAGCGAACATGTGCTCGGGCCTCTGCTCGAACTTCTCAGCTGGCTCGCCCGTGGTCCATGGGGCGTCCAGGTTCTTCTTTGTGGGCAGGGCTATTGCTACCGCGATTATGATTGAGAACAACACTCCCGCAAAGAGCAGTGCGTTGAAAGTCGTCCCACCAAGCGAAATCAGCCACGGGTTTCCGACGTCAATCCCTGTCAGCCCGGCTATCGCGCCGGGGAATATTCCAGCGGCCACACACAGGATTGCAAGGAGGGCCTCCCCCGCGAGCATGAGCGGGGTTGCCTCGTGGGCCTCAACGTTGGGCTCTTCCCTGAAGATGCGGTATATCTTGATGTAGGCGGCCAGAGTTAATGCGCTCGCGAACAGGCTTACAACTCCTCCCCCTACCAGCAGGGGGTCCTTTGACAGGAACGTTGCCTGGTATATCAGCCACTTGCTTATGAAGCCGTTTAACGGGGGAACCGCGGACACCGAGAGGATCCCCACAACCATCATCGCCGCGGTGAAGGGCATTTTCTTTCCAAGGCCCCTCAGCTCAAGGTCTTTCCTGCCCGTTGCGTGGAGCACGTTGCCCGAAAGCATGAAGAGCAGGTTCTTAAAGACGAGGTGGTTGAAGGCGTGGAGCAGTAGGGCAAGGAAAGCGATTTTCTTGAGGGTTCCGTCCAGCATTATGTAGGCTCCGAGCGCCAGGAACAGGTAGCCCATGTTGTCCACACTCGAATATGCCATGAGCCTCTTTATGTCCTTCTGGACAAGAGCCATTATTGCTCCAATTGCTATCGTGAGTATTGCGAGCACGACCATCGTCCTAGCGATTGCCTCGCTTCCCGGGAACAGCTCGACGACCCTTATCATACCGTAGATGGCCATCTTCAGCATCGTACCGCTCAGGAGTGCGGACACGTTGCTTGGAGCGACGGGGTGTGCCTCCGGGAGCCAGAAGTGTATGGGGAATATGCCCGCCTTTGACATGAAGCCAATCAGGAACGCCCAGAGTACCCAGGTCGGCACGTAGGCCCCCTGCAGGGCGGAGAAGCTGAGGGTTCCGAAATTGCTGTAGATGGCACCTATCGCGAGGAGGAGCGGTGCCGTGTTGAAGGCGTGCATTGCAACGAGGTAGATGAGGCTCGCCCTCTTGGTCTCTGGGTTGTCGTAGTACGTGACTATCAGCACGTAGGAGGCTATTGTCATGAGCTCCCAGAATATTATGAACCCAAGGAAGTCCCTGCTGAGCACTATGAGCGCCATTGAGAGTATGAAAGCCGGGTAAGCGGCGAGGTTCAGGTGCCTCGGCTCCATGTATTCAGTGGTGTAGAGTGAAACCGCGAAACCCGAGATTCCCACGAGTATGCAGAAGAACCTCGACAGGGTGTCGGTCATGAAGGTGAACTCAAGCCCGAAAATGGAGTAAGTAGCACTGATGCCGTTGAACGCCTCGACTATCAGGGCCAAAGAGGCCAGGGCGGACAGTAACCCAACTGCTTTGACCTGTTCCCGCCTGACAAGTCCGATTATGATCGCGATGGTGAAGAGGACTGCGAACAGCATTCACATCACCCCCAGGGCGAAGTACCCGATGTATGCCGAGACCAGGGAGAGGAGTATCAGCCCGGCCAGTGCGCCCTTTACGATGCCGTCAACTTTCTTTCCTTCTCCATCGCTGAACACCATCATGTTGATGCTCCTAAGGCCGACCGCCAGCAGTACGACTGAGTCCGCAAGGATTAGGATCAGCAGCAGTGCACCGAGCGGGGAGCTGTACAGGGGGCCGGCGTTAAGGAAGAGGTAGAGCTTGCTGAAGAAAATGCCGAACGGCGGCAGTCCCGCGAGCCCGAGGAGCCCTATGGCCCAGCCGTATGCAAGTATCGGGGTCTCCTTGAGGCCCCTTATCTTCGTCATGTCCAGGGTGCCGTAGTAGTATGTGAAGGCTCCCGCGGTGAGGAACGCGAGGCCCTTGAGGTAGGCGTGGTTCATGAGCTGGAACAGCGCGATTTTAATCCCGACGGGGTGACCGAGGACGGCAGCCGCAACTCCTGTATACATTATGGCACACTCGGCTATCGTTGAGTAGGCGAGCAGCCTCTTGGCGTCGGTCTGCTTGGGATACGCGAGGATTGCTATCACCAGCGTCAGGGACAGGATCGCCGCCATCGGGTAGAATGCCTCTCTGGGCGGGTTCATGAACTGGACGACCCTTACCAGAAGGTAGACACCCATCTCGACCATCGCCGCTCCGTGAAGGAAGGCACTCGCAGGAGTTGGGGCCACCATAGCATCAGGAATCCACGAGTAGAACGGGAACTGGGCGCTCTTTGTAAAGGCCGCAATCATAAGGCAGACGAACAGAATCAGCTTCTCGTTTCCGGGCAGGCTGCCGAGGAACTTCAGGCTGAGGTCACCGTACTTGAACCCGAACGCCACCGCGGTGTAGAAACCCACAACTGCACCGAAGTTCGGTATCAGGAGGGCCTTGAGGGCAGACCTTTCCGATTTCTTGCTTCCGTAGAACCCAACGACACCCCAACACGCTAGGCTCATCAGCTCGAAGAATATCAGCATCTGCAGTATCGTGGATGAGTATATGAACGTGAGCGTTGAGCCGAGGAATATCATCATCCACCCGTAGAACCTTCCCTTCTGGCCCCTGTGGGGGTGACCAATGTTTTTGTCGTCCATATACCTGACCGCGTACGTCAGGAATATTGCACCCGCAGAGGAAACCACCAGGGCCGTGAACACGCTCGTCGGGTCAATTATGAAGCCATATATCTCTCCAAAGCTCTCTAACACCATCAGTTTCACATGAATCGTCGAGGGGGACGAGTAGAACAGGACGCCAGCGGCCACCTGGAGGGCCGTCGAGGCCCAGAGGAGGGGGAGCATTACGGCGTCTGCCTTTTTGTCATCTAGGGCGAAGCAGACTGCACCGGCATACGCGAGGATTATTGAAAGCGCGATGAGCTCGAATATCATACGGTTCCCCCCATTATCTTTTCAACCTTCTTGGCGAGCTCCTCAACCTTGGCAAGGTTCTGTTTGACCTTTATCTGGAATATCTCCTCCTCGCTGGCGAAAATCAGTGCATCGGTCGGGCAGGTCGTCACACATGCGGGGAGCTTCCCCTCATCCCTGCGGTGACTGCAGAGGTCGCACTTGACCATAATTTTCAGCTCGGGGACGAACTCCGGCATGCCGAAGGGACATGCAATAGAACAGAACATACAGCCTATGCAGTCCTGGGCCTTAACGCGCACGGCCCCGTCTTCGTCCCGGTAGAGCGCCCTGGCTGGGCAGACCAGCATACAGGGGGCGTTTTCACAGTGCCTGCAGTTAAAGGACATCATGAGCAGTTCCGATGTCTCGATGAGAGTGATGTTGGCCTTCCCGTGGTGCTCCCTGGCGCAGGCAATCTCGCAGGCCCTGCACCCTATGCAGTTCCTAAAGTCGATAAAGACCCTCTTCCCCATATCACTCCACCCTCTCAAGTTTGCATGAACATGCTTTCATCTGGGGCAGACCTGTTTCCTCATCAATCTCCAGGCCCATTATGCGGTTGGCACCCTCGTGCCAGGGGGCTTTGATTGTGCCGGGAATGACCGTCTTGGACACCTTCACTGTTCCTATGTACTCCCCGTTCTCTGAGACGAGCCTGACCCTGTCGCCATCTTTTATCCCCCACTTCTGGGCGTCTTCCTCGCTTACCAGGATGGGCAGGTCTTGCCACATGACGTTCAGTGAGGGGCTTCTCTTGGTCATAGTTCCCGTCTGGAACTGGCCCACGTATCTGACGGTAATCATGACCGGGGGCTCAAGGGTGGGCATTCTCTCGGAAGTGTACGTCCTAACGGGCCCGGAGTGCGGTTCCATGCTCCATCTAACTCCCTCTGGCGTTCTTATCAAAGTGCGCGGGCTGGCGTTTGCATACTGGGGGACGAGAGTGCTTATTTCGCGGAGAATCTCCTCGGCGAAGTAGAAGTCAAACCCCTCAAGTTCAAGCACATTTCCCAGTTCTCTTAAGATGGCCCAGTCCGGCTTGGCGTCCTTCGGGGGCCACTTTACCCTGGAGCCCCACTGGATTCTCCTCTCGGCGTTCGTTGTAGAACCGTCGCTCTCAAGGAACGCCGCCGCAGGGAGAACGATATCGGCAAGTTCCGTTGTCTGCGTCGGGAATATGTCCTGGGCAACGACAAACTCTGCCCGTTTTAGGGCCTTTTCGGCCTCCGGAAAGCTCACCGCGATGTTTGCTCCCATGATATAAAACGCCGAAACGTTGTACTTTTGGGCCTCTTTGATTGATTTTGGAATGTCGAGCCCGGCTTCAGTTGGAAGTCCCTCGTTCTTCCATGCTTCCCTGAAGAAGTCTACCTCGTCGTACCTCCTGTACCCGGGCAGTAAGTCGGGCACCACGCCCATGTCCATGACTCCCTGGGAGTTGTTCTGTCCAGCAAGCGGCAGGACTTTGAAGTCAACCATTGAGGCGAGCGTTATGATACTCCTGATAACGTCATAGCCGTTGGAGTGGAGGGCGATGCCTGAGCCCCACAAAATAACGCCCTCTCCTGCAAGAGCAATTTCTCTGGCTATTTTCTCGATGTCTCTCGCGGGCACCCCGGTTATTTTTTCGGCGCGCTCCGGCGTGTACTTGCTGATTATTTTGAGATCGGATGCCGTGAAGTGTGCGCTCCTTGCGTTTCTCCTTTCCATCAGGAGATTGATGAGTGCGTTTATCAGCGCAATGTCAGTGCCCGGAAACGGGCGGACGTGGATACCGGCAAACTTTGTGGTCTTGGTTTTCCTCGGGTCTATGACTATGATTTTGGCGCCCCCCTTCTTGGCCTTTAGAACCCTGCGGAAAATAAGTGGGGCGGTCTCGGCCAGGTTAGTCCCCCATACGATTACTACATTGCTCTTTTCGATATCATCGTACATCGCCCAGTTCCTTTCGAAGTTTGCGTCCAGTATGGCCTTCACGGATACGCCGTGGCAGAGGTGGCTGGTATTATCAACGTTGTTCGTCCCGATGCTCCTCGCGAGTTTCTGGAAAAGATAGGCGGACTCGTTGCTGACCTTTCCTCCCGCGATGAACATAAGCTTGTTAGGGTCGTCCTTCATGTGATCCCGAATAAAAGATGCGATTTCATTTATTGCCTCCTTCCAGCTTATCTTTACGAATTTTCCCTCTTCAACGGCCTTCAACGGGACTTTTAGCCTTTCTTTGCTGAGTATATGTTCGAGCATGGCATTTCCTTTCGGGCAGAGCTTTCCTTGGTCATTGGGAACATTTATATCGGTGACGTACTCTATCATGAACGGGCGAGATAGCTCTTTCTTCACATATGCCCTGCACCCGGCTCCGCAGTATGGGCAGGTGATGAGCCGCATATCTTTCCCTCCAGTTATGTACACATGTACATTTATGTTCACATGATCATAAGTGTCCCTTGACCTAGATATATGTAAAGTTTTTAAGAATTTTCTAAACCTTTGGTTGGAAAACTAAGGGTTTAGAAAGCTTTTTTATAGACGCTTTTTTATAGACTTTGAAGTACTATATTTGGTGTTTAATGTACAAGATAAACCGTTAGTGTTCATGGACTTATAAAAACGAGGTGATGGAATTGAGGTATGTTAAGCTACCGAAGGAGAATACTTATGAGTTTTTAGAGCGATTAAAAGACTGGGGAACACTCTATGCTCCCGTAAAAATCTCTGAAAAATTCTATGATTTTAGAGAAATAGAAAACGTCAGAGATGTAGAGTTTCATTACAACAGAACTATAATGCCACCAAAAAAGTTCTTCTTCCTGCCAAGGGAAAAAATGTTTGAATTTAATCTATCAAAGGTAGAGTACAAGGAAGCTATTGAAGATGTTGAGCCGTTTGTTGTTTTTGGGGTGCACGCATGTGACATCTTCGGGCTTAAAATAATGGATACCATATACTTGGACGAGCTTCCAGACAAATATTACAAGGTTAGGAGGGAAAAAGGCATTATCATAGGCATTAGCTGTGTTCCAGATGAATATTGTTTCTGTAACTTAAGGGAGACGGATTTTGCAGACGATGGCTTCGACTTATTCTTTCATGAACTTCCCGATGGGTGGCTTGTCCGTGTTGCGACTCCCACTGGTCACAGGATAGTTGATAAGAACTTACTTCTCTTTGAGGAAGTAACATCTCAGGATGTGTGCAACTTTAGAGATTTTGAAAATAAAAAGCAGCAGATGTTTAGGTATCATGAGGACTGGGCGGACTTAAGGTACTTGCTTGAACTTGAGACTGAACACCCAATGTGGGATGAGCAGAGTGAACTCTGTTTGGGATGTGGTAACTGCAATACCACCTGCCCGACTTGCAGGTGCTTTGACGTTCAAGATATCCCAAATATCGATGGCGTTACTGGGGCAAGAGTTAGGAGATGGGATTCTTGTCAGCTGGTAAGGCATGGAATGGTGACAGGTGGACACAACTTTAGGCCGACAAAGAAATCCAGGTTTATGAATAGGTATATGTGCAAAAATTCCTATGTTGAAAAACTTGGTCTCAGCTATTGTGTTGGATGTGGTAGGTGTTCGTACTTCTGCCCTGCGGAGATAAGCTTTGTAAGGAATTTGAGAACCATTTTGGGTCTTGAGGAAAGCTCATGTCCACCGAGAATCTCGGAAGAGATTCCAAAGAGAGGATTTGCACATGGTTCATCTGTTGGAGGTGGTGAACAATGACCGTCCCAAGACCCGTTCCTCGGAGCAATACTTTTGCAGAGGACAATCCCTATGCCCTAGAAAGAGTTAGGGTTCTTAGGGTGTATCAACTCACCGAGTTAGAAAAGCTGTTCCTATTTAGGTTTGAAGACCCAACTATTGCAGAGAACTGGAAATTTAAGCCGGGCCAGTTTGTCCAGCTTACAATACCAGGAATAGGGGAAGTGCCGATTAGTGTATGTTCCTCCCCCATGAGACAAGGTTTCTTTGAACTCTGTATCAGAAAAGCTGGAAGAGTTACTACTGCAGTCCACAAGCTTAAGCCTGGTGATACCGTACTCGTGAGGGGCCCATATGGAAACGGTTTCCCTGTTGACAAATGGGAAGGCATGGATCTGCTCTTAATAGCGGCGGGCCTTGGAACTGCGCCCCTTAGGAGTGTCTTCCTCTACGCGATGGACAACCGCTGGAAGTACGGTAACATAACTTTCATAAACACTGCCCGCTATGGGAAGGACCTTCTCTTCTACAAGGAGCTTGAGGCTATGAAGGATATAGCGGAGGCTGAAAACGTTAAGATAATTCAGAGTGTCACAAGAGATCCCGATTGGCCGGGACCAAAAGGCAGGCCGCAGAACTTCATAGTAGAAGCAAATACAAACCCCAAGAACACAGCAGTGGCAATCTGCGGTCCTCCAAGAATGTACAAAGATGTTTTTGAGGCTCTCATAAACTATGGCTACAGACCGGAGAACATCTACGTTACGCTTGAGAGAATGATGAAGTGTGGAATAGGAAAGTGCGGCCACTGTAACGTGGGAACAAGCACCTCATGGAAGTACGTCTGTAAAGACGGCCCCGTCTTCACGTACTTTGATATCGTATCAACACCCGGAATGCTCGACTGAGGTGACAAAAGATGAGCGAGAAAATTAAGATTGGGTTTTATGCTCTCACTTCATGCTATGGCTGCCAACTCCAGTTTGCTATGATGGATGAAATATTGCAGCTCCTTGATAAAGCCGACATCGAGTGCTGGTTTATGGTCGAACGCAATAGCGATGAGGATAAGGAAGTTGACATTGCATTTATCGAAGGGAGTGTTTCAACTCAAGAGGAAGTCGAGCTCGTAAGAAAAATTAGGGAAAACTCCAAAATAGTCATAGCGGTGGGTTCATGTGCCATTCACGGTGGAGTGCAGAGCTGGGATAAAGATAAGGGGCTTAGTGAACTCTGGAAAACTGTTTATGGAGACGCTCACGTCAAATTTGAACCAAAGATGGCTGAGCCACTGGAAAAATACATTAAAGTTGATTACAAGCTTTATGGTTGTCCGCCGGAGAAAAAGGACTTCCTCTACGCTTTGGGTGCCTTATTGGTAGGTTCATGGCCTGAAGACATAGACTATCCGGTATGTGTTGAATGCAGAATTAGAGGAAACCCATGTATCCTCATAGAAAAAGGAGAGCCATGCCTTGGCCCTGTGACAGTTGCCGGTTGCGATGCTCGGTGCCCAGCATTTAACGTCGCTTGTATTGGGTGTAGAGGTGCTGTAGGTTACGACGTTGCTTGGTTCGATGCACTCGCATTGGAGTTCAAGAAGAAGGGCCTTACAAAAGAGGAAATACTTGAGAGAATGAAAATTTTCAATGCTCACAATCCAAAGCTGGAAGAAATGGTTAACAAGGTATTTGAGGAGGGAGAGTAATGTATATTCCGATTACAGTTGATCACATAGCGCGCGTTGAGGGCAAGGGTGGAGTAGAGATAGTTGTCGGCGATGAGGGCGTCAAGGAGGTAAAGCTCAACATCATAGAGGGGCCTCGTTTCTTTGAGGCCATAACAATCGGTAAAAAGCTTGAAGAAGCCTTGGCGGTCTACCCGAGGATTTGTTCATTCTGTTCAGCGGCCCATAAGCTTACGGCACTGGAAGCGGCTGAAAAGGCTGTGGGCTTTACTCCAAGACCTGAAATTCAAGACCTGAGAGATTTGCTCTATATAGGTGATATGATAGAGAGTCATGCCCTGCATCTCTACCTGCTTGTCTTGCCCGATTATCTCGGCTACTCAAATCCGTTGGCAATGGTGGACAAATACAAGAAAGAAATTGAATATGCGATGGCTCTTAAGAACATCGGCTCAAAAATAATGGACTATCTCGGTTCAAGGGCAATTCACCAAGAGAATGCCATACTTGGAGGTTTTGGAAAACTCCCAACAAAAGCCCAGTTTGAGGAAATGAAGAGAGAACTTAAAGAAGCCCTGCCTTTGGCTGAATACACAGTGGAGCTCTTCTCAAAGCTCGAACAGTACGAAGAGGTAAACGATGATGAAATAGTTCATATGGCAGTAAAGCCGAGAAATGACGTCTATGGAATCTATGGAGATTATATTAAAGTTAGCGATGGCTTCGAATTCCCTGTGGAAGAGTACAAAAAGCATATAGTCGAAAAAGTCGTGGAGCACAGCTTTGCAAAGCACTCATTCTACAAAGGAAAGCCCTTTATGGTAGGTGCACTTTCAAGAATAGTGAACAATGCTGACCTTCTCTATGGAAAGGCAAAGGAACTCTACAACCAGTACAAAGATCTCTTTAGGTACAACAACTGCTTTGCAAACAACTTTGCCCAAGCACTTGAGCTTGTCTACTTTGTGGAAAGAGCAATAGACATCATTGAGGAGGCCCTCGCAAAGTGGCCAATAAAAGAAAGAGACGAGGTTGAGATAAGGGACGGATTTGGCGTAAGCATAACTGAAGCTCCAAGAGGATTGGTCGTTTATGCTCTTGAAGTCAAAGACGGAAGAGTCAGCTATGCGGATATAATAACACCAACAGCAATGAACCTTGCAATCATGGAACGCCATGTTAGGATGATGGCAGAAAAGCACTGGCAGGACGATCCAGAAAGGCTTAAACTTCTTGCCGAAATGACTACAAGAGCATATGATCCTTGTATCTCTTGCTCAGTCCACGTTGTTAGGATTTAATCTTTTTAACATCTCTTCTCAATATTTTTGCTGGTGGGAAGATGAGAACTTTGATTTTAGCTCTTGGCAATGAACTAATGAAGGATGATGGCGTTGGGTTGAAGGTTGGTAGAATCCTAGCAAAAAAAGGTTACAATGTTCTTGAAGTCGGGACGGATATATTCAAGCTTCACCGCTATTACAATGGAGAGGAGAAGATAATACTAATCGATGCAATACTAACGGACAAGTACAAACCTGGAGAAATTATTCATCTAAAAGGAGACGAAGTTTTTGAAAAACTTAAGGCGGAAATAAGAAGTGCGCATTTTATGGGGGCTATTGATGGACTCAAGCTTTTGATGGCCATTGACAAGCGACTTCCTGAGGCAGAAATTCATTTTATTGGGGTTGTTGCCAAGGATATTGATCTTGGTACAGAGATTAGTGATGATGTAAACCATAGTATTCCTAATATTATTAATATGGTAGAGTCAATTGCAAAATAGTTTGCAAAAATTTTTCACATTTCTGAGGATGCAAAAGGGTGGAAGGGTTCGAAAGCCTTTTAAATACTTTCTTTTTACCCCACTACAGCTTTAGGGTATAGAAACGTAAAAGGATGGCTGAAATGGCGTGGCATATATTCATTCCAGATTCACTCCTTGAAGAGACATCCGATCCAAAAATACGGACTTATAAAGTCGGACAAATTGGCAGAGCTGCAGCGATCTTCGGTGTTGAGCACATATGGATTTACAAAGCAGGCGGAAAAGACGGGAAATTCATTAAATTTGTGTTGGAATACATGGAAACCCCGCAGTATCTGAGAAAGGCCTTGATACCCCTTAGGAAGGAACTCAAACACGTGGGTGTCTTACCACCCCTAAGAACCCCCCACCACAAGCTCAAGGGGAAACCCAAGATTGGCGAAATCAGAGAGGGCATTGTAATCAGAAAGGGCAGAAGGCTGTACGCAGACATTGGCCTTGACGAGCTCGCCATTGTAGAGGGAAGTGGAGAAGGGAGAATGACGTTCAAAATAGTGTCCTTGAAGCCACTAAAGGTAGTGCCCTCAGAACCAGAGGAATATTGGGGATACCGGGTACATCTTACCAGAAAGTCATTAGCAAAAACACTTAAAAAGGCAAACCTCAACCTTGCAATCGCGACCTCCCGAAAGGGTGAGGATGTGAGAAAAGTGAACCTTCCCCCTCTGGAGGGGGAAGTGGGATTCGTGTTTGGATCCCCCCGAAAGGGGATAATGGAAATCCTGAGAGACTTTAATGAGGATTATCCCTTTGATCTAATCCTCAATACGATTCCAAATCAAAAGACAAAGACCGTTAGAACGGAGGAAGCCGTGTTGGCGACATTGGCGATATTTAATTTCATAAGGAGGGATTGAAATGGGAAAAATTAGCAAACCAAGAAGAGGTTCATTGGCGTATTCCCCAAGAAAAAGAGCCAAGAGCATAGTTCCGAGAATTAGAAAGTGGCCACAAGAACAAGAAGTTAGAATGCTCGGGTTTGCGGGATACAAAGCAGGAATGACCCACATACTTATGATAGACGATACTCCAGGGCTTACAAAAGGCAAAGAAATATTCATGCCAGTGACAATAGTTGAAGCCCCACCCTTGATAGTCTATGGAGTCAGGGCTTACAGGCAGGGTTACCTTGGACTCGAAACTGCAACCGAGGTTATGGTTCCAGACTTCAAGCTTGAAAATTACCCATCAAAGAAAGCAAAGAACGTTACATTCTACCAACTCCTTGAGAGAAGAATCAAAACCCTTCCAAAGGACTACAATGAGGAAACATTCCAGCAAAAGCTTGGAGAGCTTGAAGACCTCGTTAAGTCTGGGGAAATCGTTGAAGTTAGAGCCCTTGTAGCAACCCAACCATGGCTCGCAAGAATAAAGAAGAAGCCCGAGGTCATGGAGTACGCTGTCGGTGGAACAAGCGTTGAAGAGAAATTCGCTTACATCAAGGAGAAGCTTGGAAAAGAGCTTAGGGTAAGTGAAGTTCTCAAGGAAGGAGAGCTTCTTGACGTTATAGCAGTCACAAAGGGTAAGGGTACCCAAGGTCCAGTTAAGAGATGGGGTATCAAGATTCAGTTCCACAAGGCTCAGAGAGCTGGAAAGGGAAGACACGTTGGTAACCTTGGTCCATGGCACCCTGCGAGAGTTATGTGGACTGTTCCACAGGCTGGACAAATGGGCTTCCACCACAGGACTGAATTCAACAAGAGGCTCTTAAGAATAGGAGAAAATGGAAAATTGAAGCTCGATGGAGAAGAGATCGAGATTACTCCAAAGGGAGGATTCCCACACTACGGAGTAGTCAGAAACGACTTCCTAATGATTGCTGGAAGCATTCCTGGTGCTATAAAGAGAATAATCAGAGTAAGACCAGCAATAAGACCTCCAGCAAAGAGACCTCCTGTTGAGGCTCCACAAATCACATACGTTAGTAGAGAATCAAAACAATGAGGTGAGGGTTTATGAAAGTTAAGGTATTTTCACTCGATGGCGAGCCAATTGAAGAAATTGAACTCCCAAAAGTATTCCAAACACCTTTCAGACCAGATCTCATTAGAAGGGCTGTCATCGCCTCATGGACACACCGCATACAACCCCAAGGGAGAGATCCCTTGGCAGGTAAGAGGAGAGTTACTGAGAACATTGGAAAAGGTCACGGCATGGCAAGAGTTGAAAGAATAAAGACTTCCCCAAGGTTTGCAGCGTTCGTTCCCTTCGCCAGAGGTGGAAGAAGAACACACCCACCAAAGGTTGAGAAGATAATATGGGAAGACATAAACAAGAAGGAAAGAAGGCTTGCACTAATGAGCGCTATAGCTGCCACTGCAAACTATGATTTGGTTAAAGCAAGGGGCCACATAATTGATAACATACCTCAGGTTCCTCTTGTGGTGGAGGACGAATTGGAGAAGGTCTACAAGACAGCAAAGACAAGAGAAATCTTCAAGAAGCTCGGTGTTTGGGACGATATCGAGAGGGCAAAGAAGAACACCAAAGTAAGAGCTGGAAAGGGTAAGATGAGGGGCAGGAGATACAAGAAAGCAAAAGGCCCACTTATCGTAGTTGCCAAAAATGAGGGAATAGTTCAGGGTGCAAGGAACCACCCAGGTGTTGACGTTGTTTTAGTGGACAACTTGGGTGTAGAGCTTTTAGCTCCAGGTGCACACCCCGGAAGACTTACGATATGGACAAAGGGAGCAATAGAGAGATTAAGGGAAATTTATGGGTGATGAGTGATGGATCCATATAAGGTTATTATAAGGCCTGTAGTTACAGAAAAGGCAATATCCATGGTTGAGAGAGAAAACAAGCTTACCTTCATAGTTGATAGGAGAGCCACAAAGCAGGACATAAAGAGAGCTGTCGAGGAAATATACAACGTCAAGGTCGAGAAAGTTAACACACTTATAACAATGAAGGGTGAAAAGAAAGCTTATGTGAAGTTGAAGCCCGAATACAGCGCAAGTGAGGTTGCTGCTAGAATAGGATTGTTCTGAGGTGGGTGAGAATGGGTAAGAGTTTAATCCAACAGAGGAGAGGAAAAGGGACAACAACCTTCAGGGCACCGTCTCACAGATATAGGGGAGCGGTTAAATACATTCCTCTAAACTTCACTCAAAAAAAGACCATCGCCGGTAAGGTAATTGAGATACTTCACGACCCAGGAAGGACTGCACCAGTTGCTAAGGTTAAGTTTGAAAACGGTCTTGAGAAGCTCATCCTTGCTCCAGAAGGTCTGTTGGTTGGTCAGGAAATTTATATTGGCCCCGAAGCTCCAGTAGCAGTTGGAAACACACTTCCACTTGCAAACATCCCAGAGGGTACATACGTTTACAATATCGAAGGTTCTCCGGGTGATGGTGGAAAGTACGTGAGGGCTGGAGGAAGCTATGCTCTAGTTGTTTCAAAAGAGAAAAACAGAGTAATTGTTCAGTTACCAAGTGGTGAGCTTAAGGCGTTCCACCCAATGTGCAGAGCAACAATTGGTGTGGTTGCTGGTGGAGGAAGACTTGAAAAGCCAATAGTCAAGGCAGGTAAGGCATACTACATAATGAAGGCAAGAAACAGGTTCTGGCCCAAGCCAAGAGGTGTGAAGATGAACGCAGTTAACCACCCACACGGTGGTAAAGAGCACCACATTGGTAAGCCAAGTACAGTCTCAAGGAGAGCTCCACCTGGAAGAAAAGTTGGTCATATAGCTGCGAGAAGGACTGGAAGGAGAAAGTGAGGTGGTGTAAATGGCAAAAAAAGAATTTAGATATCGCGGTTACACTCTTGAGGAACTCATGAACATGTCTCTTGAAGATTTGGCTAAGCTTCTCCCTGCAAGGCAAAGGAGGAGCCTCAAACGTGGTTTAACACCCGAACAGAAGAAGCTTCTTAGAAAGATCAGGCTAGCTAAGAGAGGCAAATACAAGAAGCCCATAAGAACTCACAGCAGGGATATGATTGTCCTTCCAGAAATGGTTGGAATGACAATCTACGTCCACAACGGTAAGGAGTTTGTCCCAATAGAAATTAAAGAAGAAATGATTGGTCACTACCTTGGAGAGTTCGCCTTAACAAGAAAGAGGGTCCAACACGGATCACCTGGTGTTGGTGCTACAAGGTCATCAATGTTCGTTGCAATCAAGTGAGGTGATTGGGAATGGCAAGGTTTTCCTACTCTTTCCAAAATTTTGACCCAGAGAGAATGGCAAGGGCAAGTGGGAGAGACTTGAGAATATCTCCAAAGTTTTCGGTAGAAGTCTGCAGGGAAATTAAGGGAATGATGCTCAACGATGCTATAAAGTTCCTTGATGATGTAATAGCCAAGAGAAGGCCTGTGCCCCTTAGGAGATTCAACGACTCTCAAGGACACAAGAGAGGAAAAGGCTTCGGTCCAGGAAGGTATCCGGTAAAAGTTGCCAAAGAAATCAAAAAGATACTCCTCAATGCCAAGAACAACGCAGAACAGAAGGGTCTTGACCCAGATAGATTGAAGATAATACACGCTGCAGCTCACAGAGGTCCAGTGCTTAGGGGATACATTCCAAGGGCTTTTGGAAGAGCTACCCCATTCAACGAGCAGACAACACACATCGAGATAGTTGTTGAGGAAATTAGGAGGTGAGCTCATGGCAATCGAGAGATATTTCATAAAAGAAGGTATCAAAGAGATGCTCATCGACGAATATCTTGAAAAAGAACTTAGAAGAGCGGGTTATGGTGGACTTGACATCAAAAAGACCCCTCTTGGAACAAAGGTAATTATCTTTGCCGAGAGACCAGGTTTCGTTATTGGAAGGGGCGGAAGGAAAATAAGGGAACTGACAAGAATACTGGAGAGACAATTTGGCTTGGAAAACCCCCAGATAGAAGTTGAAGAAATTAAGAACCCCTACTTTAACGCTAAGGTTCAAGCAACAAGACTTGCTCAGGCGTTGGAGAGAGGAGTTCACTTTAGAAGAGCCGCATACGCTGCAATAAGAGCAATTATGAACAACGGTGCGAGAGGAGTTGAGATCAGAATAAGCGGTAAGCTCACAGGAGAAAGAGCTAAAAGTGTTAGATTCTACCAAGGATATATTGCAAAAGTTGGAAACCCTGCTGAAACTTTAGTCTCAAGGGGCTATGCACAAGCACTGCTCAAACTTGGTGTCATTGGAGTTAAGGTCTCAATTATGCCACCAGATGCAAGACTTCCAGATGAGATTGAAATTATAGAAAAACCAGTTGAAGAAGAGGTGAGCGAACAATGAAACCAAGCGAGATTAGAGAGATGAGCTTGGAAGAGATTGAGGCCAAGATTAGAGAGTTAAGGCTTGAGCTTGCAAAAGAAAGAGGAATGCTCACAATGGGTACTTCCCTAGAGAACCCGATGGTTATCAGGAACCTTAAAAGGGATATTGCCCGTCTCTTAACAATAAGAAATGAAAAGTTGAGGAGTAAAAGGTGATGGTTAGTGCCTAGGATTGTGAACCCCCTGGATGAGATGTTATTTAAAGAGGTGTTGAAAGAGCAGCAAAGGATTAAAGTCTACATTGAAAAGGCTCGTTATGGAAAGCTCAAGACCATAATAGAGGGAATCGATGAAAAAGAGTTCAACCTTGAAGAAATTGCAAAAAAGCTTAAGGCGAAACTGGCATGCGGAGGAACAGCAAAAAACGGAAGGATAGAGCTTCAGGGAGACCACAGAGAAAAGGTGAAGCGCTTATTGGCAGAACTTGGATTTTCAGAGGACTTGATAGAGGTCGAGTGATCAGAAAAACACTACCAATGCACGAGCTCATAGGCTTAAAAGTTAGGGTCGTCAAAAGCTCTCATCCGGGGTTAGTAGGGATTGAGGGATACGTGATTGACGAGACGAGAAATACTCTCACAATCCTTGGAGAAAAGGTATGGATAGTTCCCAAGAATGTTGCCGAATTTGAGTTTGAAATTGACGATAAAAAAATACGAATAAAGGGAGAAGAGCTAATTGGAAGGCCTGAGATGAGATTGAAAAAGAGGTGAAAAAGATGAGAGACATCGGATTGAGGATACAACCTCCCGCGGAGAAGTGTGATGATCCAAAGTGCCCATGGCACGGACACATTAAAGTACACGGTAGAGTGTTTGAGGGAGTTGTTGTTAGCGACAAGCCAAGACACACGGTTACCGTGGAGAGGCAGTACTATCACTACCTAAGAAAATACGAGCGTTACGAGCTTAGAAGAAGCAAGATACATGCCCACAACCCACCATGCATAAACGCAAAAGTTGGAGACAAAGTTATCATAGCCGAGACCAGACCACTTAGCAAGACAAAGAGCTTTGTAGTTGTTGCAGTTACTCAAAGAGCTGGGGAGAGGTGAAGAAAATGGCAAAGAAAGGTGCTGGTGCTACAAGGGGTATCTCCCCCGTTAGGCCCACTAGAGCATTGCCAATCGGTGCTTACCTTCACGTGGCAGACAACTCAGGAGCAAAGATAATCCAGATAATTGGAGTGGTAGGCTACAAAGGCGTTAGGAGAAGACTTGCTTCAGCGGGTGTTGGTGACATGGTAGTTGCAACGGTAAAGAAGGGAAGGCCAGACATGAGGCACCAAGTTGTTAGGGCAGTTATAGTAAGGCAGAGGAAAGAGTACAAGAGGCTCGATGGGATGAGAGTAAAATTTGAAGACAACGCAGCAGTCATTACGACACCTGAAGGTGTTCCGAGAGGGACTGAGGTTAGAGGACCCGTTGCGAGAGAAGCCGCTGAAAAATGGGTTAGAGTAGGAAGTATTGCGAGCATGGTATTGTGAGGTGAGAGAAATGAGATTAAAGAGCAAACAACCAAGAAAGCAAAGGAAGTTTTTGTACAATGCTCCTCTTCATCTCAGACACAAGATAGTCAGCGCTACCCTTTCAAAAGAGCTCAGACAGAAGTATGGCATTAGAGCTCTTCCAATTAGGGCTGGAGACAAAGTGAAAATAATGAGAGGGGACTTTAAGGGACATGAAGGGAAAGTTGTGGAAGTTGATCTCAAAAGATACAGAATTCACGTTGAGGGAGCAACCCTTAAGAAGGTTAACGGTACTGAGGCGTTTTACCCAATACACCCATCAAACGTTATGATTGTTGAGCTGAATCTTGAGGATGAGAGAAGGAAAAAGATAATTGAGAGGAGGGCTTGAAGATGGCGAGGAAAGGTGCTAAGAGACACTTGAAAAGGCTTGCTGCTCCAACTCAGTGGTACATTGAGAGAAAAACATACAAGTGGGCTGTAAGGCCCTCTCCGGGCCCACACAACATGAAAACATCAATTCCCCTTATCTACATAATTAGGGATTACCTTGGATACGCAAAGACAGGCAGAGAAGCAAGAAAAATCCTCAACGAAGGAAAGGTATTGGTGGATGGAAAAGTCAGAAAAGACTACAAGTTCCCGGTTGGTATTATGGATGTCGTCTCAATTCCGGAAACTGAGGAGCACTATAGAGTCTTTCCAAATAGAATTGGAAAGCTTATTCTCCACCCAATAAGCGAAGAAGAGGCAAAAATAAAGCCTCTGAGGATAAACAATAAGAGAATGGTAAAGGGAGGAAACCTGCAGCTTAACTTCCATGACGGAACAAACCACCTAGTCAAGCTCAGCTCACTCACAGATGAGACCAAAGACAAGTTCAAGACTTCAGACACCGTCTTAATGAAAGTTCCGGAGAGAGAAATAATTGAAGTGCTCCCATTTGAAATTGGAGCTTATGTGTTCGTTGTTCAGGGTAAGAACGTTGCAAGAGTAGGAAAAATCGTTGAAGTCAGGCAATTCCCAGGCGGATGGCCGGACGTGGTTACCATTGAGGACAAGGAAGGGGAGCTCTTTGATACCTTAAAGGATTACGCGTTTGTGTTGGGTAAAGAAGAACCAAAGATCTCATTACCGTGAGGTGAAAAGGAATGATAGCTAACAGAGAGGCAATCCTGGCTGATTGGGAAGCTCATCCTATGAGAAGACCCAGGATAGCTAAGGTCACCATAAACATTGGTGTCGGCGAGAGTGGTGAGAGACTTACAAAGGCTGAGACAATGCTAGAATCACTTGTTGGTCAAAAGCCAATAAGAAGGAAGGCAAAGAAAACAAACAGGGACTTTGGAATCAGAAGGGGCGAGCCGATAGCGGTTAAAGTAACCCTAAGGGGACAAAAAGCTTATGAGATGCTTAAGAGGCTATTGGCCGCTGTTGACAACAGGCTTAAGGAATCCAGCTTTGACGAACATGGAAACGTTTGCTTTGGTATTGATGAACACATTAACATCCCAGGAGTGGAATATGATCCAGAGATCGGTATATTTGGTATGGACGTTTGTGTAACGCTTGAAAGGCCTGGATACAGAATTGCAAGAAGAAAGAGAAGAAGGCACCACATCCCTACAAGGCACAAGCTTACAAAGGAAGAGGGTATGGTTTTCATGGAGGAAGAGTTTGGAGTCCAGATTGTGGAGGGATGATTATGGCGAAGGCTGATTACAACAAGAGAAAGCCAAGAAAGTTTGGTAAGGGCGCGAGAAGATGCATTAGGTGTGGACAATTTGGACCAATCGTTAGGATACACGGACTAATGCTCTGCAGGCACTGCTTTAGAGAGGTAGCTCCAAAATTAGGATTTAAGAAATACGACTGAGGTGAGATGAGATGACTCTGTTGGATCCTTTGGCAAATGCTTTATCTCACATTACAAACAGCGAGAGAGTTGGAAAGAAAGAGGTTTACATAAAACCAGCCTCAAAGCTTATTGGAGAGGTACTTAGGGTTATGCAAGAGAACGGATACATAGGTGAGTTTGAGTTTATCGATGATGGAAGGGCAGGCATATACAGGGTTCAACTCTTAGGGAAGATAAACAAAGCCGGGGCAATAAAGCCGAGATTTTCAGTAAAAGCCAAGGAATATGAGAAGTGGGAAAAGAGATTCCTTCCAGCATTCGAGTTTGGTATTCTAATAGTTTCCACATCCCAAGGAGTTATGACACACAAAGAGGCCCTTGAGAAGGGCATTGGTGGAAGGTTAATAGCCTACGTCTACTGAGGTGAGAGAAATGCCAATTGATGCATGGGTGAGGGAAGAGGTTGAAATTCCAGAGGGGGTCACTGTTGAAGTTAATGGCAACCTCGTCAAGGTGAAGGGACCAAAAGGAGAAGTTGAGAGAGAGCTCAACTATCCGGGGGTCAAGATATTCACTGAAGACGGCAAGGTAGTTATCTACAAGGACTTTCCAAGGAGGAAGGACATAGCCATTGCAAGAACTTTCAAGTCTCACATAGCAAACATGATCAAGGGCGTTACGGAAGGGTTCACTTACAAGCTTAAGGTCGTTTACAGCCACTTCCCAATAACAGTCAAGGTTCAAGGAGACAAGGTTTACATAGAGAACTTCCTCGGTGAAAAAGCACCTAGAATAGCTGAGATACTCCCGGGGGTTACAGTAAAGGTCATGGGCAGCGAAATAATAGTGGAGGGAATCGACAAAGAAAAAGTCGGACAGACTGCAGCAAACATCGAGCAGGCGACAAGAATTACCGGTAGAGATAGGAGAGTCTTCCAAGATGGTATTTACATTGTTGAAAAGGCGGGTAAACCTATAAAGTTCTGAGGTGAGACTGATGGAAAAAGCGAGACTCTTAAGAATAAGGGCCAGACTCAAAAAGAAAAAACCTAAGTTTCTTAGACAGGAATGGTGGAGGTTCCCCAAGTTTAAGAATGATCCCAAGTGGAGAAGACCAAAGGGAACTGACAGCAAAATGAGACTAAAGCTTAAAGGGAAAGCTAGATCACCCAGCATTGGATGGAGCTCACCCAAAGCTGTCCGCGGTCTCCACCCAAGCGGTTACGAAGAAGTTCTTGTACACAACGTTAAGGAGCTAGAAGCGATAGACCCAACAAGACAAGCCGCTAGGATAGCCAGAACAGTCGGAAAGAGAAAGAGACTCATGATAATTGAGAGAGCTAAGGAATTGGGTATTAAGGTGCTCAACGCGAGGTGAAGGTTATGCTCAAGATGCAGAGAAGGATTGCCGCTGAACTTTTGAAATGTGGCGAGAATAGGGTTTGGATAGACCCCGAAAGAATTGATGATGTTAGGTCTGCTATCACTAGGGAGGACATTAAAAGACTGATAAACGAAGGCGTCATCAAGAAAAAGCCAATTAAAGGACAAAGCAGATACAGGGCAAAGCTTAGGCAAGAAGCAAGGAAGAAAGGAAGGCACAGGGGACATGGAAGCAGAAAGGGCAAAAAGACGGCAAGAATGGGCAAGAAGGAGAGATGGATGATGACAATTAGGGCCCTTAGAAAGGAGCTTAGAAAGCTCAAGGCAGAGAAGAAGATTGACGAACACACCTACCGCAACCTTTACATAAGAGCTAAGGGTGGGCAATTCAAGAGCAAACACCAGCTTTACCTGTTCATGGAAGAAAAAGGCATATTGAAGAGGTGATATATATGGCACATGGACCAAGATATAGGGTTCCATTCAGAAGGAGAAGAGAGGGCAAAACTAACTATCACAAGAGGCTTGCTCTCCTCAAATCAGGCAAGCCAAGGCTAGTTGTGAGAAAAACTCTCAACCATCATATAGCCCAGATAGTGCTTTACGATCCAAAAGGAGATAAGACAGTTGTTTCAGCTCACACAAGAGAACTCATGAGAGACTTTGGATGGAAAGGACACGGCGGAAATACGCCGAGCGCTTATCTCCTTGGACTGCTCATTGGATACAAAGCTCTTAAAAAGGGTATAGAGGAGGCTATCCTTGACATTGGTCTGCATCCACCCACTAGAGGATCAAGTATCTTTGCAGTCCTCAAGGGAGCTGTAGATGCAGGTTTAGACGTTCCACACAGCGAGGAAATCTATCCGGGAGAAGACAGAATTAAAGGAGAACACATTGCCGAGTATGCAAAGATGCTTAAAGAGGAAGACGAGGAGAAGTACAGAAGACAGTTTGGAGGATATCTTGTGAGAGGACTTGAACCTGAAAGGCTTCCCGAGCACTTTGAAGAGGTTAAGGCGAGAATCATTGAGAAATTTGAGAAGGTGAGAGCATGAGCCAGGATTGGAAGGAATACGCTCAAAGAGTATTAGAAGAGTGGCAGCCCAAGACAAAGCTTGGTATGCTCGTTAAGGAAGGACAGATAACTGATATTCACGAGATCTTTAGAAGGGGTTACCAGATAAAAGAACCAGAAATAGTTGATGTACTCCTTCCTGAGGTCAACTCAAGAGAAAACCAAGAAGTGCTTGACATAGCCTTGACAGTGAGAATGACAGACAGTGGTAGGAGAGTTAGGTTCAGAGTACTTGCAGCAGTAGGAAACAGAGACGGCTATGTGGGGCTTGGCATTGGTCACGGAAGGGAAGTCG
Source organism: Thermococcus aggregans (assembly GCF_024022995.1). NCBI lineage: Archaea > Methanobacteriati > Methanobacteriota > Thermococci > Thermococcales > Thermococcaceae > Thermococcus > Thermococcus aggregans. Next base: position 192,159 of record NZ_CP099582.1, on the reverse strand, counting down.
GAACAGCCATTAGAAAGGCAATCAACTATGCAAAGATGAACATAATTGAGATCAAAAGAGGCTGTGGTTCATGGGAGTGTAGGTGTAGGAGACCGCACTCAATCCCATTCGCCGTTGAAGGTAAAAGCGGTAGCGTGAAAGTAAAACTCATGCCAGGGCCTAGAGGACTTGGCCTTGTTATTGGTGACGTTGGTAAAAAGATACTCAGCTTGGCAGGAGTTAAGGACGTGTGGTCACAAACATTAGGTGAAACAAGAACTACAGTTAACTTTGCGAAGGCAGTTTTTGGGGCACTCTACAACACCAACAGTGTCGCTGTAAAGCCCGAGATGATCGAGCGCTATGGTATAGTGGTTGGTAGAGAAATGCCACAGAACTTTGAACTGTGAGGTGAGCGAGGATGGCAAAACTTGCTTTGATTAGGATAAGGGGCAGGGTAAATGTTAAGAGGCCCGTAAAGGACACCCTCGCAATGCTGAGACTTCACAAGGTAAATCACCTTGTGATCGTTGATGATACTCCGACTTACAAGGGCATGATACAGAAGGTGAAGGATTACATCACTTGGGGAGAGATAAACGCTGAAACCCTAGCAAAGCTCATAGAGAAGAGAGGAAGACTTCAAGGAAACAAGAGGGTTACAGAGGAGTACGTTCAAGAAAAACTTGGTATGGGTATTAAAGAATTCGCCGAAAAGGTCATCAACGGAGAAATGAAGCTCAGCGACTTACCAGGGCTTAAGCCTGTTTTTAGACTTCACCCGGCAAGAGGTGGCATTAGGAGCAAGAAGAGGACCTTCAAAGAGGGCGGAGCTTTGGGATATAGAGGAGAGGCGATTAATGAGCTTATAGAGAGAATGCTGTGAGGTGCGAGAAATGATTAGAAGGAAAAAGAAGGTGAGAAAACTTCGCGGTTCCCACACTCATGGATGGGGATGCAAAAAGAAGCACCGTGGTGGAGGGCACAAGGGCGGTAGAGGTATGGCTGGAACAGGAAAAAGGAAGAAGACAAAATGGACATGGGTCATCAAATATGCTCCCGACCACTTGGGCAAAAGAGGTTTCAAGAGGCCCATAGAAGCTCAAAGAGAGATAACTGCAGTAAACCTCAAATTCATTGATGAACACCTTGATGAACTTATGCAGCTCGGCATTGCCTATGAGGAAGAGGGAAGAATCATTGTTGATACCACTCAATTTGCCGATAAGGTGCTTGGAACCGGGAAACTCACAAAGCCACTCGTAATTAAGGCTAGAGCATTCTCCCCCAAAGCTGAAGAAAAAATAATTAAGGCTGGGGGAGAAGCCCTCCTTGCCTGATTTTTCTTTTTGAATAAATTATCTTTGAGGTGTAATCTATGGGAGCAAGGGAAATAATTTACAGGATAGAGCACGCGTTCCCAGAAATTGAAAGACCAAAGAGACACGTGCCTCTAAAGGAAAAATTCGCATGGACAGGAGTTGCGTTGCTGTTGTATTTTATCATGGCACAGATACCTCTTTTTGGAATTCCCGGCCAAATACAGGACTATTTCCAGACTTTAAGAGTAGTCCTTGCTGGTAGAAACGGTAGTCTATTAACCTTGGGAATAGGTCCCATAGTTACCGCTGGAATTATCATGCAGCTCTTAGTGGGATCAGAAATAATAAAGCTTGATCTCTCAAACCATGAGGACAGAAGGTTTTATCAAGCTCTGCAGAAGGTGTTTGCAGTATTTATGTGCTTCTTCGAGGCAGCTGTTTACGTATTTGCAGGTGCATTTGGAAATCCCACATTAACAATCAAGGTACTTCTTATGCTCCAGCTTGCTTTTGGTGGAATAATGGTAATGATTATGGATGAGCTTGTAAGCAAGTGGGGAATTGGTAGCGGTATAAGTCTTTTCATCGCTGCGGGAGTTTCACAGACAATTGTTACGAGATCACTTAACCCATTAACAACAAATCAAGCTATAGATCCACTAACAGGTGGTCCTGCCATAATAGGTGCCATTCCGGCGTTTATTCAGCACATAATTAAAGGTGACGTTACAGGGGCTCTCTACAGAAGGGGACTTCCAGATATGTTAAGCGTTTTAGCAACGATAGTCATCTTCCTGATAGTTGTCTACTTAGAAAGCATGCGCGTGGAGATTCCCCTCAGTTATGGAAGGGTAACTGTTAGAGGGAGGTATCCAATAAGATTCATGTATGTCAGCAATATCCCGATCATTTTGACTTTTGCCCTCTATGCAAACATCCAGCTCTGGGCTAGGCTTTTACAAAGACTTGGTCACCCAATCCTTGGAACTTTTGACGAAACTGGGGCAGCAGTTTCTGGAGTTGTAAGATACGTTCTACCGCCTAGGGACATATTCAGCGTTACGGCCGACCCACTGAGGGCCTTGGTTTATGCCATACTCACCATAACGTTCTCCCTTATCTTTGGATTCCTCTGGGTTGAGCTTACTGGGCTTGACGCTAAGAGTATTGCAAGGCAACTGCAAAGAGCCGGACTGCAGATACCGGGCTTTAGAAGAGACCCAAGAATATTGGAGAGGGTCTTGCAGAGATACATCCCCTACGTTACATTCTGGGGAGCATTTACCTTGGCTGTTGTTGCAGTATTAGCGGACTTCCTTGGAGCGCTAGGAACTGGAACCGGAATACTGCTTACAGTGGGTATACTCTACAGGTTTTATGAAGAAATAGCAAGGGAACAAGCTACCGAGATGTTCCCAGCACTGCGCAGGTTCTTTAGTTGAGTTTCTCTTTTTGCCTTCATTTTCTAAAAAACCTTATAAACCAATTCTTCTTTGTACTCTCTGGAGTGCGAGTTTTAGTCAAGGTGATATAAGATGTCGTTTGTGGTAGTCATCACGGGGATTCCTGGGGTAGGAAAGAGCACAATCACAAAGCTGGCTTTAAAAAGGACTAAAGCAAAATTCAGGGTAGTTAACTTTGGAGATATAATGTTTGAAGAAGCCCTGAAGGCTAAACTGGTTACTCACAGGGACGAAATGAGAAAGCTGAGCTTAAATGTGCAGAGAGAATTACAGCTCAAAGCTGCTCAAAGGATTCTTGAGATATCAAGAAAAGAGCCAGTACTGCTTGATACCCATGCTACAATAAAAACGCCCTTGGGATACATGCTTGGCTTTCCTAAGGAGGTAATTGAGGTTATAAACCCACGATTTATTGTTATAATAGAGGCAACACCCAGTGAAATACTGGGAAGAAGGCTAAGAGACCTCAAGAGAGACAGGGACGTTGAGACTGAAGAGCAAATTCAGAGACATCAAGATTTAAATAGGGCTGCCGCAATAAGCTATGCAATGCATTCCAATGCACTTATAAAGATAATTGAAAATCATGAGGATAAAGGTTTAGAAGAGGCCGTTAATGAGCTGGTAAAAATACTTGATCTGGCGGTGAGTGAAGATGCTTGAAGGAGTATATCTTGCACTTGATAAAGTGTTTGGACCTTTGGTAACAAATGCTCACCCCATGTGGGTGGTAACAATTTCTGGAATTATACTTGGAGCCTTTTTCACACTAGTTAATCACCTGCTGATAGACCAGGAGAAAATGAAAAAACTGCAAAAAATGAGCAGAGAATTCCAGAAGGAGTGGAAAGAGGCTCAAAAGGCTAAAGACGAGAAAAAACTGAGAAAGCTTCAACAAAAACAATTGGAGCTTTTAAAGCTTCAAAATGAAGTTATGAAGGACTCAATGTTCAAACCGATGCTCTTTACAATGCCAATATTCATAATATTCTTTGGATGGATGAGAAGGTGGTATGTTGAAACGGCAATCGTGAAATCACCGTTTAACTTTTTCCTCTTTGACTGGTTCCACAGATTTTACCACTCTTCCCTCCAAGCCAACGAGCTAGGGTATATTGGATGGTACATCTTGACATCAATGATTGTCGGACAGGTTTTAAGAAAGCTCTTGGACTCATATTAGTTAAATTTAAAAACGCTTGACAAAAAAGCTAAGCGGGGTGAGAAATATGAAGCCAATGTACAGGTCAAGATCATGGAGAAGAAAGTACGTTAGAACTCCGGGTGGAAGGACTGTGATACACTTTGAAAGGAAGAAGCCGAAGATTGCCCACTGTGCAATGTGCGGGAGACCATTAAACGGAATCCCAAGAGGCAGGGCAAGTGAGTTAAGAAAGCTTCCCAAGACCAAGAAGAGGCCAGAAAGGCCTTATCCACATCTCTGCCCCAGCTGTATGAGAAGGGTTATGAAGGCTCAGGTAAGGGCTGCCATCTAATCTTGGACGAAAGGGATGCACCATGCCTAAAGGGTGCCTAGTGATAACAGTAAGCGGATTAGCGGGGAGCGGTACCACAACTCTCTGCAAGAATCTGGCTAGGTACTATGGGTTTAAGCACGTCTACGCTGGTTTGATATTTAGACAGATGGCAAAAGAGATGGGCATGTCTCTCCAGGAGTTTCAAGAATATGCGGAGATGCATCCAGAAATAGACAGGGAAGTTGATAGAAGGCAAGTAGAGGCGGCAAAAGAATGCAATGTGGTTATAGAAGGTCGTTTGGCCGGATGGATGGTAAAAGATGCTGATTTAAAGATATGGCTTGATGCGCCGATTCAGATAAGGGCTCAACGTGTAGCAAGGAGAGAGGGCATAAGTGTTGAAGAAGCATTTATGCAAATTGCCGAGAGAGAAATGCAGAATAGGAAAAGGTATTTAAATCTATATGGAATTGACATTAACGACCTTTCAGTTTATGATTTGGTTATTAACACTGCCAATTGGGGTCCCGATGGCGTCTTCGCGATTGTGAAGGCCGCCATCGACCACCTGTACCCCGATGGCGACACGGGGAAATAAAAAAGATGGAGGTGGGATGAATGCCAGCAATTGATGTTGGAAGGTTGGCTGTGGTTATTGCCGGAAGAAGAGCCGGACAAAAGGTAGTTGTTGTTGACATAATTGATAAGAACTTCGTCCTCGTTACTGGAGCAGGCTTGAACAAGGTGAAGAGGAGAAGGATGAACATAAAGCACCTTGAGCCCCTTCCGGAGAAGATTAACATCGAGCGCGGTGCCGATGACGAAGCCGTCAAGGCCGCTCTTGAACAGGCTGGAATAAGTCTTGAGTGATCTTGAGCGATTCGTCCATTATCTTTCCACTTTGCAAACTTTCTTTTCTTAACTCTCTCATTTTGATGGGGAAAGTCGTTTAATGCCTTTCTGGCATATTATATGTTGAGGCGTTTGTATGCTCAAGGCTGTTTGGAACTGTAAAGGTTTATAACCTCTTTTCTCAATTTTTTGTAGGTGGGCAGAATGGGTAGAAAAAAAGGAAAGCGAGAGGCAATACTTCCCGCTGATCTCAAAAGAGAAATCATTATCAAGGACGAGAAAGCTGAAACCAATCCGAAATGGGGATTTCCTCCAGATAAAAGGCCTATTGAAATGCATATGCGGTTTGGAGTTATAAACCTTGACAAGCCTCCCGGTCCTACAAGTCACGAGGTTGTTGCATGGGTTAAGAAGCTTTTAAACCTTCAGAAAGCCGGCCATGGGGGAACCTTAGATCCAAAAGTTACTGGGGTTTTGCCTGTAGCTTTGGAAAGGGCCACGAGGGTTGTTCAGGCACTTTTACCGGCAGGTAAGGAGTATGTGGCTTTGATGCATCTTCATGGTGAAGTGCCAGAGGATAAAATCTATGCCATTATGAAGGAGTTTGAAGGTGAGATAATCCAAAGGCCCCCCCTAAGGAGTGCCGTTAAGAGAAGACTTAGAACGAGAAAGGTTTACTATATCGAGATAATTGAGATAGAGGGGAAGGACGTTCTCTTTAGGGTAGGAGTTGAGGCGGGGACATATATCCGTTCGCTCATCCACCATATTGGTTTGGCTTTGGGAGTTGGAGCGCACATGGCCGAGCTGAGGAGAACAAGAAGCGGACCGTTTAAGGAAGATGAAACCCTTGTCACCTTGCATGATCTCATAGATGCCTACTATTTTTGGAAAGAAGATGGCATTGAAGAGTATTTTAGGAGAGCAATCCAGCCGATGGAAAAAGCTGTAGAGCATCTTCCGAAGGTGTGGATAAGGGATTCCGCAGTTGCTGCTGTTACTCATGGCGCTGATTTGGCAGTTCCCGGGATAGTAAAGCTCCATAAAGGCATAAAGCAGGGAGACCTTGTTGCAATAATGACCCTCAAGGATGAGCTCGTTGCTTTGGGCAAGGCAAAGATGAACACGCAGGAAATGCTCACCAAAACCAAGGGCATTGCAGTCGATGTTGAGAAAGTTTTTATGCCGAGGGACTGGTATCCTAAGATGTGGTAGAAACTTCGCCTGCGCGAAGTTTCATCAAGGTTTGTGATTCCTCTTAGTGTTTTCTCCTTGTCATGTTTGCCTTTTGGGGAGTTTGTCTTTGGAGCGCAGAGGAAAGTAAACCCTTTGCGCAAGGTTGTGGGCATGAATTCTCGGCTTCAATGGAACTCGTGGCAGAGTGCAAACACTTCTAACTGTGCCACTTGTTGGGCAATCACGAACTTTTGGTGAAGCACATCCCCCAAATTTATAAACCCCTTCTCCAACTTCCGACTATGAGCCACTACTATTCCCAAGATCCAAACGTTCCATTAAAGACCAAAATGATTGGGGTAGTCATTAGAGGGGAGCGTTTTAGATTCATGACCTCCAGCGGTGTTTTTTCCTTTGGAAAGCTTGATAGAGGAACTGAGCTACTTATAGAGAATATGATACTTAAAAAAGATTGGCGTGTTCTAGATTTAGGGTGCGGCTACGGGGCGATTGGAATAGTGGCTTCGCGCTTCGTGAATTATGTTGTAATGACCGATATAAACAAAAGGGCTGTGAGCATAGCAAAGAAAAACTTAAAAATCAACAACGTTAAGAATGCCGAGGTAAGATGGGGCCATCTCTATGAGCCCGTGAAGGGAGAGAGATTTCACAGCATAATAACGAATCCTCCAGTGCATGCTGGGAAGGATGTATTGAGGGAAATAGTTATAAATGCACCCCATCATCTCTACGATGGAGGATTACTTCAAATTGTCATCCGCACTAATCAAGGCGCAAAGTATATTAAGGGGCTCATGGAGGAGAATTTCAACGAAGTAAGAGAAATTGCGAAGGGATCGGGCTTTAGGGTGTATGCCGGGATCGCCTAGCCTGGGATGGCGCGGGCCTTGAGAGCCCGTGGGCGTTTGCCCGCCGGGGTTCAAATCCCCGTCCCGGCGCCAAAATCCTCTTTGAAGGATTAACTTGTGGAGGTGTGCTTATAATGGCTGACTTTAGGCATATCGTGCGTGTAGCAAATGTTGATATAGATGGGCACAAACAACTTAGATGGGCCCTCACTGGAATTAGGGGTATAGGAATAAACTTTGCAACAATGGTATGCAGGGTTGCAGGGTTAGATCCAAAAATGAAGGCAGGTTACCTTACCGATGAACAAGTAAAAGCCATTGAGGCTGTGCTTGAAGATCCAGTAAAACATGGTATTCCCTCATGGGCAGTTAACAGACCAAAGGACTACGAGAGTGGAAGGGACATGCATCTCACGGGAGCAAAGCTCGTTATGGCATGGCGTGAGGACGTTAACAGACTCAGGAGAATTAGAGCTTATAGGGGTATCAGACATGAGCTTGGCCTTCCAGTGAGAGGACAGAGAACAAGGTCAAACTTCAGAAGAGGAACAACAGTTGGTGTTAGCAGAAGGAAGAAGTGAGGTGATATAAATGGGAGACCCAAAAAGGCAAAGGAAAAGGTATGAGACTCCCTCTCATCCATGGATTAAGGAGAGACTTGATAGAGAGAGAGTTTTGATGCAGAAGTATGCTCTCAAGAACAAGAAAGAGCTTTGGAAGCACGAAACTCAACTTAAGAACTTTAGAAGAAGGGCAAGAAGATTGCTCGCTGCTAGAGGTAAGCAGGCCGAAATTGAGAGGGCTCAGCTTCTCCAAAGATTGGTCAGGTTGGGATTGCTCCAAGAAGGAGCCCACCTTGATGACGTTCTTTCCCTTACAATAGAGGACATCCTCGAGAGAAGACTTCAGACCATGGTATTTAAGAAGGGACTCTCAAGAACAATAAAGCAGGCTAGACAGCTAATTGTCCACGGACACATTGAAGTAAACGGACAGATAATAAGATCACCAAGCTATTTGGTACTCAAGGAAGAGGAAGACGGCATAACATACGCAAAGACTTCCCCGTTTGCGAACCCACAGCACCCTGAGAGGATGGTTATTGAGGAGGCCCAAAAAGGTGAGGCACAATGAGTGAAGAGGTTAACATTAAAAAGAAAGAAAAATGGGGAGTTGCCCACATCTATGCATCTTACAACAACACAATCATCCACATTACCGACCTCACTGGAGCCGAAACAATCTCAAGATGGAGCGGTGGAATGGTAGTTAAAGCAGATAGAGATGAGTCATCCCCATATGCTGCAATGATTGCTGCTAAGAGGGCAGCAGAAGAGGCCCTCGAAAAGGGCATTGTGGGTGTCCACATAAAGGTCAGAGCCCCTGGTGGAAGCAAAAGCAAAAACCCTGGACCTGGAGCCCAGGCAGCTATTAGAGCTCTCGCAAGAGCAGGGCTCAAAATAGGTAGAGTAGAAGACGTCACACCAATTCCACATGACGGTACAAGACCAAAGGGTGGCAGAAGGGGAAGGAGAGTTTGACTTCCCTTTACAACCTCTTTTTTGGTGAGAAAAATGCAAATAAAGATTCTTGAAAAAAGGGATGATGCAATCCGCTTCATTTTAGAGGGCGTTGATGTTGCATTTGCAAATGCGCTTAGGAGAACAATAATTGGGGAAGTTCCAACTTTTGCTGTTGATGAAGTAGAGTTCTATGAGAATGATTCCGCACTTTTTGATGAGATAATCGCCCACAGATTAGCACTAATTCCCCTGACGACACCCTCAGATAGATTTGAACTAGATGCTTTGGAGTTGGATGACTACACCGCTACATTGAGCTTGGAAGCGGAAGGTCCCGCCATAATCTACTCTGGGGATTTAAAAAGTGATGATCCGGATATAAGGCCCGTGACTCCAGATATTCCAATAGTCAAGCTAGCTGAGGGCCAGAGGCTTGTTTTTAACGCATATGCAAAACTTGGTAGGGGGAAAGACCATGCAAAATGGCAACCAGGGTTTGCTTACTACAAGTACCTTACAAAAGTGCATGTAAGCAAAGATGTTCCTAACTGGGAGAAAATTAAAGAGCTCGCAGCTAGAAAGAAGCTCCCCATTGAAGAAAACGAGAATGAACTTATTGTAACCACTGTAACGAGCTTCTATTTGCCAAGGGAATTTGATCAGTATTTAGGAGATAAAATCAAGGAAGAAGTAGTGCTAAATACATTCGTCTTTACAGTAGAAAGCAATGGAGAACTCCCCGTTGAGGAAATAGTAAGATTAGCACTTAAAATTTTAATGAGAAAGAGCGATAAATTTATAAACGAGCTCCATAAATTAGCCGAATAGCGCGGGGGTAGCCGAGCCTGGTCAAAGGCGCGGGATTTAGGGTCCCGTCCCGTAGGGGTTCCGGGGTTCAAATCCCCGCCCCCGCACCATAATGATCACCCCGTCCCTCGGTGCGAGAAGTAAAAAGGAGGAATGCTCATGAAGAGGACTGGTCCAACTGATATTAACCTGAGAAGGCTCATTCGCTACCTGAGAAAGAAGTCAAACGAGGAAAACGTTAAGATATGGAAGGACATAGCTTGGCGCTTAGAAAGACCAAGAAGACAGAGGGCTGAAGTAAACATTAGCAGGATAAACAGGTACACCAAGGAAGGAGATATGGTGGTAGTTCCAGGGAGCGTTCTTGGAGCTGGGAACTTAGATCATAAGGTTATAGTTGCTGCATGGAAGTTCAGCGAAAAGGCAAAAGAGAAGATCATCCAAGCAGGTGGAGAGGCAATAACGATCGAAGAACTTATAGAGAGAAACCCAAAGGGTAGTGGAGTAATCATAATGGAGTGATGGGCCATGAGGATTATTAATGCTGATGGTTTAATACTTGGAAGACTTGCCTCAAAAGTTGCCAAGATGCTCCTCGAAGGCGAGGAGGTAATTATCGTTAATGCTGAAAAGGCTATCATCACTGGGAACAGAGAGTTCATCTTCGAGAAGTATAAGCAGAGAACCGAGCTAAGAACGAGAACAAACCCAAGGAAAGGACCATTCTATCCAAAGAGAAGCGACGAAATAGTTAGAAGAACCATTAGAGGCATGCTCCCATGGAAAACCGACAGGGGAAGGAAGGCCTTTAAGAGGCTGAAAGTATATGCCGGAATTCCAAAAGAGTTTGAAGACAGAGAGTTGGAGACAATAGCTGAGGCTCACATGTCAAGGCTTAAAACTCCCAAATATGTAACTGTTGGAGAGGTTGCCAAATTCCTTGGTGGAAAGTTCTGAGGTGATGATAATGAGGATAATCCAAACTGCAGGAAAGAGAAAAACCGCTATCGCGAGGGCCACTATAAGAGAGGGCAAAGGGAGAGTTAGGATTAACAGCAAGCCTGTTGAGATCATTGAACCGGAAATAGCCCGTTTCACGATAATGGAGCCATTGGTTCTTGCAGGCGAGGAAATAGTTAGCAAAGTCGACATCGATGTCAAAGTCGAAGGCGGAGGCTTCATGGGGCAGGCCGAGGCTGCAAGGGTTGCAATAGCGAGGGCGTTGGTGGAATGGACTGGGGATATGAACCTTAAAGAAAAGTTTATGAAGTATGACAGAACTATGCTCGTTGGCGACTCAAGAAGAACAGAACCACACAAGCCCAACCGCTCTACAAAGGGTCCAAGAGCAAAGAGACAAAAGAGTTACCGTTGATCTCCTTCAAACTTTCCTTAAAATTTAAAAACCAAAAAGGTGATTCGCTTGATAGTTCCCGTGAGATGTTTCACCTGTGGAAAGGTGATTGGAGATAAATACTACATATTCAAAGAGCGTGTTGAAAAAGGGGAAGATCCCGAGAAGGTGCTCGATGATCTCGGGCTTGAAAGGTACTGCTGCAGGAGAATGCTCCTCAGCCATGTCGAATTGATAGATGAGATAATGCACTACAGGGTATATTAAAAAACCACACTTCTTTAGGAGGGGCCGTGGGGTAGCTTGGTCTATCCTCCCGGCTTGGGGTGCCGGAGACCCGGGTTCAAATCCCGGCGGCCCCACCAAAATTTGCATGGGTGAGAAAAATGTTTAGATACACGAGATTTGAGAAGGCTCGTATAATAGGGGCAAGGGCATTACAAATAGCTATGGGGGCTCCTGTACTAATTGACATACCTGAAGGGGCCACACCTTTAGAGGCCGCAATGATGGAGTTTGAAAAGGGTGTAATCCCAATAACCGTCATAAGACCGAGTTGATGTGGGATGACAATAATAGAGAACATAGTGGGCAGAATTTCAATACTCAAAGGCGGGAAGTATTCAATTGAGGTTGATGTTATAACGACTTCCGGCTTTGGTAGGTTTGCCGCCCCTGTGGATGAGAATCCTTCCCTTTACATAGTGGAAGCTCACAGAGCAGTTAGTGAAGTTGATGAAATAATAGGTCCGGAACTTATTGGATTCGATTCTCAAGAGCAAGAACTCATAGATAGTTACCTCTGGGAAATAGACGGAACTGAAAACCTAAGTCACATAGGGGCGAACACTGCCTTGGCTGTTTCAGTTGCTGTGGCAAAAGCGGCTTCAAATGCCAAAAACATTTCCCTGTACAGCTATATAGGCGGAACCTTCACTACAGAGCTTCCAGTCCCAATACTAAGGTTTGCAGAGGATGAAACCTTTGAGTACCTTGTCTTGGTTAAGGATTTAATGGAGATCTCTGATGTAGTAGATGCAATGACAAAGATAAAGGAACATGCAAAGAACATTACTCTCCAAGATCTCTCAAAAGCTTCCGAAATAGCCGGAGACGAACTTGGTCTTGAGGTGTCTCTTGGAATAGTACAAAAGAAAGAGATGGATATCGAGGAAGTCCTGCAAAAAGTCGAGGATCACAACATTTCCTACATCAAGCCCTTAGGCGAGGAAGAGCTTTTCCTTGAATTAATAGCGGGAACAGAGGGAGTATTTGTTGATGGAGAATATCTTTTCAGAACGAAGGACATCCTGGATAGGAGATATTACAATGCACTTTCGATTAAACCAATCAACTTGGGCACTCTCACAGATCTTTACAATCTGGTCAATGACGTCAAATCTGAAAGAATAACTCCAATTTTGGCAGAAGCAAAGTACGAATCCGCTGATGATGCTCTACCCCACCTGGCGGTGGGGCTTAAGTGTCCAGCTATAATGCTCCATAAGAGCTCCATTGTTAAAATAAATGAGCTTATTAGGATAGCGGAAGATTTGGGTGAAAGAGGAAGAATAATAACATTTGAGGGGTGAAGAAAAAATGGAAGAGTATTTGGTTCCACTCGACCAATATTTGGCTGCAGGTGTTCACATTGGAACGCAGCAGAAAACAAAGGATATGAAGCGCTTCATATATAGGGTTAGGCAAGATGGCTTGTATGTGCTCGACGTAAGAAAAACCGACGAAAGACTCAGGGCTGCTGGAAAGTTCCTAGCAAAGTTCGATCCGGACAGAATATTGGCGGTAAGCGTAAGGCTCTATGGTCAAAAGCCAGTCAAGAAGTTTGGAGAAGTTACTGGAGCTAGGGCAATACCGGGTAGATTTTTACCTGGAACAATGACAAATCCCCGGGTTAAGAACTTCTTTGAGCCTGATGTTCTCATAGTGACAGATCCAAGGGCGGATCATCAAGCAATGAAAGAGGCAATAGAAATTGGAATCCCCATAGTGGCCTTAGTTGACACAGAGAACCTTTTGAGCTATGTTGACTTGGCAATCCCAACAAACAACAAGGGAAGAAAGGCCTTGGCTTTAATTTACTGGGTACTTGCAAGGGAAGTCCTCTTTAACAGGGGAGACATCAACAGCAGGGAAGACTTCAAGGTCCCCGTAGAAGAGTTCGAAATGAAGATAATCAGGGGATGAAGCTGCTTCTTTAGATTTCTTCTCTTTTCTCCTTAAAGTATATTAACCCGAATAAACAAAGGACGTTTTGGTGATGCGGATGGAACTAGATGAGGTGATCTTTAACAGAATATCCGTGAGGTATTACGAAGAGAGAAGCATTGAAGAAGAAAAACTCAAAGAGCTAATAAATTCTGCTATAAGAGCACCTACTGCAAGTGGTCTTGAAAACTGGTTGTTTGTGGCTTATAGAGATGAGAATCTCAGAAGGCGGATTCACGAGATGATATATGAGGCTCATGCAGAGTATTACCGTGCATACGGTTTGCCTGAGGAAAAAATAGAAAAACTGAAAACGAAGATATTTGAAAAAGGAATGTACAAAGCTCCGATTTATATTGGGGTTTTCATTGATAAGGAAACGCGCTTCTTGAAAGGAGAGGGGTACAAGGAAATTGAATTTCTGTGGAGCGTTGAAAGTGCTGCAATGGCGATAGAGAACCTTATGCTGAAGGCAGTAGAGCTTGGGTTGGGAACATGCTACATAGGAGTTACCAGCTTGGAGAAATACCAAAGAGAGCTTAGGAAAATGGCTGGACTTGATGAGAATTGGTACCTCGTCGGGTTAATCCCCATGGGATATCCTGCCGAGAAGATAATCCCCCGACCAAGGAGAAAATCTCTGGAAAAAGTTCTTAAAATAGTTTGAACTCGGTGGATGATAATGCTAAATGCCATAATAGTCAGATACGGCGAGATAGGCACAAAGTCTCCAAAAACGAGAAGGTGGTTTGAAAGCATTTTACTCAACAACATAAAAGAAGCACTCTTAAGTGAGGGCATAGAATACAAGAACGTCTTTGCAAAGCATGGCAGGATTATTGTAAAGACTAACAAAGCGGAAAAAAGCGTGGAAGTTCTCAAACGGGTTTTTGGCATAGTATCGCTTTCACCTGCTGCTGAGGTAGATGGAGAGCTGGACAAAATATATAAAACCTCCCTAAAGCTGTTTAGAAGAAAAATGAGGGCACTTGGATTGGAAAGGCCAAGATTCAGAGTAACTGCAAGGAGAATAACCAAGGAATTTCCCCTTAAAAGCCAAGAGCTGGCCGCTAAAGTTGGCGAGTACATATTAAAAAACGAAGAATGCAGGGTAGATTTGAAAAACTATGATATTGAGGTAGGAATTGAGCTAATGGAAGGGAAGGCATACATCCATGTTGATAAATTCCAGGGATTTGGCGGTCTTCCAGTAGGAACTCAAGGGAAGATCGTGGCTCTTTTAAGCGGGGGCATAGATTCTCCGGTTGCGGCTTTTCTGATGATGAAGCGGGGATGTGAAGTAATCCCCGTCCATATTTATGTTGGAGAGAAGACCCTTGAGAAGGTTCGGAGAATCTGGAATCAGCTCAAAAAGTATCACTATGGAGGTAAGAGTGACCTAATAGTTATTAAGCCACAAGAAAGAGAGAGGATCGTTCAAACGCTAAAACAGCTTAAAAAAGAGAATTATACATGCGTTTTCTGCAAGTATATGATGGTTAAAAAAGCTGACAAGATTGCGAGGGAATTCGGAGCAAAGGGGATTGTTATGGGAGACTCTTTGGGTCAAGTAGCTTCTCAAACGCTGGAAAACATGTATATAATAAGTCAAGCAAGTGATCTGCCAATTTATAGGCCGTTAGTGGGGATGGATAAGGAAGAGATAGTGGCAATCGCAAAGACTATTGGAACTTTTGAACTTTCAACACTACCAGAGGATGAGGTACCGTTTATTCCAAAGCATCTGGTAATAAGGGGTTCCTGGGAGGAGTTCAAAAAGCTTTACAAAGCAGTCTTTGGTGAAGAGCCGGGGAAAAGGGGATGTCAATGAAAAAGTGGGTTAGAGGTTTGGGACTTTCCTTTCCGTTTCTTACTTTTGGTGGCATCTTTATCGCCATCCACTTGAATCCTTGGTTTTCTCTAACAGAAAATGCTCTCAGTGATATGGGTTCCATTAAAAATCCTATAGGATATGCTTTCAATTCCTTGCTGGTTTTTCTTGGCTTTCTCGGAATGGTATTTGGTATTGAAATGTTAAAGGAGAAAAGAGTCACTATCCTCTTTTCTCTTGGCATGTTCTCTTTGTTGCTTGTAGGAGTATTTCCCGAAGAATATAAGCCCCATTCATTTTTTGCACTCTCCTTTTACATCTTGCTCTTTGCAGATATCTTTGTCTATGGCTTGAGGGCAAGGAGAAAAAAGAGGTTTGCTATCGTATGGCTTCTTGGCAGCCCGATAGTATTCATGATGATGCTTTATCTTACTACAATATTTGACGGACTTGCCATCCCGGAACTTGTGGGGGCTCTCTTCATAAACGCCTGGATAGTTTATCTAACTCTGGAGGTGGAAGAGTGAAGGCTGTTGCACTCTTGAGCTCTGGGATAGATTCGCCTGTGGCGATACACCTCATGCTCAAAAAAGGTTTTACGGTTTATCCGATTCACTTCATGCAGAGCGAGATTAATTATCAAAAAGTTAGGAGAATCTGGCTGAGACTTAAGGAACTTTACCCCGATAGGCTAGAAGAGCTGATTGTTGTTGATGCCCTTGAATACCAAAAACCTATCTTTGATAGGCTGATAAAGATGAAAAAAGAAAAGTGGATATGCATTTTTTGCAAACTCAGCATGTTCATGAAAGCCACGGAGATAGCAAAAGAAAAAGGCGCCATGGCGATAATCACTGGAGACTCTCTTGGCCAAGTTGCCTCTCAAACCCTTGATAACCTTCTAATAATAAGCCTTGCAACTGATCTACCGATACTCAGACCGCTTATAGCAATGGACAAAATAGAGATCGAGAGAATTGCAAAAGGTATAGGCACGTTTGAGATAAGTATAGAGCCTGAAGAAAGCTGTAATTTCGTGCCGAGGCATCCCATAATAAGAGGAGCCCTCGGCGAGTTCAAAAAGATTTACAGGGAAGTCTTTGGAAAAGAGTGTTGAATACACATTTTTGTATAAGATTGCCGCAAAAGAAACACTTATAAGCGCCGATTAAAAGGCCAATACGGTGATCAAAAATGAACGTGTTCAACAATCCACTCGAGCTCTTTGAAAAATTCAAACCAACTCCCCTGCTCAGGCTTTCACTTTCAGATGAAAGGAGGGATGTATTTTGCCAAGCTGGAGTTCTTTAACCCCTTCAGCAGGAGCATAAAGGACAGGACAGTTTTCAATATGCTCATGAAAGCCCTTGAGCGTGGGGACATCAACGGTGTTCGAAAAATTTTTGAAGCAACTTCTGGAAACGTTGGGATTTCTCTCGCGGCTCTCAGCAACGTTCTGGGAATAGGGTTTAGAGCATATCTGCCAAAGCCGACACCAAAGGCTACCCAAATCCTGCTCAAAGTACTCGGCGCGGAGGTAGTTATGACCGATTTTGAGACTATAGATCCTAATATGGTTGAGCACGTCGTCGAAGAAGCAAGGAAAGCTAGGGCAGCCAACCTCAATCAGTTCGAGAATGAAGACAATTTCGAGGCCCACTATCGCTTTACTGCCAGAGAAATAGACGAACAACTGAAAAGTATAGGCAAAAAGCCCGACCTTATAGTAGCAGGAATAGGCACTTCGGGCCACATAGGGGGAATAGCGAAATATTTCAAGGAACGCTACAACACAAAAGTTATTGGAGTAGTACCGGCCAAAGGCAAAAAGATACCGGGCATAAAAAGGCTCGAAACAAAGCCAAAATGGTTCTTTAAGGTGGAGATTGACGAAGTAATCGAGATTACCCAAAGAGAAGCAATCGAAGGATCAATACAGATAGCCAGAGAAGAGGGCCTTTTAATAGGTCTGAGTTCGGGCGCGGTGGTTAAAGCTTTTGAGAAAATCCGTGATAAATACCCCGGGACTGCAGTTTTGGTATTTCCAGACGATGGGTTTAAATACGTTGATGCATTTGAGAGATACTTGAGTGATGGTCAATGAAAATTGCCGTGTATCTGTTATTTCTCCAATCACTTTTCCTTTTGTATTATTCAGCCGGTGCTTTTGGGAGCGAAAGGTATATGTTGCTTATTTTTGGTCTTTTGAACTTCCTCCTCGCTTGGGGGATAGTTAGAGGCGAAAGAAGGGCTATAAAAATAACCATTGCATACAAAGGAGTAGACTTTTTCTTTGCACTCTTAATGCTGATGGCGGGGAATCTTTTTCAATCATTGAACGCTGCCATAGATTTGGCAATACTCCACGATTTAATTGGGCTTTTTGGTAAAAAAGAAGAACCTATGGAAGGAAGCTGAATCTTCTATACTTCAAAATTTCATCTAAGTTTGGCACACTCCATGCTCCCCGTTTCGTAGTTGAGAGCGCAGCCACCAAGTTTGCAAAACTCCCAAGTTCCTCCAGTTGTTCTTTGGAGAACTCTAATTTGTTCAGCTTGCCCATATACGAGAGAGAAGCCAAGAGGGCTGCCATAAAGGCATCTCCAGCTCCGGTGGTATCTACAGGCTTAACCTTAAATGAGGGAACATTAACGCTTATATCCTTGTGGATAATTGTACTTCCTTTAGCGCCTTTTGTTATTGCCATGAGATCAAATCTGAAGTCTTCGAGTGTTATTCCGTTTTTGTCGAGGTAGCTTAATTCCTCATCTCCGATTTTTACTATATCTGCAAGCCTGAGAGCCTCTTCTATATCCCTGAGCATTTCTCCCTCTTTTTCTCTCCACAGGTCAAGCCTGATGTTGACATCATAGCTAAGAGGAATTTTTCCTTTAACTTTTCTAAGAACGTCAAAGACGGTTGATCTGCTTGGTTCCCTCGCAAAGAGAACGCTTCCAAAATGTAGAAGCTCAGCATCTTTTGTAAAATCCCATTCTATCTCTTCTTTCTTTAAGTTAAAGTATGCCACACCATCGTACAATATAAATTCGGGCTTTGCCCCTATAAGCTGGACAAAAACTATTCCCGTGTGTTTGTTTACGTCCTTTACTATGTATTTCGTTTCAACCCCTTCTTTTTTGAGTGCCTCTATGAGAAATTCACCAAAGGGATCGGCACCGACTTTGCTTATCAATCCGCTTTTTATCCCGAGCTTCCTCAAGCCAACAACAACATTCGCTGGAGCACCGCCAGGATGCTTTTCAAACTCTTTAACGTTTTTCAGTTTTCCTTCTTCTTTTGCAATAAAGTCTATTAGGACCTCTCCTATTGCGTAGATCATTGTGACCCCCTAGGGACTAGTGTAAGGAGAACTTAAAGTTTTGCTCTAAGGGTGTTTATACTTAAAGTAAACAGTTAACGTGGCTATAATTATACTGTAGGTTTTGAATTAAAATCGGCAATTAACATTCTGCTTAGGCTTGATAAAGTATTATAATTATTGAAAAATCTGATTTTTTCATCCGTAAAATATATATACTTTTAGTATATACAAGGGATTGAGGTGTCTCCATATGGATGTCAAGAAGGTACTGCTTGGTTTGTTTTTAGTTGGAGTTTTGGGCATTGCGGTAGTGGCGAGCGGATGCATTGGAGGTCAACAGACCGCTACTCCAACAACGGTTACGCAAAAAGAGACCGTTACAGAAACAAAGCCCGTAGAACAGGTTACTTTAAAAGTAATAGGCCCATGGTCCGGGGCAGAGCTCGATGCTTTTATGGAAGTTATCAAGGCCTTTGAGGCTCAACATCCAAACATAAAGGTGGAATACAAAACATACAGGGCTGAAGACCTTTCGACGATTCTGCCTCTTCAGTTTGAGTCGGGGGACACTCCAGCCGATGTCATAGCAATGTGGGGATGGTTCATAGCGGAGATGGGTCAGAAAGGTCATTTGATGGAGTTTAATGAGGTAATAAACCCCGACGAATACGTTCCTGGAATTCTAGACACAGTTACTGCGGATGGAAAAATTTATGGTGTTCCATTTACAGCAGCGGCCAAGCCAGGGTTCTGGTATAGAAAGTCATTCTTCGAGAAACATGGCCTAAAGCCCCCAGAAACCTGGGATGAGTTCGTGGCGTTGCTCGAAAAGATAAAGCAAATACCAGGGGTTAAAGCTCCAATCGTTAGCGGCGATAGCGTAGGATGGCCACTTTCTGATGTAACTGAACACTTCATTCTGACCTTCGGAGGAAAAGACCTTCAGCTCAAGCTTATAAACGGAGAGGTTAAGTGGGAAGATCCACAGGTGAGAAGCATATTTGAGCAAAGGCTTGTACCACTTCTAAAAGCTGGCTACTTCAGCGATCCAATAGAATGGACATCTGCGGTGGATCTATGGTGGAAGGGAGACTATGCATTGTACTTCATGGGTACCTGGATAACCGGAATGGTTGATGATCCCACAGATCTAGGCTTAATTTCACTACCGGGAGTCAAAGCAATGGTTCTTGCTCCAGATTACTTCATGGTGCCCAAGTACACAAGCCATCCAAAAGAAGCCATGGAGCTTGCCAAATTCTTGGCAACGGAAGGACAGAGAATTCACGTGGGTACCAAGTCAGGAAAGCTGGCAACATGGAAGAAGGTATCCATTGACGACTACTGGGAGCCCATGAAGGATGTTGCAAAGGTCGTGGCCAATGTGGAATCAGCACCGGATCTCGATGATAGTATTGGAGGAGAATGGCAGAAGACTTTCTGGGATCAACTAAAGCTCTTGTGGGTACAGCCAAATAGATTAGACGATGTTTTGAGTACACTGGACGCCAAGTTTCCAAAGAAGTGAAGGGGGGTCTTAATGAGGAGGCCTAAATCTTTAACTCCCCTTTTTTTCCTTTTACCGGCGCTTGTCTTAATGGTTCCCTTTGTAATATACCCGGTGTTCAAAACAATATACCTGAGCTTCTTCCTTGATGGAAAGTTTGTTGGTTTGGAGAACTACAAAGAGGTTCTGCTGAGCCCCGATATAGTAAACCTCGACAGATTTCCGACTAAATCTCCCCCATGGGGAGCTTTAATTCATAACATAGTATGGATAGCCATTCATCTTCCTGCTACTGTGTTTTTAGGCTTGGGAATCGCCCTTCTTTTAAGACGGGAGGAGGTTAAGGGGAGTTCTATAGTCAAGTCTATAATCTTCCTGGGTATGGTAATCCCGATGATCGTTGGAGGTTTGATAATTCGCTTTCTTTTTGAAGAAGGAGCAGGGGTAATCCCCGCAATTTTTAAGTTGCTTGGCATTGAGAGACTCGCAATTACTTGGACAGCGTATCCCGAAACTGCACTCTTTGCTGCAATTTTGGGATCAATTTGGATATGGACCGGCTTCAGCATGTTGATGTACTCGGCAGGCTTGGCTTCTATACCCAAGGACTATTACGAGGCCGCTTTGATAGACGGTGCCAACAAGTTTCAGATCTTCAAAAACGTGACCTGGCCCCTCTTGAAACCAATTACCGTTGTTGTAGTGGCAATGACTCTGCTCTGGGATCTCAAAATCTTCGATGTTGTATATGTAGCAACCGGCGGTGGTCCAGGAGGAGCTTCAATGGTTCTTGCGCTTCAAATGTGGGACTACTTTGCAAGAGCCCTCAACTACAACTATGCCGCTGTAGTGGCCGTGCTTTTGACTGCATTAACTCTCATACCTGCCCTATGGTTGATTAGGAGGAGGGAGTGATAATGGCTATACCAAGGTATAAACTTAGAAAGTACATCGTTTCGAACGCACTCGCGTGGATTATAGGAATAATATGGCTGATACCTTTTATAGGAGTCCTTATGGCCTCAATAAGACCGTATGAAGAGATCGTAAGTGGATGGTGGCATTTTCATCCCTTTACAATAACTTTGAAAAACTACATAAATGCCTTTAATCATCCCATGTTCCCCATAAGTCAGGGATTAAAGAACTCCTTAATAATTGCAATCCCCTCCACAATTGTTCCTTTGATAGTCGCCGCATTAGCTGCCTATGCCTTTGCCAGATACAGCTTCCCAATAAGGCACTATCTCTTTGCGTTTATAGTGTTCCTAATGGCTCTCCCACAGCAGATGACAGTAGTTCCTCTGTACTTTCTTTTGAGAAATCTTCATATGTTAAACACATTCAGGGGTCTAATAACGGTTCATTCGGCATGGGGTTTAGCGTGGATCATCTTCTTTATGCGGAACTATTTCTCAATGCTCCCAACGGACGTCGAGGAAGCCGCAAGAATAGACGGAGCCACTGATTTCCAGATATTTTACAAGATCGTCCTGCCAATGGCGCTACCGGGGTTAATCTCAGCTGCAATACTCCAGTTTACTTGGGTGTGGAGTGACTTCTTCCTAGCATTGGTATTTCTGCAAAATCCGGAGAAATACGTTGCTACCCAAAGACTTCCTTTGCTTAGGGGGCAGTATTTTGTTGATTGGGGCATACTAACTGCAGCTTCCATCATGGTAATGGTTGTTCCATTGCTTGTCTATGCTCTCTTCCAGAAGTACTATATAAGCGGTATGATAGGCTGGTCAACCGAGAAATAATGGGAGGTATGAAGATGTATGAGGTAACGAAGTTTGGTGGGGAAGGTAAAAAGCTTGAAGACTACAGAAAAATAATAGGGGAAGGAGCCTTGGAAACTATTAAAGAAAAGGCAGAGAATCTGAAAGGTAAGAGCTTTACCCATGTAAACTCCACCTCCTTTGGCGGAGGTGTTGCCGAAATTTTGCACAATCTTGTCCCTCTGATGAGGGATGTTGGAATAGACGCAAGATGGTTTGTGATTGAAGGAACAAATGAATTTTTCAATGTTACAAAGAGCTTCCACAATGCTCTTCAGGGAAACAAGGAGCTTAGGTTAACTGAAGAAATGAAAGAACTCTATTTGAAAACAAACAAGAAAAACGCTGAGGACTTTGATTTGAGCTCGTTCGATTACGTCTTGATACACGATCCTCAACCGGCACCCCTTATAGAGTTTTATGAGAAAAAGCAACCTTGGATTTGGAGATGTCACATCGACCTAAGCGATCCAAACCTGGAGTTCTGGAAGTTTCTGAGGCAGTTTGTCGAGAAGTATGATGGATATATTTTCCATATGGAGGAGTATGTGCAGAATGACCTTAATAAAAGCAAAGTGGTTATAATGCCCCCTTCCATTGATCCTCTTAGTGAAAAAAACAGAGAACTGAGTGAGAGCGAAATTTTAAAAATCTTAGAAAGGTTTGACGTGGATCCAGAGAGACCAATAATAACACAGGTGTCTCGTTTTGATCCATGGAAAGGAATTTTTGATGTTATAGATGTCTACAGAAAAGTCAAGGAGAGAATACCAGAGGTTCAACTCTTGCTAGTTGGTGTAATGGCCCATGATGATCCTGAAGGCTGGATATACTTCGAGAAAACCCTAAGAAAAATCGGAGAGGACTATGACGTTAAAGTGCTCACAAATCTCACCGGAGTTCATGCAAGAGAGGTAAATGCCTTCCAAAGGGCAAGTGACGTAGTTCTTCAGATGTCCATTAAGGAGGGGTTTGGATTAACCGTTACCGAAGCAATGTGGAAAGAAAAGCCGGTGGTAGGGAGAGCCGTAGGAGGAATAAGACTTCAGATAGTGGACGGAAAAACAGGATTCTTAGTGAAAGATGTCAGTGAGGCCGTTGAGAAAACACTCTATCTCCTTGAGCACAAAGACATGGCACAGAAAATGGGTAAAAATGCCAAAGAAAGGGTTAAAGAGAATTTCATAATAACAAAACATCTTGAGAGGTATCTCGATTTGCTGAATTCTTTTTAAATCCCTCTTCAATATATTTTTAGGTGACAATAATGGAGATTCCTCCGGAAATTTCACACGCTTTGAGTGAGATTGGGTTTACAAAGTATGAAATTCTTACTTACTGGACCCTCTTAGTTTACGGCCCCAGCACTGCTAAGGAGATCTCTACAAAAAGCGGAATTCCATACAACAGGGTCTATGATACAATATCCTCTTTAAAACTTAGAGGGTTTGTAACTGAAATTGACGGAACACCGAAGGTATACGCTGCTTACTCACCAAGGATAGCATTTTTCAGGTTCAAAAAAGAACTTGAGGACATAATGAACAAGCTCGAAATTGAGCTTAAGAATGTAAAAAAGGAAGAACAGAGACCTGCAATATGGAGAAGCAGAAGTTTTGATGAAGCCCTTGAGATGTTCAGGGAGTCGCTGTATTCCGCTAAAAACGAAGTGATAGTAGTTACTCCAAGCGAATTTTTCGAAACGATAAAGGAAGACTTAATAAAAACTCTTCAGAGAGGCGTGACAGTGTCTCTTTACATCGACAAAATATCGGATCTATCGGAGTTTAGAGGGAAAGGAAATTTCTTTGCCAGGCAGTTCTACAAGCTGAACCACTTAATAGGCATGACCGATGGAAAGGAGGTCGTTACAGTCCAGAATGTAAGCTTTAGGCAATCTTCTCCACCCAGTTTCAAAGCAACGTATCCTGAAATAATATTCTCACAATACAGTCTTATAATAGAGATATTCAAAGAATCTTCTTTGGAGGTGGAGGATATAACAAATCCACAGAACATCAGATTTTTTGCTATGTTTCATGCAGCGGACTTTGTAAAGAGACATATCAATAATGGGACACTCATAGCAGAGGTCGTTGGAAGGAACATCAAAACTGGTGAAATCGAGAAAATCCATGGCAATGTAGTGGGATATACTCTCTCATTTAAGGAAGCTGTTAATAATATTCATCTCGAAACGGAAAAGGGAGTTGTAAAGATTGGAGGTATGTTCGCGGTTATTGAGGATTACGAAAGTACTGACATAAAGTTTGTTATGGGGTGATTTGTATGGTTGGTGTTAGGCTTGTGGGTGTTTGGAAGGAGTTTGGTGGGGTTGTTGCGGTTAGGGATATGAGTTTGGAAGTTAAGGATGGGGAGTTTATGATTTTGCTTGGGCCTAGTGGTTGTGGTAAGACAACGACTCTCAGAATGATTGCTGGTCTTGAGGAGCCAACAAAAGGCCAGATTTACATTGGTGACAAACTCGTCGCTGACCCAGAGAAGGGAGTTTTCGCCCCACCAAAGGACAGGGATATTGCTATGGTTTTTCAGAGTTATGCATTGTACCCTCACATGACTGTTTATGATAACATTGCCTTCCCGTTGAAGCTGAGGAAAGTTCCGAAGCAGGAAATCGACCAGAGGGTCAGGGAGGTTGCGGAGTTACTTGGTTTGACGGAGTTGCTCAAGAGGAAACCCAGAGAGCTTTCTGGTGGGCAGAGGCAGCGTGTTGCTTTGGGTAGGGCGATTGTTAGGAAGCCTCAAGTGTTTCTGATGGATGAGCCGTTGAGTAATTTGGATGCTAAACTTAGGGTTAGGATGCGTGCTGAGCTTAAGAAACTGCAGAGGCAGTTGGGGGTTACTACGATTTATGTGACGCATGATCAGGTTGAGGCTATGACGATGGGTGATAGGGTTGCTGTGATTAATGCTGGTGTTCTCCAGCAGGTTGGTTCGCCGGATGAGGTTTATGATAGGCCGGCGAATGTGTTTGTTGCTGGTTTTATTGGTTCGCCGCCGATGAATTTTTTGGATGCGAGTGTTGGGGAGGATGGTTTTGTGGATTTTGGGGAGTTCAGGCTTAAGCTCCTGCCGGATCAGGTAGAGGTTCTTAGGGAGGAGAACTTGATTGGGGGGGAGGTGGTGTTTGGTATTAGGCCGGAGGATGTTTATGATGCGGTGTTTGCTCAGGTGAGGGTTCCTGGGGAGAATGTGGTTAGGGCTGTGGTGGATATTGTTGAGAATTTGGGGAGTGAGAGGATTGTGTATTTGAGGGTTGGTGGTGTTGGTTTTGTTGGGGCTTTTAAGGCTGAGTCGAGGGTTAGGGAGGGGCAGGAAGTTGAGGTTGTTTTTGATATGAAGAAAATCCACATCTTCGACAAAAACACCGGAAAAGCAATATTCTAACCCCCCTCCCTTCCTTAAATTTTAAAAGTAATTCATGCATAACGAAGGTTAAGGTGATGTAATGTGCTAGCTCTTATAACTTTCACAGATCCAAGAAAAACCGCCCTTTCAATAGAGAGGGAAAAAGCCCTTTTGGAAAAGCATAAAAGACTTCTACAGGAACTGGAATCATCTAAACTAAAAGTTTTTGACATCAATGGGGCCCTTGGAAAATACGAAGCCCTCGAAAAAGGGGGAAACTTTGGAGTGGATGATAAGGAGGAAGTTATCAAAGCATCCAGATTGATTGGATCCAGAGACGTAAGTGGGATCATTCTCGGCCTGTGGCACTGGACGGAGAGCAACTTAGTAACGCTATTGGCAAAAGAAACCAACAAACCTCTACTTCTTTACGCTGATGATGATCCGGCATGGGCAGGCAGTACATGTATAACTTCTGTTGGCGCTTCCCTTTGGGAAAGCTCTGTAAACTATCATGCCTTGCATCATGTGAGGCTTAAGGGAGACCTTGAGAAAGTAAAAGCATGGGCAAGGGCTGCAGAGGCAGTATCAAAGCTTTCCAAAAAATCCCTGCTCCTATGGGGAGCTCCCTATACGCTTGGAATGGAGCATTTGATGGATGATCTTCCGAGACTAAAGAGGTTTATAGGAGATTTCCTAATACTTGATCAGTATATCATAATAAAGAAAGCAGATTTCATGATTAGCGATGAAAAAGAGCGTATCCGGGTTGAAAAGTTCTTTGAGTGGTTGAATGAGAAGACTAAAATTAATTATGACAATAGCATGCTCACTCCGGAAGTTTTAAGGAGGCAGATTGCAATATACCTTGCTGCAAAGGATATCTGGAAGAAATATGAAAAAGAAACAGCGGCCGTTTCAATTAAATGCCAGCCGGAGCTTAGTGAAATCTATGGGGTAACAGCATGTCTAATTCCGGCTCTCTTTCCATTTAACGCCGATGCAAAAGGAGAAAAGCCCATTGTGCCAGCTACTTGTGAAGGAGACGTAAAGGGAACGATAAGCTCCGCCTTACTCTTTTATTTAAGCGGAAAACCCCCACTTTTTGGTGACATAAAATACGTTGACGATGAGCTTATCCTGATAGCAAACTGCGGTGCTTCCTCCCTTTACTACGCAAAACTCAGTGAAAATCCGGAGGAAAACCTCAAAGAAACAACCATCCAGGGGCAATGTCAAGGAAAGAGCGGAGGGGCGTTAACATATAGAACCCCAAAAACTGAGCTCACTGTTGCAAGGCTTATAAGAAGAGGAGGAGACTACTATCTCCTATATTTCCTTGCAGAGGGAGTTGAGATCACTGAAGATATTGAATTCAAGCTAAAATGGGGCAAACAATGGCCTCACACAGCAATAAAGAACCCTCTTGATAAGGAGAGGTTCCTTAATGTAATGGGAGCAAATCATCTCTCAGCAGTTCCTGGCGATTTCACGGAGGAAATTAAGTTCGTAGCAAGAATGTGGGGAGTTAAGGCGATAAATCTAAGAAAAAAAGAGGAAGTTGATGAATTTCTGGATTCTCTTTAATTTTAACTCTTTGGAGGTAGGGAGATGTCAGTTATCCTCTCTTATAACGGAGCTTTTGCGGTTACAAGACAGAATGGAGATATGAAGGATAATTACGATGGATTTTATATCTTTGATACACGCTTTCTGAAAGGGGTGAAGCTTAAGTTGGATAAGGACAGCATTCTCGTAGGAAGTTCTCAAGATGGTCCAAGAAGGGCATATTCTCATTTTTCCATAGGTGATGATGTAGTTCTGCTGAGAAAGCGGGAAATAAAAGATAACTGGACATACAGGGAAGAGCTTCAATTCTACAACACCTCACGGAGAAAAATAAACCTTAGAGTAGAGTACATCTTTAAAGTTCCTATTGAGGATATTTTTGAAGTTAGAAAGTTTGGAGGACAGAAGATTAGACGTAGGATCAAAAGCTTCCTTGGAGAAGAAGGCGAGTATTCCTATACCGGAAAAGATAAGATCAGGAGAAATTTGAGAATCAAAACAAACATGAAAATTGAGAAGGGGTTGGCATTTGCTGAGATCACTTTGGAACCCCTTGAGAAGGAGATCCTTTATCTTGAATTCATTCCTCAGATTTCGAAAGAGGGGCTTGAGGTATTTTTGACAGAAAAACCTCTTGTACTCCCAAACGTTATCTCAACGAACTTAACATGGCTTGAGATGGTTTTTGAGAGGGCCATTGAGGATCTAACCGCTTTAACAGCATACACAAACTATGGAATGGTTCCGTTTGCTGGCATTCCTTATTATGCATGCCCCTTCGGAAGGGACAGCATTATAACCTCTTGGTTTCTGCTTCCATATTATCCGCAGTATGCCGAAGGCACACTAAGGTTCTTTGCTAAAATCCAGGGAAAGAAATTTAACCCTGTAAACGAAGAAGAGCCTGGCAAGATCCCTCACGAATTTAGATTTGGTGAGCTGTCTCATTCAAGAAAGATGCCCTTTGCCCCTTATTATGGAACAGTAGATGCAACTCCCCTTTACGTTATTTTAGCCGCCGAGTATCTTCGGTGGACGGGTGATAGGAGATTAATAGAAGAGCTCAAGCCCAATCTGACTGCTGCTGTAGAATGGATTTTGAGAAGGCTCAGGGAAGGAGGGGGATACATAAGGTATGAAGGGGGTCTCTTGGTTAATCAAGGGTGGAAGGATTCAAAGGAAGGTATTCCAACCGAAGAGGGCACTCCCACAAAGCCTCCCGTTGCCCTAGTGGAAGTACAGGGATATGCTTATAAGGCCCTTGTGGATGCCGCTTCACTTAACTTAACTTCACTGAATCCAAAAATGCTTGAAAAAGAGGCAAAGGCCTTAAAGAGACGTTTTAATAGGGATTTCTGGTGTAATGGCTTTTATGCGCTTGCCTTGGATGGGGATAACGTTCCTTCTAAGGTAGTTTCTTCCAACATGGGACATCTTTTATTTACAGGGATAGCTGAACATCAAAAAGAAATAGCAGAGAGATTGTTTGAGGAGGATATGTTCTCTGGGTGGGGGATTAGAACACTTAGCTCAAATGAAAAAGCCTACAACCCATTCAGCTATCACAATGGCAGTATATGGCCCCATGACAATGCAGTGATAGCTCTTGGACTTGCATCAATTGGAGAAAAAGAAAAGGCAAAAACACTTTCAGAGGCAATATTCAAAGCTGCAAAGTCCCTTCCAAACTCTCAGCTTCCTGAACTCTACAGTGGTCTTGAAAGCGAATACCCGCTCTTATGTCCCAGAGCAAATGCCCCGCAGGCCTGGAGTGCCGCAAGTGTATTTGCATTTCTCACGGCTCTACTAGGTCCTAAAGTTGAAAAAGAATTAGCCCTTTCTCCACTATTGTCCGAAAACCTTGGAGTTTCCATGTTGATTAGGTTTAGGGGGAAGCCATACTTAATTGAAGCTCAAAACGGGGAGGTTGTTAGGTTTGAAGAGCGAAATATTTGAGAAGATTATCAGAATAGAGGGCAGTAAAATCAATATAAAGCCTCCAAAAAAGATCCCTCAACCCATTTTATCCCCATCAAGGGAAGGGTTTGATTCAAGAAATATTTACAATCCTGCAGTTGTTAAAGAGAAGGGCAGAATAGTTATGCTTTACAGGGCAGAATCCAAAAAGGATAATCTAACTGGTAGAATTGGACTTGCAATAAGCTATGATGGCATCAATTTCTTTAGACATCCAGAACCGGTGATAGAGCCAGAATACTCCTGGGAAAGTGTTGGCGTTGAGGATCCGAGAGTAGTAAAGGTCGGTAAAACATATTACATGACGTACACAGGTTATGATGGCAAGACTGCAAGATTGTGTTTGGCAACTTCAAAAAATATGCTGACATGGAAAAAGCATGGCCCGATTTTTGAAGATTTTGAATATGAGAAAAACAATATTAGGGGGTGGACAAAAAGCGGGGCAATTTTACCAAAAAAACTTGAAAAAGGCAACTTTAAGGGAAATTACTTAATGTATTTCGGCGACTCAAATATCTGGATAGCAGTTTCGAGGGACTTGATAAACTGGGAGTATATAAAGGAGCCAGTACTATCTCCGAGAGGAGGGTACTTTGATAACGTTTTAGTCGAACCAGGTCCTCCCTTGTTCGAGATTAGTAGTGGAATAACTTTAATTTACAACAGCGCTGGTAGATATAAGGATGGACTAAAATACAAAGTGGGAGTTGCGATTTTCGATAAAAACTCCCCAAATAGGCTTATTGCAAGAACTGAAAACCCAATAATGGTTCCGGAGTATGAATGGGAGCTCTATGGACATGTTAACAACGTCGTCTTTGTTGAAAGCATGGTAGAGCACGAGAACAAACTCCTCCTGTATTACGGTGGGGCAGACAGATATATCGGTCTGGCATACTGGACAACAGACTTATAAAACAATAAAACCCATTAAAAGTCGATGGGGATGAGGTTAAGGAATTTAATTGTCCTATTGCCCTTGATTTTTTTATTCCTGTTCTTTTACTTCCCCCTAATCAGCATATTAAAAGAGGGTCTGTGGGATAACGGGATTACGCTAAAATACATCCTTCGGGTTATCTCAAACAACTACCACAGAAGGGTTATATTTTTCACTTTTTGGCAGGCATTGGCCTCTACACTCTTTACACTGTTATTGGGCTTGCCCGGAGCATATATTTTTGCAAAATACGACTTTCCAGGTAAGGGAATTTTAAAGGCTCTCCTAACAGTTCCTTTTGTAATGCCCAGCATCATGGTTGCTTTGGGATTTATAATCCTATTTGGGCGATCTGGAATTCTTGCCCACCTAATTGGAAGAGATCCAGGTATTCTTTACTCTTGGAAGGCAATAATATTAGCTCATGTGTTTTACAACTTTCCCGTAGTTGTGAGGATGGTGTCCTCGCTATGGCAACGCATAAATCCCCACTATGAAGAAGCAGCCTTGAGTTTAGGAGCGAGGGGATTCACCCTCTTCAGGAAAGTGACCTTGCCCATGCTTATGCCGGCTATATTTGCCTCTTCGATGCTGACTTTTGTTTTCTGCTTTTTGAGTTTTTCAATTCCGTTAATTCTCGGTGGATATCAGTATGCCACTATAGAAGTCGATATTTTCACCGCAATAATGACCCTTTTAGATTTCAAGACAGGGGCAGCTTTGGCCATAATTCAGATTTCTTTGAGTTTTGTTTTCATGTACCTCTACTTAAAAAGTCTTGATCTCTATGTAAAAGCAGAGGAGCAGAGAATATTCAAAGAGCCAGTGCCATTGACCTTAAGGGAACTTTTGAGTGTAAATGGAGTTTTTATAGCAGCTTATTCCGCCATAGTGTTTATCTTCATCCTGTCCCCGTTGATGGCGGTTGTTTACCATTCGTTCACCTATGGAGGCGGATTTACCCTTGAATGGTATAGGAGGGTTTTTTCTCCAGAGTACAATCCAATCTTTGGTGCAAACAGCATAACGGCAATTAGAAATTCTCTCTTCTTTGGGTTTTCTACGGTGCTTATTTCGACTCTTTTAGCTTTGAGCATAGCTTACATAATGTATAGATGGGAATTTAAGGGCAAAACTCTCTTTGATGCACTTGTAATGCTACCCCTAGCCTCTTCCGCAATAACTTTGGGCCTTGGATATATAAAAGCTTTCCATAAGCCTCCTTTAAACCTTTTAGGCACGTGGTATCTGATAGTCTTCGCGCACACAATCATTGCCTATCCCTTTGTTCTAAGGGCGATTTCCACGGTGTTAAAGAAAATAAAACCCAGTTTAAAAGAGGCCGCCATGAGCTTAGGAGCTAACGAGCTTAAAGCATTCCTGAAAGTTGAGCTCCCTCTGGCTTTTGGAGGAATAGTGGTGGGAGCGATATTTGCCTTTGCAATGAGCATAGCCGAGCTTGGGGCTACCTACATGATATATAAGCCTGAGTACACAACAATAACCATTGCAATTTATCGCTTTCTGGGGTCACGACAGTTTGGCCCTGCCTCAGCAATGTCCGTTATTTTAATGATGGTTAGTACAATAGCCTTTATTTTGATTGAGAGAGCGGGTGAGGAGATATGGTGAGGCTGAGACTTGAGGACATAGAGTTTAAGCAAGAGGGTTTTGAGCTCAATATTCCCTTTCTAGAGGCAAGACCGGGAGAGTTTTTAACACTACTTGGGCCAAGTGGCTGTGGAAAAACAACAACCCTTAGAATAGTAGCCGGTTTTGAAAAACCAGATAGGGGCAGGATATACTTCGACGATATTGTTATGAATGAAGTTCCCCCCTATGAAAGAAACATAGGTATTGTTTTTCAGGACTATGCCCTCTTTCCACATATGACGGTTTATGACAATATTTCCTTTGGTCTAAGGCTCAGAAAGCTCCCCAAGGAAGAGATCAAAAGACGTGTCTCATGGGCACTGGAACTAGTGGGATTGGAGGGCTTTGAAAACCGCTACCCAGAACAGCTCAGCGGCGGTCAGCAGCAGAGAGTAGCTTTGGCAAGGGCTCTGGTAATAGAACCCCAACTTCTGCTTTTGGACGAGCCGCTTTCAAACCTTGATGCAAAAATAAGAGAGAGGCTCAGAGGGGAAATAAAAAGAATTCAACGAGAGCTTGGAATAACCACAATTTATGTCACTCATGATCAGGAAGAGGCAATGGCAATAAGTGACAGGATAGCAGTTATGAGTATTGGGAAGATAGAGCAGGTGGGAAGTCCTTTGGATCTTTATTACAAGCCAAAAAATGAGTTTGTGGCTCAGTTTTTAGGCCTTTCTAATATTTTAGAGATTAATGCAGAAAATGGCAAAGCATGTATTGGAAGCCTTTGCTTTAAAGTTAAAAAAGAAGGGAGAATCAAAATATTCTTCAGGCCGGAAAGTGTCTATATTGAAAAGGGCGATGACGGAGAAGTTGTGGATTATGAACTGCTGCCTGGTAGAGTACGGCTCAAGATTGACGTGGAGGGTAGGCTTATAATTGCAGAGCGATTTTTGGATGAGATTCCATTTTTAATTGAAAAATTGCCAAAAAAAGTTGGGATAAAAGTAAAGAGCTTTTCAATACTTGAGTCATTCCCTTGAGGCTATTATTTCCTCTGGACTATTTCCTTCTACCATAAGTGCCGTCCATTCCTTAATCCAGCGTTCGAAGTTCTCTTTCACGTATTCTGGGTCGAGGGTTATGGGCTTTATCTCTTTTGGCTGGAGGGCATATTTAAACACTTCCGGCAATTTGATGTTCGGGTTCACTGGATACATCCACTGATTCGTGGGAATAGCACTTTGGAAGTCCTCGGTAAGCATAAATTCTATGAACTTCTTTGCCAGCTCTTTGCTCTTTGCCCCCTTGACTATTCCTGCCCCTTCTATTTGCATGTAGTTGCCCTCTTCAAAGGCTACAGCCTTGACATAGGTTATGTTATCATAATACACCGTTGCAGCGGGAGATGTAGCGTAGCTGAGCACTAGGGGGAACTCTCCATTCATAAAAGCTGTCCAAGCCTCGGTCCAGCCCTTAACTATGTGTACATCATTTTCCTTAAGCTTCTCCCAGTAGTAAAGATATCCGTCGTCTCCATATACGGCTATCGTCCACAATAAAAATGCGGCTCCTGGAGATGAAGTTCTTGGGTCCTCAATGACTAGCTTTCCTCTCCACTCTGGTTTTGTAAGATCTTCAAGGCTTTTTGGCGGATTTTGCACCATATCCTCTCTGTAATTTATCGCGATATACCCGTAATCATAGGGGGTCAAGTGAAACGTTAGATCGAATATTAGGTCTTCTGGAACGAGGTTTATGTTCTCTGGCTTGTATGGCTCCAGCACTCCAGCTTCGATTGCCTTTGCTAAAAGGCTGTTATCTATCCCTATAACCAAATCGGCCCTTGGATTGTCCTTTTCCAGAATCAATCTGTTTAAAACTTCTCCTGCATCTCCGATAAGCTGTAGCTCAACTTTAACTCCATATTTCTCTTCAAATTTTGGAATTACTTCGCTTGCGAGATATTCGAAGCTATCGTAAGAGTAGATAACAAGCTTTTGCTCTTCTTTCGCTGTGCTTTCTGTTGTTGTTTGGTTCTGTGTAATGCACCCAAGGGTTGTTGCTATTACAAGAAGCCCCAAAATAATCGCAAGCTTTTTCATATCCACCACCTAAAACTCGTTTCTATTCTTTCAAAACTGTGTTCTAAGGAAGATTTAAAAACCTTCTCTCATCGTAAACTTTATAAATCCAAACCAACTCATGTTAAAACAGCCACATGCGGTGGTAGTCTAGCCTGGTCTAGGACACCGGCCTTCCAAGCCGGTGACCCGGGTTCAAATCCCGGCCACCGCACCAACTTGATTTTGGAGTCTCTTCTGTTCTCCACATTCTTAGATATAAGCTTCAGTTCGTTTATATCTCTGGTGCTAATTATGGCTCCTTGTATTCTATATTTGATGAAATTAACTCCTATGTCTTTTTTCGAAGTTTCTCTGCTAGTTTGACGATTTTTTCCACCCGTTCTGGATCAATATCGTTTTTGACATTTCCATCTCTCTTGATCCATGTCCCGATAATAAATCCATCTGCATATTTCCACAGTTTTGGAAGATTCTCATAAGTTGTTCCCGAACCTACTAAAACGGGAACGCTTGAAAGCTCTTTAGCAAGTTTTAGTTTCTCTAATTCCACTTCACTGCCCGTCCTTTTTCCACTGATTATCAGGGCATCTGCCAGCCCCCTTTCAGCAGTGTCCCCCAAGGCCTCTTCAAAATCTCCAAAATGGTAGGCATGCTTAACATGGACATCTGCAAAAACCTTAATTTTCGAAGGAAGGAGTTTTCTAAGCCTTGCCAGTTGATGTGCTGCCCCTTCGATTATTCCTTGGTCAGTATATGCAACTCCGCTTAGAACATTTACTCTAATAAAATCTGCTTTAACAGTGTAGGCTATAGAATAAGCCGCTATTGCATCATTTCTTAAGACGTTTATGCCAAGTGGGAGAGAGACTTCTTCCTTTATAGCTTTTGCAACAATACTCATGGAGGCAACAGTTATGGGCTCGACAGTTTTTGGAAAAGGTACGTCGTTAAAGTTTTCGATCATTAAGGCATCGAATCCTGCTTTTTCCAATTTTTTTGCTTCTCTTAGTGCATGTTCGATGACCTCGTCAAAGTTATCTTGGTAGAGGTATGAACCTGGCAAAGGCTTGAGATGAACCATCCCAATGAGGGGTTTTTCTTCAAACTTCATGAAATCACCAAGAAGAGAATGATAGTTTGGATAATAAGTTTTTCTTCGAAGAGTGCATCTTTGAACTAATTTTACCTTATCTTTTCCACGAGCTCGTCCAGAACTTCCTTGAATCTTGCCGCATCTATCCATTTGATTCCCATCTTTTGGGCCCACGTTAAAATTCCAATGTCTGCAGAAACAATTGTGGCATCAAGTTCCTTAGCTAGGAGAATGAGCTCAAAATCTTCTTTACTGTCAACGATGCCCTCTCTTAGAGCCCTCCTATAGTTTCTTCTTAGTCTTTGGATTATTGCATCTACGTTCTGTGTGTCTATTACACTCTCTCTCACGGCCTTTTCAGCAACCCTAAGACCTTTGTCTATCCTTCTTCTGATATCTTCAATGAGTTCATAAACAACAAAGGCCGGTATTTTAATGTCGTGCACGTTGGGAGGTTTTTTGACTATATACAGCTCAATATCGGGAGAAACCTCTTCGAGTTCAACAAAATGGGTTATCTCTTTGTAGATACCAGGAGGAACGTAGAACTCGACCCTTCCAAAAAGCTTCTCCGCGTAATCTAAGAACTTTTTCATAGCTTCAGTCGGGCTTTCTCCAAACTTATTTCTAATATCGGGGTTGACAAAGATGCTCGTGTCAAGTACAAAGCGAATCATTTTCATCACAATTTATTATTGCCTATTGGCTTTAAAACGGTAACCTTAAATTTCGGTGTTCTTAACCTTTGTTGGAGGTTGTAAAATGAAAGTGGGAGTAGCATTTGGAATTAGCGAACTGGCAAATCCAAAAGTCTTTGAGAAGAAAGCTTCCGAATTTTTAATGAAGCTTGCCAATGAGTTTGAAATTGAGGGAGGAGTGTTTGTATCATCAAAGTCAGAAACGAGGGAAGTAGACTTCAAAGATGTTGACGTTATAGTTTTGTATCCCCTAACCGGAGGCACCGAGAACCCTCTCAAAGAGTTCGCTTACTATAGAAAACCAATAATTCTCTTTGGGGATCCCTTCAATAACTCAATTGCTGCGGCAATAGAGCTTAGAGAATATTTCAGAGACAGGTTGATTCCAGCGACGCTGGTGAAAACCTTTGATGAGCTTAAAGCCGCTATTCTGGGGTATGAAGATATGAGAGATATGTTGGAGAAGTTTCTAAACCTTAGACTGGGATTAATTGGAAGAACGTCTATATGGCTCATAAACGAGAAGTTTGAACTTCCCTATGTTCACATAAGCCTGAAGAAGTTCTATGAATACTACGACTCAACAACGGAAGCTGAAGGATGGAAAGCTGTCGAAGAAATAATCGCAAAAGCCAAGGAAATTAAGGAACCCCAGAGGGAGGATCTTGTAAAGGCGGGCAGGATATATGTGGCCCTTAAGAAAATAATTGAAGACTACAATTTGGATGGATTTGCAATAGGATGCTTTGAAATGCTGAACAAACTTAAAGCTACCCCATGCTTAGCTTTGGCAATGCTCAACGCTGAAGGAATTCCTGCTGCATGTGAGGGAGAGCTAAACTCTCTACTGGGGATGATGCTGATAAAGAAATTCTTTGACAAACCCGCTTTTATGGGTAATATAACAGACTACGGTGAAAGTCATATAATACTGGCTCATTGTACTGCACCTTTAATAAGCGACTACATTCTTAGATCTCACTTTGAAAGTGGAAAAGGTGTTGGAGTGGCTGTAGGCCTTCCCAAAGGAAAGGCATCACTCTTGAAGATTAGGGGCAGAAAGGCTGTGGTGGCAGGTGTCGAGGTGGTAGAGCAAGAAAGGAGCGAACACAGGTGCAGGACGCAGATGAAGCTCAAAATCGAGGAGGCAAAAGACTTTATTGATGGAACTCTTGGAAATCATCATCTCTTAGCTTATGTGGACAGTGAGGAACTTGCTGACCTGTTGAGTGAACTCGGCTTCGAAGTCATGCTTTACTAATTTCCCACAACTAAAGATTTATTAATCTTTATTTCATTATTTCAAAGGTGGTGGTTGTATGGAATTCCATGAAAAAGAAAAGAAAATACTTATGTATATTTTAGACAAGATAATCGAATTTGTGGTAATAACATCCGCAGTTGCAATTGGCTTTATAATAGCTTCAGGTTTCGTTGCTAAGCAGATAGCCCAAGCTCTCGGAGGATGAAATAATGAAGAGGAATGCCCAGGCGGCTATAGAGTACTTGATGATGATAGCCATTGTCATCATTATAGTGTTTATTGTAGTCCGGCTCGTTAGAAAAACCGTCCTAAATGCCGCTCAGAACATCCAAAACCTGACTCAATCAATAATTAAGGAACTGCAAAAAACAAAAGAAGAAGTCAGCCCATGAGCTTTTTCCCAAAAAGCCTAAGCCCTATGGCAACTATTACTCCAACTGCAACCGGGACTACATGAAGGCTTGCTGCAGCAATGCCTATTGCTCCAATAACTGCTCTTATCTCTTTTCTAAGGTTTTTCTGGAACCAGCCGGTGAGTGAGACTGCCAGGAGATACATGACCAAAAGTGTAGCCCCAAAGTCGTAAAGTACTTGAAGGACTGTTGTTGCCGTCCAATTTTCTACGGTTATTAAGAACATCTCTGGATGGGTGAAATATATGTAGGGTCCAATATATCCTGCCAATGCATATTTTACGGCATTCATTGCTGTCTTCCAGAAGTCCCCTCCCGCTAAAGCTGAGCCTGCATAGGAGGCTAAAGCTACTGGTGGCGTGACATCGGCTAGTATTCCAAAGTAGAATACAAAGAAGTGTGCAGCTAGGAGGGCTATTGGAGTCGTAAACCCTGGAACTGGAGAGCTATATGGCTGTAGTCCTAAGACCGCATTGTATATTGCTGGGGCGGCCACGAGAGATGTTATGATATAATTTGCCGTTGTTGGCACACCCATTCCCAAGATTAAGCTGAATATCATTGTCAGCATGAGTAAAAGCCAAAGGTTTCCTGCTGTTAGGTCAATTAACTTGTATCCCAAACTTGTCACTAATCCCGTCATTGTAAGCACCCCTTGGATGAGCCCAGCACTTGCTGCTGCCAGCATTACACTTGTGCTTGTTTTTCCAGCATCAATCATAGATTCATAGGTGGCTGAGTACATTTTTTTACCGTCCTCGCTTTTTGAGATGTAACCAACTATTAGCGAGAAAACTATCCCCATGACACCACTCATCAGCAGTATCTGTTCTTTTCTCATCCCTAGGTATTTCGTTAGAGCTATAAACAGAATAAAGAGCAAGCTTATGTACAACTTTTCGTTAAACTCCAATAGTCTGGTTGAAAAAGATAATACTATTAAAGATAATGCAAGCAGAATAAGGATTATCGTCACAGGTGATGCGATTTCTCTGCCTGTGAACATAAGGATTGTGGTCATTATTACTGAAGCTACGTAAATGCCCTCATGTCCTTTGATGTTGTCCTTTGATATCCAAGCAACCCAGATTGCTATTCCTAGAGAAGAAATTGCAGATATGTGCGGAGGTATTCCCCAAACTAGTGCCACTGTAATAACGGCTATTGGGAGCAGTATGTAGAGTTTTCTGATGAAGTAGTTAAGAGGTGGGAATTTCTCTCTTGGCATTCCTTTTAGTCCAAGTCTTTTTGTTTCTAGGTCTATAAACAGATAAACGCCTGAATAATAAACTAAAGCGGGCAGCACGGCTGCTATGATTAACTTATTATAGGGAATTCCAAGAAATTCGGCCATAATAAAAGCGGCTGCACCCATTATAGGGGGCATTAGCTGTCCGCCAGTGGAGGCAACAGGTTCAACGGCTCCTGCAACCTCGGGAGGGTAACCAGCTTTTTTCATCAGGGGTATCGTGAAAGTTCCTGTAGTTAAAACGTTGGCAACGCTTGAGCCGCTTACGGTTCCCATTAGCCCACTTGAGATAACTGCAGATTTTGCTGGTCCTCCTGGACGGGAACCAAAGAGGGATATCATGAATTCCGTTATGTAATCACTTATTCCAATTTTTAGCAAAAATGCTCCAAAGAACACAAAAGCAAAGACATAAATTGTCATGACGAAGAATGGTATCCCAAAAATTCCTTCATCAAAATACAGTTGTTGGGTAAACCTGATCCAGTTAAAACCTATGTTGTTTATTCCATAGAGCAAAAACACAACTACAACAAGTGGAAGAACCCATCCAAGCACTCTCCTTGTTGCCTCCAGCACTAGTATTATCGCCATCACGCCAAAAACGACATCGATCATATATACCTCCGCATATGTGGCGTATCTCTGATATACAAAGAACAGGTACATTGAAGAGATAACTCCAAGTACTGCTAAGATATAGTCATACCATGGGATTTTTTTGAGGTATTCTTCCTTTTTCTTTATTGGATAGAGAAGGTATGTTATCAAGAGGATCATTGCCAGTACAAAGGCTTCTCCCTGCTTTGTCTGGAAGGTTATCTTTAGCGGAGCAATGCTTATTCCCATTTTTGAGAAGAGATCGTAGAGAGTGTAGTTGAAATTGAATATGAAGAGGATTTCGTAGATGCCTATTAAAATTGCGGCTATCTTTATCACATTCTCGAGTTTTGGAGGAAGGGTTCTTGTTTTTTCTAGCACGATTTCCTCTGCTTTTTCAAATTTTTCTTCGATTTCCATATATCAGCACCTCCTCACAATTGCAAGTATAAGTGGACATTTCTTCACATTAAAATTCACAAGGGTTTCTTTGGTTGGAGATAATATAACCTCTTCGTTCACGCTAATTTTTGCGTGGTTCAGAGGAATAAACCAAAAGCTGAGACTCTTTCCAAGGGGAATATTAACTTTCTTAACATAATACCCATTTTCTGAGTACTGGATATCCTCTGGTAGACCAGCCCCGAAGTCCTTCCACCACATCCCGATAACATAAAGACCTGTTTTGTTGACTTTAAGCTCTTCTATGATTTCACTTCTTTGGACACTATGAATGTAGGCAATCTTTATCTCCTTTTCACCGAGAAGGCCCACATAGGAGTGAGCTCCATCACTTATTACAAGAACATTCACGGGAAAAAGAAGTATTATAAGAAAAGGAAGCAAAAAAAGAAACCTTCTCAAAAGATTCACCCTTTAAGTTCTTCTGGAACGCTTAGGCCTTTCTCTTCGTAGTACTTTATGGCTCCGGGGTGAAGTGGTATGCTCATACCGTCAAGGGCTGTTTCTAGGCTTATGAGCTGGGCTTTCTGGTGAACTGCCCTAAGTTGATCCACATTTTCGAAGAGTATCTTGGTCATCTTGTAAACCGTATCTTCCGAAAGGTCGGCACTTACGGCAAGCATTGCTTTAACGGCTAGAGTTGGAGTGTCCTCTTCAACCCCGTTGTAAGTTCCTTTTGGAACAACCTGTCTAACATAGAATATGTAACCTTGTTGTTTGAGCTTGTTAAGGATGTCATCTGGAATTGGGAGAACTCTAACTGGTGTCTGCACGGCTATTTGGTTAACCGATGGTGTTGGAATTCCAGATACTATAACGGCTGCGTCAACTTGGCCTAGCTTAAGGCTTTGTGAAGCTTCATTGAAATCTTGGTTGACTTTCTCAATGCTGTCCCATACGCCAGCTGCCCTAAGTACTTGCTCTGCAGCAACGGCAGTTCCGCTTCCCGGGGCACCAATAGCCACTTTCTTCCCAGCCAAGTCTTGAAGTGTCTTAATGTCACTGTCTGCTCTAACAATAAATTGGATTGTTTCTGGATAGAGGGCGGCAACTCCTCTAATGTTTTTTATTGTCTGCCCTTCAAACATATAGAGACCGTTGTGGGCATAGTAAGCTACATCGTTCTGGAGAATTGCGGCCTGAGCGGTTCCATCTCCAATTGCCTTTGCGTTTGCTACACTTGCACCGCTCGTAACGGCCTTAGCCGGGACGTCGTTTTTAGTCAAGATCTCGGCATACTTGGAACCGAGGGGGAAGTAAACTCCACCGGTTCCGCCGGTATATATTGTTATTTCTTGGGCTTGGGTTGTCTGAGTTTGTGTCTCTTTTTGTGTACAGCCCGAAACAATCAAACCAAGGGCCAAAACAAATATTAAACCAATTGCTTTCCACTTCATTTTTCACATCTCCTTTTCTGTACATTCAAATAATTTAGTATACATTACTGTATTTGTTTTGTATTTATGTCCCGTTATATACTTTACGGTCATAAACTTTTACTTGCCCGTAAATCATTAGTTTTTGATCGTACTGGCCCAAAATTGAAATTTTCTGGAAATATGTGTATTTTTAGCCAAATTCTAGACATCTGGACAAGATTTGCATTACCTCATAGATCGTAGAGCTGGATGATTTTTGATATCCAGAATGCTAAGATTTTTATGCTAAAACTCAATGTATCATAGGGGATAATGGATGAAGATTATAATGACAACCAGCGTTGATCTAGCGTCAATGAACATTAAGCATAAGTTGATTGAATATTTTGGATTTAAGGAGACGGAAAAGGAATTCGATGGGAATCAAGTTTATCGTTGGAAAGATGCTATTCTACTAACGACAGATAGAGAAATGATATATTACGATAACTTGGACAGAGAGATAGAAAAACAGCTCAACATAACTCCAGAGATAATAATCTTTGCATCTAGGCATTCAAGTCAGCAAAAGCTCCCAGCGTTAACTACTCACGTAACTGGAAACTGGAGAAAGGCAATGTATGGGGGAAGAGATGAGAGCTTGGCTATTGCGGAACCTAGGGCAATGAAGCTTGCACTTCTAAAGTTATATGAGTTAAATACACTAGACTGGATAGTATGTTACGAAGCAACACATCACGGTCCGAGTGAGCTTGAAGTGCCTTCTCTTTTTATAGAAATTGGTTCCAGTGAAGAGGAATGGAGGAACGATAAAGCTGGGGAAATAGTTGCAGAGACAATTGTACATGTGCTGGAGAATTATCAAAAAAGTAAGTTCAAAACAGCGGTCGGGATTGGTGGGGGCCATTATGCTCCCAAACAAACAAAAACAGCATTGAATTCAGATATTGCTTTTTCTCACATAGCTGCAAAATACTCCCATCCTCTGTCTAGGGAAATGCTCGTTAAGGCCATAAAAAGAACTTCAGGAAGAGTTGATGCAATTTATGTTGACCGGAAGGGGAGCAAAGGAGAAACAAAGCAGCTTGCGAGAGATTTGGCTGAGGAATTGGGCTTGGAGTTTATCAAGGATTAATAGAAGAATCGAAATGCTTAAAGCTTTAAAAGTACACATTTAAATATCGGCTTAACTAATTTGGCTAAGGTTTATATATGTAGAGAATGTGAAAAAACATTTAGAACTGTTATCAATTGGGAGGGTGAAACAATGCTGAAACTAATTGAAAACGCAATAGAAAGAACCTCCGCTGAGACAAATGTCCCAGTCGAAGTACAAGCTCCAGCTTCTGATATTGATGAAGAACTTAAGAGAATACTGGAGCAAGTGCAGGCAAAGATATATGTCATCGGTGTTGGTGGTGCGGGCTGTAACACCGTTAATAGAATGATGGAAGTTGGAATTCAAGGAGCCAAGATAATTGCAGTTAACACTGATGCCCAGGATCTTTTAAAGATAAAAGCTCACAAAAAGATACTCATTGGTAAAGAACTTACAAGAGGACTTGGTGCTGGAAACAACCCAAAAGTTGGTGAAGAGGCCGCAAAGGAAAGCGAGAGAGAAATTAGAGATGCCCTTGAAGGAGCGGACATGGTCTTTATAACCTGCGGTCTTGGAGGAGGAACTGGAACCGGTGCCGCTCCAATAGTTGCCGAGCTGGCAAAGAAGATGGGTGCTCTAACCGTTTCTGTAGTAACGCTTCCATTTACCGTTGAAGGCATAAGGAGAATTAAAAACGCCGAATATGGCCTTGAAAGACTCAGGAAGAATAGCGACACTGTTATTGTTATTCCAAATGACAAGCTTATGGAAGTCGCTCCCAACTTGCCAATTCACATGGCGTTTAAAGTTGCAGATGAAATTCTCGTTCAAGCCGTTAAGGGTATTACAGAACTCATCACAAAGCCAGGCCTAATTAACCTTGACTTTGCGGATGTTAAGGCTGTCATGAAAGACGGCGGTATTGCAATGATTGGTATTGGTGAAAGCGATAGTGAAAAGAGGGCTTTAGAGGCCGCAACACAGGCATTAAACAGCCCATTGCTTGACGTTGACATAAGCGGTGCCAAAGGAGCGCTGATAAGCATCGCGGGAAGCGATGTTAAGCTTGAAGAGGCGCAACAGATAATTGAGCTCGTCACCAGCAAGCTTGATCCAGAGGCACAGGTAATATGGGGAATACAGCTTGATCCAGATCTTGAAAAGACCATTAGGGTAATGGTGGTTGTAACAGGAGTTAGCTCTCCATATGCCGTTGTTGAAGAATCTGAGATTTCATACTCCCCTGAGGAAGAAAAGAAAGTTATTAAGCTTGATTTAACCGAGCTTTAATTTTGTTTTAACTTCTTTAGCTTTTTGTTCTCCCTTAACTTTATAAATAAACTTGAAAAGATATAAGCATAACTTTTAAATAGTCGAGAAATAGTCAAGTCTGAGAGTCGTGAGGGGTGTTAAAGATGGCAGAGAGCTACACGGAAAAGTTTAAAAACTTCATATCTGAGTCGAAGAGAGTTTTCCTTGTAACCAAAAAGCCAAGCTGGAAGGAGTATAAGCTTGCTGCCAAGATAACGGGCATTGGGATTATTTTAATAGGCCTTATTGGCATGTTTATCCACATTATTGGTGCATTAATTGAAGGTGGGGCATAAACGTTTTGGTGGTAGAGATGGAGTCGAAGATATTTGCAGTAAGGGTAACAGTTGGACAGGAAGAAAACACCGCTAAGCTCATCTACAGTAAGGCAAAGACCTACAACCTCCCTATTAGAGCAATTTTGGCTCCTTCTAAGGTTAGGGGATACATCTTTGTTGAAGCTGCAGAGAAAGCCGCAGTGGACGAAGCAATTAGAGGCATCAGACATGCAAAAGGAACTCTGCCCGGTGAGATAGCCTTTAGTGAGATAGAGCACTTCCTTGAGGAGAAGCCTGCGGTAAGTGGATTTGAACCTGGAGACATTGTCGAGCTTATTGCCGGCCCATTTAAGGGAGAAAAGGCCAAGGTTGTCAGAGTTGATGAAGCAAAGGATGAAATTGTTGTTGAGCTCATTGGGGCCATAGTGCCAATCCCCGTTACAGTTAGGGGAGAATACGTTAGGCTTATAAGCAAACGCTCAGAGGAGTAGAGGGGTGAAGAGGATGGCAAAGAAGCAAATTGTTGAAGTGTTGGTTGAGGGTGGTAAAGCTACTCCTGGTCCTCCATTGGGTCCAGCCATTGGTCCACTGGGACTGAACGTTAAGCAAGTAGTTGATAGGATAAACGAGGCAACAAAAGATTTTGCTGGAATGCAGGTTCCGGTCAAGATCATTGTAGATCCAGTGACAAGACAATTTGAGATAGAAGTTGGTACTCCTCCAGTAAGCCAGCTTATAAAGAAGGAGCTTGGGCTTGAAAAGGGTTCAAGCGAGCCAACAAGAAATATCGTGGGCAATTTAACAATGGAGCAGGTAATCAAGATAGCAAAGGCAAAGAAGCAACAAATGCTTGCTGCTGATCTAAAAGCCGCTGCCAAGGAGGTTATAGGGACGGCACTAAGCATGGGAGTTACCGTGGAAGGTAAAGACCCAAGAGAAGTGCAGAAGGAAATAGATGAAGGAGTTTATGATGAAGTATTTGCAAAGGCGGAGTGAGGGAAAAGTTTAAAAATATCCCCTTTTACGAATTTTTGATTTTTCCTTCCGGCTTAAATAAAAAAAGAGGGAGGTCAGAGAAATGGCCTTTGACAGGCAAAAAATCGTGGAAGCGGTGAAGGAGGCAAAGGCCCGGGCTAAGCCGCGTAACTTCACACAGACCGTCGAAGTGGCAGTAAACCTCAAGGATATTGATCTTAAAAAGCCTGAAAACAGGTTTAAGCTTGAGGTTGTTCTGCCACACGGTCGCGGGAAGGAGCC
This sequence comes from Thermococcus aggregans, assembly GCF_024022995.1. Taxonomy (NCBI): domain Archaea; kingdom Methanobacteriati; phylum Methanobacteriota; class Thermococci; order Thermococcales; family Thermococcaceae; genus Thermococcus; species Thermococcus aggregans. Next base: position 148,025 of record NZ_CP099582.1, on the reverse strand, counting down.
CAAAATCGCGGTCATTGCTGATGGTGCTGTTGCCGAGGCGGCTAAAAAGCTCGGGCTTGATGTGATTAGTGGTGAGGAATTGGAGGAATTGGGGAGCAACCCAAGGGCTGCGAGAAAAATAGCCAAAAAGTATGACTTTTTCATAGCAGCTGCTCCACTAATGCCAAAGATTGGTAGATACCTTGGTAGATACCTAGGTCCAAGGAATAAGATGCCCGTGGTAGTTCCGCCTACAGTAACCGATCTTACCCCATTTGTTGAAAGGCTCAAGAAGACTGTAAGGATACAGCTCAAGAATAACCCAGTAGTGCATGCTCCAGTTGGCACAGAGGAAATGGACGATGAAAAGCTCGCAGAGAACATTGAAACAGTGCTCAACGCAATAATAGGAAAGCTCGAAAGAGGAGAGAACCAAGTTAAGTCAGCATACGTCAAAACAACAATGGGCCCAGCTGTAAAAATAGAGGGGTGATATAGATGGCTCATGTCGCTGAGTGGAAGAAGAAAGAAGTTGAAGAACTCGCCAAGCTTATCAAAAGCTATCCAGTAATTGCTCTTGTAGATGTAGCAGACGTTCCAGCTTACCCCTTATCAAAGATGAGAGAAAGCCTTAGAGGCAAAGCTGTGCTTAGGGTTTCAAGGAATACCTTGATCGAGCTTGCGATTAAAAAAGCCGCTCAAGAACTCAACAATCCAGATCTTGAAAAACTAGTGGGGTATATCCAGGGTGGAGCAGGTATTCTCGTCACGGAGATGAACCCATTCAAGCTTTACAAATTCTTAGAAGAAAGTAAAAAACCAGCTCCAGCTAAGCCTGGAGTTCCCGCTCCAAAAGACATCGTAGTCCCAGCGGGGCCGACGCCTCTCTCACCAGGGCCTCTTGTAGGTGAGATGCAGGCTTTAGGAATTCCCGCAAGAATTGAGAAGGGTAAGGTTTCGATTCAAAAAGACACTGTCGTGCTTAAAGCTGGCGAGATAATAACTCCTCAACTTGCTAACATCCTCAACCAGCTGGGAATTGAACCTTTGGAAGTGGGACTTAAGTTGCTCGCCGCTTACGAGGATGGCATCGTTTATACACCTGAAGTACTTGCAATTGATGAGGAGCAATACATCAACATGCTTCAGCAGGCTTATATGCATGCATTCAATCTCTCTGTTAACACTGCATATCCAACAAAGCAAACAATTGAAGCAATCATCCAAAAGGCATTCCTTGGTGCAAAGAACGTTGCCGTGGAAGCAGGCTACATTACCAAAGAAACCGCTGGGGATATACTTGGCAAGGCCTTCAGAGTGGCATTACTCATAGCCCAAGAGCTACCGGAGGAGTTGCTTGATGAGAAGACCAAAGAACTTTTAAACCAACAAGCACAAGTTATAGCGGCTCAACCTCAGCCAACTGAAGAGGCTGAGGAGAAGGTTGAGGAAGAGGAGGAAGAAGAGGAGAAAGAGGAAGAGGAAGCTCTCGCCGGACTGGGAGCTTTGTTTGGTTGATGCGCATCAAATAACAAAAAATAAAGATAACTCGGAGGTGTAAGGAGATGGAATATGTATATGCTGCTTTATTGTTACACGCCGCTGGTAAGGAAATAACCGAAGAGAACATAAAGGCCGTACTCCAAGCTGCTGGAGTAGAGGTTGACGAAGCAAGAGTAAAGGCTCTCGTTGCAGCCCTTGAGGGAGTCAACATTGATGAGGTTATAGAGAAAGCCGCAATGCCAGTTGCAGTTGCAGCTGCTCCAGCTGCAGCCCCAGCTGCCGAGGCTCCTGCAGAGGAAGCTCCAGCAGAAGAGGAAGAAGAGGAAGAGGAGAAGGAAGAAGAGGCGCTCGCTGGGCTTGGTGCACTCTTCGGCTGAACTCCTTTTCTATCCCTTTATATTTCGTTTTCCTAAATTCGATATTACAAACCTGCTTTTGCTACACAAGATAAAGAAAAGGAATTATTTTTTGGATTTCCTCTTGGATAAAACTAAATGTTGACTTCCTTGATAGCTACCTCTGTAGGGTTTACTTGATGGCTCTTCGAGTCTTATAAAAGCTATCTGCACAAACCTTTCTCCGTAGTGAAGGACTACTTCCTCCTCTGAGCTGTTGAACAATGCCAGCGTAAGGTTTCCATCCCATCCCGGGTCAACCCATGCAAAGCTCCCCAAGAGACCTTCCCTTGCAAAAGTGCTTCTCAGCCTCATATCCCCCATAACATCGTCTGAGAGTTTTACTCTTTCTAGGGTGAGAATCAAAGCATGGCCTTTGGGAGGGATAATGACTTTTCCTTCCTTCTCTACATTTATGAACTTCCCGTTAACCATGGCCTCTTTTCCAACCCTCAAATCATAGCCCGCTGGCTGGAGGGATTTCTCGTTAAACGGTTCTATCAATATTTCCTTCCTAATTTTATGATCTGGCAGTATCATTTTATCACCGCAACTTTTATTTATGCACCTTGTTATAACTTTTTTGAGGGCCCGTGGCCTAGGGGATTGGGCGTCGGCCTTCGGAGCCGAAGGTCCCGGGTTCGAATCCCGGCGGGCCCGCCAAATAAGGTTTCTAGTTGTTCCTTAGGGGAAGAGGGTTGCAGGTATTTCTTAAATTTGATAATGCAGAAAATCTAATCATAAAACCTTCGTTTCACGGGTTCCTAAAATTGTCTGGGTTCTAACATGGTCTGATGAGCTTTCATGGCATCTAAATTAAAATCTCCTCCTGCTGGGAGGTTTATTAACCTTGAGCATTGCGAGCTGTGGGGTATTTTGTCCCGATAGAACTCCGAGAAACCTCCCGAGTGGGTTCATAAAAACTTTTAGTCAAGCAAAAATGCATGCTGAAGCTGGAACTTAAAGGGACTATCCTTTGTAGGTTTTTGCTGAATTTGGATTCTAAAGAAGAATGCCTTGCTATTGAAAGAGAAATGGTGGGCCCGGGGGGCTTTGAACCCCCGACCACGCGGTTATGAGCCGCGCGCTCTGACCAGGCTGAGCTACGGGCCCACAAAGGACTGGCGCCGCCGGCCCGACTTGAACGGGCGACCACCGGATTAACAGTCCGGCGCTCTACCAACTAAGCTACGGCGGCACGAACCCAATCATAGGGAGTATAAGGGAATTTATAAAGCTTACGGTGGGTTCTGGGCGAAAAGTTTATATACTAACTTAAGCCTTTCTTCATTCGGTGCCCCGGTAGCCTAGCCTGGTGGGGCGGCGGACTTGTAATCCGCAGGTCGCGGGTTCAAATCCCGCCCGGGGCTCCATTGCAATGGGGCCGTGGGGTAGCTTGGTCTATCCTGCGGGCTTTGGGAGCCCGTGACCCGAGTTCAAATCTCGGCGGCCCCACCATACTAATGATCATATAAGTGCACCAATGGAGTGTTAAGGCTTTCGGAAGAGTTCTTAAATTTTACGCAAACAATATAAACCCTCTTTCAGACTAAACTCACGAAAAGCTTATATACTCCAATTGAAAGCTGGAGGTAGTGAGAGGGTGTACCTTCTAAAAATTTTAAAGGGGGCAATTCTCTGTGACGGCGAAAAAAACCTTTACAATATTTGATCACGAATTAGTTCCCGAACACAGAATCCTCAGTGAAGAGGAAAAGGAGGAACTGCTTAAGAGGTACAGGGTTAAACTTTCTCAGTTACCGCAAATCAAAGCAAGCGATCCAGCAGTTCAGGCTCTTGGAGCCAAGCCTGGTGATGTTATAGAAATAAAGAGGAAAAGCCCTACTGCGGGGGTTTATTACTATTATAGGATTGTTGTGGAAGACTGAAGTTTTTGAGGTGAGAAAATGAGAGGTCCTACTGTTGTTGAGGTTACTCCGGATGATCTTTGGGAAGTTATGAAAAGCTACTGGGACGAAAAAGGACTTGTAAGGCAACATCTCGATTCTTACAACGCTTTCATTGATCACGGAATGCAGGAAGTAGTTAACGAATTCGGTGGAGTCAAGCCAGACATTCCAGACTTTGAAGTCAAATTCGGAAGAATAAGGCTGGGTGAACCGGAGTTTCAAGAAGCTCACGGGCAGAGAAAGCCACTCTATCCAATGGATGCAAGGATTAGAAACCTCACATACTCAGCGCCGATCTTCTTGGAGATGATACCGGTTATCAAAGGTATTGAACAAGAGTCCGTTGAGGTCAGAATTGGAGAACTGCCTGTAATGCTCAAGTCAAAGGTATGCAGACTTTACGGCCTAAGCGAAGAAGAATTGATTTCTCATGGAGAGGATCCCAAAGACCCGGGAGGATATTTTATCATCAACGGTTCTGAAAGAGTTATCGTGTCTATCGAGGATTTAGCACCAAACAGGACACTCGTAGAGGTTGACGAAAGACAGAACAGGTACATAGCAAAGTGTTTCTCCTACAGGCATGGCTATAGAGCTTTGATAACAGTGGAAAGAAGGAAAGACGGCTTGCTTTACGTTTCTATTCCAAATGTGCCGGGTGTTATAAAGTTCGTTTATGTCATGAGGGCCCTTGGGCTTGAGAGTGATAAAGAAATCGTCGATGCTGTGAGCAACAACCCTGAGATTCAGCAGGTTCTCTTTGACAATTTGGAGGACGCTAGCGAGATACAAACTCAAGAGGAAGCTTTAGACTATATAGGAAAGAAGGCCATGCCAGGACAGCCAAAGGAGTACAGGCTGAGGAGAGCCCAATCTATAATTGACAACAACCTTCTCCCGCACATGGGTGTTTCTCCAGAAGACAGAATAAGAAAGGCCTATTACCTTGGAATGATGGCCCTTAAGGTTATTGAACTCTCTCTTGGGCTTAGAGGAGAGGATGATAAAGATCACTATGCAAACAAGAGGCTCAAGCTTGCTGGTGACCTCTTGAGAGATCTCTTTAGAGTTGCATTTGGCCAGCTTGTTAAGGACATGCAGTATCAACTTACCAAAACCTACCAGAGAAAGGGCGAGAAATACACTTTCCAGGACATCCAGAGGTTTGTGAGAAATTCTGTGAGGCCGGATGTTCTAACGGAGAGAATTGAGCACGCTCTTGCAACCGGCGCATGGCCCGGGGGAAGAACCGGTGTAAGCCAACTCCTCGATAGGACTAACTTTATGTCCACTCTTTCTCACTTGAGAAGGGTTACTTCTCCATTGAGCAGAGAACAGCCTCACTTCGAGGCAAGAGACCTTCACGGTACTCACTGGGGAAGAATATGTCCAACAGAAACTCCAGAAGGTCCCAACTGTGGTCTGGTCAAGAATCTTGCACTGATGTCTCAAATAACAACTGCGATCCCGGAGGAAGAAGTTTTGGAATATCTTGAAAGCCTTGGTATAGTGCACATTGAGGAGAAGAGGCCAGAACCAGATGACTGGAGAATCTATCTTAATGGAGTCCTCATTGGAACCTACAAAGACGGTATTGGTTTGGTAAACAAGATAAAAGACGACAGAAGAGCAGGAAGAATCAGCGATGTGATAAACGTTGCTTATTATGAAGACGTCAGGGAGGTTTACATCAACAGCGATGACGGTAGAGTTAGAAGACCTCTCATAATTGTTGAAAACGGCATTCCAAAGCTTACAAGAGAACACGTTGAGGCCATAAAGAAGGGAACTCTTAAGTGGAGCGATCTTGTGAGGATGGGAGTGATTGAGTACCTTGATGCCGAGGAAGAGGAAAACGCCTATGTGGCGACCTGGCCCTGGGAAGTTACAGAAGAACACACTCACTTGGAGATAATGCCCGCCGCAATACTTGGTCTGCCAGCTTCTCTCGTTCCATATCCAGAGCATAACGCCGCTCCAAGAAACACCTATGGAGCCGGTATGGCAAAGCAGAGCCTTGGTTTGGGCTGGGCCAACTTTAGAATAAGGGTAGATACAAGAGGCCATTTAATGCACTATCCACAGATTCCACTCGTTAATTCAAGGATTATGGAGGCGGTAGGTTTCGAGCAGAGACCAGCGGGTCAAAACTTTGTAGTTGCAGTTCTCAGCTACGGTGGATACAACATGGAAGATGCTGTTATCATGAACAAGGCCTCCATCGAGAGAGGACTTGCAAGATCGACGTTCTTTAGAACTTACGAGGCTGAAGAAAAGAAATACATGGGTGGACAGACAGATAAGTTTGAAATTCCTGATCCGACTGTTAGGGGCTTCCTTGGTGAGAAATACTACAGAAACCTTGATGAAGACGGCATAATCTTCCCAGAATCGAAAGTGGAAGGAAAAGACGTTTTAGTTGCAAGAACTTCTCCACCAAGGTTCCTTGAAGAGCAGGCAGGATTAGGTGCCGGTATCCTTCAAGGAAGGAGAGAAACGAGCATAACTATGAGGCCCGGTGAGAAGGGAATAGTGGACAAGGTAATATTAACTGAAACCGGGGACGGCACAAAGCTTGTTAAAGTGACGGTTAGAGATCTCAGAATTCCAGAATTTGGTGACAAATTTGCTTCAAGGCATGGACAGAAGGGTGTTATAGGCCTAATTGTTCCACAAGAGGACATGCCGTGGACGGAGAGCGGAATAGTTCCAGACTTAATCGTTAACCCACATGGTATCCCAAGCCGTATGACTGTCGGACAGCTCATCGAAGCAATAGGTGGGAAGGTAGCATCACTTAAGGGGAGAAGAATAGATGGAACTGCCTTCATTGGAGAACCAGAAGAAAAGCTTAGAAAAGAACTTGAAGAGCTTGGCTTCAAGCACAACGGAAGAGAGGTCATGTATGATGGAATCACCGGAAGAAAACTTGAGGCAGACATATTCGTTGGCGTTATATACTACCAGAGGCTCCACCACATGGTGGCAGATAAGCTTCACGCACGTTCAAGAGGTCCGGTGCAAGTTCTTACCAAGCAGCCGACTGAAGGTAGAGCGAGGGAAGGCGGTCTTAGGTTCGGTGAAATGGAGCGTGACGTTCTCATTGGCCACGGCGCATCAATGCTCTTGGTAGAGAGATTGCTAGAGGAGAGCGATAAAACAGAGGTCTGGGTATGTGAGAGCTGTGGGCATCTGGCAATCGAAGACAAGCGTAGGGATAAGGTTTACTGTCCGGTTTGTGGAGAAGAGGAGAAGATAAGCAAGGTAGAGATGAGCTATGCCTTTAAGTTGTTGTTGGATGAGATAAAGGCCATGGTTATTAGACCATCATTAAAACTCAAGGAGAGGGTGTAGGGCTATGCACTCAATGAAAAAGGTTATCGGGAGCATTGAATTTGGTATATTGTCTCCTCAGGAGATCAGGAAAATGAGCGCTGCCGAGATAACTGTACCGGATACTTATTCAGAGGACGGTTACCCAATTGACGGTGGATTAATGGATAGGAGACTTGGCGTTATAGATCCAAACCTTAGGTGTGAGACCTGTGGAGCAAACTACAAAGAATGCCCTGGACATTTCGGACATATAGAACTTGCGAGGCCTGTTATTCACGTAGGATTCGCAAAGACAATATACAGAATCCTTGAAAGCACCTGTAGAGAATGTGGAAGAATCAGGCTGACTGATGAAGAAATAGAAGAGTATATGACAAAGTTCAATGTGAATGAAGCCAGGAAGAGCGAGATAGATGCTTTGGTAACGGAGGTATACAAGAAGGCAAGGGAAAGAATGGTCTGTCCACACTGTGGTGCTCCCCAGTATCAGATAAAGTTCGAAAGGCCCACAATATACTGGGAAATAAGAAGAGATGAAGAAGGAAACGAATATAGGCACAGAATGATGCCAAGTGAAATTAGAGACAGGCTCGAAAAGATTCCGGACAAGGATCTACCTCTTCTTGGTCTTGATCCTGAGAAATCAAGGCCGGAATGGATGGTTTTGACGGTTTTGCCCGTTCCTCCAGTTACGGTAAGGCCATCAATCACTCTTGAAAGCGGTATAAGGGCTGAAGATGATTTAACTCACAAGCTTGTTGACATAATAAGAATTAACGCTCGTTTGAAGCAGAACATAGAAGCTGGAGCTCCACAGCTCATTATTGAAGACTTATGGGATCTCCTTCAATATCACGTAACCACGTACTTCGACAATGAAACATCCGGAATACCTCCAGCGAAGCACAAAAGCGGAAGGCCTTTAAAGACACTTGCCCAGAGGCTCAAGGGTAAAGAGGGGAGATTCAGGAAGAACCTTAGCGGTAAGCGTGTTAACTTCTCTGCAAGAACTGTTATCAGTCCAGATCCTATGATAAGCATAAACGAAGTAGGGGTTCCATTGGTCGTCGCAATGGAGCTCACCGTTCCAGAAAAAGTGACCGAGTTCAACATTGAAAAGCTGAGAAAGATGATCCTCAATGGCCCAGAGAAGTACCCAGGGGCTAACTATGTAATAGACCCGCAAGGAAGAAGAATCCGCCTCATGGAGAGCAACAAAGAGAACATAGCAAACATGCTCGACATAGGATGGACCGTTGAGAGACACCTCCTTGATGGAGATATAGTCCTTTTCAACAGACAGCCGTCCCTTCACAGGATGAGCATCATGGCCCACAGAGTTAGAGTAATGCCTTACAAGACCTTTAGACTTAACTTGGCAGTCTGTCCTCCATATAACGCTGATTTCGACGGAGATGAAATGAACCTCCACGTTCCACAAACTGAGGAAGCACAGGCCGAGGCTAGGATATTAATGGAGGTTCAGAACCACATATTGTCACCAAGATACGGTGGTCCAATTATAGGTGGAATCCAAGACCACATATCAGGAGGCTATCTATTAACGAGAGAAGGGTCGTATTTCACAAAATACGAAGTTGAGCAGATGTTGATGTTTGCAGGCGTTGATGTGAAGGAGCTTCCAAAACCGGACAAGGTTGAAAACGGCATTGAATACTGGAGTGGAAAGACTATATTCTCCCTCTTATTGCCAAAAGACCTGACAATCTGGTATCGCAACAAATTATGCGATGATCCATCTCAATGTGAGCCGATTGAAAAGCTCATTGAAGAAAAACTAGTGCCTAGTGAAGAAGAAATTAGAAAGGTTGCTACGGATGGATTTGTTTACATCCGCAACGGTAAGCTTCTAAGCGGTGCGATAGACAAGAAGGCTTATGGTAGAGAGGATGGAAAGATTCTTGACATTATAGTTAGGGAGTATGGTGTCGAAAGGGCCAGACAATTCTTAGATCAGGTTACAAAGCTTGCAATATGGGTAATTACCCACAAAGGGTTCACAACTGGAATAGATGACGAAGACCTCCCTGACGAGGCAAAGGCAAGGATTAGAGAGATAATAATGGAAGCAGAAAAGAAGGTTCAGAGGTTAATAGAGGCATATAAGAACGGTGAGCTTGAGCCACTGCCAGGTAAGACTCTTGAAGAGACCCTTGAGAGCAAGATAATGGCTGTGCTATCTGAGGCAAGAGATAATGCAGGTAAGGTTGCTGAGAAGTACTTGGGTATGAACAACCACACAGTTATAATGGCCAAAACCGGAGCGAGAGGTAAGATCCTTAACATTACTCAGATGGCTGCTATGCTTGGACAGCAGTCTATTAGAGGTAAGAGACTTTATAGAGGATACAGAAACAGAGTGCTTAGCCACTTCAAACCAGGAGACCTTGGGGCAAAAGCAAGAGGTTTCGTTGTGAACTCTTACAAGAGCGGATTGACACCCCAAGAGTACTTCTTCCATGCAATGGGTGGTAGAGAAGGTCTCGTCGATACAGCTGTTAGAACAGCCCAGAGCGGTTACATGCAGCGTAGATTGATAAACGCTCTCCAGGACCTCAAGGTAGACTACGATGGAACTGTAAGGGATCCAAGTGGAATCATTGTGCAGTTCCGCTATGGTGAGGACGGAGTAGACCCAATGAAGAGCTGGGGTGGAAAAACAGTTGATGTTGATAGAGTGATAATGAGGACTTTAATAAAACTCAGAGAGAAGGGGTGAGATGTGTGGCATTATCAAGCTCAACTATTAAAAAGCTTATAGAGAGTAAAGCCTCCAATCTGCCAGAGAAACTTAAGGAGGAACTCTTGGATAAGCTCATTACCTACAATGAAAAGTACCAGTTGAAGAAAGCAGAAGTTGAAGCAATAATCGATGAAGTCGTCAAGGAATATGAAAAAGCATTAGTGGAGCCTGGAGAAGCTGTGGGAACCGTTACCGCTCAGTCAATTGGAGAGCCCTCTACGCAGATGACCCTTAATACCTTCCACTATGCTGGTGTTGCTGAAATTAACGTTACTTTGGGTCTCCCAAGAATCATTGAGATTGTTGACGCTAGAAAGAACCCATCAACGCCAATCATGACTGTTTATCTTGACGAGGAACACAGATATGACCCAGAGAAGGCTCGTGAAGTTGCAAGGAGAATTGAAGGAACAACCCTGGAAAGCCTCGCCAGAAGCATGACACTTGATATACTCAACATGGAATTTGTGGTCGATATTGACCCAGAGCGCCTTGAGAAAAGCGGTTTGACCATGGAAAAGATTCAAGCAAAGCTTGAGCGCTCATTCAAGTCAGCAGAAATTGAAGTTGACGGAAATACATTGATAGTCAGAATGAAAAAGGCACAAAGCGTTTCAGCATTGAGAAGGCTTGCCGATAAAGTTAAAAAGCATCGCCTAAAAGGACTGTCAGGCGTGGGAAAAACAATTATCAGGAAAGAGGGAGACGAGTACGTTATCTACACAGAGGGGTCAAACTTCAAGCAGGTCTTGAAAGTCCCCGGCGTCGACCCAACAAGGACGAGAACCAACAACATCCACGAAATAGCAGAAGTGCTCGGCATTGAAGCAGCAAGAAACGCCATCATTGAAGAAATACTCAGAACAATGCAGGAGCAGGGTCTTGAGGTCGATGTTAGGCACATCATGCTCGTTGCCGACATGATGACCCTCGATGGTGTGGTGAGACCTATAGGAAGGCATGGTGTAGTTGGTACAAAGGCAAGTGTGTTGGCTAGAGCTGCATTCGAGATTACCGTTCAACACTTACTTCAAGCTGCTGAAAGGGGAGAAGTTGATCCCCTTAACGGTGTAGTCGAAAACGTATTAATTGGTCAGCCCGTTCCAGTTGGAACGGGAATCGTTAGACTGGCAATGAAGTTACCGATTAAAAAACCAATAGAAGAGTAGGGAGGTGTAAGTAATGGATTTAGCATTTGAGCTTAGAAAAGCCCTTGAAACTGGAAAGGTTATCATCGGTTCAAATGAAACAATTAGGCTTGCCAAGGTTGGGGGAGCAAAGCTTATCATTGTAGCTAAGAATGCACCAAAGGAGATTAAGGATGACATTAACTACTATGCAAAGCTCAGCAACATCCCAGTCTACGAGTTCGAGGGAACAAGCGTCGAACTAGGAACAATGCTTGGTAAGCCATTTGTAATAGCATCACTCGCGATAGTTGAGCCAGGAGAGAGCAAAATACTTGCACTGGCTGGAGGTAAGTGAGCATGCCACTCAAGCTAAATACAGACCAGATCAAGTACATAGCACTCTTTGAGAGCTTCACAGGAGCAACAGTGCTCGATTGCTTAATTGACAAGTCAAGAAATCGCCTGATATTCGTAATCAAGAAGGGAGAAATGGGCTTAGCATTGGGCAAAAGAGGCAGCAACGTTAAGAGAATACAGGGGATGTTAGGAAAGGACATTGAACTGATAGAACACTCAGAGAATCCAGAAGAGTTCCTCAAGAACATTTATAAAACAATGGGCGTAAGGATTAAAAAAGTCCACATAACTGAAAAGAAAGATGGGAAAAAAGTTGCCCTCCTTGACGTGAATCAGAGGGACAAGCCTAGGGCGATAGGTAGAGGAGGGCAAAATATAAATCTCGTCAAAGAGTTAATGGAGAGGCACCACGGTATTGAAGAAGTTGTGGTAATTTGAGGTGATGATCATGCCCGGAAAGAAAGCCCCTTACGGTGAATTTGCCGGAAGAAAGCTCAAGCTTAAGAGGAAGAAGTTTAGGTGGAGCGACATAACCTACAAGAGAAGAGTTCTCAGGCTCAAGGAAAAGAGCGATCCCCTTGAAGGTGCACCACAAGCGAGAGGAATCGTCCTTGAGAAGATTGCAGTTGAAGCTAAGCAGCCAAACTCAGGTATGAGAAAGGCAGTCAGAGTTCAGCTCATCAAGAACGGTAAGGTAGTTACCGCATTCACACCCGGTGACGGTGCTATCAAGCACATTGACGAGCACGACGAGGTCATCATAGAGGGAATTGGTGGTCCAAAAGGTGGATCTATGGGTGACATTCCAGGAATTAGGTACAAGGTCGTCATGGTTAACAGAACCTCCCTCAAAGAAATAGTTAAGGGTAGAAAAGAAAAGCCAAGAAGGTGATGCTCATGGCTAAACCACTAGAAGAGAGATTTTTTGTCCCAAAGGATCTTAAGGTCTTTGGAAGATGGAGCGTTGAGGATGTAGTAGTTGAAGACCCATCCTTGAGGCCTTACATTAACCTTGAACCAAGAATTCTTCCACACAGTCATGGAAGACACGCTAAGAAGCAGTTTGGCAAAGCAAACGTTCACATTGTGGAGAGATTGATAAACAAGGTAATGAGAAGCGGTGCCTCAAGCTATAAGGTTGCTGGTCACTTCATGAGAAGAGAGCACCGCTCATTGATGAGCAAGAAAATGAAGGCTTACGAAGTCGTAAAGGAAGCCTTCAAGATTATCGAGCAAAGAACAAAGCAGAACCCAATTCAGGTTCTCGTTAAGGCAATTGAAAACTCCGCCCCAAGAGAAGACACAACAACTGTAATGTTCGGTGGAGTTAGGTACCACATTGCGGTTGATATTTCTCCACTTAGAAGGCTTGACGTTGCTTTGAGAAACATTGCCCTTGGTGCATCAGCAAAGTGCTACCGCAACAAGGTCAGCTACGCAGAGGCTTTGGCTGAGGAAATCATAGCTGCAGCAAACAAGGACACAAAGAGCTTCGCATACAGCAAGAAAGAGGAAATCGAGAGGATTGCACAATCCTCAAGATGAAGTCTTTTATTTCTTTTTCAACTCTATATCAACTACGCTTTCTCCTTTGTACCTTTTAAACCTCCCAGAAAATTCAAGTTCAGCTTTTATGGTAATTAAGACTGTGTTTGTTCTTTCCAAGGGTACCACAATAAAATCTAATGTCGTGCTCCCCACTCCCTGAACGCCGAGGTCTGGGATCTCTAATACAGCAGAGTTCAGATTATCCCTGTTTCTCTGCAATTTTAAAGGATTCCAATTATATCCCTCGGGAATCTTTAAATAAACTTCCGCACTAACGTTTGGTGTTATTACAAGCTTTAAACTCTTGGTTTTCCATCCATCTTTATGCCACACATTAACGCGGAAGGAAATTACGTCCTCTTGGAGATAATGTCTCTTCATGATGGAAAGAGTTGCAACCCTTTCGCCTTTTGAATCATAAAAGTTGGAATGGACTTCATCAGGTTCTCCGATTTCTTCGTTTTTTAGACTTTCGACTGAAAGAGCCTTAATGCCCAATGCACAAACCACAAGCAATAGGATTATAGATACCAGCAGTTTAGAACTTTTCTTCATACCTATTCACCCTTAGATGTTATGCTTTTGAATTACTTATGGGTTTCTCTTCAGAACCCTAAGAAGAAAAGTCAATGGGACAACGCCTTTCCGAGCCACTTAGCTAAAGCTACTATTGTCAAAATGGGTGGCAACCCGGGAGCTTTCGGTAAAACACTTGCGTCGTAGACTTACAAGTTCCATAGTTTCATAGTAGGCTTTTTCCTATCATTTCTTCCGGCTTCTCAATGCCAAAGAACTTCAGTATTGTGGGGCCAATATCATAAAGGGTTGCATTTTCTAAGTTTACCTCCTCAAATCCCCATAAGATAAGCGGAACCTTTCTCACTGGCTCGTTTAAAGACCCGTGCATTCCTTTCGTCCAGTAGCTTGATCCCTTTATTCCATCACATTGCCTGTGTGAGCAGAACCAGTAGCCTTCTTTAGCCGAAACTATCAGCTCCCCACTGTTTGGAGTATTTAGGTGTGGTAAATCCTCCCTGAAGAAGACGTACTTTACACCGGGGGCTCTTTTTAATAATGAATAAGCTTCCTCGGCTTCGGTTGGGTCTTTTAGATAAACATGCACTCCTCCTCCTGAGGAAACCCTTAGTGTTGCAATTCCGTGGTTATTGAGATACTTCTTTAGATTTACCCACGTGTGAACTCTTTCCTGCCCGTGGTCGGCAAATATTATAAACGCATACTCATCTCTAAGCCTCTCCCATAGGGTGTTCAATGCAGTATCTACGGTTTCAACAGCTTTCATAGCTTCATCGCTCAAAGGCCCATAATCGTGCTGCATTCCATCAATCGAGCAGAAGTGGACTAAAAGCAAATCTGGTTTGCATTCTTCGTAGAGATACAGAGCTGAGTTCAAAACCCAGAGGTCTTTTCTCCAGTCTCTTCCGTGCTCTCTATAGAGAGCATCGTCACTGAAAAACGGTGGAAAGATTCTAACATGAGTGCCGCTGAAAGGAGGCATTGTATAGCCAGTGACAGAAGCGCTTCTTATTCCTTTTTCTCTGAGAATATCAACTACGGTTTTTGCTCTTATGACCTTGTGGGGATTAAATGCGATTTCATAGTCGTAGAAATTCACTTTCCTATCGGTTATCCTATCGTAGTATCCGTTTTCCACAACGCCATGAACCCTTGGGGGAACCCCAGTAACTACGGTTGTGTGGACTAAATCCGTGAGCGTGGGAAATATTGACTCGACAACTTCGAAGAACCCTTTCTCGGCTAGCTCACTTAAAAACGGCATGTGTTTTAAATTGTAAACTCCATTGCCGTCGATGCTTATTAAAGCTAGCTTCTTTCTCATAATGCAAGCTATGAAAAGTGGGTTAAAAAGTTTAAGCTTATCCTGATTAACTGTCTCAAAAGTTAAATAAATCTAAACCTAAAATTCTACTGTAAACTTTGAAGACATGGTGTTTAACAATGAGGATCGCACCGGAAACCCTGATAAAGGTTGTAGTTGTTATCCTATTATTGTTTGCAATACTAGATGTTGGATTCGTACTTGACTATCGTTCTCATATGAAGACAGTTAATAAGGTTTGTGAAGCCTTCAGGTACTTCAGACAGAATGAATCATATCTCTATAGACCGAATGGGAGTTACTATGCACATGTTTTTATCAAAAACTATAAAGACGCAAAAAGGTTCACAAATGCATTCCAAAAGTATAGGCCTCTAATAGCAGGGAGTTCTTCTTGTAACGAAAATAGGGGAGTGTTTTCAATCCTTGTGGAGAGTGATAGGCATGAGAGGTTTGTAGAGGAAGCCGGGGGTCATATTCTATGGTCAATTGAAACTCCAGAAGAAGTGGAGCCTCCAATACCACAATTAAATAAGACAGGCAACATGACATACCTAAGGCTTGAATGTGATATCTACACACCTTGTGATTATTACCACTTTGCTATATCGCTTGTAAAGGCTAATGCAGTTGCCCTTATAGTAAGTTTAATATTGCTTTCCAGAAAATACAGTATCAGGGATGTTTTTGGACTCTGAATAACAAATTTTCATTATTTCACTAAAGGATGTCTAAGGTTTGCATGCCACGTAAAGGGTATTATAAGTTGTACGGGGAGCAATGATCAGAGATTTCTTTAAAGAAATCAAAGGGTATAACGAGGACTTCTTTTTGGACCTATATTTTTTGTCAGGATAAACGTGTTAAGCTTAACACCCTCTGCTTATCTTGACAGTATCGGCAATCACATCATATTAAAGTAATAATCAAGTGTTCTCTGCTTTCTCAACCGTAGAATCCAGCTTTTTTCCAGGTATTTCTCAAGCTCCAGCTCGAGGAACTTCCTGAGCTCATTAAGAGCCTCTTGGAGTGTGTTAAATTTTCCCACGGGATTTTCCATGGCCTTTTTAACTCCAACCCTTATCTGCCATACCCCTACCGGAGCATAGTACTTTGGGGTTACCTCTCTGAAGACTATTATTCTTGCCTGTCTTCTTCTCCATCTAAGGCTTTCGAGAACGCTCAATCTGGCTGCATAGTAAGCCCCGGTGGTCTCTTCAGCGTAGCCTTTAATCCCGCGAAAGTCCTCGTAATCGTGAATTACCTCCGGTTCATCGCTCCCAAACAGAGAGCCCTTAAGCCAAACCTCAAGGAGCTCAAAAGCGTAAGTTTCGGGCATTAAGATAACCGCATATCTGTTGCCTAAGAACTCGTAAAAGTAAAGCTCAAATTCATTTATGGTGTCATAGCGCAGGATTTCTTCCCTCAGCTTCTTACCTATTGTATCTTGCACCGCCGTGATGCTCCATCTTGTCGGAACGAGCTTTTTGTTGATTCCGAGTAGTCCAGCTGAGAGGAGCCTTATTATGTAATACTCATCAAAGCCCCAGTTGTAGAGCCGCATTATTGCTTCCTCGGCTTTCAGCTCATCGCTAACTACGTAGTCGGTTTTTCTTGGTATTCTTGGGTTTTCTGTGAGCTCAAAGTCAAGGAGTTCTGCCCTTGGCCCTACTGGAGGAGCAAATTCACTTGGAAGGACTTTTAGAATCGGCCTCCTCTTGAGTAGAATCTCGCTGTCCACAGGCTTTACTGACATGGCCAGCTCTTGAACTTCTTCAAGGATTCTTCCGCTTTTTCTCACGTTGACATCGGCTTTCATTTCCCCCATAACAAGAAGGGAGCGGTAATAGAGAACGTCTTTTATTGTTTTGTTTTCCCATTTCAAGGGGCTGTCAAGATGAGAGGTGTTCCCTTCTATTGGGGGAACAAGAGGTCCAACGCGGACTTTTGGATAGCCATATTCACCGACAAACAAGCTTGGAGGGGATGAACCAAAAATTTCTCTGCGGTTTATCTTTTGCTCTACACTCTTTACTACCCTAAAGCGTTCGAGAATTGGGCATGTAGGACGGCCACAGAGGAGCTTTCTCCCCTTGCACAGTGCACAGAGTTTTGAGTTAAAGAGCTTCATCAGTTTTAACTAGCAAGGCAAGAGTATTTATATCTATCTTCATTCTGGCACGGCTGAACTAGGTACCAATGCTGAGGCATTAATTCTAATTTTGGTTGAGAGGTGATAAAAATGCAGAATTAGAGGGTTTTCTTCAAAATTTCCCTTAAGTCCCTTAAGAAGTTCTCCAGATGTTCTCTTTTTACGTGGGGCATCATAACTATCCTTATATATCCCCTGTGGGCACTTATTCCCCAGCCCCTGGCTTTGAGTTCTGCTTCGATTTTCTTAAGCTTCTTGGCGCCGAAGGAAACTATGTTAAGCATTGGCTCCCTTATCAAATACACTCCTTTTGTGGCTTTTATTTGTTCAGCAAACCAGTATGTATTTTCCATTGCCTCTTTGACCACTCTCTTGTACCCTTCAAATCCAAGGTGCTTGAGAAGAGCCCAAACAGCTATTGCATTTGCACCTGGTCTAGTTCCCGTTATTGTGGCTTGGAATATCTTACCTCCCGCCAGATACGGAGCCAGAACGTTAATAGCGTTTATGTATTTTTTCTTTCTAAAAACTATCCCGCCGGCAGGAATTGGTGCCATTCCCATTTTGTGGGGGTCTATGGTAACGCTCTGCACACCTTTGAGCTTAAAGTCAAAGTCCGGTAAATCATAGCCCAACGCCTTTGCAAATGGTATCACAAACCCACCAAAAGCTGCATCAACATGAAGGGGAATTCCATAATCTACCGCTATATCCGAAAGAGCAGGGATATCGTCAACAACTCCCAATCCGGTTGTACCGGCTATTCCAACTATTCCAATGGTGTTGTCGGTTATCTTATTCTCAACGTCTTTGACGTTAACAGAATAGTCCTTATTGAGCTCAGCCCAGACAAGCTTAACTCTCAGCAGATCACTTGCTTTTAGAAAAGAGAAGTGTGCGCTTTTTGGTAAGATTAATTCGGGCTTCTCAACATCTGAAATGTTGCGAAAGGCTCTCACGGCAAGAATATTTGCCTCAGTGCCTCCGCTTACTATGTTACCGTATGCTTTCTTTAAATGCAAAAGCTCTCCAAGCATTTGGACGGCTTCTTCTTCAATTTGCCTGCTTCCCTTGTGTAGCCCGGGATCACCTAAGTTTCTGTCTATGTATTTTTGGACTATCTTTTGGGCAAGAGGGTGAGGGTAAGTGCACATGGATCCTAAAATCTTGCCTGAATTAAAGGTTAGGTCAATTTTAAGCCTCCCTTCAAGTTCTGCAAGTACTTCCTCTTCGCTCATTCCTTCCTTTGGGATCATAGTCTCACCAGCTTGAAGTTCTCGGCATGGCATTTAAATTTTTGTTATTCTTCTCTTCTTATGCGGGATAAATAAAGCTTGAAGAACTGGGGAGTCGTTACTGCTGTTAGCATGGATACTATAACAACGGTGGCAAAGAGTCCTTG
The DNA here is from genome assembly GCF_024022995.1 of Thermococcus aggregans. NCBI lineage: Archaea > Methanobacteriati > Methanobacteriota > Thermococci > Thermococcales > Thermococcaceae > Thermococcus > Thermococcus aggregans. The sequence continues at coordinate 129,688 of NZ_CP099582.1, read as the reverse complement.
ATCTATCAACCCCTCTTCAATCCCGAACTTTAGTATGGCAAGTTCTAAGCTACCTCTTCCGCCCATTCCAATGCCGACAAGTATTGCTGATTGCCAGTCAAATCCAAAAACTTTCATCCCCATTCCACAGCCAAGGAGTTTTCCTAACACTGCAGCCAGATATAGGAGGGCTATCAAGGCGATGTTGAGTTCACTGATAGGAGGATTGAACATCAGCCCGACGTAAATGAAAAAGAGGGGCATAAAGAATTCTGTAAGGACGACTTCCAATTCTCCAATAAGCTCGTTGAGCTTTATCTTGCTCAATATGAGAGGGTCTCTCCTTTCTCTCAGCCTGCTTATCGTTAAACCTGCGAGGTAGGCACCAATTATTTGATGTAGCCCTACTTTTTCCGCCACTATTGCTAGGAGGAACGTGAGGATTATTGCAAATGTAAAGAAGGTGTTCAGGTTTCTCAATATGCTGTAAAATCTCAGGGAACGCTTAAATATGTACTCAGAAATCAAAAGAACGGCCGTTATGAATATCGCTATCTTAATTGTCAAAATAATTAGCGGGAACAATGCGAGCTCGCCTCTTGTCATTGCGGTTATTATGCCAATCAGATAAACTGCCATTATATCATCGGCAAAAGCAGCTCCCATTAGTATTGATGATATTTCCTTTCTAACCCTCGATTTTAGCAATACCCCGCTTGTCACTTCAATTGCAGTATTCCCTAAAGTTACTCCAACGAAAATTGCAGCAGCCAAGCCTTTTCCGAAGAAGTAAACCGTTGAAAATCCTAAGATAAATGAAACCGCAACGCCCAAGCCAGCCACTGAAATGGCCTTCACCTTGTTTGATGCGATCGAGGAAAAATTGCTTGTAAGACCCATGTAAAGCATCATCATTAAGAGACCAAACTCTGAGAGAACTTTTAATGGCTCAGAAGGGGAAACCACATTAAGGAAAAAGGGCCCAAGTATCATTCCGGTGAGTAGGTGGGCAATTATGGGGTGAATTTCTTTCTTTTCAAAGAGCCATTCTAACGTCTTTGCAAAAACCAGAAGAATGGAGAGGTCAAGGATGTACTCCACTTTATACCCTCCTGCTCAGCAGGGCCCCTATTATCCACAGGAGCATTAAGAAAATTGCAAGTACCATTGCTAACGTAGCCCCTCTGCTCGTTCCGAAGACTATTGGGATGGGCCCTATCATTATTACTCCTCCGCCCTCAACGTCAGCCTCTCCTTCAGATGCTGCTAGTAGGGTCCCTATGAAGATAAGCACAAAGCCTATGAATATCAACCCCATCCCTGCCAGCACAAGTAGCTCTCCCTTCATGGTTCCTCATGGAAAACTACGCTTAGAGTTTTTAAGCTTTAACGCTAAAGTTGTTAAGGGAGGAACTAGTCTTATGCTAGTGATAGTTGATCTTGATGATACTCTATGCAACACATGGGAAGCGGCCAGATGGAGTGTTCTCAGGCTTTTGCCCCATCTAGTTAGAAAAAGGAAGTTTAGGGCACTACTTTATATTCTCACTCAGAGGTACAAGGAGCTGGAGCAGTCAAGAGAGTTGCATCTTCTAGACCTCGATGAACTAGTTGAGAATTTCATGGAGCGAATTTACCAAAAAATCTCGGAAGGTGACCTTAGAGAGATGTTCGAGCTGGTTGATAGGACATTTTTTTCAAATTTAAAGCTTTATCCAGACGCTATTGAATTTTTAGAGGGTTTAAAGGATATGAACGCTAAATTAGTGCTTGTGACGGATTCTTCATCCGAGTGGCAGAGGAAAAAACTGGAGTATCTCAACATAAAGCGCTACTTCGATTACATAGTAATAAGTGGGGAGACAGGTCACAGCAAGCTTGAGTCGTACAATTTTATGCTTGTAAAGAGAAAGTTCCCCAAAGAGAGTGAAATTTATGTGGTAGGAGATAGAGACGATACTGACATGAGGGGAGGAAAAGAGATTGGAGCAACCACAATTCTCGTAAAGAGGGGATACTTTAAGTCCCTTTTGCCAAAACATGCTGATTACATAGTTAAAGACCTCAGAGAGGCATTAGAGGTGATTAAACGTGAGCATAAAAAGTGAACTTAAAAGAAAGGTGTTGCACCTTACTGGGCTCACAGTTCCAGCAATATACCTAATATTCGGACAAAAGGTAACAATAGGGTTTGTTGCGTCTGCACTAATACTCTTTCTGATTCTGGAACCATTTAGAATAGTTGATGAGCTAAGAGACAAAGTAAAAAGAAAGCTTGGACTTTATGTTAGGGAGGAAATAATAAACCTCGTAGAGCGGGAGTTAGAAGCGATTTCTCGGGAACATGAGAAGCATTCGATTGGGGCTCACATATACTTCACTGTTGCGGCACTAATAATAGTCTGTTTCTTCCCAAGAGATATAGCCATAGGTGCTATAACAGTTGCAACCCTTGGTGATGCCATAGCGGCAATAGTGGGGAAACCCTTTGGAAAACACAGATTCAAAAACGGAAAGAGCGTAGAAGGGAGCTTGGCATATTTCTTAAGTGCCTTTGTGATATTGAGCCTATTGATAGACATTCCTCACGCTTTTGTAGGAGCTTTAGCTGGAACACTGGCAGAATTTTATGAATTGCCGCCAGATGACAACTTCTCAAACCAGCTGGCAGTGGCATTCACCCTTTACGTATTCAGAAAAGTCGTCTTTTAGAAGAATGAAGAATTAAAAAGGAAAACGGAAAAGAAGTTCACTTGATATAAACCTCTGCAAAGGTGCTTATGATGTCTTCATCACCCCACTCGTTGTCACTGTCATGTACGCTTGGATCATCTGGAATTGTTGTAACTGCTGAATCTCCTGGATTGGCACCAGTAATCCATGCAACAATATAGATCTTTTCTGGTTTTCCTCCGAGGAGTTCCCATGGGATAGCCATTTCGAGGATTTGCAGTCCGTTCTCGCCTCCGGTATACTTTACTGCTGCATTCTTAAACAGTGGGATATAGCTCCATCCATTTCCATTCCATATTGCAAGTTCCGCAGTTGTTATTGAGTTTGTTCCAGGTTCGTCAAAGAACGGTCCATGCCAGTAGAGATAGATTTCTGTGTCAACTCCTCTTGTAAATCCTATCTTTCTATCCCAGGCGTCGGTATCTCCGGTGTAACCGCCCTCTTTATAGTCAAGTGCAAATCCATAAGCAATTCTCCATGATTCCATGTTCTTGGTACTTAGGGCAATGTAGAGGTATTTGTCATCGTAATCTACATAGAGGGCATCTAAGTATGCCCCTGATCCAGCCCCTGCTTTGTTTTGAGCGACCAACGATGTTTCATTCCAATCGCTTAATGATCCGTCAATTTTCTTTTTGAACTCCAAGCTTTCTAGGAAGTCTTTTATTTCTCTCTGCAATCTTAGAAGACGCGAATAAGCTGAGAACATTTTCAATGCTCCTCTCAACTCATAATTAGGCGTGTAGATGAGGGATTTTCCTTCATTAAATAGGGCCAAGCTTTCGTTAAGATTTAACTCGAACTCCTCTATAATATTTCCAGGCAAGCCCATAGAGGCGACTTCTTCTACAAGCTTTTTAGTTTCTTCGTACTTTGCGGGATAAATCCTTGGCCATACATACATGCCAAGTCTCACGAGCTTGTTTTGTCTTTCTGCAACCTGTCCAACGATGATATCAAGGGTGGCGACGTTGTTACCTTCATTTACTTCCTCTATCTTGTTTTCTGGATCTACAACAGCCTTCAACGTGTGAACTCCCCAAGCCTCTGAGTAGGGGTACAGGTAAGTGAGAATAACTTCTGTGTTGGCTGGTAAATCGACCACCCAGCTCTTTAATAGGTTGCTACCATCATAGAGGTGGACGGTGACATTTTGGGCGTCAACTTCTCCTATATTCTTGACTTTGATTGTTATGTTAGCCGGTTGCCACTGTTCTACATCAAGTACATCTGAGGAGATGCTAACTGTGAGCTCGGGTTTTGGAATTGGGATCTCGATTATGGCGAAGTTTGAGAGGTAATCCTGATCAGTCCAATCACTTCCATCAACTGCAGGATCTAAGGGAACTGTATCAACTGCTGAACTTCCGTCTCCTCCTGCAATCCAAGCTATTAATGCAACTTGAGAAACCCCCCCTCCTAGGGCACTCCATGGAATCCGGATTTCTAAAGTTTGGAGTCCATTACTGTTGCCAGTATATGCATAGTCAAAAGACGCAAAATTATAATCCCAGCTTTCCCAATAGTTGTTTCCAACGTATCCATTGTATCTATTGAAATTAGCTGAAGTTATGGCCCCATCTCCACCACTCCACCAGAAGTAAAGTTCATAATCGATTCCTCTAGAAAATGCAATTTTCCTTCCCCAAGAATCCTGATCTCCAGTATATCCTCCGTCTAGTACATCTATTCCAATTCCATATGCCACATCCCAGCTTTGTGTATTATTCGTGGTCAGGGCAATGTATAGATATTGGTCATCATAAGAGACATAGAGTTTGTCGAGATCTGCACCATCGGGACCGTCTAAAGTGCTAACGCCAACTAACTCATAGCTTGCCCAATCACTTAGGTCTCCATCAATAGTTTTTGGGGCTATTTGTACCTCTACTAGCTCCGTGAAATAATCACTATCGCCCCATTCATCTCCTCCATACCAAGAAGCAAAAGGAGGATCTAAGCTTTCTAGCGTGACGTCCCATGGAACAGAGCTTACAGCAGAACTTTCACTTCCACCGGCAATCCAAGATATAAGAGCAAGCTTATTTGGCTTTCCGCCTAATGCATTCCAAGGAATCTTAATCTCCAGAACTTGAAGACCAGTGGATGTATCCCCAGTGTAAGCAAAGTTCGCACCGACGTCTGCAAGACTCTTATAGTCCCATCCACTGCCAGTCCACGTGATGAAGTTGTTGGAGCCCATACCAGTGTTCCCGTCCCACCAAAAGTAAATTTGGTAATCAACTGCATAGCCACTTCCAAATCCTATGTGCCTTCCCCACGCATCACTTGGAGAAGTACCCCCCGTATAACCGTTTCCAGTTCCTGGATCGACGTCAATGCCTATACCATAAGCTACGCCCCAACTTTCGGTATTATTGGTTTTTATAGCTATGTATAGGTACTGATCGTCCCACGCAACATAGAGTTTATCGAGCTTTGCTCCTGCCAATCCGTTGTCTTTTGCTTGGCCGATTAAGTCCAATGTTCCCCAATCATCTAGATTTCCATCGATAATTTTTGTCCCATAGAGAGCACTAACAAATTTTGCTGCTGGCACTAAACTAAAAACCACTAAAAAAACAATGCACAAAGACGTACTTTTCCTCATTCTTATTCACCCCGAGTGATATTTGTTCACCTCAGTTGGTATGTGGGCATAAAATATTTATATACCTTTCTCACTATCACTCTTAGTGATAACATTTTTGTGGAGGTGGATGGATGAAAAGAATAAACTTCATATTTGGCATTCACAATCATCAGCCACTGGGCAATTTTGGCTGGGTGTTCGAAGAAGCATATAACCGCTCTTACAGGCCTTTTATGGAAATCTTGGAAGAGTTCCCAGAGATGAAAGTAAACGCCCACTTTAGCGGGCCGCTTTTGGAGTGGATTGAAGAAAACAAACCCGATTATCTCGATCTTCTCAGGTCTCTTGTAAAAAAAGGCCAGCTTGAGATTGTCGTTGCAGGATTCTATGAGCCGGTTTTGGCGGCAATTCCCAAGGAAGACAGATTAGTTCAAATAAAAATGCTAAAAGATTACGCCAAAAAGCTGGGCTACGATGCAAAAGGTGTATGGCTCACAGAAAGGGTTTGGCAGCCAGAACTTGTAAAGTCACTCAGAGAGGCTGGGATTGAATATGTAATCGTTGATGACTATCACTTCATGAGCGCCGGGTTGAGCAAAGAAGAGCTCTTCTGGCCGTACTACACAGAAGATGGAGGAGACGTCATAACGGTGTTCCCAATAGATGAGAAGTTGCGCTATCTGATACCCTTCCGCCCGGTTAAGAAGACTATCGAATACTTGGAAAGCCTTGCAAGTGATGATCCCTCAAAAGTAGCTGTCTTCCATGACGATGGTGAAAAGTTTGGAGTATGGCCGGGTACGTATGAGTGGGTTTATGAAAAGGGCTGGCTTAGGGAGTTCTTTGATACAGTTACAAGCAATGAAATGATTAACCTCATGACTTATACCGAGTACCTAAGCAGGTTTAAACCGAGAGGACTTGTGTATCTCCCAATTGCCTCTTACTTTGAGATGGGCGAATGGTCTCTTCCAGCAAAGCAGGCAAAACTCTTCGTAGAGTTTGTAGAGCAGCTGAAGAAAGAGGGGAAGTTTGAACGCTATAGGGTTTTTGTTAGGGGAGGAATATGGAAGAACTTCTTTTTCAAGTATCCAGAAAGCAACTTTATGCACAAAAGGATGTTAATGGTGAGCAAAGCCGTTAGAGAAAACCCCGAAGCGAGGAGATATATTCTCAAGGCGCAGTGTAACGATGCATACTGGCATGGCGTCTTTGGAGGCGTTTATCTGCCCCATTTAAGGAGGGCAGTGTGGAAGAACATAATAAAGGCTCAAAGCTATCTAAAGCCAGAAAATAAAATCCTTGATGTCGATTTCGACGGAAGAGAAGAGGTCATGCTGGAAAACGACAACTTTATCGCCACAATAAAGCCCCACTATGGAGGCAGCATCTTTGAGCTCAGCTCAAAGAGGAAGGCAGTAAACTACAATGACGTCCTGCCAAGAAGATGGGAGCATTACCACGAAGTGCCAGAAGCTGCGACGCCTGAAGAGGAAAGTGAAGAAGGCGTTGCAAGTATACACGAGATCGGAAAGAAGATTCCGGAGGAAATAAAGCGAGAACTTGCCTACGACTGGCAGCTAAGGGCTATCCTTCAAGACCACTTTATCAAACCTGAAGAGACTCTCGACAATTACCGCCTTGTAAAGTACCATGAGCTCGGCGATTTCGTGAACCAGCCCTATGAATACGAAATTGCGAAAGACGGAATAAGGCTATGGCGTAACGGTGGTATCTACGTTGAGGAAAGAATACCTGCCAAGGTTGAAAAGAAAATAGAGCTAAACGAAAATGGATTCATGGCCCACTATAGGGTTTCACTTGAAAAGCCCTATAGGGCTCTCTTTGGGGTAGAGCTAAACTTAGCAGTGCACAGCGTTATGGAAAGCCCAGAGGAATTTGAAGCAAAAGAGTTTGAAGTAAACGACCCATACGGCATAGGGAAAGTTAAGATAGAACTCGATAGGGAAGCAAAGGTCTGGAAGTTCCCAATAAAGACACTAAGCCAGAGCGAGGCAGGATGGGACTTCATACAACAAGGAGTCAGCTACACTCTGTTGTTCCCAGTGGAAAAAGAATTTGAGTTCAAAATAGTGTTTAGGGAGCTTTGACTCTTTCTTTTTCAAGTTTTTCTGGAGAGGCATGTTTCAAAAAGAGAAAAGTGTTCAAATTTTAAGGTCTATTGGTTTCTCTAAACGCCAAAATCTGCAGAAGGAGCACTTTTCTCCTTGAGCCGGCATTCCACAGACCTTGCATTCCTTGAGCTCTACTTTTTTAAGTTCAACTTCGAACAAGTGCCTCTTTCTTAGGTAGCCTTTCACGAAGTTTATTTTTGTGCCCGGTCTTTTTTCCTCAAGTTCATTCAAAACCTGCTTGTACTCTATTGTCGTTGCCCCTCTTGCGTGTGGACATTCGTCGATTATGTATTCTATCCCAACAGCAAGGGCATAGGCCACCACTTCTCTCTCGGTAAGCTCGTAGAGGGGCTTGACTTTTCTTACGAATTTTCCTTCCCCGGGTAAAAGCGGCCCCTGCTTTGCAAGGTACTCAGTGTTCCAGTTCATGAGGTTGGAAAATATAAAGCTTGCCTCGTCGTCCAAATTGTGTCCCGTTGCTATAACGTCGAATCCATTGTCATGGGCAAATTTGTTGAAAATGTAGCGCTTTGTAAGGCCACAGTAGGAGCATGTTGGTCTCCTAGTCTTCACTTCGCCAATTCCCCATCCCAAAAGCTCTTTGACTCTAACTATATGGAGCGGTGCACCTATAAGTTCGCATTGCTTTTTAGCGTAGCTCTCGCTTTTTTCTGAGTACTCACCTATACCGAGGTTTATGTGGAGGCACTCCACGTTGTAGCCGAGCTTTTTAAGGACGTAAGCGGTAACAGCTGAATCCTTTCCTCCGCTAACGACCACAAGAACTTTTTCATTCGGCTTTAGGAGTTTGTATCTTTCAATTGTTCTCTTAACCTTTCTCTCAAAATATTCCACGAAGTGATCAGCACAAAGATACATTTTTGGATAATGGAGTTTTATAAATGCTTTCTCCCCGCAGACCCTGCATTTCATAGTCTCACCAAAATCAGAAAAAGGGAGGCAAATTTAAGTCTTTGCCTTTATGCCTCCAAGCTTTCAACAGTCTTCTTCCAATTGCCCGGCTTTTTAAAGTCTCTCTCTGTATATAATCCTTCTTTGATCAATACTCCTCTTGCAGCCAAAAGGCCCGTAGCAGCGGCATTAACTATGTCTCTACTTAGCCCAGCTCCGTCTCCTGCAGCGAATATGTTCTCTATGCTGGTCTCGAGTAGATCGTTAACTTCAACTCTCATGGCATAGTATTTTATCTCTGGAGCGTAGAGCAACGTATGATCGCTCGCAACACCGGGAATTACCTTGTCGAGCCTCTCAAGCCCTTCAATGATGTTTGTCACGACTCTATGAGGCAATGCCATTGCTATATCTCCGGGAGTAACATGTTTTAAAGTTGGCTCAACGTCGCTCTTCTTTATTCTGCTCCATGTGCTTCTTCTCCCCCTCCTCAAGTCGCCAAGCCTCTGAAGTATTGGCCTTCCGCCGCCTATAGTGGTGGCAAGTTGGGCTATGCTTCTGCCGTATGCAGTGGTATCTTCAACTGGCTCGGTAAGCTCAATTCTGGTTAAAAATGCAAAATTGGTGTTGTTGCTCTTTTTATCCCTCATGGAATGGCCGTTCACGCCGACATAACCGTCATATTTTTCTTCGACAACAAAACCATTCGGGTTTGTACAGAAGGTTCTCACGAAATCGTCGTAAGTATCCGTGTAGATGTGGAACTTTGGATCATGGTTTATTCTGGTTATTGGTTCCATTATTATCGCTGGCACTTCCACTCTAACTCCCACATCTATCGGTCCGTGTCTGGCCTTTAGTCCAATCTTTTGGGCAACATCATGGAACCACTCTGCCCCTCCCCTGCCGGGGGCGACTATTATGTACTTGGCCTTGACTGTAAATACGTCTTTTCCTCTTCTTGCCTTGATTTCTCCTTTGTTAAATTCCTCAACTTTTGTCCATAGAATAAACTTAACTCCCTTGGACTGTAGATAGTCTTTAATGCTCTTTATGACTTCCTTTGTGTGGTCTGAACCAATATGGCGTTGGATTATTGGTATAAATTTCACTCCGGCTTGGGCAGCTCTTCTTTCCCATTCCCTGATTTCGTCTTCATTTCCCTTGTAAACGCCCTTGGGAGCACCGTGCTTTAGGAATATTTGGTCAACTTCCCAAACGAGCTGCCAAGAATAGTTTTCATCCTTTGTAAGCTCTGTTAGGTCTCCTCCGATGTCTGGTCTTAAGTTTATAGTCCCATCACTTAGTCCACCTGCGCCACCTACACCGCTCATTATATGACAGGGCTTGCACCCAATGCAGTGGCCGAGTTCGTCCATGGGGCATGTTCTCTGCTCTATATCTCCGCCTTCGTCAAAAATCGCAATTTTCAGATTGCTTTTTTCTGCAAGCTCATATGCCGCAAAAAGGCCTGCAGGGCCTGCACCTATTATAACAACGTCAAACTTCTCGGCAAAGGTCATATTTCCCTTACCAACGTTTGGGCACAACCATCTTATAAACTTTTTGCCAAGCGCTTTTCAGAATAGATACTTGTCAGTATGACTTTGACACAACATCTTGAACTCTTGTTTTACAAGTTGTCATTGGTCATTTTGTTAATTCCTATGAAGAAACGTTTAAAATTAGTTTATGAAAACTCAAATACGCTTAAAGGGGGTAGTACTGTATGCCTTTGGAAAATATATATGAAACACCAAAAGTTCTGGGAGCTCCAACAAGGTATGTTCTGGGTCCAAGAGTCGTAGAAAAACTACACAGATGGATTCCCTTACTTGGTGGAAAGAGGGCTTTGTTGATTGGAGGAAGGACCTCATTAAAGCAGTGTGAAGAGCAAATAAGGACTGCCCTAGCAGAAGCTGGCTGTGAAGTTGGTGCATACTCAAATAAGGAAAAATACTGTACTGACGAAGCTGCGGACAGACTGGTAGAAGAGGCAAAGGCCGCCGAATGTGATTTTGTCATTGGCGTCGGCGGTGGGTCAATTATGGACTTGGCAAAACTCGTGGCCCACAGACTAGGCGTTAAAGTCGCTTTGATAAACACAGTGGCTTCTACAGATGCTCCCTGTAGTGCACTTTCAGTTGTATACGACGAAAACCACGTCTTTAAGAGATACGAGTTTTATCCATACAACCCGGCGTTGGTCATTGTTGACTCAGAGATAATAGCACGTGCACCAGTAAAATTCTTAGTATATGGAATGGGAGATGCTTCATCAACAAAATTTGAGGCTGAAGCGGTTTATGCCAGCAGATCCAAGAACTGTCTTAGAGAGGGTGCGTTGCCAACACACACTGCCTTGACACTCGCAAGATTGTGCTGGGAATTGTTAACTAAGTATGGAACCGAAGCAATACTGGCATGTGAGAGGAATGCAGTCACGCCCGCATTGGAGATGATTATAGAAGCGAACACCCTGCTGAGTGGTCTCGGTTTCGAATCCGGAGGATTGGCTGCTGCACATGCAATTCACAACGGACTGACAGCGGCACCTCATGTGCGCGGTGCACATGGACAGCTTGTAGCTATAGGTACCTTGACTCAGCTCGTTCTGGAGAACCAGCCAAAAGAAGTTATATTGGAGCTGCTGAGCTTCTACAAGGCAGTTGGTCTCCCAATGACCCTAGAAGAAATAAATGTATCAGAGGACGACCTCGAGATTGTAGCTGAAAAGGCTACGGCACCAGGCGAAACAATCCACAACGAGCCATTCAAAGTTACCAAGGAGATGGTTATAAACGCATTGAATGCTGCTGACGCAATAGGAACTAAGTTCAAGGAAGAAGGCACTATCTGATCGGGAGCGAACCACCTGTCTGACTGATAGAGCTTCCTGTTTCGTCAAGTTGCTCTTTTAATTTATTTTTCTCTTAACAACATAACAACATATAGGACGAATTTTCCCGTTTTGTAGTCTTAAAAACCGCTCAATCAGAATCAACGCGCGAATAATAGACTCCAACATTTATGGCCGCAATTCTATAAGTTTCTGTTCAATTGAAGTTCGTACCAGTTTGAGACTCATGTGGTAATATGGCTGGATACCTGAAAAGGCAATGCCCAGGTTTCTCGACAATATCGTTGCCTTTTGCGAAAGATTTAAATACCCTCCTTAACTCCTTAATGTTGGACATGCCGCGGTAGCCTAGCCTGGTAGGGCGCCGGCCTGCTAAGCCGGTGGGCGTTGTCCCTCCGGGGTTCAAATCCCCGCCGCGGCGCCAAAATATTTTCTTCGGGTAAAATGCCGGGATAGCCTAGAGGTGAGGCGGCGGACTGCAGATCCGCTTTACGGGGGTTCAAATCCCCCTCCCGGCTCCATTAAATGTTCTTTAATCCCGAGCCGGTGAGGGGTATTAGCACTCTCGAACCTCTCTCGAAATACTCCTTTTCTAAAAGCGCTTTAAACCCTGCATAAGTAACCGCTGAAGTTGGCTCAACGAGGAATCCCATAGATAGTAGCTCTTCAAGAGCATTTTTTATTTCCTCGTCGCCTACGGAGACGCATGTTCCCTTTGTATTCTTTAGCACCTCAGTCATTTGCTCCCTCCTTGGAGGGTTGGGAATAGCTATTCCTTCCGCCAGCTGGCTTTTCTCAGCACTCCTCTTGCATAAGCTTTCATATCCCTTCCCTTGAACTGCAACCATCTTGGGGATTCCTACTTTTTCGAGCTTTTCTAAATCTTTGAAGCCTTTGTAGATGCCCAAAAACATAGTTCCGCTCCCTGTTGGTGCTAACGCATAGTCTAAACTCCCTACCTGCTCATAAACCTCGTAAGCGACTGTTTTTGTGCCCTCGATAAAATAGGGGTTGTACCAATGCGAGATGTAGACTCCTCCTTGGTAATTCTTTGCCCTTTCGTGCACTTCCATTCTTGAGCCTTCGATTTCATGAACTTCTGCTCCCAGTAGCTTGAGGAGTCTCTTTTTTCCTTCGCTTGTGTGTTCTGGAATGAAAAGGTGGGCTTTTATGCCCTCGCTCTTTGCAAACAGCGCTAAGCTTAATGCGGCATTTCCTGAGGAATCAAGTGTTACTTCTCTTATCCCTTCTTCTTTCAGCTTTGCAATGGTAATATAGGTGCCCCTGTCCTTAAAAGAGCCGCTGGGCATTAGATAATCAAGCTTAAAGAAAACCTTGACACCCTTAATTTCTCTCTCCACTATTGGGGTCACTGGGGGTGTCAATTTTGGTAAAAATTCCTCTTTCGCGGGCAGAAAGTTAAGGTATCTCCTTATATCCAAGAATTGCCTTTTCAGCAAACTGTTGAAGTTGCCACTCTTCTCATCGATGTATTCAAGGATTCCTCCGCATTCGCACATAATTTTGAAGCCCCTATGAGTTTTTCCACATTTTAGACATTTTAACATGTTCTCTCCCCTTTCTAGAGTAAGGGTTTTATTTATATATCCCTTTTCAAAATCCGTGTAGAGGTGAGGGAAATGAAGAAGTTCATGCCTGCTGATAGACCCCAAACGGAAGAGGGGTATCAATACCACATAGCCTGTAAGCCCGGTGATGTTGCTAGGTATGTTCTTCTCCCGGGTGATCCCGAGAGAGTCCCTAAGATAAGCTCCCTATGGGACGAAGCAAGGGAGATAGCATTTCACAGAGAGTATAGGACTCACACCGGCAAATACAAGGGAGTTCCCATAAGCGTTACATCTACGGGGATAGGTGGGCCTTCAACGGCAATAGCGATAGAAGAATTGGCAGCAATAGGTGCTGACACGTTTATTAGGGTCGGTTCAACAGGAGCAATCCAGCCCGGAATTGAAATTGGGGACTTGATAATAGCGAAAGCGGCCGTTAGACTTGAGGGAACGTCAAAACAGTATGTAAGAGTTGAGTACCCTGCAAGTGCAGATATTGAGGTTACTCTAGCTTTAATTGAAGCCGCAGAGACCTTGGGAGTTAAATACCACCTGGGAATAACAGCTTCCACAGATAGCTTCTACGTAGGCCAAGCGAGGCCTGGTCTAAACGGCTACTTCCCAAGCTTTGCAAAGAACCTTATAGACGATCTAAGGCAGGCTAAAGTTACGAACTTTGAGATGGAAGCTGCAACACTGTACACTCTGGCGAACATTTATGGTCTCAGGGCCGGCTGTGTCTGTGCGGTCTTTGCGAATAGAATCACAAATGAGTTTGGAAAAGCCGGGGAAAAAGAAGCGGCTTTGGTTGCAAGCGAAGCCGTCAAAATCCTTCACGAATGGGACGAAGAGAAAGAGAAAAAAGGCAAAAAAGTCTGGTTCCCAAGTTTGAGGAAGCTTTAACTCCTCTTTTTTATTTAGTTAAGGAATTCTGGAGCTCTTGAGCTTCAATGCTGATTAATACTGCGTGGGCAAAAAATTAGCCCAAGATTGCTACAAGTGCTTATGTTTCCCTTACTGCTTGTATGGCTTTTTCTATTTCTCCACTCTCCTTGAAAATTTCATAAAATTTTATCATCATTCTTACAGCCCACTCTTTTATTTCATCACTTTCTAAAGCTTTGTCCAGACTGCCAACAATTTTTTCGACGTAAATTTTTCTCCATTTACTCCCAAGCTTCCCAAATTTTAAATCTTCCGCTTCTAACTCTTTTTTGAGAACGCTTTCTTTTGATTTGAAATAATCAAGTAGCATTTGGTTAAAGTCCTCTTTCTTGTCTTCAAAGTGTAAGCCAACTTCCAATATCTTATTTGGTTCTCTTCCTCGGAAAAGCCACTCGAAATGAACCGAACTAAAGCCAGCAGGTATCTGTAGCCAGCTGTCAGTAGTTGCCCTTCTTTCAGTTACTCCAGGTTTTCTCTCTTTGAAGCTTGAGAGGATCTCTGAAAAAAATCTCAAGTATTTTTCTTGAGTTTCTGTTTTTCTCTCAATTCTTTCGGTCTCTTCCATACTACCACGTAATTTTGGAACAAAGATTTCTTTGTTTTCACTTTTGAAGTAATCAAATTCCACACAGAGAATCTTTATTCCAAACTTCCTAAGCCACCCCGCAAGCCTTAGAGTGTCATCACCAATGGTATAAGAGACCAATAAGAGTTGAATTTTATTGGGATTCGTGAGGGATTCCAAAAAGTTTCTTTTGAAATCATCATAACTAAATTCCTCATCATTTGCATAGAAATGTCTGTATATTTCCTCTATAGATTGGAATTTTACGTTTGCGGAGCTGAACAGTTCACTTTCACTCATTTGTTGCAAATCAGAAGCATAGTCTAACAATTGAGCAATAGCCTCTCTGTGTCCCTTTCCTTTTTTTAGCTCTACTAAAATCAGATTTCCGGCAGAATCTACTAATAATAAATCGAGCTCACCACCACTTGGTAGTTTTAAATGACTAGCCAATGTAACTACGTCATTTTCTGTAATTTCTTTCAAAATTATCTGTGGATTCTTCTCAACAAGGGTATGCAGGTACTTTTCATCTTTGTCAGTTGAAAAATCGCCTTCTCCAATTATTTCAACTTTGCTACCATTCTTAATAACGATGTATCCCACTTAACTCACCTCACTAACTACTCCAAATATTTGTCTTGCACTAAGAATAAATATCTGGATTCTGATAAGTTTATTGTTTACTGAACACCGATGTAGAATGAAATGATTCTTGAGAAGTTGCTGTATTTGTAGTAGGGGTATCAAAGTAGCAAGTTACTAACATAATAACCTGAGAAGTGTTGATTGCTTCTCTAAGGTTTCCTAAAAAGAAGGTTGCTTTTGAAGGAATGGTGCGGGGGACGGGATTCGAACCCGCGCAGCCCTACGGCACCGGATCTTAAGTCCGGCCCCTTTGGCCAGGCTCGGGCACCCCCGCTCATAAGTGAAAGAGCAAAGTTCGATTAAAAAGCTTTCGGTATTAAGGATAAAAAAAGGTAAAGCTTAAAAAGAAATGCTTGTAAGTGAACACAGTCAAGATCATGGAGGGATTAAAATGGCGAGGTTCCCTGAAGCAGAGGCAAGAATATTTAGGAAGTATATATGTATGAGGTGCGGTGCTACCAACCCATGGAAAGCAGAGAAGTGCAGAAAGTGCGGATACAAGGGATTGAGGCCAAAAGCTAAGGAGCCAAGAGGAGGAGCAGGACGTTAGAGTTACTTAAGCTTGTTTAATGTTTCTTCTATAAATTTTATTCCATCCTCAAGGAGTTTTTCTCCCTTTTTTGTGAGTTTGTAATATTTCCTTGAGGGCTTTCCAGTTTCGCTTTCCTGCCATTCTGAGGTGACATATCCATCGTGTTCAAGCTTGTAGAGCACCACATAGCTACTCACTGTAGCAGGTTCAAACCCAAATCTCTCCCTTATCTCCTTTTTGAGCTCGTATGCGTACATGGGCCTATCCTTTAGCAGTCTCAGTATGTAAATCCACAGAACTTCTTTTGTCATCTTTTCCTTAAGTCTCTCCATAGGAGTTGTCATATATATCACCCTCGATGATACATATTATCTGATTTTAAAACTTTTATGCCTTATAAATACTTGTTTTCATACAATTTAAACATTTTGTCGTTATAAAAGTCGAAAACAAAAGTGTTTTAATGAGGGAAACCTAAAAATACAACCGGTGAGGTATAATGAACTTTGAAGTTAGTGGGATAGTGGGTGATATGGGGATTGGAGCTGTTGTCGGCTTTATAACTGGTTATGCGCTTAAGAAGTTCATAAAAATAGTGCTCACATTGATAGGCGCATATGTATTGAGTCTATTCTGGCTCCAGCAGAAGGGAGTTATAACGATAAACACTGATGCCCTCTTTAACCTTGCAGAAAGCGCAACTACCTCGACTTTAACGCTTGCAGATAAAGTGGAGGGGATTTTACCCGGAACAGGGGCATTTGTTGCAGGCTTTTATCTGGGATTCCGCAAAGGTTAAATCCTGCGTTATTTATTTTCTTTCATGAGTTACGAGAAAAAAGTAATGCTAAGACACTCAATAGCGAGTATCGTGGCTTTGGCACTTTTTGGCCTCAGCAGGTTTATTTACAGCATAGTTATTTCAAGGAGATTCGGCGTAGAAGTTTTAGGAAAGGTAAATTCATTAATATCGCAGGCATTTTTACTGGCTGTTCCGTTAAGTTTTTTTGCTGTGGCTTTGGGGAAGTACGCCTCCGAGTTCTTGGGAAAGGGAGATATAGAAAAAATAAAGTCCATGACAGTATTGGGGTTTTCTTTTCCTTTCATTGGCTTAGCTTTGATCCCGTTTAACTTTTATCTGGCTATTTTAGCAGTTTTGAGGGCGCTCCAGCTAACGTTTCGGAGCTTTATTTATGGTCTTCATCGGGGTGAGATCTACGCTTATGCAATGTTAGGGGCGTTTATTCTGTTTATTGGGGGATTCTTTTCGGAAAATTACTACCTTCCTTATATTGGTCTTCTTTCTGGAGTAGCTATTTTTGGATTTGTATATCTTTTTAAGGAGAAATTGTTTGGAAAACCTAGTCTTAATGTATTCAAACTTCTCTTGAAGTACTCCAGCTTTGCGTTCCTTGGGACAATCTCGGGAGTTTTTCTTGTTCAGGCGCCGTATTTCCTAAGTGAAAAGCTGGCTTCTCCTAAAGTTGCCGGCATTGTCTCAGCTTCTCTTTCGGCTGCATTTTTGCTAACCTACTTGCCGCAGGTATTCCAATCGGCGATAATGCCGTTGTATTCTTACAAATACGGGAAAGACGATATGGAGTACGTAAAATGGCTTGCCGAAGAGTCTACAAAGACACTCTCTCTTCTAGTAGCTTTGGTTGTTTTCTCTCTTTTACTCGTAGGCAGGGAGATTTTGTCAATTCTCTTTGGGTTTCGCCTGGGCAGTGAGTTCTACTTGGCTCTAATAGCGGTGGAAACTTATATAGCATACAACCCCAGTATAGTGGCATTGAATTCAACAAAATATGTGAAAGAAGGAACTGTTATAACTCTGTTGGGGGCAAGCGTTTCTTTAATTGCCTGGTTGCTGTTAATTGAGCCCTTTAAGGAATATGGGGCGGTTTTGGGGCTATTCTTGGGATACCTCTCAATACTGATTGGGACATTTTACATGGCAAACAAAAAGCTGAAAGTAGCGTTTGACTGTTACGCTCAGTTTGTTGCAGCTATTCTGTTGCAGTCCACTGTATTTATTTCAAAAAGCCTTTTGCTACTGGCTTTCATGATATACTTGTGGCTCTTCAGAAAAGAAATAGGGAAGATGCTAAATCTCATCAAACTTTTCCGTGGTAGAGGATTTTGATGAGCTCTTCTGGCAATCCTTCTGCTTTAATCTTATCCTCTATAACCTTCTTGTCGTAGTCAACCTCTACGAATTTTGTGTGCAGGTTGTCAACCTTTATGAGGGCAAAAGTTGCCTTGTGTTCCTTTCCGGGAGGAAATCCGACGCTACCTGGGCACACTACCCTTCCGTACCTTGTCATGGCATTTACAGGAAGTTTTGGAGATGATACTAATAGGAGTTCATAGTCTTTTACCGGTCTCATAATGGCTTCATAGTACGTAGTGGGCTGGTCTGGAAGAACCTTACCTTCGAATGGATTTAATGGGCTCCCATAGACTCCAAATATGTCGTTTTCACCGATTTTGTCTACAAGATATATCGGCAAGTCTCTTATGAACTCCCTTCCCTCGTGGCCAAGCTTTTCCCATGTGTATTTTAAAGCCTCTTTTATGTAGGGCTCAATGTTAAGTTCATCAATATACTCTGGCCCCTCCGCATGTGGGTCGCTCATAGCTATTATCTGGTCAAACTCTCCACGAATTATCTTTACATTGTTGTTCTTGATTAGGTCATCGAGAACATCAAGAACCTCCTTTGGATAGGGAAACAGCCCAATGATGTTTCCAAGTATGTAGTACTTTTCAATCTCGTATCCTTCTTCCTTAAGCTCCTCGATTCTTCCAAGGGCTTTTACAAGTCCCGGGAAGTTTCCGTTGATATTTGCTAATACTGCCACGTATGGCATTTTATCACCTCCTCACTTTTTCTAACTTTAATTTACTAAAAAGAGGTATTTAAGCTTTTCGAAGCTATAAGGAATCAGAAGGGCAGGAGCTTTCGTTTCTTTTTCTTTTCTTGGTTGATTCTTGCATTGCTGATCAAATAGAGCATAAGTGCGTCTTCTATCATCTCTTTCACCTCCTTGGTCTGTTAGAATATATTGTTTTTAATTCTCTGAAGCTCTCCGAAAGAAGCACTCTATATTTTAATCACTTGGTGTTATTTAAAAATTTTTGGTCATTTTATTCTCTAGGGAATGGCATTGATTAGGTACATTACGACCATCTATTGCAAAAATTTTCGGATGTCTATATTACAACAACGGAAGTAAGAAGATATTTTTGTTGGCGCCCCGGCGGGGATTTGAACCCCGGACCTCGAGGTCCGCAGCCTCGCGCCCTATCCAGACTGGGCCACCGGGGCATCAAGGAAACTTTTTGGGAAATGCCTTATAAATTTTGCCCGCAAGTTTCATATGGTGATTGCACATGGACAGAATGAAAAAGTTCTTGGAAGCCCTCGAGGAGTATGATGGTGCACTGATAACTCCCGGTAGCAATCTCTATTATTTAACTGGAATGGCACCTCAAGCAACTGAAGAAAGGCTGTTTCTTCTCGTGGTCAATAAAAATGGAGAGAGCGTGTTAATAGCCCCTAAGCTCTATGAAAATGAAGTTGAATGGGAAAACGTAGTGTTCTGGGGGGACGATGAGGATCCCTATGAGGTTCTTGAAAGAGTGCTTTCTTCCCTAAACTTAAAAAGCGGCAGGATTTTGGTTGAAGATACAATGAGGGCAAGCTTCTTAATTCGTATTGAGCAGCTTTTAGAGGGTTACACCTTTTATCCTCTGAGTGCAGTTACAAAAGAGATGCGAATGCGTAAGGGTGAAAAAGAAATAAGGCTGATGAAAAAGGCCGCTGAGATTGCAGATAAGGTTTTTTATGAAATCATAAACAGAGACTTAGTGGGAAAGACCGAAAAGCAAGTTGCGTTGGAAATTGAGTTCCTTATTAGGGAGCTAGCAGATGGTGTGTCTTTTTCTCCAATAGTTGCCTCTGGCAAAAACGCCGCAAATCCCCATCATTCGCCCGGTGAAAGGAAAATAAGGCGTGGAGACTTTGTAATACTCGACTTTGGGGCAAGATACAAGGGTTACTGCTCCGATATAACAAGAACTGTGGCAATAGGCTATGCCAACGAGAAGCTTAAGGAAATCTATGAGATCGTTAAAGAAGCTCAAGAAAGGGCTTTCCAGAGTGTCCGTGAAGGAATAAAAGCTAAAGAAGTTGACATGGCTGCAAGAAATTACATAGCCAGTAAAGGCTATGGGGAGTACTTCATCCACAGAACGGGACATGGATTGGGTCTGGAAATCCATGAAGAGCCTTATATAAGCCAAACAAACGAGAGAGTTCTTGAAAACGGCATGACGTTTACCATCGAACCCGGCATTTACGTCCCCAATTTGGGCGGTGTAAGAATAGAAGACGACGTTGTTGTAGAGAAAAAAGGAAAAAGGCTTACAAACGCTGAAAGAGAACTAATAATTCTTTGAACCGGATACATAGACTTCAAGGACTTTTATGTCTTTTAGCTCTTCTTCTTTAACTTCAAACGGATCCTGATCAACTATAATGAAGTCTCCAAATTTGCCCTTTTCAAGTGTTCCAAGTTCATCTTCAGCATGCATTATGTAGGCAGAACCGTAGGTATAGCTGTGGAGGCTCTCTTCAAGGGAAAGGCACTCGTCTTTTGTGTAATCGTAAGTTTCAATGCCTTCAAATTTGCCCCGGGTTACCGCTGCATAGACGCTTTCCCACGGGTTCACCGGCTCTATTGGAGAATCCGTGCCAAAACCTATTGTGATTCCCTCTTCAAGCATGCTCTTGAAGGGATAAACCCACTTTGCCCTCCTTTTTCCAACCCTCTTCACTGCCCACCAATCGCTTATTACAAACCTTGGCTGAACCGAAGCAACAACTCCAAGCCTTTTCATCCTTTTTATTTGGTCTTCCCTTAGAATTGATGCATGTTCTATGCGGTTTCTTTCAGCACTAAACTCTTCGTAAATGTCTAGGATCATGTCAGTGGTTTTATCGCCTATTGCGTGGACTGCCATCTGAAGACCTAGTTGGTGTGCCTCCCGAACTATCTCTCTCAACTCTTCTTTGCTTATGTTGGGGTGCCCGGTAGTAGGAGAGTCTTCATATGGTTCGGAAAGCCATGCTGTCCGAGCCCCAAGGCTCCCATCGGCGAGAACTTTTATCCCCATGACCTTTACTTTCTTACTCCCAACTCCTCTGGTAAGGCTGAGATCTTTTAGCCCTTCGAGAAGGGAGGGATCTAGGTATACGAACACTCTAATAGGCAGCTTGCCTTCCTTGTCCAGCTCTAAAAGTGCTCTGAGGCTTTTCTTGTTTACGCTCACGAATCCCACACTTGTAACTCCCTGTGAAAGGACGAACTTTGCTCCTTCTTCGATAAAGTGCTTGTAATCTTCAACCGTTAGGGCTTCGTTTATGGCCTCTCTTACCTTTTCCAGGGCATTTTCTTTTACTATCCCTGTTTCGGGGTCTGCATCTTCTCCTTCTTCTAAGCCTACAATTTCTATAGCCTTCGTGTTCAAAAGGGCTACGTGGAAACAAGTCCTATACAAGAGCACCGGTTTATCGTTAACAACCTCGTCTAAATCTTTTTTTGTGGGATACCTTCCAAGCTCCTCCTGATCCCATCCAAAGCCCAGAATCCAGCTTGTATTCGTTTTGCCGACGTACTCCTTAAGCTTTTCCTTTAGCTCTTTTATGCTTTTTGTTCCCTTTAGATTGAGCATTTTCAAAGACTGCCCGAGAGAACTTAGGTGAAGATGGGAATCTATGAATCCCGGCATAACGATTTTTCCCTTTAAGTCTACAACTTCTCCTCCAAGTTCCTCTGCGATTTTGCGAGCCTTTTCACTATCTCCAGTGTAAATAACTTTTTCATTGCCTACCACTATTGCTTCTGCGGTTTTCAACGGTTTAAAAGATAGGTATATTTTCCCATTCACAAAAGCCCTGATCAATTTGCCTCCCTTTCTATGGTCTGTCGTTTAGCTTTTATAATTTTCTTTCCAGCAAAAAGTCCTTAAGTGGAGAGGTGTAAGATGTGATAGCCGATGAAGAACGGTTTCGGAACTGAGGGGTGATGTCACCAGCTATCGCTGAGGCTCATATTTATAAATTCGTCCGGCAATCATAACCCCGGTGAGGACGAATGTTCGGAAAACTTAAGGAGAAATTAAGCTCATTTGTTGATAAAGTTGTCCAAACTGAAATAAGTGAAAAAGACGTCGAGAATGCACTCTGGGATCTTGAGCTAGAGCTTTTGGAGGCAGATGTGGCATTAGAGGTTGTGGAGGAACTTAAAGAAAAAATAAAACAGAAGCTCGTTGGGCAAAAGGTTAAAATAGGTACGAACAAAAGGGAGATTGTCGAAAAGGCCGTTAGAGATGCCGTTCTCGAAGTTTTAACGCCTGAAAAACGCATAGATCTCCTTGAGATGATAAAATCAAAAAAAGAAAAGCCGTTTGTGATAGTTTTTGTAGGGTTCAATGGAAGCGGAAAGACAACAACAATAGCGAAACTTGCCAACTGGCTTAAGAAAAATGGTTTAAGCGTTGTTATAGCTGCGAGTGATACCTTTAGAGCGGGGGCAATAGAGCAGATTGAGGAGCATGCTAAGAGGGTTGGTGTTAAGGTCATCAAACATGGCTACAAATCAGACCCGGCTGCAGTGGCTTACGATGCCATAGAGCATGCAAAAGCAAGAGGCATTGACGTGGTTTTGGTTGACACTGCTGGAAGAAACGAACTGAACAGAAACCTCATGGACGAAATGAAGAAAATAGTCAGGGTTACAAAGCCAGATTTGGTCATATTCGTAGGGGATGCACTTGCTGGGAATGCGATAATAGAACAGGCGAGGCAGTTCAATGAAGCTGTCAAAATCGATGGCGTTATCTTAACGAAACTCGATGCAGATGCAAGGGGCGGTGCGGCATTGAGCATAGCACATGCCATTGGCGCTCCGATACTTTTTGTTGGGGTTGGCCAGGGGTATGAGGATTTAATGCCGTTTGATGAAAAGTGGATGCTGGAGAAGATTTTTGGTGAATGAAGATGATTTCGTTCTTTAAAACATTCCTTTATGTGTTTGGAACTTTATTCGCAGTAATGAACCCTATTGGTGCCGTCCCAGTGTTTCTCTCTATTGTCCAGCAATGCAAATCTCGTGAAGGAATTATAAGCTTGGCAAAGAGAACATCAGTGGCTGTCCTCATTACCTTGACAACTTTTGCACTCGTAGGAGAGTGGATATTCAAGTTCTTTGGTTCCACAATAGATGCTTTTGCAATCGCAGGAGGGATTTTGCTCTTCAGGATGGCTATGGAAATGCTAAGCGGTAACCTATCAACCGTGAAGATAAGCCACGAAGAGGAAGAAGAGGCCGTAACTTTGAGTGAGATTGCCATAATCCCCTTAGCAATCCCTCTAATCTCCGGTCTCGGTTCTATAACGGCGGTAATGATACCTATGGCGAAAAACGTCGATTATTCGGGAAAAGCGGCCGTAATTCTTGCAATTTTTGTGGCAAGTTTTTCAGTTTACCTAGTGCTTAGGTCTGCAGAAAAGGTGCAGCAAAGGTTGGGTAGAGTGGGAATAAGGCTTATCACACGAATGATGGGTCTTATATTGGCTTCAATGGCTGTTCAGCTTGTTATCAATGGGGTTAAAGGAGCTTTCGGACTTTAATCGCAACCTTTTTAAATTTTTTAGGTAACCCTAATTGTGGGTGAGAAATTGATAGTAGCTGAGAATTTGACGATTTATTACAACAACTACAAGGCGGTTGAAGACGTTACCTTTAAGCTAGATAGCGGAGAGACCCTCCTTTTGCTGGGGCCTAATGGTGCGGGAAAGACAACTCTTCTCAAAACTATTGCGGGACTTCATAAATCTTACAAGGGCAAGCTTCTTGTTTTTGGAAAGCCTCCTACTGAGGTTAGAGATTTAATTTCCTATGTTCCTCAAAGTTATTCATTAAATGAACGCGTGCCTTTGAAAGCAATTGAAGTAGTCGCAATGGGGGCTCTCTATAAAAGGGGTCTTATTCACTTTAATATTCCAAAGCCAATATTGAAGGAAGCCGAAGAAGCTTTGGAATTCGTGGGTCTTGGAGATTTAAAAAACAAAAGGTTTGTAGAGCTCAGCGGTGGACAGAAGCAGAGAGTGTTGCTGGCGAGAGCTCTCGTTTCAAAACCTCGGCTTCTTCTTTTGGATGAGCCTTTGTCTGCTTTGGATCCAAGTGCTAGAGTGGAGGTTGTTTCAGTTCTTGCAAAAATAAAGCGTGAGATGGGGTTAACGATGATAATAACAACTCACGACCCGAATCCATTAACGGAAATCGGAGACAAGATAATGCTCATTAATAAGAGACTTGTAGCCTTTGGAACTCCTGAGGAAGTTTTAAGAGATGAGATAATTACCCAAGTTTACGGGCCTTTATCCAAAGCGATTAAGGTTGGAGAAAGGATGTACTGCTTTACGGGAGACGTTCACGTCCATAGGAGGGATAGAACTTGATCCCAGAGTACCTTCTTAGAGCCCTTTTGAGTGGGATTATGGTTAGTGTCCTGCTGGGTATGTTAAGTCCTCTCATAACTATGAAGGGCCTAGCCTTTCTTACCCACGCCACTTTTCACTCTCTGCTCTTTGGAGCTATCTTGGGGATGATACTTGGGCTGATTTTTGGGAACTTATCCTTGATTACGTGGATGGCTTTGATAGTTACTATCTTTGTCGTTATCTTGATAGCCCTCCTTGAAAATAGGGGATTCAGCAGTGATACTGCCATAGGGGTCATAGCGAGCTTTATAGCGGGCTCCACAGTGTTGGCATTTGGAGTCCTGTACAAGGTTATGGCGAGTAGACCTTACTTTGCTCTCTCTCAGAGCATAGTATCTTATTTAACCGGAGAGCTTTTTCTAATAACTCTTAACGACCTGATGTTTTTGGTTTTAGGGGGAGCTTTAATATTCTTCCTTATGCTTGCATTTTACCGCGACTTCCTTTACGTCATCTTTGACGCAGAGGGTCTTGAGAGCTATTCGGGCAATGCAAAGTTTTATCTTGCCCTCCTTTACGTCATTGTCGGAGCCAGCGGTGCTTTGATAGTTAGAACCGTTGGGCTGATAACCCTGCAAGTTGTGGCCGTTTTGCCCGGAACAATAGCCATGATGCTCAGCAACGACTTGAGAAAAATTCTTGGGATAAGCTTGGGCTTAACTCTCTCGGTGCAGGTACTTTCGATAGTGCTGGCTTATCTAACAGCCATCCCGCCAAGTGGAATAACCACTATAATGCTGGGAGCTGTCTATGGCATCTTAGTCTTAAGGAGGTAGTGACATGAAGCTGGGAGGAATAGATGAGGCCGGCAGAGGGCCTGTTATAGGGCCTCTTGTAATTGCAGCAGTTGTTGTCGATGAATCCCGCGTAGCAGAGCTCGAAGTCTTAGGCGTTAGGGATTCAAAAAAATTAACTCCAAAAAGAAGGGAAGAACTTTTTGAGGATATCATAGAGATAGTTGACGATTATGTCATCCTTCAGCTTTCCCCAGAGGAGATAGACAGCAGGGAAGGGACTATGAATGAATTCGAAATTGAAAACTTTGTCAAAGCGTTAAACTCCCTTAGAGTCAAACCTGATGTGCTCTACATAGATGCCGCGGATGTCAAGGAGAAACGCTTTGGGGATATAATAGGGGAAAAGCTTTCCTTCTCTCCAAAGATAATCGCCGAACATAAGGCAGACTCAAAGTATATTCCAGTAGCCGCTGCGTCAATACTTGCCAAGGTTACCCGCGATAGGGCGATAAAAGAGCTTAAGGAAGTTTACGGCGAAATAGGTTCGGGATATCCAAGTGATCCTATCACGAGAAAGTTTTTGGAAGAGTACTACAAAGTCCACGGAGAGTTTCCCCCAATAGTTAGAAGAAGCTGGAAAACCCTCAAAAAGATAGAAGAAAAGTTGAAGGTTACGAAAAAACAGAAAAGTCAGCCCACTATTTTGGACTTCTTAAAGAAGCCTTAATTCTCTTGGCAGTTTCTTTTATCCATCCTAAGATACCCTTTATCCATTCCCAGTACATTTTAATAGACCTTTCGAAGTATTCCCATTTTATTATGTCGTATGCCATTACTCCAAGAGTTACCGCGCCCGGAGGAACTAACGGAGTCGCGTAAAAGCTGAATTGGGTTTTTCCACCTAGGATCCACTGGAGGGCGTAAAAAGCTATTGTGCTCCAGAATATTCCAAACGGCACTAGGAGCTTTCTTCTTTTCAGTGCAGCGTAAGGGATCGCGAATATAAACACAACCATCGAGAGCATCAAAATTGGATCTGTGGCTGCAAAGATGTCGGGATTGTAGTGGAATGGGAAAGGCTTGAGACTTATGAACCATTCCCAGAAAGGCGAGTTCGCAGGATGGTCTCCTTTGTAGCTGAGATGCCATCCGAAGCTTCCGATAAACTCAGAGAGCCATGGGAAAAACCCTATTGCCTTTATTATCATAATCTGCGGGAGCAAAAATCCAATTGATGGTAAAAGGAATGCCGAGAGCAGTAGCTCTTTTATTCTCATCTTATCCTTCAGGCTTTTTATAAGCAGAACAGGATAGGGGAATGCACCGTTTAGTTTTGTAGCCGCTGCGAGGCCAATAGAAAGGCCGCTTGAGTAGTATTTCTCTGAAATCAGAAGATACATAAAAACCGCCGTAAAGAACGCCACATGTATATCGAGCATTGCAGCGAGTGAAGTGGCATATAAGAGGGGATCAAAAGCCGAGAAAATCAACGCTATAAACGCCGCAAGATAGCTCTTTGAGATTTTATAGGCAGCCAAGAACACAAGAACGTTTATTATGGCGTGCTCTATCAATCCAGGCAGGCGCCAGAAGATGGGTTTGTCCTCTATCAGCATTCCCAGCATTATTATGTCTTTCCCCAAAAATGGATGTTCCGTGTTTAGGTAGTTTTGAATGTTCTCTTTGTCGGGATAGCGGAACCCTTTTACAATCTCAACGCCCTCTATGCTTTTGACTTCCTCTATAAACTTCTCGATGTTTTCCCTTGGAATTTCATAGTAAACTCCGTCAAAATTGGAATAGGGTTTGTAGTAGGTGTAGTTGTATTTTCTCGCTATCCTTTCGATTTTAAACTTGGCTTCATCAAAATCTAACGGCCGAGTTTTGCTTAAAGGAATAAACTCGAGCTTTATGCCCAGTTTTGAGAGAATCGCCGGCGTTTGCGGGTTGACGTCTCTTGTATAGGGCTTTGTGAACTCAAGCCCAAAAGCAGAAACCTTTACATACCCTTTAATCGTGGTTCCGCTTGAAATTATGTTTACCCCCTCCGAGTTTGTTGTATCGTTTACGTAGTGAAGCTCAACTCCGAGCCTGTGGAGAACGTTCCTCGCCGCTGGAACGTACCATACTTCATCTCCAATGTAGTCATAGAGCTCTGCACTCGAAGCCTTCTCATACGAATACCAAAAGGTTCCGATTATTATCGCAGCTACTGCAACAAAGTAGAGCTTTTTTCTAAGGTTCATGCCATCCCCCACTAAATTTCCCCTGACATCTTTAAATTATTTCCCATAAATCTTTAAAAACTGAATGAAAATGGAACAACGGTGAGAGGATGGAGGAGTTTATTGAGCAAACTGTTGAGATGATAAGGCGAGGTTTGGATGAGAGAAAGATAAGGGCGAGACTCCCGAAGGAAAATGCGGATGAAATAATTGAGATAGCCAGAGCTAGGATTAGGGCAAAGGACAAGTTCTCGAGAACTGACCTATGGATGGACTTAGAAGGACTTAGGTATGCCACGCATGAGATTGTTGCCGAGTACAGGGCGAAGAGGGTTAAACCAAAGAGCATAGCAGATGTAAGCTGTGGAGTTGGAATTCAGCTCATATTCTTCGCAAAATATGCGGAAAAAGCTTATGCTATAGATATTGATGAGAGAAAGCTGTTCTATGCCATGAAAAATGCGGAGAAATATGGAGTTAAGGACAAGATAACCTTTATCCACGGAGACAGCTTGAGCAAAGAAGTTGTTGAGCAGGTTGATGCTGATGTAATATTCTCCGATCCGGCAAGGCCTCCAGAAATGCCTGAAAGAAGGCTCGAAGATCTCCTACCGAGCCCGCTTGAAGTTTATGAAGCTTACAAGCATAGGACAGATTCCTTTATCTTTGATCTTCCTCCCCAGATAAGGAGAGAAAGAGTCCCATGGAAAGGGGAGTTTGAGTACATAGATCTCTATGGAGTACTGAACAGGCTAACCTTTTACTTTGAGCCATTGGCCAAAGCAGAGCGTTCTGCAGTTATGCTCCCCAAGGGAGTTAGGCTTGAAAGCAACCCGAGTCTTGAGAACATAGTTGAATGGAGTGAAGATGTAAGGGAGTATCTATATGAAATCCCGCAGAGCGTGGACTATGCAGACCTAATAAACGAGCTCTTCCATGCTGTGAAAGGCAACTTATGGATGCTCCTCCGAGAAAAGCGTAGGACTATTGCAACGAGTGATGAGGAAGTTAAGAGTGAGTACTTCAAGAGGCGCTACATTGTGAGGAAGGTGCTTAGTTTCCACCCAGTTAAGATAAACGACTTCCTAAAGAAGGAAGGATACGGCAGGGTTACTCTAAAAATTTCAATCCCGGACAAAGATTACTGGAAGTTTAGGAAGAGAATTGAACAAGGTCTGAGCGGAGAAAAAAGAGCCTATCTCTTCAAGTTTAAAGACAAAGCAATAATAGCGGAACCTCTTGATTAGTCGTCCTGAATCTCAACTATTTTTATCCTTTGAATTCTTTTTGAGCCAATGCGGAGGGCTTTAAAATAGTTTATGTGTTCATCGGGTAGAAACCTGTCTAATTTGGTTGATTTAAGTCTCTTTTTCTTGGAAGCCTTACCTTTATTTTCGTCCTTTAATTTGATTGACCCATTTATGAATTCATCCAGTTTTTTATCCATCGGCCCACCCAAAATATTAAGGTTGCATTGGATATATAAGATTTTTTGGAAACTTCTTTTGTGTGGTTACCTTTTTCTCTGGTGCTTGCATACTGTTGCGGACTTTAAAAACCAAAAAAATCGTTTTGAACAACATCTCAAAAGAAACAGGTGAAATGGGGTGAGGATGCAACAATTGCGATAACAGTTTTATGGAAATCCTTATTAATTAGCTAGACCATTACGATTTACAGTACAAAGAGGGGGCACCACAATGTGCGGTATAATAGGATACATTGGAGACAAAAAAGCCGCTAAAATCCTTGTAGAAGGTCTTAAAAGATTAGAATACAGAGGGTATGATTCAGTTGGGATTGTAACGGAAGAAGGCGAGCTTTTCATAAAAAAAGGCGCCGGAAAGATTGATGAACTTAAAGAGAAGCTCAAACTTTACGAAATGCCCGGCAACAGAGGTATCGGTCATACGAGGTGGGCGACCCATGGAATTCCTAACGATATCAATGCTCATCCTCATACCGACTGCACGGGAAAAATAGCGGTTGTTCATAATGGAATAATTGAGAATTACCTCGAGCTTAGAAGTGAGCTTGAGAAAAAGGGGCATAAATTCAAGAGCGACACAGATACAGAGGTAATAGCCCATCTACTTGAAGAGTTTTTGAAGGACTCGCCAACTTTTGAGGATGCCCTTCGCAAGGCGTTGCTGAAGCTTAGGGGGTCATTTGCCCTTGGAATAATGTATACCGAAGATAAGGAGCATCTGTACTTTGTCAGAAACGAGAGCCCCCTAGTTCTTGGAGTTGGAGAAGGAGAGATGTTTGCTGCTTCAGATATTCCAGCTTTCTTGCCCTACACAAATAAGGTCGTGTTTTTGGATGACGGAGAATATGCGATGGTTAGTAAAAACTCATTTACAGTGAAAGACCTTAAGACCGGAGCTGAAAAGAAAAAAGAAGTCCAAGAGATTAATTGGACTCTCGAAATGGCCGAAAAACAAGGTTATCCCCACTTTATGCTTAAAGAGATCCACGAACAGCCGAAGGCGGTAAAGGAAGCAATTTATGGTAATTTGAAAACAATAGAGCAGGTAGCAAGAGAAATAGCAAAGTACGAAAAGATATTTGTTGTGGCTATGGGGACTTCATACTATGCTGGAATCGTTGCGAAATACCTCTTGCAGAGACTGGCAAACAAAACTGTGCTTGTTGAGGAGGCGAGTGAGTTTAGGTATGAGTTTGAGGACATAGTCGATAAGGACTCTCTCGTGATTGCCATAACACAAAGCGGAGAGACAGCTGACACGCTAGCGGCAATAAAATTAGCTAAAAGAAAGGGTGCAAAAGTTCTCAGCGTTGTCAACGTTGTTGGAAGCATGGCCACTAGGCTGAGTAATCTCGTAATTTACACCCACGCCGGCCCAGAGATAGGTGTAGCGGCAACCAAGACGTACACAACTCAGCTCACAGTTCTAACAATGCTTGCAATAGCGTTGGCTAAAATACTCCACACTGCTGATGAAGACTACCTTAAGAAGCTCGAAAGAGAACTTTTGGAACTTCCGAAATATATTGAGGCAGTTCTTGGATATGAGAATAAGATAAAATCCCTCGCCGAAGAGCTGGTAGATAAGAGAGACTTCTTCTACATAGGCAGGGGAATCAACGTGGCAACAGCTCTGGAGGGAGCTTTGAAACTTAAGGAAATAAGCTACATTCATGCAGAGGGCCTTTCAGCTGGGGAACTTAAGCATGGTCCTCTAGCGCTTATTGAGGAAGGAGTTCCTGTTGTTGCCATTGCTCCCAGTGGAAAGACATTTGACAAGATGATATCCAACATACAAGAGGTTAATGCAAGAAAAGGCCTTGTAATAAGCTTGGGCGATAACAAAGAGCTTGAAAAAGTCAGCAAAATCTTTTTGAAGATGCCGAAAATAGATGAACTTTTGAGTCCTATCGTGTATATAGTACCGCTTCAATTACTTGCTTATCACTTGGCTGTGTTGAGGGGTAACGACCCTGATAAACCTAGAAATCTTGCAAAGTCAGTTACCGTTGAATGAGGTGATTGGATATGGTTGGAACAAAGGTTAAAGAAAAAACTAAAGGCGAAAAATCTTCCTCTTTAGATTTTTCGAAGATCAAGCTTTACGTTTTTCCCGTGCTTGTGGTGATTATTGCCTTTATCGGCTACAAGATTAGAGCTGTAACGGGAGAGACAAAATACTTCATAGATCCCGATACGTTCTATCATTTTGAGATATACAAGCTTGCAATAAAGGAATGGCTTCCCAAGTATTATCCCTTAGCTGATGCCCCGTTTGGTGCTCTCATTGGGGAGCCTCTAGGTTTATACATAATTCCAGCATTGCTTTACAAGTTCCTCTCTCTGTTTGGGCTGGAAATGATACAGGTATTCAAGATGTGGCCACCGCTTGTTGGGTTTTTCAGCATAATCGGGGTCTACTTCCTAGGGAAAAAACTCCATTCAGAATGGGCAGGACTTTGGGCAGCTTTAGCAATGATGTTCTCAATAGCACACTGGACAAGAACCTTTTCAGGAAACGCCAGAGGTGATGGGCCGTTTTTGATGTTCTTTATCTATGCCGTTCTGTTCATGCTGTATTACCTCGAATCCACAGATGTCAAAAGGAAATCTGTATTCGGAGCCCTCTTCGTAGCCTCCGGAGTTACGATGCTTTCGGTATGGAATGGTTCCCCATTTGGTCTCATGGTGCTCTTGGGGTTTGCGAGCGTGTATGTAATTGTGGCGTTTGTCTTTGGGAAGATTGATGAGGTAAAGAGGTTTGTTAAGGAATTTTACCCTGCGTATTTGGCGATACTGCTCCTCGGCTATGCATTGACTCCGAGCGGAATCGTGAAGGTTGGGGGACATATAAAGTTCGCCTTTGAGGCTTTCCTCGGCTTGATGCTACTCACGGCAATAATGCTTTATGGCGGCAAATATCTCAACTACTCTGACAAAACCCACAGATTCGCGGTTGTTGCAGTTGTAGTGCTCTTAGGCTTTACTGGGGCTTACCTTTATGTGGGTCCAAAGCTATTCTCACTCATGAGCGGTGCCTATCAATCAACTCAGGTTTACGAGACTGTTCAGGAGCTTGCAAAGACGAAATGGGACGATGTTCAAAGGTACTATTCAATAAAAGGAACCGACGGAACACTATTCCTCCTCTCCCTTATTGGAATTGCAATAGTTGTATTTAGGTTTTTAAGGGCTTTAACGCAGAACAATGTGGACGAGAAGAGCTTGTTCATTTTGGTCTTCTACGGACTCTCAATATACCTTATGTGGACAGCAGTAAGGTTCCTATTCCTCGCTTCAGGAGCGGTTTTGCTAACTTTTGGAATTCTTATTGGAGAGCTGTTTAAGATAGTGGAAAACATGCAGGAGAAGGCATCGACAAAAGCCCTCTATGCTCTATTGTTAATCATCTTGTTTGTCCCAATTCCTGTAGTGGGAGCAAACACTACCTACAATTCAGCGAAAGTTAGCGGAGAGGCAGTAAGTCCAAGCTGGGAAGAAACCCTCAAGTGGCTTAGGGAGAACACGAACGAATACGATACCGCTACTTCTTGGTGGGATTACGGCTATTGGATTGAAAGCTCTCTCCTTGGAAATAGGAGGGCAAGTGCGGATGGAGGTCACGCGAGGGATAGAGACTACATAATAGCACGCTTTTTGGCAAACGATGGTACAAAGAGTGAAGTTGATTTCGAAAGCTGGCAGCTCAACTATTTTATTGCATGGATTCAAGACTGGGCTAAGTTTAACGCTATAAGCTATCTTGGTGGAGTAATAACAAGGGAGGAAAGAGACAACAGGGGCATGATACTACCATTTACGCAAAAAATCGGAGAAAACGCTTTCTACAGCCCCTACGGGCTTCAACTCCATATAGTGGAGCAAGAAGGCCAGAAAAAGGCAGTAATAACAGTGGGCAACCAGCAAGGAGAACCCGTACAGACGGTAATTATACAAACCGGGGAAGTTATTGAAGGAAAAGGAGACTTTCCGTATGTGGTTTATGTATTCCCGAACTATGCGATGGCTGTTTATTATAAAGTGGCAACAAGCAACTTCCTAAAGCTCGCATTTGGTGTTCCCGTAAGCATTGAAGCAGACTTTACACAAAAGCTACTCTCCAACTTTAGGCTCGTAAAGAACACTGGAGATTTGGCAACTTATGAATTCGTCCCATTTGGGGTTTATAAAATCGAGATTTATGAAAACAACACCTGGAAATCAGTTTCAAAGCTTACTCCCGGAGAGTACAGGGCCAAGCTTTACATATCTGCATTTGGAAGAGACGTTAAAAACGCTACTATAAAGCTCAGGGCTTACGATGGGAATAACCTCGTAAGTGAACAAATCATAGCCCAAAACGTTAACATCAACTATCTAAACGAGACCCCAATAGAGGTTACACTCAAAGTACCAAACGCCACAAAATACCAGCTCGTTCTTATCCAGAAAGGTCCCGTTGGAGCTCTTACAGAAGCTCCCAAGGTAAACGGTAAGATTGTTAGCCCAATAAGAGTGTTGAATGATGGACAAAGCGGAGAACTTGAATTGAAAGCTGGGTTCAGAAAGGACTACTCTAAGCTAGACCTTTACCTTAGGGCCACAGTTATATACCTGGTAAGGACTCAGGGGGAGAGTAGGGATGACCCCAAGGCTGCGTTTGAACCCCATATGGATATAATCCACTATGAAAAAATTGCAAGTGGGCTAAGCACCTCCAATAGGGAAGTTTACTTCAAAGGACAGGCAAGTCTTCCAAAAGTTGTGCAGCCTTATATAGAGAAACTCAAGAGCGAATACGGAGATAAAGTAGAGATAAGGGGAATAAGAGTCGAGCCAGTGTTTATAGCAGATAAGGAATACATAATATATGAGGGGTGACTTCCCCACTTTTCTTCTTTTTGCTTTTCTTAAGAAGGAAAGATTTAAAAAGCAAGTATCCTTCCCTAACTTGATGACTCGATGAACGATGAAGTTTGGAGGGATGTAAAATGGCGAAGCCAAGTTACGTAAAGTTTGAGGTTCCAAAGGAGCTTGCGGAAAAAGCACTCGAGGCAGTTGAGATTGCAAGAGATACCGGAAAAATTAGGAAAGGTACAAACGAGACAACAAAAGCCGTTGAGAGAGGACAAGCAAAGCTTGTAATAATTGCAGAGGATGTTGACCCAGAAGAGATCGTTGCCCACTTACCAGCTCTCTGTGAGGAGAAGGAAATACCATACATCTATGTTCCAAGCAAGAAGGAACTTGGAGCTGCTGCTGGTATTGAAGTCGCAGCCGCAAGCGTTGCTATAATCGAGCCTGGAAAGGCTCGCGAACTCGTTGAAGAAATTGCAATGAAAGTAAGGGAGCTCGCTAAGTGAGCTCCCCTTTCCTTACTATCATTTGAAATAAGCGAGCTTTCATTATTATAATTTGGTTAGAGGTGTGAGAGATGTCAGATGAGGGATATCCCGCAGAGGTCATTGAGATTGTAGGAAGAACTGGAGTTACCGGTGAGGTTACTCAAGTAAAGGTTCGCGTTCTTGAAGGAATGGACAAGGGTAGAGTTATTAGAAGAAACGTCAAGGGTCCAGTCAGGGTTGGTGACATAGTCATCCTTAGAGAGACAGAAAGAGAAGCAAGAGAAATTAAGGCAAGAAGGTGATGTAAATGGCAAGATGGAACGTATGTTCATACTGTGGAAAGGAATTCGAGCCGGGAACTGGAAAGATGTATGTCAGAAACGATGGAAGAGTATACTTCTTCTGCTCCAGGAAGTGCGAAAGGTACTTCTTCATGGGTAGGAACCCGAGAAAACTCAAATGGACAAAGGCTTTTGAAGAGGCAAGGCTCCAGAGAGCCAAGAAGTGACTCTTTTTATTTTTTATAAAAACTCATTTTAAAAAGCAATTTCTGGTTATGACTGGTTATGGAATGTAAATAAAAAAGAGAAGAAGAGGCATTTCATTCTGCAAAGGTTATTATCTTAAGATCTATAGGTCTTCTAACAACATTGCTTTTTCTTGCGCCTATTAAGTATTTGACTCCCTTCTCGCTTACTATATCGATAAGTCTCTGGGTTATAATCCCGTTAAACACTATTGCGTGCACGTTTTCTTTGTCGTTTAGGGAGGTAAGCAAGTCTCTTACTGGTATTTCTGCAATCACGTTTTTGTTCTCATCCAAGAGAATTGCTGTGGAGTCCTTTTTCACTTTCTCAATCCATCCCTTGAATTCTTCTAGTTCGGGAGCTTTGGGCGGTTGTATTGGCTTTACAAACTTTTCTTCCCTCGCTGGGGGCTTTACTTCAACTTTTGTCTCTCTTACGGTTTCTTTTTGAGGTTCAACGGCCTTTTCTGTTTGTCTTGGTTCTGCGGGTTGTTGCTGGCTGGCTCTTTGTTGTTCTCTCTCCTTAACAATTTCGTAAAAGCTCTTTCCTTTGGCAAAGAGCTCATTTATAACTTGCTCTGCTGGAACTTTGCTTCTTAGTGCCTTTATGATTTCTTTCTTCGTTAATTCTTCAACTTCTTTTCCTTCTGGGGCTCTAGCCACGTAATCAATATCTGCCACCTGGAGAAGTTCCTTTAATATTAGCTCTCCTCCCCTATCTCCATCTGTGAAAGCTGTAACGATTCTCTCTTTGCTGAGTTTTATTATTGTCTCTGGCACGGATGTTCCCTCAACGGCTATGGCGTTCTTGATTCCATGCTTTAAGAGATTAAGCACGTCCGCTCTGCCCTCAACCACAATTATTGAATCTGAGAATGGCACATGCGGACCAGCTGGAAGCTTCTCTGGACCATATTCAATGAGCTCCTTGGCTCTTACTTCCTTCTTGACCTCCTCAGTAATTTCCTGTGTTTCTGGAATTTCCTCTTCCATAAGGGTTTCAAGTATTTCCTTTGCTCTCTCTATGATGTATTTCCTCTTCGTTGCCCTGACGTCCTCGATTCTTATTACTCTAATTCTGGCTTCTGAAGGTCCTATTCTATCTATTGTTTCTAAGGCAGCTGCTAATATTGCAGTCTCAACTCTGTCTAAGCTGGACGGAATTGTTATTGTTCCGTAACTTTTTCCAGCCCTTGTGTGAACTTCAACTTTGATTCTTCCTATTCTCCCAGTTTTTTGAAGTTCTCTTAAATCCAAATCATCTCCAAGCAAACCTTCAGTCTGTCCAAAAATAGCACCTACAACATCAGGCCTTTCCACAATACCGTTGGCCTCGAATTCTGCGTGAATTACATATTTTGTTGTTCCAAAATCATCCTTTGCAGCCATGCTATCACCTTCTACTCCTTTCTTTTTTAACATTCTTTGCTTCTCAAGCAAAATTTGATGGATTGTGGCCTTTTTTCTTTTCAATCCTTACCCCTCCTTTCGGGGGTCAGAAACGGAGATCCCTAACACGAAGGTAAAGGGAGTACAGATCCTCAATGCCCTTAATGTCCTTTTTTGCTATCTTCTTGAGCTCTCTTCGCGTCTCTGTATCTACTCTGCACTTATACCCTTCCAAATATTGGACTAGCTTTCTTGCAAGTTCTTCACCTTTTCTGTCGAAATCTGTTAATATCATGACATCATGATAGTGAGAGGCTATTAGGGCAATCTCCGCCAATGGTAAGCGGGAGAGCTTGATTATCTCCGTTCTGACCCCCAATTTCCGTAAAGCTACCTCGTCTCGCATTCCTTCCACGAGGATAACACCTTCAAACTCTCGCAACCTATTTATAATTTGCTCAAATCTTTTATAATTTTCGGCGTACATGTTGCCGTCATGATGGTGAGAGTTCGACAGCATTATAAAGTTTTGGGAAGTGAAGACTAGGTAAAGCGTGCACTTTGTTTAAACACACTAAGCTATAATAAAGTTATACATAAATTCATGTTACGTGTTCTGTTGTGTATTCTTAACTACTCTAATAGTAACAAAATTGCATATTTATGCAGTCAAAATAAAATTACAATTAGAAAAAGTGCAACTAAACCCAATAAGAAAAAATTTATATAGATTGTTGGCTATTTTACAAATATAAGAGGTGATTAAAATGGTGAAAGAAAGAATGGTAGAACTTTTGCAGGAACATTTTGAACTGAATTTATATGAGGCTAGGGCATACGTTGCACTAGTTGGCTTCGGAGTTCTTACACCAGCAGAGCTTGCAAGCGTTTCAGAAGTGCCAGCTCCAAGAACCTACGACGTTTTGAGGAGTTTGGAAAAGAAAGGTTTTGCACTAAGCCAGCCAGGAAAAGCTAACAAGTACAGACCAGTACATCCTAAAAACGTTCTTGAGAAGTTTATTGAGGACTGGCAAGAGAGAGTCAAAGAAGAACTTGAAGCCAAGAAAAAAGCTAAGGAAGAGCTCCTAGAACTAATGACCCCACTAATAGAAACTGAAGTTCCTAAATATGGTGTCGAGAGAGTATGGGTAGTCAGGGGTATCAGGAACTCGACTCTCAAGACTCAAGAGATGTTTGAAGAAGTTGAAAAAGAAATACTGCTGGCGGACAATGGTTACATTGCGGCAAACCTTGACGAGGAGATAACAAAGGCCATCGATAGGGGAGTTAAAGCAAAAATAATAGTGTCCAAACAGATGCTTCCAAGGATTGAGACATCAAAACTAATGGACTACTACAAAGAAGGAAAGCTCGAACTTAAGGTGCTTGACAAGATAGAACTCCCCATGCTAATATGTGACGAGGAAGTGTTCTTTGCTTTGGAAGATTTGGCAGCAAGGTACTTCAATTACGAAACCCAAGTATGGATAAAAGACTTCAGAGTAGTTGAGCTCTTTAAAGGAAAATTCAATGAATATTGGGAAAAAGCAGAGAAAGTTTAGATATACTTGAACTCTTCCTCCTCTTTGCTTTTCTCTTTCAACTTCCAAAAGATTTTTCCGTCTCTCTCGAAGCTTTCAACCTTTCCCTGTTCCCGAAGTCTGAGTAAGAATCTTCTGGTCTCAGCTAAACTCATGCCAGTCTCTTTTGCGATTTCTTCAGTTGTCATTTCTTTTGTCAAAACATTTAAAATTTTCAGGTGCTTCATCTTATCTCCTCCATCTTCTTATATTTCTCCAACAATTCTACTATCATTTTCATAACTTCTAAGTGCTTTTTTAATTCATCTATGTCGTCGGGAAGGTTATTTGCCAATACCTTCAGCTTTTCCAGTAAACTTTCTTCAATACTCTTTAATTCTGTACTTTCTTCTTTTTTTCTGTGCTCGCAAATTGGACAAAAAACCCTTCCGTTTAGTTCAAAGAGAGGGGATCCGCATTTTGGACAATGTTTATCAAGCATTTTTGCCCCAGATAAGAGAAGTGGGGTTATTATTTCCCTAATTTCTCTGTCGCTTAGTGCCATTTTACTCACCCATGAGTGCTGTGTAAACCTCAATTAAAGCTTTTTTTCCAAGTTTTGATCTTTTTATCCTGTCTGAAATCTCCGCTATATCGCATGCTATTATTTTGAAGTTTTTCTTGATCTCCTCTATAAGCCCCAACAACTCTTCTAGGCTAAGTTCGCCATGTTGGAATCTGGCGATTTTGTACTCTGGCTTTAAAACGTCCATGTCAACTGTTAGGTAAATTTCTTCTCCAAGATATCTCCGCATGGTAGCGATTATTTCCTCTATCGGAGATGTTTTTAGGCTTTTATACGCTTTCCACTTTCCTCTTGATCTCTTGCTCCTCGGAAGTGCGGGAAAAATTTTAACCCTTCTTGTCCATAAACTAGTCCCTTCAGTTGTTGGTATCATCAACACAGGTCCAACTACTGCTGCACGGTTTACTGCTTTCTCCTCCAGAGCATAAGCGAGCCAAGAACCATGGTCAAGGTAATCATGCATTAAATCAGTATGGGCGTCAATGCTTATTATAGAGGGAGGCTTTATCCTTTTGATTATTCCATATGTTGCCAGATGTTCCCCGATAATATAGCATTTGTCTAGTGGCACTCTATCTGCGAGCAGCTCCACGTTATTTGATTCAACTATCATAAAATCATCTATTAGTTTGTTCCTTTTTAGTAACTCTATAGTATACATAACTCCCTCTTTATTGGGTTTCTCTCCGAAAGGAATAAATGTAACCATTTCTTCTCCCCAAGGCTATTTTCGAGTCGTCCCTTTTAAATTTATAGCTAATTGCCATCTAGTCGTAGAAGAGTTAAAGTTAAAAGCACCCAATTTGATGTTAACTTGAATATCACCGAGGAGGTAAGTCAAGATGATCTTGCAGGTGGCGCTTGATTTAACTGATATTGAGCAGGCGATTTCCATAGCAGAGAAAGCTGCTCGTGGTGGAGCTCATTGGCTTGAAGTAGGGACTCCTTTAATAAAGAAAGAAGGTATGAGGGCAGTAGAACTCATGAAGAGAAGATTCCCAGACAGGAAAATTGTGGCAGATTTAAAAACTATGGACACAGGTGCTCTTGAAGTTGAAATGGCAGCAAGGCATGGTGCTGATGTAGTCTCAATCCTTGGAGTTGCTGATGACAAAACAATAAAAGATGCCGTAGCAGTTGCGAGAAAGTACGGAATAAAAGTAATGGTCGATTTAATTGGCGTTAAAGACAAAGTGAAGAGGGCCAAAGAACTTGAAAAAATGGGTGTGCACTACATCTTAGTCCACACAGGTATAGATGAGCAAGCTCAAGGGAAGAACCCCTTGGAGGATTTAGAAAAAGTTGTAAAAGCTGTAAAAGTCCCAGTTGCTGTAGCGGGAGGCTTAAATTTAGAGACAATCCCAAAGGTTATTGAAGCGGGGGCTACCATTGTAATCGTTGGTAGTGCAATAACAAAGGCAAAGGATCCTGAAGAAGTTACCAGAAAAATACTTGATCTGTTCTGGGGTGAATACATGGTCACAATAAGGAAAGCAATTAGGGATATTACCGAACACATAAACATGGTCGCTGACTCTTTAAAGCTTGAGCAAGTCAGGGGAATGATAGACTCAATGATAAGTGCAAACAAGATATTCATCTACGGTGCTGGAAGGAGCGGTTTGGTTGGAAAAGCCTTTGCAATGCGCCTAATGCACCTTGACTTTAACGTCTACGTCGTTGGTGAGACAATTACTCCCGCTTTTGAGGAGGGTGACCTCTTAATTGCAATCAGTGGAAGCGGTGAAACAAGAACGATAGTAGATGCTGCTGAAATCGCAAAGAAGCAGGGTGGAAAAGTTGTTGCTATAACCTCCTATAAGGACTCAACCCTCGGAAAACTTGCCGACGTTGTGGTAGAAATTCCGGGAAGAACAAAAGCCGACATTCCAACGGATTACATAGCAAGGCAAATGCTCACTGAATACAAGTGGATTGCTCCAATGGGTACACTCTTTGAAGACTCAACAATGCTGTTTTTGGATGGCGTCATAGCACTGCTAATGGCAACGTTCCAAAAGACCGAGAAGGATATGAGGAAAAAGCATGCAACCTTAGAGTGATTTACATGTCCTCTTTTCCTTACATTTTTATTGGAATTGGGAACAACGGGGGCAAGGTAGTTCAAAACATTGGTATAGAAGGAGCTTCAAAGGTGGTAATAAACCCAACTTATTATTTGCTTGGAAAGTCTTCTTTTCGTCAGAATCTCAAGGATTTATTCTATAACATTCCGGAAGATACCATTTTGTGGTTTATACTTGAAAATAAGCCCGTAAATATTGAAATAATGCAGGTTATTCTCGAATACCTGCCGGAAAAACCTCTTAAATTAGCGTATATTCTCACCCCTCAAAAGGAGCTTGTTCACGAAGAAAAACCCCTGTGGGCAGAGAACTTTGATACAATCTTTTATGACTCGCTGTGGGAGTTTTTAGATGAATACACTTCTTCTTCCCTTGACTCGGCATTCCAAATGGCCGCTAGGAGCATAGGGTTAATGTTTACAAGACTCCACTACTACTTGGAAAACCAAATGCTGGTTAACGTTGATTACGCTGATTTCTTCACTATGATAAAAGGAAGCAACATAGGTATACTCCGCCTTTTGAGGAAAATTGATTTCGACTGGCACTGGGGAATATGGGACAAAGGCTTGGTAAACATCTTAGTAGGTGAAAAAGTTCCTCTGAGCTATGCCCACAAAATACTCGAAACGTTTCAAAAGCTCTTGAAAGAAAAGGATATAATATGGGGAATAAAAATGGAGGAGGGGTTAGAGAATAATGTGGAAATCCTTTCGTTGTTAATCAAGAGGTGGTAAAATGGAAGCCATCTTTTTTGACATAGATGAAACACTTTTAAGTGAAATGCCGCTTGTGATGCTTTTTCTTCCACAGGTTTATGAGATGCTTTCAAAAAAGTTGGGAATTTCCAGAGGAGACGCTCGATTAAAATTCCTTAGAGAGCTTTCTGAGAGAAGGAACACTTACGAATGGCATGACTGGAACTTCTTTTTTGAGAGCTTTGGACTGAATTTTAAATATGAGGAACTCTTGAGGGCATATCCCCACAAGATTCGTGTTTTCCCTGACGTGAAGCCGACTCTGGAATGGTTAAAAGAGGAAGGGTACAAGCTCGGTGTAATAACCAGCGGTCCAGAATACCAGAAGTTAAAGCTGAGAATAACGAAGCTTGATAAGTACTTTGATGTGGTTGTAACTAGAGACGACGTAAAGACCGTAAAGCCCGATCCTAAAATATTTTTATATGCCTGTGAGAAACTAAATGTTGATCCACAGGACGCCATGATGATTGGGGATAATCTTTATCAAGATGTTTATGGGGCAAAAAATGTTGGAATGCTTGCAGTATGGATAAATAGGGATGAATCGGAAGATTATAACTTTGCAGATTTTGAAATTAGGGGCCTTTATCAGTTAAGAAAAATCCTGGGGGGTTTAAGATGAGGGAGGTATTCAATAAAGAGGGGATCTTCATCAAATATGAAGAAAAAACTGTAGAGCTTGAAAGCGGTGATAAGTTGACCCACAGGCAAGAAATTCCAACCGAGCTATGGTGGCTTCTCAAGGAGACAATAAAAGGTAAGAAAGTTAGGATAATAGCATACGAAATCGAGGAATGAAGTATGATAGCACATCTAATAAACACCGATCTCTATGGAAGGAACGTCATTAGGCTTTATCTTGAATACCGCAAACGCAACTTTGACTTTCTAAAAAATGCTACCTCTTTGTTTTTGGAAAACATTGACAGAGTTTTAATTGTTTCCTGCTTTCCAATTCCTCCCATGCAGATACCTGAAACAGATGGCCCTCCTGGGGCCTTGGCACTTTACAGAACCGTTGAAAAATTAGGAGGAAAAGCTGAGATATTAACGTGTAAAAAGATTCAAGAAGCTCTTAAAGACTTCAAAATTGACTTTGCTCACGCCTCTTTGGTAGAAAACTATTCCCTTTTGGTAAGCGTCGAAACACCTGGCAGAGCCAAGGACGGGAAGTATTACTCCATGAGCGCCCTAGAAATAGAAGTACCTCCATTTGATGAGCTGTTTTTGAAAGCTAGAGAACTTGGAATTCCCACAATTGGAATTGGGGACGGTGGGAATGAAATAGGTATGGGAAATATATGGGACTTGGTTTGTAAGCACATAAAATTTGGCGAAAAGATAGGTAGCGTTGTTGAGGTTGATGCTTTAATCCTCTCTGCAGTGTCTAACTGGGGTGCTTATGGACTAATTGCTCAGGTATCTGTTGAACTTGGGGAGAACATGATAAAGGATTGGATTGAGGAAGAAGAGAAAGTTTTGAAAGCCCTGGTTTCTTCGGGAGTTATAGATGGAATTACCAAGAGACCAGAGCTTAGCGTTGATGGCATCCCTCTTGAAGTCCATAAAAGCTTTTTAACCATGCTTAATTCAATCGTTGAAAATAAAATCGGGTGAAGTGGCATGAACATCGAGGAATACATACAAGACAAAGAGAGTATAAACCTGATTAAAAAGGCTGAAGAGCTGGCTAAAAACTTCTTTGAACGGGAAGGAACACATGGATTTTCCCACGTAAAAAGAGTTTTCAACCTCTGTTTACATATTGGAAAGGCAGAAGGAGCAGATTTGGAAGTTTTGGCTTTGGCAGCGTTGCTTCATGATATTGCTAGACCTCTAGAAGATAAGGGGATTGTTGAGGATCATGCAAAGGAGAGCGCAAAGATTGCTCGCAGGTTTTTGATGTCGCTCAAGTATCCCAAAGTCGACGAAGTAGTTCATGCAATCGAAGCTCACCGCTTCTCAAGGCCACCAGAACCCCAGACGCTCGAGGCGAAGATCCTCAGTGATGCAGATAAGCTTGATGCAATAGGGGCAATAGGTGTCGCGAGAGTTTTCATGTATTCGGGAGAGCACGGAAGAGATATAGACGCTTCTATAAAGCACTTTGAAGAGAAAATATTAAAGCTCAAGGATTTAATGTACACAAAAACTGCGAAGGAATTAGCTGAAGGAAGGCACAAATTTGTTGAAGAGTTTATCGAGAGACTCCTCAAGGAGATTGAAGGAACGCTCTAAGGAGCCGATATTTGCCTTAATTTTCTTACGATTTTGGCTCTTTTGTAAGGGGATAAGGTTTTTAAATAATATCTGCAAAAGAGTGTTAGCTCATGTTCATTTTTTGCAAATAACTAGGAGGTGGGCTAATGAAAGCGCCAATCTGTGAGGTATGTCTAAAAACGGAGGATATTTTGTGCCCGGCAGATGAAAAGAAGCTCCAAGAGGGAGTGATTTCTGAGCTTGATGTTAAAATATCAAGAATGCTCTATAAACTCTTGGGTGACGCTGACATTGAGTTTAAGAAAGCC
The DNA here is from genome assembly GCF_024022995.1 of Thermococcus aggregans. Taxonomy (NCBI): domain Archaea; kingdom Methanobacteriati; phylum Methanobacteriota; class Thermococci; order Thermococcales; family Thermococcaceae; genus Thermococcus; species Thermococcus aggregans. The sequence goes on along the minus strand of NZ_CP099582.1, from coordinate 86,450 downwards.
GTTGAGGCAGGAGACCTAGTTGTGATAATGGTCGGGGAGGGAAACGTTCCCCTCGTTATCGGGAAGGGAGGCAAAAACATTAAGCTCCTCATGAGAGAACTCGGAAAGAGAGTTAGAGTTATTGAAGGCAGAGAAATCAAAAGTACCGAGGATCTCAAGAAACTCGCAACGGATCTTCTATACCCTGCGGGGGTCTTTGGAGTTAACATTGTATACTCCCCACAGGGGCAGTATTACAAAGTGCTCGTGATGAGAAGAGACAAGCAGAAGCTTCCCGAGAGACAAGAGATTCTGGAAGACATCCTTTCAAAGATAGCTGGTACTGATGTCAAGATATCTTTCATCTGACTTCTAATTTTATTGGAGGTTTAGGTATGTATAGAACCCATTATTCGAGCCAAATAACTGAAGAGTTAAATGGGAAAAAAGTGAAAGTTGCAGGATGGGTTCATGAAGTCAAAGATCTCGGTGGAATAAAGTTCGTTTGGCTGAGGGATAGGGAAGGTATAGTGCAGATTACAGCTCCAAAAAAGAAAGTAAGTGAAGAAATTTTCCGCATTATTCCAACGCTCAACAACGAAGACGTAATCGCAGTTGAAGGTGTCGTTAACTTTACACCAAAGGCCAAGCTTGGGTTCGAAATTATTCCAGAAAAAATTGAAATCCTAGCAAAAGCTGAATCTCCTCTTCCATTAGACCCTACAGGGAAGGTTAAGGCTGAGCTTGACACAAGGCTCGACAATAGGTTTATGGATTTAAGAAGACCCGAGGTCTTGGCAATATTCAAAATACGCTCAAATGTTTTTAGGGCAGTAAGGGATTTCTTTTACCAAGAAGGTTTTATCGAAATCCACACACCCAAGATAATAGCCACAGCAACTGAAGGAGGCACAGAGCTTTTCCCAATAAAGTATTTTGAAAGAGATGCCTTTTTGGCGCAATCTCCACAGCTTTACAAGCAAATTATGATGGCCTCTGGACTGGACAGAGTGTTTGAAATAGCCCCAATCTTTAGAGCGGAGGAACATAACACAACAAGACACTTAAATGAAGCTTGGAGCATTGATGCTGAAATGGCCTTTATAGAGAGCGAGGAAGAAGTTATGCAGCTCCTTGAGAGGCTCGTTGCTTATACGATTAACTACATTAGAGAGCACAACGAAAAGGAACTCGAGATTTTAAACTTCGAGCTTGAGGAACCAAAACTGCCTTTTAGGAGGATAACATACACTCAAGCCCTTGAGATACTCAAAGATCTTGGAAAGGAAATCCCATGGGGAGAAGACATCGATACTGAAGGAGAAAAGCTCCTTGGTCAGTACGTAAAAGAGACCTACGATGAAGATCTGTACTTTATCTACCAGTACCCAAGTGAGGCAAAACCATTCTACATAATGAAATACGATGACAAGCCTGAAATCTCGAGGGCATTTGACTTGGAGTATAGGGGAGTAGAGATAACCTCCGGAGGACAGAGGGAGCACCGTTATGAGAAACTAAAGGCGCAAATTGCAGAAAAGGGCTTGAATGTAGAGAGCTTTGAGTTCTATCTTAAGGCATTCCGCTATGGCATGCCGCCTCATGGAGGCTTTGGTCTCGGGGCAGAGAGACTGCTCAAGCAGATGCTCAACTTGAACAATATCAGGGAAGTTATCCTATTCCCAAGGGATAGGAGACGGTTAGAACCATAAGAGCTTTATACCATTTTATCTTTTTATGGTTTTAGAAAACAAATTTGTTGGAGGAGGAAACGATGAGAAAAGTTGCGGTCCTCATTATTGGATTATTAATTCTGTCTGTTGTGCCACTTGTTAAATCAGCAGTACCCTCAACTGCCCAAGTAACTCTAATAGAGCTTGGTCTTGGGGATTCAGTTATTTTTGGGAACTACGAAATCAAGTTTGCGGATGTTAATCCTTCTTGGACTAAGGTAAACGTTCACATCTATGAAAAAGGTGAAAGTGAACCAAGTGCCACTCCCGTGCTTGGAGTTGGAGACAGTTATCCATTTCCTACTGAAGACAATCCAATGTTTTATGTCAAAGTTGCTTGGATAAAATCGGATGAAAAAACGATGTACCTCAGACTTGAATCCCCATTGAAAAAACTGGAGAGCGTAACCCTAAGTGAAGGACAAACTTACCAATTGCCTTCTTGGTTGCCAGAAATCAAGATAAAGGTAGTGGAAGCGTATGACGACAGTGCCAAATTCCAGATAACCCTTCCTTATGAAACAATTACCCAGACTATTACGGAAGGCAAGGGCTACGGCATCCCATACAAGCTTACCGAGATTTCAGGAAAAACAATCTCGTACTATCCTTATGTCTACCTAAACCTCAAGAGTTCTACAAAAAATGATGAGGTTAGCTTTGATATATGGATTCCAGAATATGCGGCAACTTCACTTCAAGTAAAGAGAGCGCAAGTTAGTGAAGAGCAATCTCAGCAAGTCGGCGCTGAGCCTACAGAACTTATCTATAACGATATCCTTTATGTTGGGGAAATACTAACATTCAGCATCAATCAAACTACTTACAAGCTAAGGCTTAACTCTGTTGGATATTACTCGAGTTTCAGCGTCTTTGACAAGGACAACAAGCCAATAAAGACGTTTACCGTAAAAGAGGGCTCGGGGTATCAGTTATCTCAGGTACCTATCAGAGTAGAAATTCCCCCGAACAGTGTCGATTTAAGTTACAATCGTACGAAGGTTAGATTGTATGCCCCACAAGGTTCCGAAGTTCAGCCAATCATTAGGGAAGCAGACATAAAAGTTGAACTAAGCGTCAGCTCGACTGAGCTTCTCCTCGGTGGAGACGAGCTTATAGTCTTTGTCAACGTTGAAAACCAAGGGAAGGGTAAGGCATTTGATGTTAATGTTGCCGCTCCCATACCAGATGGCTTTGAGTTGAGAAGTGGCATTGGAACTTGGAACCTAAAAATGCTTGATGCTTTTACAAAAATGCCCGTTCTAGTTTACACGCTGAAACCAACCCAAGTAGGAAGCTATAAGCTCGATACAGTGAACGTCCAGTATTACAACGAAGCTGGAGAAAAGAAAATTATAAAATCAAATACAATCAATCAGATCATCGTTTATGGTCTACCAAAGCTTTCTTTAGTTGGAGAAGCTTTCAATGGAACCTGGAGCACATATGTCCATACTCAGGAGAAGACCGTGAAGCTTAAGTTCACAGTCTCTGCTGAAGGCAAAGACGCTGAATATGAATTCATAAAAAATGCTACAATTAAACTGCTCCTTCCAGATAGCCTTGACGGTGAGACAGAACTATTTGTAGGGGATGTGAAGGCAGGAGAAACCAAAACATTAGAAAGCGAGTATGCGATTCTAAAGCCAGATAATGCCATAATAAGTGCAATGCTGGTTTACCAAGACCCACTTGGCAACTGGCATGAAGAGAATTTTGGAAACCTTGTGATTGTTAACTCCCTCCCGCCAGCAGTGGAAATTAAGGAAGTCAAAGTCTACCCATCCCCAGAGGAGCTCCCAGAATATGTAAATTCGACTCTGGCAAAAGTGGACAACAAAACAAGGGAACTGCTTGCAGAGAAGCTCAAGGATATAAGCTCCTATTACCTACCTCCGGAAAAAGGCATTAACTGGTGGCCAATTTTAACTGTCTTATTCCTCATAGCTTCAGCAGTCCTAGCTTACAGCTATATGGATCTCAAATCAAAGTACGAAAAAGTCCTTAAAGAGCTTGGAAAGAGGAAGAGAAGACCTGGAGGACTGCCTAAGAAAGAGGAATCATTGAAGCTCGAAGAAAAAGCTACTGAGGAATCACGACCTTAACCTCTTTTTCTTAAACCTTTAACTTTTATATACCTTTTTTGTTTGTTATTTGTGGGATGAAGGATGTTCAAGTATAAGCAGGTCATGGTAGTTAGGACTGATCTAAAGCTCAGTAAAGGAAAACTGGCAGTTCAGGTAGCCCATGGAGCAGTTACAGCGGCTTTCAAAGCTTACAAAGAGAAACCAGAATGGTTTAAGGCATGGTTTAATGAGGGACAGAAGAAAGTTGTAGTGAAAGTGGAATGCGAAGAAAAACTTTTTGAGCTAAAGGCTCAGGCAGAAAAGCTAGGTCTTCCAACAGCATTGATAAGAGACGCGGGTTTAACGGAAATTCCACCTGGAACAATAACGTGTCTTGCAATTGGTCCCGCACCGGAAGAGATTGTTGATAAGGTTACTGGAAATTTAAAGCTCCTGTGAGTGGTAAAAATGGACTATAAGGAATTTTTTGCTCAGTTCAAGTATTTGAGCTCACTCCCAGGGATAGGTGGGAGGATTAAAACTTACCCAGAGGACTTTATAGTGAAGGAAAAAATTCCGAAGAGCGTCTTTAAAGGGGACAGCTGCTTAATATATCTCCTCAAGAAACGAAACTGGGAAACAATGGCGGCTATAAAAGAGATAGCAAAGAGAGTCGGCATAGATTACAAATCCATTGGATTTGCAGGCACTAAAGATAGGCATGCAGTTACTTACCAGTATATCAGCATCTGCACGGAAAATCTGGAAGAAATAAAAAGCCGGCTTGATTCATTGAATATCCAAGACATATCATTGAAGTTCGTGGGATATGGGAGAAGACTAAAACTTGGTATGCTTCTTGGAAATTACTTTCGGATAGTTGTGAGGGACGTTGATCCCGAGACTGCTCTGCAGCGTACTAAAGAAATCTTGGCCGAATTGAAACTCAAGGGAGGTTTTCCAAATTATTTTGGCTACCAGCGTTTTGGAGAAAAAAGGGTCATTAACCACGAGGTAGGAAAGCTCCTCTTGAAGGGGAAGTTCGAAGAAGCGGCGTTTAAGTTTTTGGGAGAGTACACTGGTGAAATGATGGGAGATGAAGCGAGGAAAAACTTTTTGGAAAGTGGGGACGTGGAAAAAGCTCTAGAAGAGTTCCCCAACTTTTTAAGATACGAGAGAGCTATGCTATACAAATACAAGGAAACAAGGAGCTGGAAAAAAGCCTTTGCAGTCCTTCCAAGGCCGATAGTGAGGATATTCATACACTCCTATCAGTCTTATCTTTTCAACAAAGTGCTCTCAAGGAGAATTGAAGAAGGCCTGCCTCTCAATGAAGCCCTTCCGGGGGATATTGTATGTCAAGTAAAGAATGGGCTTCCCATAAGAAGCAAGACATTCAAAGTTACTGAAAGAACTCTTAGGTTTGTGAACGAAAAGATTAAAGCTGGTGAAGCTATGGTTACGGGCCCAATTTTCGGATTTGCATCACGGCTTGCCGACGGGGAAATGGGCAGAATTGAGAGGGAAGTGCTGGAAGAAGAAGGGATAACGCTTGAAGATTTTAAAATGAAGCACCTAAAAATCCTGGCAGAGCCTGGTGGGAGGAGAGAACTGCTAATAAAGCCCAAGAAGTTCAAATACAGGGCATTTGATGAGGGGCTTATCTTCCGATTTTTCTTGCCCAAGGGCGTTTATGCCACAAGCCTTTTGAGGGAAATCATGAAAGACCATTAGGGTGAGAAAGATGAAGATTAAGGCGATATCTGTAGATATCGACGGCACGATAACGTATCCCGATAGAAAACTTCATGAAAAAGCCCTTGAAGCAATTAGGAAAGCAGAAGAAGTTGGACTTCCCGTTATGCTGGTTACCGGAAACAGCGCATGCTTTGCTTACACTGCGAGCATCTTAATAGGGACGAGTGGGCCGTTTATAGCTGAAGATGGAGGTGTTATAGGGGATAAGCAGAACAACAGAATTTTCCTTGGAGATATGGGAGATTCTATGATCTTGTGGAGCGAACTTAAAAAACGCTATCCCCAAGCAGAGATGAGCGACACAATGAAATTCGGCGAGAGAAGAGCAGGACTTGTGCTAAAAAGAACCGTGCCCGTTGAGGCCGTTAGGGAGATTATAAGAGAACTCGGTTTAAATCTTGTTGCGGTTGATAGCGGATACGCAATACACGTAAAGCAGCCTCACGTAAACAAGGGAGAAGGATTGAAGAAGGCGTGCGAAATTTTGGGCATAACCCCAAAGGAAGTCGCTCACATTGGAGATGGCGAAAACGATCTTGACGCTTTTGAAGTCGTGGGATACAAGATTGCGGTAGCTCAAGCTCCAGAGATTCTTAAAAAGAAAGCGGATTATGTGACGAGCAAGCCTTATGGTGAAGGTGCTGCGGAGGGAATTATGCACCTTTTAGAAAAATTTGGGTATATCTAATCGAAATACTGCCTTGCAAGCAGCTCTCTAAACTCCTCCGCCGTTTTTCTCACGTTGTCTGCAAATATGATGGCCCTTGAAACGTTGACGACAACGTCCTTCCCTTTCAATTCTCTGAGAATTTCTGGATTTCCTCCTTGAGCCCCAATGCCGGGAATTAGCCATGAAAGGTCTCCGCTCCTTTTGGAGATTTCGCTTACGTATTCTTCTCTTGTTGCCCCCACCACTATGCCTACCTTGCTCGGGTATCTCTTTTCCAGCTCTCTTGCGAGCTCAAGAACCTTTGGATAGACGTGAAGTTCAACGTCTCCAATGGATTTGTTGCTCGTTAGAAGCAGAATAAACGCATGTCCTTTCTCTAAAAACGGGATTATTGAGTCCCTCCCCATGTAGGGATTAACGGTCACCGAGTCCACTCCAAGCCTATCGAAATACGCCTCAGCATAAGCCCTTGCGGTGTTCCCTATGTCACCTCTTTTGGCATCGAGTATTATCGGCAAATCCGTTTCGTTTTTTATGAGTTCTATCGTCTCTTCGAGCTCCTTGTATCCTTTCCAGCCGAGCTTCTCGTAGAACGCGATGTTTATTTTATACCCGCAAACCAAGTCAGCCGTTTCTTTTACAATGTGCTCATTGAATTCCAGCACGCTGTCGAATCCCTTTATTCTTTCAACGTCGCTGTCAAGACCGACTACCAATATTGAAGCGTTCTTATCCCTCGCTTTCCTGTATTTTTTGATAAACATCGGAACCCACCTCGGTGAGCTATTCCGACTATATCCTCAAACCTCTCAATTCCCTTTTGCCTGAGGAAGCGTTCAATGCCCTCTAAAATTTCGAGCGGAGACTGGGGATTTATCATGAGGGCAGTGCCTATTCCAATAAGCGATGCACCTGCCATCGCATACTCTAAAGCATCTTTCCAGTTCATAACTCCCCCAATTCCTATAATAGGGACATCTAAAGCTTCGGCCACTTTAAAGACCCTTGCGAGTGTAATGGGCTTTATAGCTGGACCACTCAAGCCGCCGGTTTTGAGTTTGAGAACGGGCAATCCGGTTTCGATGTTTATTCGCATAGCCTCTATCGTGTTCCCAATGCTCAGACCATCGGCTCCCGCCTCTACAGCTTTCTTTGCTATTCCCACTATACCGGTAACATCCGGTGCAAGTTTGGCAATTATTGGCTTGTCTGTTGATTCCCTTACGGCTTTTATCGCTTCTTGGGTGAGCTTCTCATCTTTGGCCCACATCTTCTTTCCTTTTACATTGGGGCACGAAAGATCGAGCTCGATTGCCTTTATTTCTTTTATTTTGTCCATCTCTTCTCCCAGAACCTTCCATTCCTCTACGCTGAATCCCGCGATGCTTCCAATCTTGATTGTCTTGATCTCTTTAAGCCTTGGGGCAATACTGTTAATAAATTCCCCAATGCCGGGATTTTGGAGGCCTATGGAGTTTATTATCCCTCCGTGTGTATCAACGAGCCTCGGAGGAGCATTCCCTTCTCTGGGATTTAACGTGACGGTTTTCAGGGTTATTGCGCCCACCTTTGAGAGATCTAAATACTGCAGAAGCTCAAAACCGAATCCCGCCGGTCCAGAGGCGAGGATTAGCGGATTCTCAAACTTTATTCCAAACCTCTCGACGCTTAAATCCACTCCCATAGTACCTCCTCCTTCCTAAAGAGTGGGCCGTCTTTACAAACCGTTTTAATGCCCTCCTTTGTCTTTACGGCGCAGCTTTTGCAAGCTCCTATTCCACACCCCATTATGGCCTCAAGGGAGACGTATGAACCTGAGGGAAGGTTTTTCAACATTGGAACTGGACCGCACGCTAGAATCCCGAACTCTTCTGAATAGACTTCCATTAGCACATCTACAACGGTCTTTCCACTTTCTTCCTCTATTACAAGGTTTTGCTGATCCTCATCTTCGAAAAGCTCCCTTATATATTTCTCCCTAAACCCGTAGAGCTTTTTGTAAACGAGCCTTGGATAAAGCTCTGAAAAGAAGTTCAAAGGTGCTATTCCGCTTCCCCCTCCAATAAGGATGTATTTTTTATCTTTGCTGATTTTTTCAATGTAGGGCACTCCATAGGGTCCCCTTACATAGAACACTCCTCCTATGGGGCTGGAGAATATTTTTCCAGTTAGCCTCCCAACGCGCTTTATAAAAAGGGTGAGCTCTCTGTTTTTGTAGGAATAGATGGAGAATGGTTTTGCGAGAATTGGCTCGTCAGAGGCTTTTAGCATTACGAACTGTCCTGCATCGGGTTTCTCCAGCTCTTCTTGAAGCTTAAACTTAAAGAAACCGTAATCCCTTGCTATTTTCTTTTCTACAAGCTCCGCTTCAATCAACTTAATCCCCCCGGTATAGTATTTTGCCCTCTTTGAGAGTCATCTCAACTACTCCAGGGAGTCTTTTCCCGAGGAAAGGAGTGTTCTTGCCCTTTGAGAACAGGCTTTTCTCCGTAACCCTCCACTCTTTGTCCGGGTCTAGGATAACTATATCCGCCTTGTATCCCGGTTTTATGTCCCCTTTTAATGGAAGGTTAAGCAGCTTTGCCGGATTGCAGGTGACCTTTTCCAGAAGAACCTCAAAAGGAATCTCGTGCCTCTTCGATATCAAAATCAAAGAGGAAAGCAGGGTCTCAATGCCGCTTATCCCAAAGGGGGCTTTTTCAATGTCCACGCTCTTTTCCTCAAGGGAGTATGGCGCATGGTCGCTGGCTATTACCTCTATCGTGCCATCGAGGAGCCCTTTTATGAGCTCTTCCTGGTCTTCTTCCCTCGGCAGGGGAGGGTTGACTTTTTTAAATGGAGAGCGGTCTTTCAGGTCTTCGTCCTTAAAAATGAGATGGTGATGGGTAACTTCAGCCGACACCGGAATTCCTCTCTTCTTCCCTTCCCTAACTATCTCCACGGAGGCCTTTGTTGAGAGGTGCTGGATGTGGATGTGAGCGGCAGTGTACCTTGCCACCTCCACATCCCTTGCAACGGCTATTGATTCAGCCACATCTGGAATCCCGCTTATGCCGTAAAGCCTTGAGAAGTTCCCTTCCCTCATGCTTCCTCCGGATAGCTCTTCTATCTCCGCGTGGTCTAAAATCGGCTTGTTTACACTTTTTGCCAGCTTTGCGGCCTCCAAAAATATTTTGAAGCTTTGAGGTGTTGTTCCATCGTCACTAAATCCCACAACGTACTCTGCAAGCTTTTTGAAATTCGTGAGCTCTTTCCCCTTTCTGCCCTTTGTAATGGCTCCAGCTATGAGAACGTCAACGAGCCCTATCTCCTCTGCCCTCTTTTTCACGTACTTTATCGTCTCGAGGTTATCCAACGCTGGATTCGTGTTTGGCATGAGGACGACGGTTGTGACGCCCCCATGAGCGGCAGCCTTTGAACCGGTTTCTATTGTCTCCCTATGCTCGTATCCCGGTTCCCTGAAATGAGCGTGCATATCTATTAAACCTGGAATAACAAGCTTATCCTCTGCATCGATATCGACGCTTCCCTTCGGCTTTTCCCGCCCGACGCTCTTGATTAGCCCGTCCTTGATTACTATGTAGCCATTCCCCTTGAAGCTCTTTGAGAGTATTTCCCCTTTAATGATCATTTTGACCATCACAGCAGGTGTTTTAGCACGATGTCCTCTTCCATCGTCCTCTCACAGTAGTGGCACCTTAGCTTGAGCGGCTTCTTTGAGATCACCTTGAACCTCGGCTTTACTTCTTCGTAGTGAGTTATGCAGTTTGGATTCGCGCATTCTATGATTCCAACTATTTCCTCGGGTATCTCGACCTTTCTTTTCTCTTTGACTTCCCAGTTCTCTATTATGTTTACCGTAGCCGTTGGAGCGATAAGGGCTATCTTGTTGACTTCTTCCTCATCAAGCAGCTTCCCTTCGACTTTTATGATGTCCTTTCTTCCAAGCTTTCCGCTTCTTACGTTTATGGCTACAAGTATCGTGCTGTCTTCAGGCAAATTGAGGATTTCAAGGACTTTCAAGCCTCTGCCAGCTGGTATGTGGTCTATTACCGTTCCTTTGTTAATTGCTGAGACCTTTAGTTCCTTCATTCTACCACCTCCAAGAGGATGCCAAGAAGCGCCATTCTGACCGGGATTCCGCTCCATACCTGCCTAAAGTACGCAGAATACTTTGTGTTATCAACTTCATACGCTATTTCATCAACCCTCGGCAAGGGATGCATGACTTTTAGCGTATCTTTTGCATTCTCTAGGATTTTTAAATCCACCCTGTACGAGCCCTTGATTTTGTTGTACTCTGCGGGATCCGGGAACCTCTCCTTTTGGATTCTTGTCACGTAAAGCACGTCTATCTCGGGAATTACCTCTTCCAGCTTGCTCGTTTCCACGACTTCGACTTTGCTTGAGACTTCCTCAACTATGTGCCTTGGCATCTCCAAGCCTTTGGGAGCCACAAAGTAAAGCTTCACGTTGTAGTAAGAGAGTGCCTTCGCAAGGCTGTGCACGGTTCTTCCGTACTTGAGGTCTCCAAGAAGGGCAATGTTGAGACCGTCTATTCTCCCGAATTCTTTTTTGATCGTGTAGAGGTCAAGCAAAGTCTGCGTGGGATGCTGGTTTGCCCCGTCCCCAGCGTTTATTACGGGAACCCTGGCAACTTCAGCGGCCAATCTTGCCGCGCCTTCCCTTGGGTGCCTTATCACTATCACATCGGCGTAGTTTTCCACCGTTCTTATCGTGTCCATGAGGCTCTCTCCCTTTTTGATGCTCGTGCTCGATGCCTCGGCAAACCCTATGACTGACCCGCCTAGTCTGTGCATTGCGCTTTCAAAGCTCAATCTCGTTCTTGTTGACGGCTCAAAGAAAAGGGTTGCCAGAACTTTTCCTTTTGCGTATTCAAGGGTTCCTTTTTCTTTAAGTTCCGCTTCAAGCTTTTCTGCAACCCTCAAAACATAGTCGATATCTTCTTTTCCAAAATCGTTTATGCTAATCACGTCTTGGAACCGCATAAAGCCCGACCAAAGTAACTCGGCAAAGGTTTATAAATTTTTTGTTAACATATTCGAGCATGGATGGGGGGATTTACATGGAAATGTCAAAGAAAAAAGCTAAACTCATCGAGATGATATTCAAAGAGAAAGCCATAGAGTTCGGCCACTTCATTCTAAGCTCCGGGAAAGAGAGTAACTACTACATAAACATTAAAAAGCTGATAACCAAGCCCGAAGCTTTGAAGCTAATTGCCTCCCTTATGAGCTCAAAGGCTAAGGAGCTAGGCATTGAGTACGATAAAATAGCCGGGCCGGAGTTGGGCGCAGTGCCTATAGCCGTTTCTCTGGCTTTGGAGACGGGCAAGCCTATCCTGATCGTGCGTAAAAAGAAAAAAAGCTACGGTACTGGAAGGCAGATTGAAGGGGTTGTGGAAGCAGGAGATAGGGTTCTTTTAGTGGAAGACGTCACAACGACTGGAAATAGCGTTTTAAGGGCCGCAAAAGCTTTGGAGGAAGAGGACGCAAAGGTCGTTGCCATCATGGTGGTCGTTGACAGGGAAGAAGGTGCAAAAGAGGCACTCTCAAGGGAAGGCTATACATTAATTTCCCTTGTGACCGTTGGAGAACTGTTTGAATATAAGGAAAGGCAGAGAATCAGAAGTAATCCTCAATAGTTTTTGCTTTTACCATTATTGTAGCCTTGTTCTCTCCAAAGGATATTTCAACAAGCCCCTCGGATTCTAAATTTTTCAAGGTGCGCAAAAGTTGTGGCATAGGGGTTTCAAGTTCTTCACTCAATTTCTGCAGAGAAGTAGCTTTTTTCTTAGTTGCTAGGAGTTTGTATATGACATCTTTTCTAGCAACCATCACGAAAACACCATTATTATTACCCCCTTCATCACTAATAAGGGTTACCCCTCACTCAGTTGGCATTGTGACAATATGATGGCAAAAAATTTCCAAATTGGGGCGGCATCTTTTTATACACCTTCAAAAAACATTGAAACATGAAAGTGAAGATAGAAAGACTAAGCGAGGAAGGATTTGGCGAGGCGAGAGTTGATAAAAAAACAATATTGGTTCCTTTTACTTCTCCAGGTGACGTAGTTGAAATAAGGAAGTGGCATAGGGAAAAGAAAAAGCTCGTCGCCCATGACTATGAGATACTTGAGTTTTCTCCCAATAGAGCAGACCCTGTTTGTCAGTATTTTGGACAGTGTGGAGGGTGCTTGCTCCAGCATATCCCTTATGAAGAGCAGATAAAGTTTAAAGAAGAGAAGCTTGCCCGTCTCCTCAACACTGAAGTAGACGTAGTCCCATCTCCAAAAATTTATGGACATCGAAACAGAATTGACGTTGCGACGACCACGAAGGGAATAGGGTTTAGGAGAAGAGGAACTTGGTGGGATGTAATTGACATTGAAGATTGTGAAGTGTTTGGAAAAAACAGCAGGAAAGCGTTGAATGCCTTGAGGGAGTTTATAGAGGATTTTGGTATTCAGCTTTGGGATTTAAAGAAAAGTGAGGGATTTTTAAGATATATCGTGCTTAGGGAAGGAAAATTCACAGGGGAACTTATGGTGAATCTGGTTACTTCAGAGGGGGAACTTCCAGAGGAAGTTGCTCAGTATTTTAGTTTTGCTGACTCCATTTATTGGAGCATCAACAATACAAAAAGCGATGTCTCTTATGGTGAGCCAAAAAAGTTCTGGGGGGAGGAATTCATTAGAGAGACCCTTGACAACGTGACTTACTTAATTCACCCCAACTCATTTTTCCAAACAAACTCTTATCAGGCGGTTAACCTCGTAAAGAAAGTGGCAGAACTTGTTGAAGGTGAAAAGGTACTTGATCTCTATTCGGGAGTGGGTACTTTTGGAATATACTTAGCCAAGAAAGGATTTAAGGTGGAGGGCATTGAGATAAACCCATTTGCAGTCGAGATGGCTAAGAAAAACGTGGAAATAAACAACGTTGATGCCGAGTTTAGAGTCGGCGCTGATAAAGACGTTGAAAGCTTAAGGTCATATGACACGGTCATAGTCGATCCGCCGAGAGCCGGCCTACATCCAAAGCTAATAAGGAAGATATTGAACGATTTGCCCGAGAATTTAGTTTACGTCTCTTGCAATCCTAAAACCTTCGCTGAAAATATTGAAATGCTTAAAAAAGAGTACTCAATAGAAAGCATACTCGGGCTTGATATGTTTCCCCATACTCCTCATGTTGAAATTGTTGCAAAATTAAGTTTGAAAGATGAACTCTAAGGTTTAACAAAGTTAATATACCTGTTTGACAAAATGACTACGGGGGGAAGTTTATGCTAGATGAGAGGGACAAGATAATAATTGAAATGTTAACAAAAGACGCTAGGACGCCTTTCACGGAAATAGCTAAGGTTTTGGGCATAAGCGAGACGGCTGTAAGAAAGAGGGTTAGGGCTTTAGAAGAAAAGGGCATTATACAGCAGTATACGATCAGGGTACATCCTCAAAAACTCGGGTACAATCTGATAAGCATAACTGGAGTCGATACTAAGCCGGAAAAGCTGTTTGAAGTGGCTAATAAACTAAAGGAGTTTGATTTCGTTAAGGAGCTTTACCTTTCAAGTGGCGATCACATGATAATGGCAGAAATATGGGCAAAGGACGGAGAGGATCTCGCGGATATAATGTCAAACAAAATAGGAAAAATTGACGGTGTTACGAAGGTCTGTCCCGCTATAATTCTGGAGCGCTTAAAGTAAAGCTTTTAAACCCTTTTCTCATTATTTGTTGTTGAGCGGTGGTAGTCTAGCCTGGTCTAGGACACCGGCCTCCCAAGCCGGTGACCCGGGTTCAAATCCCGGCCACCGCACCAACTTTTATTCGATTATATTGATGGAGTCTATGTCCTCATCTCCGAACACATAAAATCGCAACTCAACAGTTTCTCCATCTGGTTTATGGAGCTCCCATAGTTCGTAAAGCCTATCTTCTGTTTCTTTTCGCTTTACAAAACTCCCGCCATCCTTGTAGAATTTTTTGAGGTTTTCATAGATGAAGTTGTTTATTCTCTCTTTGTCCCCTATTAGCACTATCAAATCCTTCAGCTTCCCTTTTGATATCGTTTCTTTAACGAGTACATATACCATAAAATCCACCTTTGGACTTTACCCTATTTATTTATCATCCTTAACAAATATAAATAATTTCCCTTAGAATCTTTGGTGAATGGGATTATAGATTTTCTACAAGTTTGTCAATTGGTTTACCTTTTATATGCCCATTTCAGTAAAGGCGGTGTTAGTATAGTGGTTACGAACACCATGAAGATTGCGATAGTCAATGCCTCAGAACCTATGATTCCACTTGACAGCGCTATTGTTAACATGGCAAGCTCCACTCCAAGTCTTGGGATCATGCCAATACCAATTCTCAAGGATGCTTTGAAATCAAAGCCTGCCAAGTATGCTCCAAGTCCACATCCAGCTATTTTGCTTACTACTGCCATAATGGTATAGAGAACTGCGAAGAGACTTGCGTAACGTATGTAACTTAGTTCGATTCTCATACCGACTTCAACAAAAAAGATGGGTATAAACAGGGAATAACCCAAGATACTTACATGATCTTCAACCTGCTTTTTGTAGCTTGTTTGTCCTATGGTGAGACCTACCATGTACGCCCCTAAGATGGAAGCAAGGTTTAGGTGCTCAGCCATATATGCAAACAGTATCAAAAATACAATCGCAAATGCCGTTGTTGATTCGGGCAAATCTATGTGCGAGATTCTCTTAAAAGCTTTCTCTGCAAATACAGGGCCGAGGTATAGGAATATGGCCAGAAAACCACTAACCTCTACGAGGATTTCCACAATGGTTCTGTAATCTATGCTACCCTCGCGGAGTAGGGAGATGATCACTGTAAGAACAAGGATTCCAAGAACATCATCAACAACGGCAGCTGCCAGAATAGTAGTGCCTTCCCTTGTCCTAAGCCTTCTAAGCTCCATTAGAACCCTTACAGTTATGCTGACGCTCGTGGGGGTCATTATTGCACCGTAGAGCAGAGCCTCGTGAAACTCCACAAACGGATATGCTACCAGAAATCCCAATATGAATGAGAAAAGAACTCCAATACCGGCGACAAGGATACTCGGTCTCCCAACCCTTCTAAACTCTTGAAGGTCGCTTTCAATACCTGCAAGAAATAGGAGTAAAAGAACCCCAAGGTTTGAGAACTCTCTAATTGTTTCGTTGCTCTCTGCAAAAACTCCTATAATCAGTCCTCCAAGAATCTGACCGAGAACAACAGGCTGGCCAATTTTTTCAAATACCCATCCAAGGAGCTTTGCCATCGCCAGCATTAAAGCCAACATAATAAGCGTTTCCATATTAATCCCTCGAGAACACCCACTTCAGGAGTGGGGGGGTTATAAACGTCGTCAGCATGACCATTGTTACAGGAATTGAGAATAATTTATTGTCAAAGACGCCTTCAGTAAGGGCGACGTTGGCCATAATTAGCGCAACTTCCATTCTGGGAATCATTCCAACGCCGACTCTAAGGGCCTCTTTAGGTTTAAATTTAGCTATCAATGCCCCTGCTCCACAGCCTAAGATTTTCCCTATTATTGCTATTATGGAATATAGAACTGCAAACGCCCCTGCATGTAAAAGAACTTTAATGTCGGTCTTTATTCCAATTCCCACGAGGAAGACGGGAACGAAAAGGGAGTAGGAAAGGGTTATCATCTTGTCACTAATTCTCTTTGCCTCATCTGTTTGTGCTATCAGCACTCCTGCTAAATAAGCTCCGGTTATTCCTGCTATCCTAAACTGCTCAGCTATATATGCAAAAATAAGGGTTAAAGCAAGGGCAAATGCTGTTAAAGTTTCCGGTAAGTCGATTCTTTCAGAGAGGAGCAGGACTTCTTTAACAATTGGTTTTCCAACAAGCCAGCTGACTATAAAGAACACCGCTATTTCCCCAATTAAAATTCCTAGGTCCTCTATGTACACATGCCCCTTTCTGTGCATGGCAATTAGAGTCGTGAGAACTATAATTCCAAGGACATCATCAACGACGGCACTGGCTAAAATTGCCGTCCCTTCCTTTGTCCGGAGTCTTTTCATTTCCATTAGGATGCTTGCGGTTAATCCAACGCTTGTAGCTGTCAAAATTCCCCCCAGAAACAAGGCTTCAGTTCTTCCATACCCAAACCATTCGGATATGTAATAGCCCATTGCGAAAGGGACCACAACCCCACCAAGGGCGATAAGAAAAGCAGGCACTCCAACGCTCTTAAATTCTTCAACATCAGTTTCAAGACCGGCAAGAAATAGAAGCAAAACCACGCCCATCTCACTTATTAAATGGACTCCTTCAGAATAGCTTACTATGTTTAAAACAGAGGATCCAATGAGCATTCCCCCAATAAGCTGACCAAGGGCTCCCGGCATTTTGACTTTTGTAGCTAGATATCCAAATAATTTAGCAACTATTAGGATCACTGCGAGTTCAAGGAACACGTCCATGTTTTTCATCTCCCGCTGATTAAAGCGCAACAATTCTGATAAGCCGAATTATGTCCTTAACTTCCAGCAAGCCGTGAACCTTTTTTTCATCGTCAATAACGGGCAGGTGGTGTTTTCCGGTCTCCGTCATAAGCTTAATAGCTTGCCCAATGTTGTCATCCACGTGGATGGTTATCGGCTTTGTTACCATTATGTCCTCTACCCTAGAAGCACGGGTTAAAGTGTATTTTTTCAGCAAACCTAAACCGACAACTGAATACCTTCTCGGCGTTGCAAAAAAGTGTAGGAGGTCTTTCATCGTTATGAATCCAAGGAGTTTCCCATCTTTATCAACGACTACTGCAGAAGTTTCTTCGCTTGTGAATTTGCCGATTAGAACTGTTAGGGGATCTTCGGGGCGAACAGTTAAAAATTCTCTGTCCATGACTAATTTAACAGGCACCTTGGAGATGTACCTGATGTTGTGGCTCAGCTCCTCTTTTCGTTGAAGCATTATATGGCGTTTTTTACCTATGATTATGGATATCTTTTTACTTTTCGCGCTTCTGGGTTTGCTTGGGGAAGGGTTGTTCACGTTTACCCCCTATAATTTTTGTTTGTTTTCTACTTAAAATTTTCTCTTTAGATAAAATTAGAAGAAATAGCTTTGGTTGACCTTCTGTCGATAAGGGTCGAGATATACAGTACAATTTCTGATTAAGTTTTGTTCTAGCTTTTGTTTTAGATGGTCTTCAGAAAGAAATGCCAAGTTATCTTTACTACGTCAACGGAAGAGATTTAAAACTTTATGTCAAGTTAGTAGTTATGTTACTAAGAGATAAACTTGTAATACCTAAGGAACACGTTATTTTGGGTGCCGGCGTTAAGGATGCCGAAGTTTTGAAGCAAGTCGAAGAAATAATTGGAAAAAAGATTGTTTAGGGGGTAAGCGAAAATGATGAAGCAAGTAATAGAGGCATATGAGTTGTTGGACAGTGCATATGTTACCGGAGAAAAAGTCGCGGAAATACTCAGGGAAAGGGGTTTAGAGAACATTGAAGTTCACAGAATAGAGGGAGAAAAAGGCTCCACTGACTTTATCAAGATCGTCGTGCCAGGAAAGAACGGAAAACTCTCCGGCGGAAACGCCCCGACACTTGGAGTAATTGGGAGATTGGGAGGAATTGGAGCAAGACCCGAGATGATTGGCTTGGTTTCAGATGCTGATGGTGCAATAACTGCAATAGCAGTTGCCCTAAAGCTCGCTGACATGAGGAGGAACGGAGATATCTTAGACGGTGACGTGATAATTGCTACACACATCTGTCCAAATGCTCCCACTCAGCCTCATGATCCTGTTCCATTTATGGGTTCCCCAGTAGACATGGCCACAATGAACAAATATGAAGTCGATCCAAGAATGGATGCCATTCTTTCTGTGGATACCACGAAAGGAAACAGAATAATAAATGTTAGGGGCTTTGCTATAACCCCAACCGTAAAGGAAGGCTGGATATTAAGGGTAAGCGACGATCTGCTGGACATAATGCAGTATGTGACTGGAAAAATGCCTGCGGTAGTGCCAATTACAATGCAGGACATAACTCCCTATGGAAATGGAGTTTATCACATAAACAGCATTTTACAGCCAGCCACCGCTACAGACGCTCCTGTAGTTGGAGTTGCTATAACTGCCGAGGTTCCAGTTCCAGGATGTGCAACTGGGGCTAGCCACGTAGTGGACATCGAGCAAGCAGCAAGGTTCTGTATTGAGGTCGCTAAAGGCTTTGGTAGGGGTAAGGTGAAGTTCTACGATGAGGAGGAATTCAAACGCTTGGTTGAGCTCTATGGCTCGATGAAACACCTCCAGACTCTTGGGAGGAAGTAAAATGAAAGTCGGCTTTATAACGATAGGGCAATCGCCTAGAGTTGACGTTGTTCCAGAAATAAAGCCATATCTTGGAGATGCTGAGATCATCGAGTGCGGGGCTTTGGATGGCTTAACGCTTGAGGAAATCAAGGAATTGGCCCCAAAAGAGGGTGATTATGTTCTAGTGAGCAGGCTTAGGGATGGTACGCAGGTTAGACTCAGCAGAGAAAAAATCGTCAAAAGACTTCAGGAATGCATAAAGAAACTAGAGGAGGAAGTTGACGTCATTGGATTTCTTTGCACGGGGGAGTTCCCGGAGTTAACATCGAGAAAACTGCTTGTTGAACCTTCTTTACTTCTTTTAAAAACAGTAAGCGCTCTAGGAGTTTCAAATCTTGGAGTCATAGTTCCGGACCCTGATCAAGTAGAAATGACACGAAGAAAGTGGGAGGGAATTGCTGAAAATCTCAAAGTTCAGAGTGTTTCTCCTTACATTGGAAAGAAAGAGGACTTCATAAAAGCTGCTCAAGAGTTGAAAGAATGTGATCTTATTGTAATGGACTGCATTGGGTACACGTTATCTTCTAAGAAAATTGTGAAAGAAATCACGAAGAAGCCTGTCGTTTTACCCAGAACATTAATGGCTAGGGTTATTGGGGAGCTTTTGGAGGGGTAATGGCATATTTGTTTAGAGGTGGTGCTCTATGGAAGAAACGAGACTAAAAGAGATACTGAAGCAGGAAGCCATAGCGTTTATAGACAGCAACAAAGAAAAGTTCGTAGAAATAGCTCAGTATATATGGGAGCACCCCGAGCTAGCGTTTGAAGAATTCAAATCATCAAAAATACTTGCAGATACACTGGAGGAGTTCGATTTTGAAGTTAAAAGAGGTGTAGCAGACCTACCTACAGCCTTTGTAGCCACATGGGGATCAGGGAAACCAGTACTGGGTCTCTTAGCCGAATACGATGCCTTACCAGGTTTAGCTCCAGACGGATCAGGTAACCCTGGTCATGGATGTGGGCATAACTTACTTGGAACTGCAAGTGTTGCTGCAGGGATAGCTGTTAGAGAAGTATTAGAAAAGCACAATATAACTGGAACGGTAAAAGTCTTTGGGTGTCCTGCTGAGGAAGTCGTTTTGGGAAAAATAATAATGGCCGCTAAGGGAGTCTTCAATGGACTTGATGGGGTTATTCAGTGGCATCCTTACTGGGAGAATGCGATTCGCTATGATAGTTCAACTGCAGCGGAGCTAAAAGTTTACAGATTCTATGGCAAATCCGCTCACGCAGGGGGCACTCCCTGGGAAGGAAAAAGCGCATTAGACGCTGCAATTTTATTCCTAAATTCGATAGAATTTCTACGGGAGCACATATGGGAAAAGGATAGGATTCACTACATAATTACCAAAGGAGGTGATGCTCCAAATATAGTGCCAGATTTTGCCGAAGTTGTACTCGGTGTTAGATCGTATGATATGAAGCACTTTGTAGAGCTTTCGAGAAAGGTCGATGAATGTGCAATAGCTGCTACAATCGGTACTGGGACAAAAGTCGAGATATTCAGCAAGGGGGCTTGTTATCCGATATTGCCCAATAAAGTGTTGTCCTCGGTAGTTTATGAAAACCTACAGCTAGTAGGCCCTCCAAAGTTCCCAAAAGATGCCTTAAAAACAGAAAAGCTCCATACAGGTATTGGGAAATTTGAAGGGTGGGAACTAGGAGGGGAATGGAGGGGAATGACCGCATCGACGGATGTAGGGGATGTTAGCTGGATAGTTCCAACTTCTGGCCAACTAACGACAGCGTGTGCCCCAATGGGAACGCCTACTCACAGTTTGGAGTTTACAAAGTATTCTGGGAGTTCAATAGGATACGAAGGTATGATTACAGCAGCTAAGGTAATGGCTTTGTCGTTAATAGATATTTTCCTGACCCCAGCGATTTTAGAGAAAGCATGGGAAGAGTTTAAAGCAAGAAAACAAAGCTTGGGCTGGGAGTATAAACCATTCTTGCCCTCAAAAGTTGAATACAAGCTAGAAGTTAGCACTAAACGAGAAGAATTCGAAATTGAGGAATACTTAAAGACTTTTAAGGAATAAAAAGCAAAAATCCACAAAATCATCCAATGAGCATTTTTAATTTTTTCAACGTAACTTCCGGGCTTTCGCCGAATATTAAGATCATTGGCTCTTTGCCCCGGTCCCCGAGGTGATAAATCACGTCAGGCCTGTCGTTTAGTCTTTCAATCGCGGTTTTTATTCCCCATGGAATGGTGCCGCCTTCTTTGGCTTTTATTTCTTCTGGTTCTTCCCTTCTATCGTAGAAGGACACTTTAAGTCCCAAGCTGGAGGCTTTCTTGATGAGCTCCTCACTGTATTTCAAGTTTAATGCACTCCTGACTTCGGGAAAGAACTCCATGAACGTTAAAATCGCTCTTGCCAGGTGATCTGAAGCTCCGAATTCTATTCCTCCTACGGGCTTTACGGTGTTTCCAAACTTCACTATCCGTCCTTTGACCCCAGCAACGTCATCCTTGTCTTTTGCATAAAGCTTGGGCAACGCGTAAACGAAGTTCATACCAACCTCAGGGACGTATTTGGGAAGGTTTTCAAGGGTTAGGAGTTCTTTAACGGCCTTGCTTAGGGATTCGTAAACTCTCCACTTTTCGGCTGGAATCTCTATCCAGGCGTTCTGGTTAACAGGGCAGTGGCCGTGCCCTATTTTCGCTCCGTAGTAGATTCCCATCGTTATGAACTTCTTTGCTATTCTAACGGCCTCTTCGAGCTTCTTCCCCTTTGCCAAATTTGCCGTTATTGCCGCAGAGAAAGAGCATCCTGTGCCATGGGTGCAGCCTTGGACAAATGGTGCCCTATATTCTTTGAATTCTCCGTTAAAATAAAGCACATCCACAGCTTCACTTAATCCCAAGTGGCCTCCTTTTACTATTGCCCCTTCAGCTCCCAGCTCTTCCACGATGATCTTTGCGGCTTTCTTTGCATCCTCAAGGCTCTCAATCTTTATCCCGCTCAGCTTCTCAGCCTCTGGCCTGTTGGGAGTTACCACCTTTGCGAGGGGGATTATCTTCTCAATCAAAGCGTCCATAGCATCTTCCCTAAGCAACGGCGCCCCGCTTTTGGCTATCATGACAGGGTCAACCACAAGGGGAAAGTCATATTTTTTTACGGTCTTTGCAACGGCTTTGATAATCTCGGCATTGCTCAGCATGCCTGTCTTTGCAGCATCCACTCCAATATCTTCCACAACGGCCTCTATTTGCTTTGCAACTACTTCCGGTGTAACATCGTAGATAGCCCTAACCTCTTGGGTGTTTTGGGCTGTTACAGAAGTTATTGCGACTAAGCCGTGAACACCGAAGGCGGAGAAAGTCTTTAGGTCTGCCTCTATCCCGGCTCCGCCTCCACTATCACTTCCAGCAATTGTCAAAGCTTTTCTAATCATTCTATCACCCCCTATCCGAGAACCTCCTCTATAATTTTTCTCATTTCTTCCGTGGCTCTTTTCACATCTTCTGCCCCCATTATTGCAGAAATAACTGCAATCCCATCTACACCGGTTTTGAGAACTTCCCTGATGTTTTCGTGAGTTATGCCACCTATCGCCACAACGGGAATTTTTACCAACTCCACTATTTTCCTAAGACCCTCTAGACCAATAACTTTTGCGTCCTTTTTTGTTGATGTTGGAAAAACGGAACCTGCTCCCAGATAGTCTGCTCCTTCCTCCTCTGCTTTTAGGGCTTCTTCTAAACTGTAAACAGATGCTCCGATTATAAGATTCGGTGCTATCTCTTTAGCAAGGGAAATAGGCATATCTTCTGGGCCTAATTGAACTCCATCTGCATCTGTTGCCAGAACTACATCTAACCGGTCATCTACAAAGTATAGGGCATCGTATTCTCTTGTCAGCTTCCTAATTTCCTTGCCAATTTCTATCATTTCTCTTGTTGGGGCATTTTTTATTCTCAGCTGAATTGAAGTTGCACCGCCTTCTAAGGCTTCCCTGACACTTTCTACTTCTGGTTTTAGCCTTCTATCAGTGATAACATACAGCTTCAGCTTTTTCCTAAGGTTCAACTTCCCTCACCTTGGCTCTCTCTTTTATGACCTCTCCATCAATTCTGTAAAGCCAGTCGTAGAGTTTCACATGAAAGCTTCCCGGATAAGGGGACTCTTCAAAGGCCTTTTCTGCGGCAATCTCAAAAGTTGTTAACCCGGCTACAGAAGCCTTTAGGGGTTCTTCAACTGCTAAAAACGCCCCTATTATTGCGGTGGTCATGCATCCCGTCCCCGTTACCCTCCCAAGCATTGGGGTTCCATTTTCTATGGCATAAGTTCTCCTCCCATCACTTACGTAATCAATAGCTCCGGTAACTGCCGCTATAACTCCAAACTCTTTAGCTACTGCTTTTGCAAGGTCTTTTGCGGCTTCCTTATCATACGTCAGAGAATCTACCCCTCTGGTTTTCCCCTGCTCGCCAAGAAGGGCTGCCATCTCCCCAAAGTTGCCCCTAACTACGCTTATATCTCCAACTTCCAGTAGCATTAGGGAGGTCTTTGTTCTTAGCTTTGTTGCTCCAGCACCAACTGGATCTAAAATTACGGGCTTTTTGAGGTTCTTAGCAATTTCAACTGCCTTGAGCATGGAATATATCTTATGCTCATCGAGGGTCCCGATGTTTATTACAAGGGCATCTGCCAGAGCTATCATATCCTCAAGCTCCTCTATTGCGTGAGCTATAACAGGGGAAGCTCCTATAGCCAGAAGAGCGTTTGCCGTGGTGTTCATGACAACGTAGTTGGTTATATTGTGCACTAAGGGCTTCTTTTCTCTAAGCTTTTCTAAAGCTCTACCAATCCATTCCACCTTCATACGGGCCACCTCTCCATCTTATAGGCCATGTCCCAAAACATGTATTCATATTTACTTGCTCTTTCGAAAACGCTCTCTAGCTTATGAAATTCGATTTCACTGGCTTTATCCAGCAACCCTTTCAGATCCTCCACAAGTTCGACATATTCCTTGGAGAGATACACCTTAGCCCAGTTTACGTAGAGAGAATTTTCGTTGGTTTCCAATAACCTTTCATGATACCTGGCTATCTCCATATAACTCCAGAAGCAAGGCATGATGGCAGCTAGGCCTTCGTAAGGAGTTCCTAAAAATGCCATGAGATTCATGAAGTTCATGTATGCATAATTGGTTGGGCTGGGTTCCTCTCTAACTGCATCTTCGATTGTGAGTCCTAATTCTTCTAAGAGCCTTTCATAGTTGGCAAGTTCAGTGCTGGCTTCCTCCTGAGCCAGCTTTAGGACTTTTCTCATGAGATCAAAGTCGCTTTTAGAGGCAATTATTGTTAAAGTTCTCGTTAGTCCCACAAGATAGTTGTAGTCTTGAAGCACATAAAATTTGAACTTTTCAATTGGCAGCGTGCCTTGGTATAATTCGACTACAAAAGGATGATTTAGTATTTTCTGCCAGATGTAATCTGCCCTTTGTCTTAGAGCATCGCTAACCTTCATTTTCTTTACCTCCCGAAAAGGTAGTAGAGAAGGCTTACAAGTATGAACGTTGGAATACTAGAGCCAAGTTTAAAGCCAAGCTCGCTTAACATTGGAATATGGATTCCAAAAAGCCCCTCTATGGCTAGGCCCATATAGAATGCAAAGCCTATTCCCCAGATCGCTATTGCTTTTAGATTATATCCGGCAAATGGGCCGTTTTCATCAAGCAGCTCCTCTGGGACGTAGGTTTTTCTTACAAGGAAGTAGTCGGTTATCATTATTGCTGCTAAGGACACGAAGGCTCCTCCTATGAGCAGCAGAAAGCTTTCATACTGCTCCATTGGGAATACTAAAGCTAATAGAGTCCCAAGGAAGCCAACTAAAAGCACTTGCTTCTTTGCGTCTGCTCCTGGCGAGATGTTCTTGTAAGTTATTGCCGCTGAGTATACGTCAAGGAAGGTTGTGGTTACTGTGGAGAAGATTATTATCAGCATTGCAGGAATTCCTACGCCGTAAGCAGCTATGATTTCAATGGGGTCTCCTTTTCCAATCGCCATATTTGTTAGTGCTCCAACGAAGTAGAACAGACTTGAGGATATGAAATAGCCCAGATAAGTCCCCCATAATGCTGAACTTTTGTCCTTGGCAAACCTTGAATAATCTGCTATCAGAGGTGCCCATGAGAGGGGCATTGCTATTACTAAATCCAACGCTAGCATAACGCCTATTTCTCCTGTTCCGGGCTTGGAGAGTAGCTCACTCAAGGGGAATCTTTTAAGCGTAACATAAGTAAGCCACAGGCTTAGTGCAAGTAAGAGCAGAGCCGCTGTTTTCTCAACTTTTTCCCAGTTCTTTGGCCCTATATACGTCCACCCTGTAACGATAAAGCCCAAGAGGATTACCCAAAGAGCATAGCTTTCAAATCCAAAGGCTTTTGATACTCCGTTCATTGCGTTCGCACCTACTATGAGCATAATGGCTGTCCAGCCTATGAGCTGGAGGTAGTTTAGGATTGAAGGCAAGATTGAACCCTTAATTCCTAGTGGGGCTCTTGAGAGCACCATGGTTGGCAGTCCAGTTTCCTCACCTTCGAGGGCTATTAAGCCCATTACCGCGTTTCCCAAGATATGCCCGATGATTATTATAAAAATGGCCATGCCCAATGAGAGAGCTGGAGTTAGCAGTGCTCCAGCCCAGAACTCTGCGATGCTTATTCCAGCTCCAAACCATATTGCAAAGAGTGTTAGGAATGTAAAAGTTCTTTTGCTCTTTTCCACAGGCGTTATCTCGTATCCCTCCATCTTCTCACCTCTGTATTCTGCATTCCCATAGAATTTTATAACTTTTTTGTCAAAATTTAAAACTTGGTTATACAAGAAAAAATAAAAAGCGTGAGAAAGCTTTCAGGTGCGCATAACATAGAAGTACCTGTCCAGCGAGGAGTGAACTCTCTGATAGTATTTTTCTAGGACTTCGAAGCCAATCCTCTCTGCTACCTTCTCTGCATTGAACTGAGCTGGAAAGGCTATGCTTAAATAACCATCAAGCACTTCATAAATGCTTGATAGGGCTTTTTCATACAGCTCTTCTCTTTTCCTCCCGCCTAAGGTTGCAGAACTTCCATAGGGTGGATCCGTCGCAACTGCTTCAAAGGTCTTATTTGGAAAGAGTTCTTTAAGTTTTGTCGCGTCTCCTTGCTTTAAAACGTAGTCCTTAACTCCATAGTACTCTAAATTCCGTTTAGCCCCTTCGACCATGTCTTTCCTTAAATCCACCCCATAGGCCCTTAATCCCATGAGGCCCGCTTCAATGAGTATCCCACCGGTGCCCATAAAGGGGTCGAGTATCTCTCTTCTTGCCCTAGATAAATTTACCATCGCCCTCGCAACTCTAGGAGGCAATGCTATGGGCTTGTAAAATGGTCTTTGATCCGCTTTTCGCTCGTTGAAAGGCTTTGCCTTGAAAAATCTTTCCCTAACCCCGACCCAGAGCTTTTTTCCACAGTAAACTCTAATCAGTGTATCGGGAGAGCTTAAGTTTACTTTGAACCCTCTTTTTGATATTAACGCTCCCAGCTTTCTTTCAACATCCTCTACCCTATGAGAGCAGTTTGCCATGGTTTCCCTGTCGACTTTGAATGTTCCTTGAATGTACTTCTCCCATTCAGTATTTTCTGCTTTTGAGTAAAGCTCCTCCAAGCTTTCAGCGGAAAACAAAAGCCTGCCGTATTCATGTGCTAAGCCGAGCCTATTAAGAAATGGAAAAGCACGTTCGTCGCCTTTGACTGCAAGGAAGAGGTAGTCTCGCTCAATGATTTTAAACTCTGGACTAGCCATCTCCAATAGTGCCCTGACTTCTCCTTGGGCCATTTCCGGGAGGTTTCCGAGTATTTCAACGTAGAGCATGTGAATGCTTTCTCTACACATCTTTTAAGATTTTGGAATGGAGAGTTAAAGCAACTGCCAGACCAAGTGGTATTAGTGAGGAAAGGAAGTTAATTTTAAAACTCATTTCGCTAAGATAACCTCCTATTAAAGGTCCAACAACCCATCCAATGCTCATCATTGTGTTTAATATCCCCATAGCCTGCGCTTTCATTCTGTCCTCTACATTAAGTGCCACATAAGAAGATGACGCACTAATAAATGCCGACCATTTTATTCCCGAAAGAATGGATATGGCAATCATTAGGTAAATGCTTGTAATTGCTCCGTAACCGTAGAACACTATCATGTAGCCTATGAGAGACAAAAGAAAGATTGTTTTTGCGCCTTTTTTATCAATGGCTTTGCCTATAAATGGTGCGCTTAGAGCAGCCGCCATAGAATCGACACCGAATAGTATTCCAACCCACTGGTTTCCAAATTTCTCTTCAAAGTATACCGAAAGCACTGAGTAAACTTGGCCCGAGGCTATCATCGCAAGCAAAACAGATAAGTAGAAGATTCCGAGCTTCCCTCTTAAAAGGCTCTTGAATGCGCTTCTCTCAAGAATTGTTCTTTCACTCTCTCTGCCTTCTTGAGTGATTATCGGTTTTTCGGCGCGTGGAGCTGGGTGGGGAGTTTCCTCAATAAGCAATGCAATTCCAGCTGAAACTATAGAAATTAAGGAAGATATCACAAAAGCACTTTTGATGCCGAGAGTTTTGACTATTCCACTTCCCAAGAAGTTGCCCAGCATATAGCCGGTGTTTTCAACGAAGTTGAAGAACCCGTAACTTGACCCGATTCTCTCCATAACTGAAAGCTCTGCAATAAATGCGGTATGAGCAGGAGAAAATGAGGAACTTAGAATTCCTTGAAGAATTCTTATTCCAAGGAGCATGGAGGGGGTTGTGGCAAATATCACAAGGAAGTACATAAAACCTGAAGAAAATATTCCGAAAGCGATAAACGGCTTTCTCCTTCCGGTTTTATCTGAGAGATACCCAAAGGGATATTGAGCTATGCTTGATGTTAAATTGAAAGCAACATTGAGAAGGCCCACAAGAAAAAGCGACCCTCCAAGAAGCTTCATGTACACTCCAAGGTATGGAAAAGCTATTCCCCAGCTTATGTTAGCCAAAAACATTGAAATTGCTAAGAGGATAATGTTCTTCCTTCTTTTTTTCCTCATGGATGTTTTTGCAGTTCGCTCTCTAATGACTTGAAGTAGAGAGCGCTCTCGCTTCACGTCCTCACCTCCTTCCCCCTATAGAATCTTAACTTTTTAGGATATCTTTGATGAGGGCTTTTGCTATTTCCTTGTCTATTGCTCCCGCCCTGAGCTCTCTCAACACCCTCTGGATGCCAAAGCGCTTTAAGATTGGTGCTGTTTTAGTGGCGCTTTTCCACAAGGAGCAACCAAACCCTAGTGTGTATTTCCTGTCAAGTATTTTTATTGCTTCCCTCTTGTCCAGAGCTAAAAACGCAGGAAAGTTTAGCTTTATCAAGTCCTCTTCCTTGTAGATTGAAATACTCCCAAAGCTAAGCAGATCCCCCGAGGCCACTATTTTTATTCCATTTTTTCTTGCGTAGTTTTTGACGGCTTCCATTATCATTGAGTGGCACTTACCGCATATGGGAGCTCTCTTTTGTATTTGGGAGTTTATGACTTCCATATATTTGGGAACTTCAACAAAAACCGCCCCGTAGCTCTGAGCTCTTAGCAATACTACGTCCTCCATTTGTGGGAGCTTTACCATAACCGGGACAACATCAAAACCGGCCCAGCGTAGGATTAAAAGTGTTGCAGTACTGTCGCTCCCCATTGAAAAGGCTAAAGCTATTTTTTCTTTGATCCTGCTTCTATCAAATTCCTTTCCGTAGAGTCTGTAATGAAGCAGAGCTTTTAACCTTTCGTAGGCTTTTTCGCTAATCTCTCCTCTAACTCGCTCAAGGGCTTCGAGGCTCTGCTGTAGACGGTAGGACTTAACGAAGTCGTTTTTTACTACCTCTATCATCGTGGATGGGATTCGAGAGTAGGCTTTTAAAGGGTTTCTATGACGCTTGGTGGCTTAGACAAGGGAAAGATTAAATTTCAAAGAGCTCAATTGTTAATGGTGGTGGATATGTTCGCGGAAATCATTACAGTAGGTGACGAACTCTTAACGGGTAATACAGTTGACAGCAACTCTGCTTTTATAGCCCAAAAACTCACGGAAAGAGGCTATTGGGTGAAGCGAATAACTACCGTTGGAGATGACGTTGAGGATATAAAAAGCGTAATTAGGGAATCCCTTTCCAGAAAGCCAGAGGTTTTGATAATAGCCGGTGGACTTGGGCCAACTCACGACGACGTTACAATGCTCGGAGTTGCCAAGGCTCTCAACCTTGAGTTGGAATTAAGGGAAGATGCCCTCAAGAGAATTGAGGAATTTTACATAGAACTTTACAAGAAAGGCCTTATAGATGATCCAAAACTTAATGAGGCGCGAAAGAAGATGGCATACCTCCCAACGGGGGCTGAGATGCTAAACAACTCCGTTGGAGCAGCTCCGGGCGCCTTTTTGATCCATGAGCATACAAAAATCTTTGTTCTCCCTGGGATGCCAAGGGAAATGAAGGCAATGCTTGAAAACGAAGTTCTTCCTAGACTTGGAAAAAGAACTTTCCTCCAGAAAAAGCTTCTCGCAGAGATAACAGACGAGTCAAAGCTTGCTCCTATCTTAAATGAGGCGTTGAAGAAGTTCAACATAAAGATTCATTCCTCACCGAAAGGATTTGGAAAATATATTGGGATAATTCTCTTTGGAGAATCTGAGGAGGAAATTGAAAGGGCTAGGAAATTTATGGAAGAAAAAGGGATAAAATTCGAAGAAGTCTAAGGAATCTGGAAAATACGCAGTGTATTTGTTCCTGTTGTCTTTCCTATTGGCTTTCCTTCTGTTAAGAGGACTGTGTCATCTTCTTTGGCTAGTCCCAATCCTTTTATCAGCATTATTATGTCTTTCTCATCAAAGTTCTCTTCCATGCAGAACGAATAAACTCCGTAGGAAAATGCTAAGTTGTTGCAGACCTTCTCGTTACTTGAGAAAGCCAAGATCCATTGTTTTGGTTTGAAACGTGATATGAGCCTCGGGGTTAACCCGGTTCTTGTCGGGGTTAGGATGTATTTTATGTCTATAGCACAGAGAGAATCTATAACGCTCCGGGTTATTGCCTCTTTTATCGTGCTTCTTTTTGGCAATGAGTCGAGCCAAGCGCGCAATCTGGAGTATCCCATTGATTCCCTATATTCCTCAGTTGTCCTGGCTATCCTTGCCATCATTTCCACCGTTTCCACGGGATATTTTCCTATGGCAGTCTCTTCGGACAGCATCACGGCATCCGTGCCGTCCAATATTGCGTTTGCTACATCCGTTACTTCTGCTCTCTTTGGTATTCTTTCGGTAGTCATCGAGACGAGCATTTGAGTTGCAGTAATAACTGGCTTCGCAGCCAAGTTAGCCTTTTTTATAAGTTGTTTCTGCATTATTGGGAGCTTCTCAATTGGCATCTCCACTCCCAAGTCTCCCCTCGCTATCATTATTCCATCAGCGACGTTTAGAATTTCATCAAAGTTTCTCACTGCATCTGGGCGCTCTATTTTTGCGATCACAAAGAGGTCTCCGTTTTTCTTTTCAATGAAACTCTTTACTTTAAGCACATCATATACCGAACCCACAAACGACAATCCTATTGCGTCTATTCCATTTTCAATTGCAAATTCTATTATCTCAAAGTCCCTTGGAGTTATCGCTTCAATTGGAAGATTAGCCTTTGGAATGTTTATTCCTTTGTGCGAGAACAGCGTACCACCATGCACTACAACACATTCGACATCCTTTCCTCTAACTTCTTCAACCCTTAACATTATGTAACCATCGCTTAGGTATATCACATCTCCTTTTGACACCAGCTTGGGGAAGTCTTCAAACTCGACGGGAAGAGTTGTTTCATCTCCTTCAACGTCTCTCGTAGTAAGTACGACTTTACTCCCCTTTTGTAGTTTTACAGAATCTCCTTTTATCTTTCCAACTCTCATCTTTACTCCCGGCAGATCACCCAGAATCGCAACCCTCTTTTCCAACTTCTCGGCAGTTTTTCTCACCAATTCAATAGTCTTTGCATGCTCTTCAAGGGTTCCGTGGGAAAAGTTTATCCTCGCAACGCTCATTCCGGCTTTTATCATTTTTTCTATGGTATCCTTATCCCTTGAAGCGGGTCCAATTGTGGCGATTATTTTTGTTTTGTGAGCGGGAAGTTCCATTTCTCTCACCTCTTCTATCTTTATCCCGATTATTAATTAAGTTTTCTGGAATCCGAAAGATATTTTAAAATAGCTTTCTTTACCTCTTTCATGAGAAAAAAGTTGATAACAGCACTTCCTCCGGAGGAGATTCTTAGAATCAAGGACACTTCCAAGGCGCAGGTAAAGATAAAAATCCGGGAAGTGGAGGCCTATTTTGGGGTACCAAGATGGGAGGTCGTTATTGAAGGGACTGAAGAGGAAGTTGAGAAATTCATGAACGTTTTAATGAGATCCAGAGGAGGTGGTTAGTAAAGCTCTCCGATATTTTCTTTCTCTTTAAGTTCCTCTTCTTTTTTCTCGAGATGCCTTGAGTACCACGTTGTAAAAATGCGAATAAATATGTAGGCGAATATTATGCTCAATTATGCCACCAATGAGTGCTTTGTCAGTAATTTCTCTTGTGGGAATAGGCATTTTTATTGCCTCTTTTTCTTTCCAAATATTCTTCTACGAGCGTTTTTAAGCCGAATAGTATGAAAAATAACAAAAACAGGATCAAGACCAATTTTGTAGAGACTCCTGAAGTTACCTGCATTCACCCCACCAGCGCGTTTTTTAATCCAAACTCCTTCACAAGCTGGGCTGCCTTGAGCATTTCATCGTTCGTAAGCCTTCTATCAATTTCGGGGTACTCATGAGCCCTATACTCCGGCCGGTACTGAAACATCACGTTAACTCTCACGTCCTTGCCGAGGTTTTCGCTTATCCATTTCAAAATCGGCCTCGTGCAGCAGTCTAAATGGCCAGGCATTACAAGGTGTCTTATCAAAAACTCGGCTTTATAGTGCTTTTTAGCCAATAAGAAGTTTCTGGTAACTGTTTCCCAGTAGTTGGGAGATTTTGAGTACTTAAGCGCATCCTCATTGTTGCCCCATTTGAAGTCTCCGAGGTAAATATCGACAATTCCATCTAAAAGCTTCATGCTTTTCTCGCTCATATACATGTTCGAGTTCCACACTACTGGAATCGGGACTTTGACATATTTTAGAGTTTCAAGAATAAAAGGAAGGTTTGGAGTGGGCTCACCTCCAACGAAATTGACGTTTTTGGCGCCTTCAGCATACGCTACCGCTATTTTGGTTGCCATTTCTTCAGGGGAGTGCCTCACACCTACCCGATATTGACTTATGTCCCAATTCTGGCAGAAAACACAGCGAAAGTTGCACCCTGAAAAGAAGACTGTGTAAGAAGGTACAAGCTCTGGCTCTTCTCCTATGTGAAGGAAGTCGCTTGCAACCAGAGTTTCTTTAACCCTGCAGTATCCCGCTTCCTTAAACCGGTTTGCATGGCATTTAAACTCACATAACTCGCAGCTTTCAAGGATTTTGTGAGCTATTAGTGATTTTAGATCAAGGAGGCTCTTTTTGGGACTCTCCTTTAGGTCATTCTCTCTCAACTTTTCCATGCCCTCTTCGTGTATTTCCCACAAATTCTCAAGACTTGCATCCTCTTCAAAATCCACCTCTGCCTGCTTTGCATAGAAGAAGTTTGGTTTTTCTTTCCCGCTCAGAATTGAGAAATAATGTGGCAGAGCTTTTTTTGCCCTTCTAATCTCTTCAATTTCGAATCTTCTAAACCACATAGCCATCAAGTAAGAATAGCACAGGAGATATTAAAAGTTTAAACCTCTTTAGGGTTGACACTTCTGGCAATATTGTACGCATTTTGAACGATAAATTTTCAATACTGCTGGGCTCTTTTCAAAGATTCCTCGAAGAATTTTGCTAAATAAAAAAGTTTATTTCGGTGATAGTTGTTAAACAAAGATGTTTTCTTATATTATGCCAATTAAATTATTTTATGAACCCAAAATCTTTATTAAAATTCAGACATTAATGAACTTTGGTGGTCTTCTATGAAAGGTTGGTGGGGACGGATACTTAGAGTTGATTTAACGAACAACAAAGTTTGGGTACAAGAATATCCTGAAGAAGTTGCAAAGAACTTTATTGGTGGGAGAGGTTTAGCTGCATGGATTCTTTGGAATGAAGCCAAAAACGTTGATCCTCTTGGCCCAGAAAACAAACTAGTTTTTGCAAGCGGTCCATTTAACGGTCTCCCAACACCAAGCGGTGGAAAAATGGTTATCGCTGCTAAGAGCCCAATAACCGGTGGTTATGGTGATGGTAACCTTGGAACAATGGCCACAGTCCATTTAAGAAAAGCGGGTTATGATGCTATTGTTGTTGAAGGTAAGGCCAAAAAACCCGTCTACCTCTACATTGAGGATGATAACGTAAGTATTTTGAGTGCCGAAGGTCTCTGGGGTAAGACTACTTTTGAAACTGAGAAAGAGCTTAAGGAAATACACGGAAAGAACGTTGGAGTTCTGAGCATAGGCCCTGGTGGAGAGAACCTCGTTAAATATGCTGTTGTTATCTCCCAAGAAGGAAGAGCGGCAGGAAGACCCGGTATGGGTGCAGTAATGGGTAGCAAGAAGCTCAAGGCAGTGGTTATTAAGGGTACCAAGGAAATTCCAGTTGCGGATAAGGAGAAACTTAGGGAGCTTTCACAAGAGGCCTACGATGCAATTCTCAATTCACCCGGCTATCCGTTCTGGCACAGACAAGGAACAATGGCCGCTGTAGAATGGACAAATGAAAACTCTGCACTGCCAACGAGGAACTTTAGCGATGGAAGCTTTGAGTTTGCACGCTCAATAGACGGTTACACAATGGAGGGTATGAAAGTCAAGCAAAGGGGCTGTCCATACTGTAACATGCCGTGTGGAAACGTTGTCCTTGATGCAGACGGCCAAGAGAGCGAACTTGACTATGAGAACGTCGCCTTACTCGGCTCAAACCTTGGAATTGGGAAGCTCAATGAGGTCTCCGTCCTTAACAGAATTGCCGATGAAATGGGTCTCGATACAATCTCACTGGGAGTTTCGATATCTTACGTAATGGAAGCCAAAGAGAAAGGTATCATAAAAGACGACGATGCTCCCGAATTTGGCGACTTCAAGAAAGCTAAGCAGCTAGCCTTGGACATAGCTTACAGAAGGGGAGAACTTGGAAACCTTGCTGCCGAAGGTGTCAAAGTTATGAGTGAAAAACTCGGTGCTAAAGACTTTGCAATGCACGTAAAAGGCTTGGAAGTTAGCGGTTACAACTGTTACATCTACCCGGGAATGGCTCTTGCGTATGGAACAAGTGCCATCGGTGCCCACCACAAGGAAGCATGGGTCATCGCATGGGAAATTGGAACGGCCCCAATTGAGGGCGAAAAGGCTCAAAAGGTTGAGTACAAGATCACCTACGACCCAGAGAAAGCCGCAAAAGTCATTGAATTGCAGAGACTTAGAGGTGGCCTCTTCGAGATGCTTACCGCCTGTAGACTCCCATGGGTTGAAATAGGACTCAGCCTGGACTACTATCCAAAGCTTCTTGAAGCTATTACCGGTGTCAAGTACACATGGGACGACCTATACAAAGCTGCGGACAGAGTTTATGCCCTCATAAGAGCATACTGGGTAAGAGAATACAACGGCAACTGGAGCAGAGGGATGGACTACCCACCAGAGAGATGGTTCAAGGAAGGTCTCAAGAGCGGACCCTACAAGGGACAGCACCTTGATAAAGAGAAATACGATGCATTGCTCAGCGAGTACTACAAGCTTAGAGGATGGGACGAGAGAGGTATTCCAAAGAAGGAGACCCTCAAAGAGCTCAACCTTGAATTCGTCATTCCAGAGCTTGAGAAGGTTACAAAGCTCGAGTGAGCTTTTTCCTTTTTCAATAAATTTTTTAGCCCTTTTAAGGAAAAGTTTTCTGGTGGTGTCAATGGTAAAGATCAAGCTTATGGGTGCTTTTGCCCACCTTGCTAAAGCTAGGGAGCTTGAAATAAAGCTCGATAAGCCCAAACAAGTGGATGAAATACTCAGAGAGATAATCCCAAGGTACGATGAATTTCACGACAAGATAATCCTCATTAACGGCAAGCCCGCAAAAGGAAATGCCCTAGTTGAGGAAGGCGATGAAATAAAGGTCATGCCCGTCCTCAGTGGCGGTTAGAGTAAAGAGAATCTCCAAAAGCGTCTATCCCCACTATGAGTGGGAAATCTTTAACCTCAAAAACCCACACAGCCTCAGGAATTCCAAGCTCCTCTAGCCAATGGACATCTACAACTCTTCTTATACTTTTTGCCGCAAGGGAACCAGCGCCTCCGGTAAAAGCAAAGTAAACAGCTTTGTGTTTTCTAAAAGGCTCTGGGTTCATGCCCCCTTTTCCTATGATGCCCTTGATTCCTATGCTTAGAATTTTGTCCAGGTATTTGTTCATCCTCGCGCTCGTTGTTGGGCCTGCCGAGACTATCTCAAAATTTTCCCTCTTTCTAACTACGGGCCCACAATGATATATTACCGCTCCTCTTGGATCGAAAGGTGCTCCTTCTTCGATTATTTTCCTATGTGCAAGGTCTCTTGCCGTATAGATTACTCCAGAAAGATATACGATGTCCCCCGCCCTAAGCTTTAATACTTCTTTCTCGCTTAGCGGGGTTGTAAGCTTTACTGCCATATTCTCACCTCTCCATCCTTATTAATCTCAAGAAATGCCTTTCTGTGAGCCCAGCACTGGAACACAATCCCAACTGGAAACGACGCCGGATGCCTTGGAGCAACTTCAACTTTTACATCCAGTGCGGTCGTTTTTCCTCCCATTCCCATAGGGCCAATTTTGAGGGAATTGATCTCCTCTAAGAGCTCCTCTTCAAATCTCGCTATTTTCTCGTCTTGATGCCTCTTTCCTATGGGTCTTAACAAGGCTTTTTTGGCAAGCTTTAGAGCCAAATCTGAGCTTCCCCCAATGCCTATTCCAAGGATTATTGGGGGACAGGGTTTTCCGCCACATTCCTTAACCCTCTCAATGACGAACTGCTTCACACCTTCAAATCCCTCCGCTGGAGTTAGCATCGCTAAAGCGGAGCAATTCTCGCTCCCTCCTCCCTTTGGTAGAACGGCTATTTTTATCTTATCTCCACCTACAAGCTCCCAGTGGATAATCGGGAAGTTTCCAATATTCTTGTTCGTGAGAACATCAACTGTGTTCGGTCTTAGAGGGATTTCCCTTGTTGCTTTCTCTAAGGCAGATGTTATGAGCTCTTTGATCACTCCAAGGTAGGGGCTTCTAACTCCAGCCTCTACAAAGAAAGTTACAGTTCCAGTATCTTGACACACCGGAATTTGTTCCTTTTCTCCGATTTCAATGGCGTTTAAAATGTTTTCAAGGTTGAATCTTGCAGTTGGACTGTTCTCTTTCTCGTAGGCTTTTTGGAGAGATTTAACAACGTCATCTGGAATCTTTGTGACGGCAAGCCTTATAGCTTCAATTATAGCATCTTCCATGTTTACCACCTCAGTACTTAATGAGAGAGTTGAGAAACCTCAAAACGTCTTCAAACCTGAAGTGACCAGTTTCAATCCCATATATTCTCTCTACAGGAACTTCTTTGACCCTTGCTCCCTTTTTCACGGCTTTTATTAAAACCTCTGTTTCGACCTCATACCTCTTGCTCTCTATCTCTGGCAGGAATTCTCTCCTAATTGCTCTAAACCCGCTTTGGGTGTCTTTGACATCAATACCCAGCTTGATCTTTATTAAGCTCGTGCTTAGAAAATTGCTTACCTTCCGTATAAGCGGCCTTTTTCCCTGTGTTTTTATCAATCGGGAGCCTATGACAAAGTCTGCCTCACCTTTTAGAATAGGGAAGACAAGCTTTTCAATTTCCTCCGGATTATGCTGGCCGTCTGCGTCTATAAAGACCACGATGTCTCCGCTTGCCTTTTTAATTCCTTCTCTCATTGCCGTACCTTTCCCTTGGTTTTCTTTAAGCCTTATGACTTCTGCTCCGTGGTTTTTTGCGACCTCGGAAGTGTTGTCTTCGCTCCCATCATCAACAACAATAACTTCGTCAACAAACTCGGGTATTTTTGAAAGGACTTTCCCTATCCTCTTCGCCTCGTTGTAGGCTGGAATAACAACGCTAATCCGCTTTCCCCTTAACATTTCTTTTCAGCTCCAAAAAGCACTTTTCACAGAAATCTTCTCTCCTTAAGTCCCACTCCTCAATAACCTTTGGGGGGTTCATAACGCAGTCCTCTTGGCAGTGATTCAGCTCAAAAGCATGGCCAATTTCGTGTAAAATTCCTTTAAAAAGCCGATTTTCAAAAGTCTTTTCGTTTTCAGATTCAAAAGGTTTTATTGAAAGAACCATGACCTTTAATTCGTGAAACTCTTGATGAACTCCTAAAAATTTCTCGTAGAAATCTAGGTAGGGATTTCTCGAAACGATGGGGAAGTTAACTATCCCGAATATCTTGTTCATGATAACTCTTTCTTCGGTTCTCTCGTTTTTCTCTTCTCTTGCTTTCTTCTTCTGAAAAAGCTCTTCTTGAGCATGTATAAGTTTCGCATGTAAAAGTTCAGTGATGGCTTCAAGAGGATACCCTTTAACACTTCCACCGTCTGTTTGGATGTTGATGAGATATCCCGGGCCTAACTCAAGCTCTCCAAGATAAACAAGCCTTATTGGGAGGTCTTTTGATTTAAAATACCTATTAACCCTTCTATATGTTCTGGCAATTAGCTTTTCATTGAATGTGTTGCCAACGTGAACGAATCCAACAAGCTCCATGTCTCACCACTCGCTTGGTTATTATTTTATCTTTCCAAAAGAAAAGCTTATAAAATTACCTAAGAATTCACCTCTGGGCGATGGCGTCCGCCCGGGGCTTCGAGCCCAAACCGCCCGTTAAGGGCTGATGACGCCTGTTCTCCGCTAAAAGCTTGGGAGGCGGTAGAATGGGCTCGAAGCTAGAGAATTATATAAACCTTAGAGCAGTTTTGAGATATGTTGAGGAGAGGAGACATGAAGATGGAGGTTACTGCTTTGTTTCCCTCTTAAATGAGACAAACATAAATGACACATACTATGCGGTTAAAATCTACGACCTCCTAGGCATGGAAGTTCCAGAGCGAGAAAAAACAATAGAATTTCTCTATACCTCATTAAAGCCCCAACAAGCAGTTGTTGCAATATCTATGGCAATTGAAGGGTTAGCGATTCTAGGGGCAAAAGACCTCGCAGAAGAAGGCCTTTCATTGGTCTTTGAAAAATATAGGCCCCTTGAGGGCAAGTTCGCTGTGGGTCTTGGAGGAAGCGAAGAATTTGGAACTGCAACTCCACTTGAGGCAACTTACTGGGTGCTTAGAGCGTTCAAGGCAGTAGATCACAAAATCTCTCCAGAAGAAAAAGAGAAAATAAGAGAGTTCATTGAAAGCTTTAGAAAGGGTGATGGTTATGGAGTAAAGCAAGCTATAACCACTATGACTTATCAGGCAATATTTGCACTTAATTCTCTAGATTACAAAACACCCAAAACAAGCCACTTTCATAGATGTGAGGCTTACGGTGGCTTCACAGAGGTGCCTTATTCCCTCCCGCCCTACCTAGAGCCAACGTTTTATGCATTGAGGGGGTTAAAACTACTCGGTGAGAAGCCGCGGTATGTGAAGGAGCATATAAACTTTATAAGAGCTCTTCAAAACCCCAATGGGGGCTTTAGAAGGAGTCTTGAAATGGGAATATCAAACTTCCAGAACACCTACAGAGGCTTGAGGGCACTTGACGACCTTCTAAGCTTTTAATTATTTTTAGAGGCGGAGCTAATGGACATTATAGGGGTATACCTCAAAGAAGCCCTTGATAGAGCCGGTTGTCCTGTATGCTACTTATTGGATAAGTATGAAAAGAGCTCTATAGAAACTATTCTCTATGAGCATGTAAACGATCCCTTCGTTAGAGAAAAATTTGCAGAGAGCCTTGGTCTTTGCCCATATCACGCATGGAGGCTGAAAGAGATTGCATACTCAAATCCGCTTTATGGAGGACTCGGAGTAGCTGTGATATATGAACATATGCTCTCATTATATCTTAAAGGCTTGCGAAATGGGGAGAAGATTGAAGAGAAAGAATGCTACCTGTGTAAGGCCGTAAAGGAGAAGGAGCGCGACATCGTGGAAACATTTGCGGAGCGTTTGAATGAACTTCTTGAGGATTATAAAAATTCGGAGGCAGTGTTGTGTAAAAGACATTACGAACTGATTCAGTCTTTGCTTGGAAAAATACTCCTTTGACTGAGTCTTTAAGAGAAATTCAGGTTG
Source organism: Thermococcus aggregans (assembly GCF_024022995.1). Lineage (NCBI taxonomy): Archaea > Methanobacteriati > Methanobacteriota > Thermococci > Thermococcales > Thermococcaceae > Thermococcus > Thermococcus aggregans. Next base: position 47,424 of record NZ_CP099582.1, on the reverse strand, counting down.
GAAAACTTGGGAGCATCAGGGAAAGAATGAGAAAATTCACTGAGAAGTTTGATTACCGTTCCAGAGAAGCACCAACTCAAAAGGAAGCCTTAGCAGTCCTGCTGGCCATTGAGAGCTTAAAAGGTCTGCCGTTAGGAGTAAACTTTTGTAAAAAGAGAGAAGAAACGGGGCATTTTTGGAGGGATTCTAGTTGGCCGTAGAAATTAGACTTCCCAAGGAAGAATTTGAAAAGATAAAAGGACAAAAAGAAGAGATACAAAAAAGATTTTCTCAACTAGACAAACTCGAAGCAACTTTGAAAGCTCTCCAGTTTAAGTTCCTAAGTGAAAAGAAGGAGCGTCTTGCAAAAAGACTGAAAGAAATTGAGGAGCATTATGAGCAGTTACTAAGGGAAATGTTGAGTAAGGAAAATAAAAAGCTCAGAAAAGAACTGGAGGGAGAAGTATGAGACTCATTTTAACCGGGGGAAATAGGTGGAGAAGGATGGTTCTTGATATTCCAGATGAGGTGTTTAAGAAAATTCGGCATTACAGCGAGAAATATGGATTCAGAGTGGAAGAAAGCATCAAGATAATTTTAAGAGGAGGCTTTTTAGAAGAGCCTGAGGGGGATATTGAGAATCTTAAAGAAGAGGTTAGCCAGCTCCAGTAGAAACTTTATGAGATTGAGGGAAAATGGGCAACCTTGAAGTTTATCTCTTGTGGAGTTGCTGCGGACAACAAAAATCTGGCGATACAGCTTTCTGGACTGATAGCTGAGAATAGAAGACTTAGAAAAATTCTAGGAAAAGAAGAGAGGGACTACACTTCGATAGAAAAGCTCATCCGCTACTATTTGGGGCTGTGAGATAATGGAAGAGCTCAAACGCGATGTGCACATACTTTATGAGAAATATAAAGAGATAATAACTGACCAGAAAAAGCTTTTAAATGCACTAAGTGAGCTAACTGGAAAGAGTTTTGAAGCTCCCTCAGTCCCCTTGCATATTGATGAAAATAATGAGTTGAAGTTGAGAGCGCTTTATGCTTCGCTTATTTACAAAATACATGAAGCATGGAACATTAATCGGGCGATTTCAATGCAGATAATGGGTTACAATGCAGATAGGAAGTTAAAAGGAGGAAAAACTATTGAAAAAGAGATAAAGCGACTTGTGAACAAATACTTGGGAATAGGAGGCAGGAAAAATGAACACTAAGGTTCTCTTGGCAGTTGGCGTTGGGGGAATGCTTGGTGCCATAATGCGCTACAGCATTGCAGGCTTGCTTCCCGTTTACAGAGACTTTCCTGTAGGAACTCTCTTAGTAAACAGCATAGCAAGTTTTCTGCTTGGCTATCTCTACGGCTTGATTTTCTTTGGTTACGAGGTCTCTTCTAATTGGAGAGCTTTCTTCGGTACTGGATTCTGTGGAGGATTAAGCACGTTCTCAACTTTTTCATATGAGACTTTTAGCCTGTTGCGTGAAAGGGAGCATTTCTTGGCCCTTCTAAACATCTCAGCAAACGTTATAATAACTGTAAGCTTAGTATTTTTGGGATTCCTTCTTGCAAGGAGGTGAGCTTATGGTAGAAATCGAGCACTGGAATACATTGAGGATGAAAATTTACATAGGGGAAAACGATACTTGGCACGGAAGACCGCTGTATAAGGCTATAGTCGAAAAACTGAGGGAAATGGGACTTGCAGGAGCTACTGTTTATAGGGGCATCTATGGATTTGGAAAAAAGAGCAGAGTTCACTCAAGCGATGTTTTGAGGCTTTCTACGGACTTGCCCATAATAATTGAGGCAGTTGATAGGGGACACATGATAGAGAAAGCTATAAACGAAATAAAGCCCATGATAAAGGACGGTATGATAACGGTTGAGCCGGTTATAGTGGTTTGGGTTGGCACGAGAGAAGAGATGAAAAAGTTCGAAGAAGATGCCGTAAGGGAAGAATGAGTTTAAGTCAGTGTTTAGGTTTCTTTTAAGTTTGAAAAACTACGCTTTATTGGGCAATTTAACTCTTGTTTCTGTAGTTGACGAAAGAGTCCTTGAAGAAAAGCATGCTTCTACCCTGCGGAGGGAAGTTAAAATTCTCTCAAAACAGCAACCTTAAATATTGTCGTCCCCAAAGTTTCTCGGTGAGTGAAAAATGCTCCATCATGTCAAGCTTATATATGCGACAAAGAGTAGAAAACTCGTTGGAAAGAAAATAGTTCTTGCCATACCTGGAAGCATAGCGGCTGTTGAATGCGTAAAGCTTGCAAGGGAGCTAATAAGACATGGGGCTGAAGTTCATGCTGTTATGAGCCCAAGTGCGCAGAAGATAATTCATCCCTACGCTATGGAATTTGCCACCGGGAACAAAGTGGTCACGGAGATTACGGGCTTTGTTGAGCATGTTGAACTTGTTGGAGAGCACGAAAACAAAGCGGATTTGGTTTTAGTCTGCCCAGCAACGGCAAATACCATTTCAAAGATAGCCTGTGGAATTGACGATACGCCTGTAACAACGGTTGTAACAACTGCTTTTGCTCACACACCCATAATGATTGCTCCAGCGATGCACTCGACAATGTATGAGCACCCGATAGTTAAGGAGAACATAGAGAAGCTCAAAAAGCTTGGAGTTGAGTTTATTGGCCCCAGATTCGAGGAAGGAAAGGCAAAGGTAGCAAGCGTTGAAGAGATTGTCTATCGCGTGATTAAAAAACTTCACAAGAAAGATTTGGCTGGAAAGAGAGTTCTCGTAACTGCTGGGGCAACGAGGGAGTATATTGACCCGATAAGGTTCATAACAAACAGGAGCAGCGGCAAGATGGGCGTGGCATTAGCAGAGGAGGCAGACTTTAGGGGAGCAGAGGTTACTTTAATAAGAACCAAGGGAAGTGTGCCGAGCTTCGTGGAGAACCAGATCGAAGTCGAGACCGTCGAAGAGATGCTTCAGGCGATAGAAAATGAATTGAAGAGCAAAAAATACGATATCGTAGTTTTGGCTGCAGCTGTGAGTGACTTTACACCAAAAGAGAAAGCTGAGAAAAAGATAAAGAGCGGTCAAACCTTAATCCTTGAGCTTGTTCCGACACCGAAAATAATTCAACGGGTCAAAGAGATTCAGCCCGATGTCTTCTTAGTAGGATTCAAAGCAGAGTATGGAGTTAGCGAAGAAGAGTTAATTGAACAAGCAAGGAAGCAAATAGAGAAAGCAAAGAGCGATGTGGTCATAGCAAACAGAGGAGAAGTGGCATTTGAGAGTGAAGTAAACGAAGTTTACTGGGTCACCAAGGAAGGCTATGAAAAGCTCCCGCTCATGAGCAAGAGAGAGCTTGCGGAGAAGATATGGGACAAAATCGTAGAGAATTTGAGGTAAAAATTAAACCTCCATGGAGGCAGATAAGAAAACAATTTTGTTGGGGACAATCATGTAATACCATGACCTCAGGTTGTACTCGACAAAAGGACTTCTAATTATCGTGAGCTTCCTTTTGATTTCTCCTCTCTTAACTTCCACCCCGAACTTGAAGAGATTGAGAGCGAAGCTGTTTACTACTTCCACAATGTTTTCTGGGAATATTTTGATGTTGAAGGGTATGAGGAGGTTGTTATTTTCGCCCTTTGAGAGAAGCCTAATAATTGCGGGGATCATTATGGGAAGTTCTTCTGGGTATTTGACCCCATAGAGGTCGAGGCCTAAAACAAGGAATAGAGTATTAGTTTTTGCGCCCAACGCTGCTCTAATCCTGCCAGTGATAATCTCCGCATCTTTTGTCTTGACAGGAAGATCTGGGTTTAGTTCTTCTTCAAGAAAGGGGTTTACGGAGACCAGATATGTGTCTTTAAAGACCTCTGGGGCATCTTTGTATATCGACTTCAGATACTTTGAGATGGAAGTGTATGCGTCCTGAAAAGAGATTATTACAAACTCTTCGTACTCTCCTCTTAGCCTTTTTGTTAGATGATAAAGCACGCTTTCGATATCGCTCCCTATTTGATAGTTGAGAACCGTTGGGGTTATCCTTTTTGATGCTGTGGTTATTAACTCAAGAGGATTCATTTTCATTCACCGTAAATCTTCCTTATCTGCTCCACCAGCTCCTCCAAAGAACTGATTTCTTCTCCCTCTCCAAGACGACCCTTAAGCTTGTTTATAATTACCATTTCCAGCAATCTAGCGCTGTATTCTCCAAAAAGCTTTGAAACGGCGTCTTTGAACTCCTTTGGGTTTTCATATGCGACCTCGAGCCCCTTGTTCATTGTGGCCTTGAGATGTGCCTCCAAAACTGATTCCAGTCCCGGAGCAACTTCTCTAAGGGCCGCAGAGATTGCTTTAACCAGAATCTCTTCCCCTTTACTACTCATAAATTTCCACCCCCTTGTCAGAGATTTCGTATTTGTGTATCTTTCTCGAGTGATTTGATCCTCTAGATTTTACAATTGCAATTTTTCTCTCCATAGATTCATTTCTCACTTGGTATCTAAGCCCTATTATAACGTCTACCATAGTGCTTGCTCCAGTAAATGGCACGACTTCGAAGTTGGTTTCCTCGTTTAGTGTAAAGTACGTGGTTATCCTGTTTGCCTTTGTCAATAAGCCGATGTATCTAAGCATTTTTGCAAGCTCTTTCTCGTCCATGTGTTGTCTTAGAGCTGTTAAACTATCTATCACAAGGACTTCCGGTTTGAACTCCTCGATTATCTCTCTAATTTTCAGAAAGGTGCATACTGGAGTCTTGCTCTCTGGAACCCAAGTGAAAATTCTGAGGTTCTCTTTCATGGCCTCCTCTATTGGCATGCCATAGTTCTTGGCAGCCCTCATGAGCTGGTCCATGGGTTCTTCAAATGATATGTAGACGGCTTTTCTTCCCTGCATGGCGTTGGCCACGGCAAAGTGCAGAGCAAAGGTAGTTTTTCCAGTCCCAGTCATTCCGACAAGTAAAACGCTTGACCCTTTGTAGATTCCCCCTCCAAGCATTTTGTCGAGCTTGTCTACACCTGTCGTAATTTTCTCTAATGTGTATTCCATTTCCTCCCTCTTGAGTTCAGGAATCGCCAGAAATTCAATTCCCTTCTGGGTTATCACGTACTCGTACTGAGACTTTTCAACGCTTCTCCTTCTCATTTTTGGGATTTCCATTACCCTTCTTGTGACTTCTCCGAAAGACTCGTACCTAAGAATGACAACTCCATCAACTACGAACTCCTCAATACCGTAACCTATTTTTTCTGTTCCTACTGGCTTTTCGGCGACTAAGAGGGCAGTAGAGTTGTGAGCTTTTATGAACCTGCCAAGCATTGTGTGGAGAAATACTCTTGTCTTCTCGGCACCTAAAATTTGGGCAAAGACGCTTATGGAGTCAATGACAATCCTTTTTGGCTGGAACTTTGCGATTTCTTCAATTAGAAGGCTTATTTCTTTATCTATAGTTTCTTTACCGACTGTGACGAAGTCCATGAACTTGAAGAGCCCCTTGTTTTCGAGCTCTTCGAAGTCCATCCCTAGTTGCCTCATTGACTCGTAGAACTCGCTTTTGGTTTCTGCGAGTGAAATGTAAATGCCTTTCTCCCCAAATTTCGTGGCTCCATTATATAGGAACGTTGCCGAAAATATAGTTTTTCCTGCTCCAGGTTCTCCAGCTATCAGAATTAATGAACCATCTGGAAAGCCATCTTTGAGAATATATTCATCAAAGTAATCAATCCCCGTTCTGCTCATTGCTCACCACCTCACAACATTTTTTGCAGTGAAAAATATTTAAACATTGTTCTTTAAAACACATCTCTCAAAATGTTTAATATGTATTCTCAATCATAAAGATTCTTGAACCTTAACATTTAAAAACTAAAACCTTTAACAACTAAAAGCTACAGCTAGTCCGAGGGTAACCAAAGTGACTCAAGAAAATGAACAAGAAGCAGTACGGAGTATTTTTCAGAAGAACATACCTGGAGGGTCTGTCTTAAACCATAGTATATGATGCTTACTCGTCCGCATGGATGCTGAGCTTTGCGATACTCAAAAAAGAACTTCTTCAAGGGAGCTTTGGGATAATATTTAACTATAATTTTCCCCTTCAAAATCTATGTAGGGCTGCAAAAGAATTGGGATTAGATATTGAAAAGGAACTTTCAAATGATAACCTTGTAGTAATTGATGTTTTTGGCTCAAAGTATAACGTCAAGTGTAACAAGAAAAATGTGTTCTATCTCGACTCCGTGTCGCCCGAGCTTATAAACCCAAAGATAGATTTACTCTATGCAAAGAAGATTCAACCCCTAACAAAAGGTAGGAGAACTATAAGACTCATTAACACACTCGACGGTATCGCTTTAATGTTTGGTGAGCTTGAAACTCTTAAATTGCTGAATCAAACAATTGCTCGGGGAGCAAAGGACATGCCAGACTCGGTACTCATATTACCGATAAACAAGGACGTTGTCTCCCAGAAGTTTATTGGTTGAGTTGCAGGAGTGAGTGATTACGTAATAGTAACATCCACGAAGCTTAATGAGAAGGTCGAGGAAAGGATGTATGTTGTGAAGTCTCCAGAGGAGGGATTCACGTCTACAGTTTATCGTCTGTGGGCTACTGGAGAAAAGAGTCCAGGAAGATTAAAAGTAAGAAAAATAGGAAACAGCAAACCTTAAAGGCAGAAATGGAAGAATTCTTTTTCACAAAAACTTTCATAAGCTCCTCTCCTAATGTTTATCGGTGGTACTATGGAGAAGATCGGGATTATAGGAGGTATAAGCCCTGAGTCTACTCTTTACTACTACAAAAAATACATCGAAATATCAAGGGAGAAGTTCGAGCCCTATTTCTTTCCAGAACTGGTAATATATTCCATAAACTTCAAAGAATTTAAAGACAACCCCGAAGGCTGGGAAGGGAGGAAAAGGATTCTAATAAACGCTGCAAGGGCTCTTGAGAGAGCAAGCGCGGAAGTTATTGGAATCTCCGCAAATACGCCACACATGGTGTTTCCCGAGGTTCAAAAGGCCGTTAATGTCAAGATGGTAAGCATAATTGATGCGGTTGCAGAAGAGGCAAAGAAGAAAAACCTTAAGCGGCTTCTTCTTCTTGGAACGAAAACTACCATGAGCATGCCCTTCTACAAAAACGCCTTGGAAGAGAAGGGGTTTGAGGTAATTGTTCCAGAGGAAGAAGAAATCGGTAAGATAAACAGAATAATCTTTGAGGAGCTTATGTTTGAAAATTTCAAAAGCAAAAAGTGGCTCCTTGATCTCATTGAGAAATACGCAAAGAACGAAAACGTTGAAGGGGTTATACTCGGCTGTACCGAGCTGCCGCTGGCAATAAGGCAAGGCGATGTAAGTATTGAGGTTTTAGACAGCGCTGAAATCCACATGAGGGCCCTAATAGAGGCTGCCCTTTAATTTAAATTTCTTTTGGCGGTACCAAAATGCCAAGCTCTGTGATTATTCCCCTTATGTATCTCCAAGGTGTCGCATCAAAGAGGTAATTCCGTATTATTGTGTGATTCCTTTTGAACCTCCGCTCGGTAATCTTAATCTCTTCTACTCTTGCTTCCGGATGAATCTTAAAGCTCTCGGCAGCGACATAGAAGGGGACTCCATTGTCATGGCAAGCAAGTGCGAGCAGATAAGTTCCAGCCTTATTGAAAACGTAGCCGTCTTTGGTTATGTTGTCAGCGCCTACCAAAGCTAAAGTTGCTTTCTTTGCAAAAAGTCCAAGCTGGGCATCTGTTATGACCTCAAATGGTATTTCAAGTTCTTCAAGCTTTTTTGCCAAAAACAGCCCCTCGTAATCTGGTTCGCTTTCGGTTAAAATCACTCTGAAAGCTTTTCCCTTTTCTTTTGCTTTCCTTAATATTTCAAAAACGGTTGATGAATATGAGTGAGTTATTATGACCTCATTCTGGTCAATCAGCTCGCTTCCAATGTTTCCGATTTCTCGTTTTGCCTCCTCACTCAGCCTCATGAATTCTTCAGCCTTTGCCTTGACGAACTCCGGTTCTGGAGTTATTGGGATGAACCTCACTAGATTGTATAGGGAAGCCATTGTTGGGTTCACGTCGAGAATTCTAATTCCCAGCTCTCTGAGCTTTTCAATGAGTTCTTCTCCTTCAAATCTTTCTGCGAGCAGTATATAGGCCTTAGCTCCAATTTTTGCTAGATAGGACGCCCCATGAATTCGCTCTTCACTCATTTCTTTTAGGAGCTCTTCTACTTCTTTGGGGAACATTGTATCACTCCACTCTTCTCTTTTCTTTAGGCTTTAAAAGATTTTTTCGCCTTTGCAACCCTTTTTAAATTTTTCCGGGAAGACTTATTAATCCTAAGGTAGAGGTTCCAACGGTGGTGTGGATGAAATACAGCGAGCTAGGTGATAGGGTAAAGAGGGTTTACTCAAGGATAAGAATGCTTGATGATTACCACTGGGATATTTATGAAGACAAGATAATTGGATATCACAGAAAGAGCAGACTTCCGGTTAGGATAAAGCTTGCAGAGAGCAGGGAAGAAGCAGAGAAATTAAGTGAAGAAAAAGGGGAGCAGGGAATAGACATTGCTGTTCTCCCTGACAACGGAACTTTCTACATAAAGAACGGCACGTTCATACTCTCAGAGAGGTTCTTAAAGGCCACATTGATGGATATCAACGACCACATAGTGTGGAGCGGGTTCAAAGTCGTTGAGAACAATGGAAAACTCGTTCAAGAAGACTTTTACGAATACTTAGGAGGACTTTTAGTCAGGCACCTCAAAAACAACATGATGAATGGTCAAGATTACGTCCTCTGGCAGTTTTATAAATGCGAGAAATGCGGAAAATACGTCGATATAGAGAGCGTTCCCGAGCACCTCGCCAAACACAACATCAGCGTTGCAGAGAAAGACAGTGAAAAGTATGAAATTTTTGAGCTGAACTTCCTTGAAGGAAAAGTCTTTGACAAATTTGGAGAAGAAGTTGCTCAAGACAAGTTTGCACCAGAATCACAGGCTTTTCTAAAGGAGATGCTTGGTGAGCCAAAAGTTCAAGAGAAATGAACGCCTTCTTTTCCTTTTAATAAATTTAGCAAAAAACAATAGAAATAGAAAATGTTGAAAAATTAAAAAACTTCATCCCCTGAACTTTGGTCTCATGCTTAGGAGCAGTGGCAGTGGCCTTGGTTTGTATGGGAACCCTTCTGTTTTCTGCTTTATTTCCTTTATGAGATCCTCAATCTGCATTTCGTACTGTCCGCCTTCTCTCTTTCTGACAGTTATTACTCCCATTCTCTTTTCGTTTTCGCCAACGACTACTATGTATGGAACCCACTCTTTCTCTGCTTCTCTTATCTTCTTGTTAAGTCTCTCGTTTCTGTCGTCTACATCTACTCTTATCTTTGCTCCTTCAAGCTTTCCTGCAACGTAGAGGGCATAGTCGAGGTACTTCTCGCTTACGGGTATTACTCTAACCTGTATTGGGCTGAGCCAGAGAGGATACATTGGCTTCTTGCCTTGGCTTATGAGCTTTGCCTGCTTTTCGAGTATAGCGTACATAACCCTCTCAATTGCACCGCTTGGTGAGCAGTGGAGTATTAGCGGGTACTTCTCTTCTCCATTCTCGTCGTAGTAGGTTATGCCGAATCTTTGGGCGTTTTCTACGTCTATCTGCACAGTGCTTAGGGCAGCTGCCTTATCGAGGTTATCAACGAAGTTGAACTCAAACTTGAGTATGAAGTAGAAGAACCTCTGCTTCCACATCTCTATGAGGACTGGCTTTCCTATTATCCTTGCGAGTTCTACTATGAAATCCTTGTGTTCGTTCCAGAAGTCCTCTGTGAATCTTATTGCAACTTCGTAATCCTCTGGCGTTAAGCCTACTCCCTTGAGCACTTCCATACTTAGCTTGTACTGCTTTTTGAATTCTTCCATTGCTTGCTGCAGATCCTTTGCGACCGTGTGCATATCGGGCATTGTAAATGCTCTAAGCCTTCTTAGACCAGAAAGTTCTCCGCGCTTTTCTCTTCTAAATGAGTATCTCGTGAGCTCGTACATTCTAAGCGGCAGGTGGCGGTAGCTTATTGTTGCATCTTTCTTTATGAGGAACTGACCAAAGCAGGCAGCAAACCTGAGGAAGTACTTCTTGTCTCCGCTTTTTACTATGTACTGTCTAGCGGGGAATCTGTTTAGGTATTTCTCAAGGGCAGGGTGCTCGAAATCATACATAATCGGCGTTTCCACTTCCATTGCACCGTATTCAATAACTTTCTCAGTTACATAGTTCTCAAGCAAGGACTTTATGAGCCTTCCCTTTGGATAGTAGCGGAGGTTTCCGGGGTCGCTTCCCTCTTCGTAATCAACAAGTTCCTGTTCAAGCATGATCTTAACGTGTGGCGGCTCTTTATCTGCTACACGGCTCTTGCTTATTTCATAGTTTGCAAACTTTTTGAGGTTTTCATAACCGGAGAAGTCAAACTTGTCGACCTCAATTAGCTCTCCTTCCGGTGTAAGGATATACCAGTAGCTAACAAGTTCTTCTTCCTCTTTTTTGAGGGCTTCTGGGACTTCTTCCTCTTCTTTCTTGGCTTCGCCGGGTATAATTGTTCTTGAAAGCTCTGCCAGTGGATGTCCCTTACAGCTGAGCTTGAACGCCTTGTAGTAGCCAAAGGGCGCTCTCTTAACGTTGTAACCTTTTTCTTTAAGCTTTTCTTCAATTTCTTTGAGTATTTTTAAGGCCACATCTGGGGAAGCAAGCTCGCTGCTTAGGTGAGCGAATGGATAAACAAAAATGTTTTTTGTTTTCACTTGAGACGCAATATCCTCTATCTCCTTCACGGCTTTTTCTACAACTTCCTTTGGATTCTGCTCATCTACCTTCTCCACACTTATAAACGCGGCAAGAACCTCATCGAGTCTGTCTCTCTTTTGTTCTTCGCTTATCTCTTCTGGTTTTTTCAAGGCTTTATCCTTCACCTCATACTCAAGGTAGTCACTGTGTATTAGGAGCATTCTCATTTATATCACCACCCCAATCCTATTTAATAAAACTACATAAACGTTGTCATTAACCTTTTTATAGGCTTTCCGCATCCATAAACTTAAAAGTCCAGAATAGCTAAGTCTAGTGGTGGTGGGTAGATGGATAAAAGAGATAAGAAACGGGTAAAAGATGGCGATATAGTTCTTCCTGGGGATTATCTCGGTGTTATTGAGGAGTTTCTACCTGGGGAGGGTATAATAGAAGAGAATGGAGAGCTCTATGCGGCAAGAGCCGGGAGAGTTAGGATAAACCCAGAAAAAATTGAGATATCTGTAGAACCGCTAACAGACACCCCACCCCTTCCTCAGGTGGGGGACGTTGTGATAGCGAGGGTTATAGAGGTAAAGCCCCAGGCAGCTATCGTTCAGTTGCTCAAAATCGAGGGTAGGAAAGGATATAGAGAAATAGCGACTTCAAAGCTCGCTGGGATCCATATCTCCCAAGTTAAAGAGGGGTACGTGGAGTCAATGAGCGATGAATTTAAAATTGGAGACATTGTAAGAGCAAGGGTATTGACAAATGAAAAGAGCCCAGTACAGCTTACCACAAAAGGCGCCGATCTGGGAGTGATCTACGCCCTATGTTCTTCATGCAGAACTCCGTTGGTAAGGAGAGGAAACGTCCTTATATGTCCAAAATGTGGAAGGACAGAAAAAAGAAAGCTTTCGACATACTATAGGAAGCTGAAGCTGGAGTAAGGTGTAAAAGATGAAAGCCAAGAAAGTTATGGTTATTCATGTTAGAGATGATATTGAAAAGGAAGAACTCATGAAAGAGTTGCAGAAGCTTGAACTTCCTGCCTTCATTTACGTCCACGGCAAGTTGAATTCCCTTAAAATAAACATCCAGGGAACCAAGGACGAGATAAGGGAAGCAATGCAGAAAGTTAGGGAGATTCACCAGAGAGTACGTTCACGGTTATATCCCGACAAGAGGGGGTTCTATCAGTATAACATCGACGATATTTTCAGAGAAGCAGGGACAAGCGTTTCAATCCCTATCCTCATAAGGACTCTTGAGCTTCTTGGGGAAAAAGTTGAACTTAAAGATAGTAATAGGCTCATAACCTCTCTTCCATGGAAGGAGATTGTGGAACTAACCAAAAAGCTTGGAAAAGCCTTAAGCGAGATAGCTTTGCAGACCACGAGGCAGATAAGAGAAGTTGTGTTGCCAATAGCGGTAGTCTTTGAACTTGATCCGGAAGAAGTTTTGGACCTCGCTCTCGAACTTGAGGTTGCCGAGTATAAGGAAGATAAATTTAAATATGAACTAATCAAGAATAAGGAGCAAGCCCTAGAGATAATGTTGAAAAAGCTAACGGGTGAGGGAAATGAAGATTGAGGTAATAAAGCGTGAAGAAAACTTGCTTGAATTTTATCTTGTGGGGGAAGATCATACATTTGCCAACTTGCTCGATGAGGTGCTCCATGAAAACAAACACGTTAAGTTTGCTGCGTACACCATAGAGCACCCAATCCTCATGGCGAGAAAACCAAGGTTCAGAGTTGTTACAGATGGAAAAATAACACCGGAGCAGGCTTTGGAAGAAGCCGCCCAGAAGATCTTTGATAGAGCAAAAGAAGTTCTCGAAGCTTGGGAGAAGGCTATAGGGGAGTGAACTTCTTTTTAAATTTTGAAGCTTTGAGAGGGCAAAAAATGAGATATTCCATGAACTTTAATGATAAGAACCTTTCAAAGTTTGGGGATTCGCTTGTTAATTTTATATTTTCTCTTGCTCTAAGCGAATATCTCGGACATCCCAGTGCTGGGAGAGTTCCCAATGCGTCGCTAAGCATTGCACTTGAGAAGGCAGGACTTTTAAGTTACGTTCCCCCAAGAACTGACAAACATGGGAGAGGTGACATCGCCGAGGCTATTTTGGCCTATGCTTGGCTTGAGAAGAAGATAACAATAGAGGAAGCTGTTGAGGTCCTAAAGAAGAACTTTACTCCTGATGTAGTTCACCCTTCACGAAAGAAAGAAATAATTGGCAATGCTTTTGGGGAACTTTTAAAGGTTGTAAAAGAAAGATTGGGGCTTTAAATGCTGGTAAGAACTTCTATAAGTCCCTTCTTTGATGGAATCTTTGCAAAAGTGTCTGGATCTTTGATTTTGAGCAACAGCGGCACATCGTCGAAAAGCTTTAGGACTTTTCCGAAGGGGATTTTTCCATCTCCTGGCATCAAGTGAAGGTCTCCGACGCCGTATGCCAATGCATCTTCCGGTTCTACTTGAGGAGAAAGCTTTCCAAAATTGTCGTGAATCATAAGGATTATTGTCTTCTCTGTTCCTAGCTTTACGTCTTCTAAAAACTTGTTTTCATCTCCTTGAGCGCTTAGAAATGCATGTCCTAAATCGAGGGCAAAGCCCACGTTTTCTCTGTTAACGCTTTCAACAACGTAGAGGGTATCCTTAACGCTGTAGGTGTTTTCAAGGGCAATTTTAATACCAAAGTTCTCTGCCATGTCTGCAAGCTGTTGAAGGGCTTCTATCTCAAGATCGAGCCTTCCAGTGCGGCCACTTTGCATGACCACTATTTTTGAGCCGAGCTTTATTGCGACATCTATTACAGCTTTGGCAACTTTAAAGTGCCTGCTGTAGTAAACGCTGTCTCTCAAGTTTACCGAACGAGGCATTCTGATTGTGTATTTTATCCCAACGCCTTTAAGAGCGTTTTCTATTGAGCGCAGGTTCTTTTCTATTACCTGTCCGTTTTTTATTAACCCAAGGGTATGGGGAAATATTTGGACGAAATCATAATCCTTGATCTTCAGTTCCGCTAAAACGGAAGGCAAACCTTTTCCTTTGTTCACAAAATGTGGATAAATACTTACTCCTATCTCCATGCCTTACACCTTTTCTACTTTTGTTGGAGATTATGGAAACACCAAATTTAAAAGTTTCCAAAGCTATTTCAGTTAGGTGATTCTGATGGAGAGAGAAATATGGAAGTATCTCAGCTTTATTCTCACGCTCCTCTTAGCCTTAGCAACGGTTGCTGGGGTTCTCTTATATACCCAAAATAGTGAATTGCAAAGAGTCCTCCAAGAGAAGAATTTTACAGTGGTTTACAACGAAACAGTAAGGGAAGTAGAGAGCAATGCTACATTGGCACTCCAAGCGAAAATAGAGGAACTCCAGAAAGAAATTGAGTACCTCAAAAGCCAGATGCGGGCAAACATAGGTGAGGAAACTAATGTAACTCTGGCGATACTCCCTGTTGTGGGTCCAATCGATGAAACAACTTCTCTAGACGTGATTTCTAAAATTAGAGAGATAAGGGAAAACGAGAGCATTAAGGGTGTTGTTTTGTGGGTTGAAAGCCCTGGCGGATATGTGGGGCCGGTTATAACCATCTATAAAGAGTTGAAAAAACTATCGTATGAAAAGCCGATAGTTGCATATACTGGAGGCATGGCCGCTTCAGGTGGTTACTTCCTTGCATGTGCCGCCGATAAGATAATTGCCGACCCTCTTGCTCAGGTTGGGAGTATTGGTGTCCTTTACGTCCACTACGACTTAGAGCAAAACTATGCTCAGAACGGTGTCAAGGTAAACGTGTTCAAAACAGGTAAATACAAAGACATGGGGGCAGAATGGAGAGACCTTACCGATGAAGAAAGGGAGATGATAAAGAGAACGATAAATACATACTTTGAATACTTCCTTCAGGTGGTCAGCGAGGGAAGAAAGCTCGATATAAACACAACTAGGAAATACGGAGATGGAAGGATCTGGTTTGCAAGCGATGTTAAGGGCACTCTGGTTGATGATACCGGTGACCTCGACTATGCCATAAAAGTTCTTGAGGACCTTATTGGCGTTAAGAGTGCAAACGTTGTGCTTTACAGCTCCGAAAGGACAGATTTTGGAATTTATGAGAGCTCCTCACTCTATATGCCTGCTAATTATGTTTCCTCATACATACGGGGGTGAGGCGATGCAGTGTGAGGAGCACCTTGAGGTGTTTGAGAACGGCTTTGAGGATGGAAAATTTAACCTGAGAATTGAGTACTATGGAGGAGATGCGAGAAAAGTCCTGCTCTCAATTATTTACGAACTTTATCAACCTATATACGGCAGTGAATACGTATACCCCTTTGAATGTGCCAAGGAATTTTGGGGAATTTTCATGGAACCCGGCGAGATTGCCCCAGAAGAAATTCGGCTAAGTAAGCCCAAGTTCGTCAATCAGGCGTTGATTAATAGGGCAAAGAGCTTATTAGAGGAGATAGAGGCTCCAGAAGACATAAAAGATCTCATCGACATCACCAGCTCAGAAATATACAAGCTGAAAGATGGGCTTTTAATCGTTGGGAAGAACTTCTTACTCGACGAAGCCAGAAAAACACTGTTCGTATTTAACAAACCCCAAGCCAGAGAGTTAATCCTCAAGTATATCAAGTATATTGGGAGATGATTTTATGGAGACGGAACATGCTGTCTGGATTGCTGTTTCTCTTATAATTCTTTTCATCGTGTGGAAAACTGTGGAGCCCCTTATTACACCGATAATTTTTGCCCTAACAGTCGCATACATATTTCATCCTCTCCATGAACGGCTAGCAAAGAGGCTTAGTACCAACAAGTCTGCCATGTTGCTCTCGGCTTTGATGACCCTGCTTTTAATAGCCTTTATATTCAGTATAGTGTTGTGGTTTAGAGATGTGACCAGGTCGTTGGTAATTTATATAAACGAAGCTCTTAGCTGGTTTTTGTCTTTAAACCTTCCTCCCGATATAGGTGAGTCGGCCGCGATTTTAATTGAAAGAATTTCAGAAAAGACAAGCGAGGAGATCCTCAACTATACTTTATCCATACCCAAGCTCCTTCTCCAAGCCATTGTCTTCATAGCGGTTTTTTATGGAATACTAGTGCACTCTAGAGATTTGTCCAAAGAGCTCTATGCGTTGCTTCCCGAAGAGAGGAAAGATCTGGGCATAGAGTTAATAGAGAAAGCAAAGTATACTCTAAATGCCATCCTAAGAACCTGGCTGATGCTGAGCGTATTTAAGGGCTTTTTGCTAGCAGTAGGCTTTTACATCTTTGGAGTAGCGAACCTTAGCGGAGCAATTGCGGCAGGAATACTCTGCGTTGTTCTGGAGCTTTTGCCCATCATTGGAGGGTGGATAGTATGGATAGCAGGGGCGATATATCTATTTACTCAGGGTAGCATTTTTGCTGGAATTATGCTCTCATTATATGGCGCAATTTTAATCTCTCCGGGGCCAGATATTACAATTAGGCCAAAGCTTGTTGCAGAAGGCGCAAGAATAAATCCGGCGCTGGCACTGGTAGGAATATTCGGCGGAATAATGGGCTTTGGGATAAAGGGATTAATAATTGGGCCAGTGGCCTTGGGGTTGCTTTCAACACTGTTGGAAGAGTGGAAGGAGCAAAAGAGCAAGGGCTAAGGGCCTTTACTCGTCTTTTTGCAATTTCTTTTACTATTTGAGTGTATTTCGGCTTTCCCTTGCCCTCCTTTGAAATTGTTTATATGCACCAATGGGCTCTGTAAGAGCAGACTTTCGAACTATTCCTTTTTGATATTCAAACTTCTTTAGAGTTTTAGACTCACCAAATCTTTTTAAGACAATCTATGTACCTCTATAAATAGAATTAGGCTTACCTAACGGTGATGCTCATGTATGTGCTCTTAACTCAGATGCGTGAAGGTGAGAGGGGAATCATCGTTGACATCCTAGGAGGACATGGGGTTAGAAGCAGACTCCTTGGAATGGGAATAGCCCCAGGAACTAAGATTGTTGTGATCAAACCAGGAAATCCGGGACCGTATATAATTGCAGTTGGGAATACCCGCATAGCTCTGGGGCGAGGAGTTGCGGAGAAGATTATAGTTAGGAGGGAACTCCAATGACATCTTGCTGCAGCGTTGAAAACCTCTCAGATAAAAAGAAAGACGGTTTAAAGGTCATTGCACTGGCTGGCAATCCAAATGTTGGAAAAACAACGATATTCAATGCTTTAACTGGTCTTAGGCAACATGTGGGAAACTGGCCCGGAGTAACGGTTGAAAAGAAAGAGGGTATAATGAAGTACCGCGATAAGGAGTTTTTAGTTGTAGACCTTCCGGGAACGTATTCCCTTACTGCAAATTCCATAGACGAGCTCATTGCAAGGAATTTCATTCTTAGTGGAAATGCTGATGTTGTTGTGGATATAGTTGATGCTTCTTGTCTCATGAGGAACCTCTTTTTGACCATGGAAATTTTTGAGATGGGGGTCAAAAAAGTCGTCATTGCCTTGAATAAAATTGACATCGCAAGAAAGAAGGGACTTCATCTTGATTTAAAGAAAATGGAAAAAGTTCTTGGGGTTCCAGTAGTTCCAACAAATGCTAAGGAAGGCGAAGGACTTGAGGAGCTTAAGAGGATTATAGCCAACATGGCAGAAGGAAAGATAGCAACCAATCCTGTAATTCCGGTATATGATGAACCTATAGAGAGGGAGATAGAGCACATTTCCAGCCTTTTGAGGGGAACTCCCTTAGAAGAGATGTACAACATCAGATGGTTGGCTATAAAGCTTCTTACAAGGGATCAGGAAGTAATAAAGCTTGTCTTGAAACATCTCGGCCCAGGGAAAATGGACGAAATACTTAAGCATATAAGCGAGCTGGAAGTTTACTATAAGCGTTCCCTTGATATCGTGATAGCAAACCAAAAGTACGAGTTTATAGATAAGCTTATGCATCAATTTGTCATTCACTCCGGGGAATTCAAAGAAACTCTCAGTGATCAGATTGATAGGGTTCTTACTCATCCGGTTTATGGTATCTTGGGACTCATGGGAGTGTTCTACGTTCTTTTCAAGTTCGTGTTTACCATAGGAACCCCTATGCAGGAGTTTCTGGACAGTGCTTTTGCATCCTTCGGTGAATTTGTGGCGGGATTTATAGGAAACGAAACCTTAAGGGGCCTCATTGTCGATGGAATCATAGGTGGTGTTGGCTCTGTGTTAAGCTTTTTCCCTCTGGTCTTTTTGCTCTTCATTGCAATGTCAATTCTCGAAGACAGTGGATATATGGCGAGAGCAGCTGTTGTTATGGAGAGAATAATGAGAAAGTTCGGCCTTCCTGGAAAAAGCTTTATTCCGATGGTGTTGGCGTTTGGATGCAATGTTCCAGCTATAATGGCCACACGTACTTTAGAAGACGAGAGAGACAGAATACTGACCATGCTGATAAATCCGCTCGTGCCATGCAGTGCGAGAATGGTGGTCATAACGTTCTTAGCGGGGGCGTTCTTTAGCGATCATAAGGCCCTCGTGGCGGTTAGCATATATACAATCTCCCTATTCCTTGCCCTCCTTTCGGCTCTAATACTTGGAAAGTTTGTTATAAAAGGGGAAGAGAGCCCATTCGTAATAGAACTTCCGGAGTACTCTCTCCCATCGTGGAAAGTCGCTATAGTGCATTCATGGGAAAGAAGCAAAGAATTCCTGAGAAAAGCCGGCACGGTAATTCTCCTCGGCTCTGTGGCAATATGGTACCTAAGCACTTATCCCGAACCTATAGGTAGCGGCATGAGCTACGCGGAAAAACTTGGAAAAATATTCGAACCGTTTACAATGCTTATGGGCCTCGACTGGAAGGCTGCTGTAAGTTTGATCTTTGGAATAATAGCCAAAGAGAACGTTATTGCAACATATGGGATAATCTATGGGGTAGGGGAGAGCGAGGAAGCTCTCATCTCACTGATGCAAAGTGCAATGACTGGTTTACAGGCATTTGTCTTGGCTTTGGTAACCACCCTTTATATCCCCTGTATAGCCACCATAGGGGCAATACGTGCTGAAGGAGGTACTAAGTGGGCTTTGGTGGCTTCCGTTTATAACCTTCTGCTTGCGAGTGTGGTTGGTATATTAGTTTACAACATTGGCCTCTTGCTTGGGTTCTGATGGGTGAGGAGGATGGGAAAACTGGACGATGTACTGGAGCTAATAGAGGGGGGAGTAAGAACACCCAAAGAGATAGCTGATAGGCTAAATCTTCCCGTGGAAGAAGTAGAAGGTATCATAAAAATCCTTGAGAGCTTGGGTTATGTGGAAAAAATTGAGATGAGCTCTTCATGTCAGAGCTGTCCCTTAAAGAAAATCTGTCCTGGGAGCTGTGTTGTTTTTAAAGGTAGTTTGTATGAGCTTAAGAAGAAAGATAAAAAGGGTACATAGCTTGAAAAACTGTTCATCAGAGGAATATTTAATGCACGTAAAATATTTAAGGTGGGAGTCCAATGTATTATTGGTGATACTATGAAAGCTGTCATTCTTGCAGGTGGTTTTGGAACAAGGTTAAGGCCACTCTCTTCAACGAGACCAAAGCCCATGATCCCAGTTCTTGGCAAACCGAATCTCCAGTACATACTTGAAAACCTTGAGAAAATAAAGGAGATCGACGAAGTTATCCTTTCGGTGCACTACATGAGAGGGGAGATTAGGGAGTTTATAGAAGACAAAATGAGCGATTATCCAAAGGATATCAGATTCGTCAACGACCCGATGCCCTTGGAGACGGGAGGTGCTCTTAAGAACATTGAAGAGTTTGTAGGCGATGAGTTCTTGGTTATTTATGGAGACGTCTTCACTAACTTCAACTTTGAGGAGCTTATACAGGCCCACAAAGAAAATGCTGGACTTGTTACAGTAGCTCTTACAAAGGTCTACGACCCGGAGAAATACGGTGTGGTCATTACAGACGAGGAAGGAAAGATAATTGACTTCGAAGAAAAGCCCCTAAAGCCCAAGAGCAACGTGGTGGACGCGGGAGTTTATATGGTTAACAAAGAAGTTCTGAAAGAGATACCCAAAGGAAAGGAGATATACTTTGAGAGAGAAATCCTTCCAAGGCTTGTAAGCCAAGGCCAAGTTTACGGATACATGATGCCGAGAGAAAACTACTGGGTAGATCTCGGAACTCCAGAGGACTTCTTCTATGCTCACCAAGTTGTCCTCGATGAGATAGCTAAAAATGATGGATATTACACAGTAAAAGAAGGTGCAGAAGTGCCAGAAGACGTTGAGATACAAGGGCCGGTGTATATCGATAGCGGCGTCAAAATAGGGCATGGAGTTAAGATTAAGGCCTATACTTATATAGGACCAAACACAGTTATAGAGGACAAAGTATACCTAAAGAGGTCAATACTCCTAGGATACGACATAATAAGGGAGAGAAGTGAGCTTAAGGATTCAATTCTTGGAGAGGGAGTTATCGTCGGTAAAAACGTCATCATAAAAGAGAACGCAGTAATTGGAGACTATGCAAAGATTTACGACAACCTTGTGATATACGGTGCAAAGGTGCTCCCATGGAAGAAAGTTGAAGAGTATGAGGCGTATATAAAGATAAAGCTCGACCCGACCAAAGTAAGGCCGGAACTCACCCCAGAAAGATGCCCCTTAGGACTGCCGGAGTGCATATATTCAAAGTTCAAAGCCATAGCAGCGGAGAAGCCCCCGTGTGATGAGTGTATAGAGAACCAGTGGCTCTTCTGAACTTCTTTTCTCCATTTTTAATCAATCTTTTCTTTAATGTAGTCTTGGATTGTATTCAAATATTATTTTTCCGTCTTTGAACACCCTAACTATCCCGCTCTCTGAGACTGTTATTGCGATTGCTTTCGTAACTTTTGAAATTCCTGCCGCTGCTAGGTGTCTGCTTCCCAGCCCAGATGGTATGTTCACGCTAACCCTCTTAAAATCGATGTCTAGGTATCTTCCTGCACATAATACTCTACCGGACTTGCTTATAACAAACGCTCCATCTAAAAAGGCAAATTCCTTTATGATTTCTTTGCTTTCCTTGTCGAGGATGTTTATTTTGTACCCTTTGAAGGGATTTGGCGCCATCTGATGGGAATACTTCATAACGTTCTTCGTGTCACCTATTACAAATATCGTCCCCACGGGCTTTCCTTCTCTGCCTTCGAGGCTTAACTCTATGGCAAGTTCAAGGACTTCTTGAAAAACATGTTCAATTTGGGAGAAAAATTCATCTTTAACTTCTACAGTCTTTTTAGCCTTTCTGATGCCTAACGTGGATGGTGTGACATATATGAATATCTCTCCTTCTTCAATCATTCCTTCAGCAATCATAAAACTAGAGGCTAGATTTACGAGATTCTTGGTACCCAAGGAAAGGGGCAAAGGAAGGGTTTTGAGAGAATTATGGTTATCTACCTCCTTACCAACCAAAAGAATAGGCACACTTACTTTGAGAGGCTTTTTTAGTTTTATGCCAATAATAACTAGGGCTTTAGCATCTAGGCGCCTTGTAAGTTCCAAGGCTTTTTTGAGGAGCACTTCGGCATAGCCATTTTCCCGCATCTTTACACCTGAGTGTAGATATGGGCAATTTAACCTTATAAACATTATTTCGAAAAGCAACGTATCTGCCGTAGAATTCACACAAAGTATTTTAAGTATCCTAGGCTAGGGTATTCAAGACGGTGAAGAGTTATGAAAATCGTGGTCGCAATCACTGGGGCTAGTGGTGTTGTCTATGGAATTCGATTAATTGAAGTTTTAAGAGCACTAGGTCATGAAGTAGTTAGTGTTGCTTCGGATACAGCTTTGAAGGTTATAAAATATGAATTGGAGATTGACTTCAAGCCCGACTTTAGGGAGGACGATCTCTTTGCACCAATAGCTTCCGGCTCTCACATTTTTGATGCTCTTGTTGTGGCCCCATGCTCAATGAAAACACTGAGTGCTATAGCCAACGGGTATGCCGATAACCTTGTTACAAGAGCTGCTGATGTTGCTCTAAAAGAACGCCGAAAGGTGATATTGTTGATAAGGGAAACCCCATTGAACTTGGTGCATATCCAGAACATGTTGAAAGCTACACAAGCTGGAGCCATTGTTATGCCGGCTTCTCCAGGATATTACCATAAACCCAAAAATTTAGACGATATCGTTAACTTTATAATTGGAAAAATTTTGGATATCCTTGGTATACCCCACAATTTGTACAAACGATGGGGTGAGCAAAGTGGCATATCTTGACGACTTGGATAGGGCAATTTTAAAGGTGCTTAAAGAAGATGCTAGAGCGACTATTTCTGAGATTAGTGAGAAGATAAACAAGCCTGAGTCTACTGTACACTTCAGAATAAAGAAGCTTATTGAAAGAGGGATTATAGAGAAGTACACGATAGTTTTAGGCGAAGTTGCCAGACCAAAAGAAGTTGCTTTTGTAGTATTAGAACTAGAAAAGCCTGTAATAGAAGACTTCTTGGGGAGATACCTTGAATATGTATCGAGAAACCTTGCAATGCTTCCCAATGTCCTTCTGGTAGCAAAGACAGAGGACGACAAAATAGTTGCCCTCGTTGGTGCGGAAACGAAAGAAGAGTTAAGCGAGTTCATCGAGGAAAATATACAAAGCATACCCAGCGTAAGAGAAGTTGTAGTTTATCCAGTAGCGGAGTTCAAGAAAGGGGAGGATATCAAAGGAGTGCTCCTGGAGGTTTAATATGGAGATTGAAGTGAAGTTCAAAGTTCTCTTTGACGAGATAAAAGAAAAAATAGAGGGACTCGGAGCTGAGCTTGTTAGAGAAGAAATTCAAGAAGACCTCTACTTTGCCGTACCTTTACCCAACCTTCTCCGCATTAGACGCATTGCAAATACAGGTGAAGTTATTTTGGGATACAAAGAGATTAAAGACGAAAGGAATGAGGAATTTGACGAAATAGAAGTCAAGGTGGAAGACTTCGAGAAAACCAGAGAGATCCTAAAGCGCTTAGGGTTTAAAGAGGATATATGGGTTAAGAAGCATCGGTACGTTTATAGGCTTGGAAACGTTACTTTTGAGCTAAGCCGGGTTGAAGGGCTTGGGGATTTTCTCGATATCGAAGTCATAAGCGAAGACGTGGAGAAAGCAAAAAGAGAAATATGGGAAGTTGCAAAAAAACTTGGCCTAAAAGAGGAAGATGTGGAGCCCAGACTTTATCAAGAGCTTATAAAAGGTTCCAAAGATGGCAAAAATAAAATATAGATCTCACCTAGCTGTGGCGACTATCTTTATGATGTCGTTGAACTGGAGCTCATAGTCTTCCCCGACCCTTCTGTGAGTTCTGGCATTAATGGCGTATAGGAAAGTTCTTCCCAAATCGGTGTGCACTTTAAATGCGAGATCCCTTGGTGTAGAGCCTTTCTTCATTAGGAATACATGAGGCAGAACGTTTCCAAATTGATCTGTTAGCTTGTGCTCATCTTCTACTGGATATACTGGAATCAACTGGAGAAGGTCAAAAACAGCCCTGTTTATAACTTCTTGAACTCCAGTGGAACCAAATCTTTTGAGTACTTTTTCTCTAATGAGCTCTAAACCACGTTTCTGCTTTTCGTTCAAAGGTTTTAAGATCTTAAAATCTCCTGAGCCTGGGATGTAGTCGATATAGCCTGCTTTTGCAGCTTTTCTAAGTGTTAATTCGGCTACTGCCGATGTTGGCACTACTATGTACCCTCTTTTCTCTCCTTCGCGAATTAAGCGTTTTATCTGTTCATCGTCCGCTGCATCGGCTTTGTTTGCTGCTATTATTATGGGCTTGTTTATTTTTCTAAGCTCTCGGACGAAGTTAAAAAGATCTTCCTCGCTCCATTTTGTTGGATCGTCCCCTAAATTTACCTTATGCATGGCGTCAAGAACATCATCTTCACTGACACCGATTCCGGCAAGCTGGTCTGCTATTGCCTTGGAAAGCTTTAGACCCTGCATTTTTACTCTCTTGGCGAATTTTTCCCAGTTTTTTCTTAAGATTCCGTAAATCCAGTAGTCTATTTCCTTCTCTAGGAATTCTATATCCTCCACTGGATCGTGGTAATCGGTTGGCTGTCCTTCAGCGTCTGTCTTTCCAGTTGCATCGACCACATGTATTAAAGCAGATGCCATCCTTAAATCGTCTAAGAATTTGTTCCCTAAGCCTCTTCCCTCATGGGCTCCTGGGACTAATCCTGCAACATCTATCATCTTTATTGGAATTAGGGCGATTCCATCTTTGTACTGGTAATTCTGTGGATTTGGCTTGCAACCGAGTTCCTTGCAAGGGTGTTCTGCAGTTACGTAGGTGACGCCTATGTTCGCTTCTATTGTTGTGAATGGATAATTCGCTATCTCCACATCAACAAGCGTTGCAGCAGCGAAGAACGTGGATTTCCCTACGTTTGGCTTTCCTACAACTCCAATTTCCATGCTATCACCTCAAAATATCGTAAATTCTCCTCTTTTCATGATAACTTCCCCGTCGATCTCCACTGTGGGATGCCAAATCAAACAGTCATAATGGTTAAGGGCTGGAGCATCGTTGTCGTAATTTGCTCCTATAGCTATATGAATTGTTTTTCTAATTTTCTCATCCTCTAGCAGTTTTCCTGACATCTGGGCTTTGGGATTAAGCCCTATGCCAAGTTCTCCAAGATGCCAGGAATTCTTTGCATACTCTTCCTTTCCGATATCAAGTGCCATCTTTTCGGCTTTCTTTATGGCTTCTTCGAGTTTCCTGACTTCTTCCCCTCCCATAATTTTCGTGACAAATCCATTTTCCACGTAAACTTTAACTGGGTCGTTTGGAATAATGCTCTCTCCTCCAAGACCTAAAGTCCCATCAAAAACAATTACACCTTCACTTTTCCCGATTGCTGGGGATATAAACACTTCTCCCGCAGGAAGATTCCCTCCCCTTCCCGGTTTTCTGAAGTCTCCATCATCTTTTAAAGGTTTCCTACCTTCAATGCTTATCCACAAGTCTGTTCCTTTTTCGCTTGTTATGTGAACTTCTTTCCCCTTTTCCAGAATCTCTGCAAGTATTTTTGCTTCTTCTCTAAGCTTTTCGTAGTCTATGGGGACGCTGCGCAGATACATCTCTTTGGTTATTCCGGGGCTCCAGAAAGCCCTTATTCTTTTGTCTCCCCTTAACAGCTTCTCAAAAATATGGCTGTATTTTTTGTTGTCTCTCCCCACGTATCCGATGTTGATGCCGTAAGGGTCTTTTCCAAGCTTTTTTTCGCTTATTGATATTACGATGTCAGGCTCTGATTTTATAGCCTCTATAACTGCTCTCTCTGCGTAGTCTAGGGCTCCCTTTGCATCTTGCACTATTACAGTGGGCTTGGCCTTGAACTCCTTAGCAGCTTCAAAGAGGCTCAAGGAAATCTCAAGGACTTCACCGGGATTCGTTACTATTAGGACTTCTTCTCCTTCCTCAATTCCCAAGACATGTTCCATGACTGTTCTTGATACATCGATTAACTTCATCTTTTCACCCCCACTCTTTTCTGCGTATCCCTTAATTAGACTTATGCTCAAGAAGGGAAAGAGTTATAAAGCAAGCTTCCCGTTATCACTGTGAACCCTATCTTTGATTGTTTAGGAGGGAAGAAAAATGGCGGAAAGACCACTTGATGTTATACACAAGTCACTCGATAAGGAAGTTTTGGTTATCCTCAAGAGAGGAGCTGAGTTTAGGGGAAGACTTATCGGTTACGATATCCACTTGAACGTCGTTTTGGCTGATGCCCAGCTCATTGAAGATGGCGAGCCAAAGAAGAATTATGGCAAAATTGTTATTAGAGGAGACAATGTGTTGGCGATCTCCCCTGTTGAGATAGAATGAGTGAGAGGTGAGGCTTCGTGGGAAGTGGAACAGCCCCTCATGGAAAAAGAAACAGGACTCCCACTCACATAAAGTGTAGAAGGTGCGGAAGAAAGGCATTCAACGTTAGAAAAGGCTACTGTGCAGCCTGCGGCTTTGGAAGAAGCAGAAGACTAAGGAAGTACAGCTGGAGCAACAAGTGGAAGAAAGCAAAGAACGCTCTTTGATTTTCTTTATTTTTCAGAGATAACCTATAAAAGCATTAAGTTCTTACCCTTTCTCATGAGTGCAAAAGAGGATATTTTGAAGTATCTTAGGGAAAAATCCCACGAAGGAGCACTTCAGAGTGAGCTTTACGGGCTTGGTTATTCTAGATCTACAATAGCTGAAGCCATCGAAAGCTTGGAATCTGAAAAAAGAATTGTGAGAAGAGAAGTAGGGAGAAAGGCCTACAGAATATGGCTCGTTGAAGAGGCTCCGTTCCCGATTAAAGGACTTCTTAGGCTTGGAGTATTAAAGGCTGTTGAATATCCTCATGCTCTTTTGACAGCTAAAGACCTTGAAAAAAAGCATGATGTTAGGGTAATTGTGTATAACAGCGCTTTGGAGCTTACGAACGCTCTGGCATTGGGCAAAGTTGATTTGGCATGTTCACCTCTCGTAACCCAAGTGCTCTTTGGACTTTTAACCAAGAGTCTAAAAATTGCTGCTGGATGTGGGTTTGGGGGAAGCGGGCTTGTGGTTAGGGGGGAGCTCAAAGAAGGAATAACCATAGGCTCATCGGAGCTTTCCACGATGGAAACAATGTTAAAGCTCTTTTTAGAGAAGCACAACTTCATCAGCAAAGTTAAGGTAGTTTACTTTAAGAAGCCAGAGGAGATGATAAAATCGTTTTTAGAAGGAGAAATCGACGCCCTGAGTATATGGGAGCCTTATTTAACCAAGCTGGAAAAGAAAGGATTTAAGACGTACAGGTATACGGAAATTTTTGGTTTATACCCCTGCTGTACTTTGGGAGTAAATCAAGAGTTTTTAAAAATCAACGAGAGGTTATTTAAAGAGTTTTTGGAGCTCTATAAGGAGAATACCAGAAAGCTGAAAGAAAGAAAAGAGGAAGCTTTAGATATCATGGCTGGCCTCTTTGGATTTAGCAAAGAGCAGATAAGAGATGGGTTGAGAGGGTTTGTTTTTGATTATAAACTAAGCAAAGAGCAAGTTGAAGCGGCTCTTGAGCGTTTTGGTCTAAAGGTCTTTAATCTCGATTCCCTGCTGTTATAATGTTGTGGATACCTCTCTGCAACTTCAAGAGTTGACAATGCCCTTAGTTTTGTCGGTTTCTCATCTTTGGCAAAAGATTTTTAACCTCTTGTGTTCCTTTTTATCCCAGTTCTAATCGTTAAAACAACAATCTGAGTGAGCACCATGGACGGCGAATTAAGAAAAAAGCTTTGGTCGCTAGCATGGCCGGCTATATTAGCCAATATAGGGCAAACGCTGGTTAACTTAGTGGACATGATAATGGTAGGCCAGCTTGGATCCCTTGCCATA
The DNA here is from genome assembly GCF_024022995.1 of Thermococcus aggregans. Taxonomy (NCBI): domain Archaea; kingdom Methanobacteriati; phylum Methanobacteriota; class Thermococci; order Thermococcales; family Thermococcaceae; genus Thermococcus; species Thermococcus aggregans. Next base: position 20,270 of record NZ_CP099582.1, on the reverse strand, counting down.
GCAAGTGTTGGTCTTGGGGGGCAGTTCTCCTGGTTTATGATGCCCCTCATGTTTGCAATCTCCACTGGAACTCTCGCGTTGGTTGCTAGGTTTGTGGGAGCTAAGGACATTGATATGGCTGAGAAAGTGCTTGAACAGAGCATATACTTGGCCTTTATAATGAGCATTCCGGTGATGCTGCTGGGACTCTTTTTTGGAGACGACGCGCTAAGAATAATGGGTGCCAGTGAAGAGGTTGTTAGGCTCGGATACTCTTATATCCGCGTCTTCTTCCTGTTTTATCCAGTAAATTTTGTGTCATTTGCCGCTTTCAGTGCCCTTAGAGGAGCAGGAGACACAAAAACACCAATGAAGCTGACTTTCCTTACAAACGGTGCAAACGTTTTCTTGAACTATGGTTTAATCTTCGGGAACTTTGGTCTTCCAAGGCTTGAGGTAGTTGGAGCAGCATTGGCTTCTGGCTTATCAATTCTAATTGCTTTTATCGTGGGGTTGGTTCTCTTTTTAAGGGGCTCCCTTGTTTTGAAGCTTAGACTATCGTTTAAACCCGACTTCGAAACCATAAAGAGAATCCTAAGGATAGGAATTCCTGCAACCATTGAAAGGGCCATATTCAGCTTTTACAACTTTCTTTACATAAGCATTGTCACAAGATTCGGCACTATAGCATTAGCCGCTCATCAGGTTGGCCTTAGGGTGGAAAGCATCGCTTATATGCCTGCTTTTGGATTTAACGTTGCCGCATCAGCTCTGGTTGGACAGAGCCTTGGAGAAGGAAATCCCGAAAAAGCTGAAAAAGTTGTTTATGAGGCACTAAAAATGGTCTCCATATTTATGGGAATGATGGCAATAATTTTGGTGGTTTTTCCCAAATACCTTGTCATGCCATTTGTCACAAAAAGTGATCCCAACTATGCCGAGGTTCTAAGACTTGCGAGCATATACCTCATAATCGTTGGTATAAGCGAAGTTCCTCTTGGGTGGACCTTTGTTCTCAGCGGTGCCCTTAGAGGTGCGGGAGATACAAAGAGCCCCATGTACGTAACTGCTGTAAGCAAGCTACTCTTCAGAATAATACCCTCGTATATCCTCGGCTTTGGAATCTCTCTTGGCCCAATACACATCAAGGGAATGGGAGTTATTGCGGCATGGCTTGCAATGACCCTAGAAACTTTCACAACGGCAATTTTCTTCTGGTGGATATTCAAGAGAGGAAAATGGAAATACATAAAGGTGTAGCTACTGGAGAGCCTTTAGGGCTTTTAATACTTCTTCAAAAGGAGCATCGGTTTTTATTGCCGTGGGAGAGAAATGCGTTCTGCTGACATGGTATCCATTTTCCTGAAGTAATGCCGCTATGTCTGAAAGCCTTCTTACCTCAAGCGAATTCCTTCTTGCCAGTGCGTGGATATCGTAGAAGAACGGCACATCGAGTTCATTAACAACAACATCTAGGAATTTAGCGACTTTTTTCTTTTCTGCTAGCTCAGCTTTATCTTCTTTGTTCATTTTTTCTACAATCTCTTGATTCTTAAGGGGGCCAAGCCACATTGGACCGAATGCATTTGCTCTGCTCGGAAGGAACTCCTTCTCAACTTCAAACTTCCCTGTTTTTGAATCGAAATAAAGGTATCCAAGATTTCTGAGAGCTCTATCTCCTTCTTTTGCACCGTCTTTTAGTCTCAAGAACGCCCTGAAGTAGTGATCCTTATAATACGCAAAGAGCACTTCTATGCCGAGGTCGTATTTAGCAGCGTACCTAACGGCAGTTCCAATTAAAACCCTCAGACCGCTTTCGTGGCATAGCTCTCCTCTTATAGGCATTGCAATGTATTTTCGCATACATGCCTTGGGGTAGGTTCCGCAAAGAGGAGCGGTATCTGTTGCTGTTAATGCCAAAATCCCGTTTCTCTTTACGCTTCTTAGCGAAGAATCAAGGAACTCCATTGGAGAGCCGAAGGGATCAAGGTCTACAAAATCAAAATACCTGAACTTTTCGTTCATCAGAAGATTTGCATCTTTGTTAGTGGCTACCAACAGTTTTTCGCCCTTTAGTACTGCAGATTTCCCATCAACTTCAGGATTTTCGTTAAAATTAAGCTTTAAGTTCTCGATTATCAGCTTGAAAGCTTCGGGACTTATATCGTTGAGCCAGATTTCTTCAGCTTCTGTTTCTAAGGCGTACCTTATCCCCCTAATTCCTGTGGCAGATAAAGCGTCTAGAACTCTTTTCGCTTTTGTGACCTTCAATAAGAGAACGCTTAAATCTCTATTCAATGCCATAGCAGGATTGTAAAAGACGGGGGCGTCATAAATACGCTCTGCTTTGGGTACAAGAATTTCAGCTTTTCCTTCTTTAATTTTGGTTAGCTCCATCAAATTGCCTCCAAAAAAGAAGAAATGGGGTTCACTTTATTTCAACGTAGTCTCCTAAGGCTTGGCCAGGTAGGGGCCTTTCAAACCTTACTTTTACCTCCCCTCTTGTTCCGTGGGTTCTAGTGATCTTGCCAACGAGAAGCTTCCCACTTGGGCTCTTCCAGATTACCTTCTTCCCTATTAGGCTTGATGCTTGCTCCCTGCTGTCGATTCCAATTGGTTTGATGATCATGTGGTTGTTGTGCTGGTTCTCCTTACTCCTCATGTAGCTCAATACAATGCCCTTCATTCTCATCACCGGGAATCACTATGGAATGATACTTTTAAACTTTTATGTTCGCGCAGAACAGGAAAAACGTGGTGGGGCGAGGGGGATTTGAACCCCCGACACCCGGATCTTCAGTCCGGCGCTCTCCCAGGCTGAGCTACCGCCCCACTCCCAATTCGGAATCACAACCATTCAAACTGTCTTTAGACTGATTACAAGCAGGCTGCTGGACTTTTGTCTGTTGAGGATGTTAATACTCTCTTTTTGGTGTTTCTGTGTAGTCGCTGTATACGTACATGTGAGTCCAAATACGTATGCCAAATCTGGGTTTTTAAATTTTACGGTTGGGATGCTGGCATTGTGGTGAATAGGAAGTAAATTCAAAATTTCAAAAAGAAAAGAACGCTAAAAGCTAAACCTCGGCTACTGCTAAAGTGAATGTTATTTTCAGATTATTATTCTCTGGAAGTTTGCTGCCTGGCATTTTGCGTATTCCTTCATGACTTCAGGCTTTCTCTCTCCAACCCAAAACTCCCTCAAACTCTCAAACATTACACATCACCAATTAATAATAGGGTGGTTAACATACAAGCCACTAACGGTCAAAAATGAACAAAAATCTGAATTATCCTAAAGGACAACACCAAAAACAATACAAATTAACAATCATTGTAAAAAATTGGAAAATCTTATTTCTCCTCTTCTTTGGGTATTGCAATTCCACTTAAGGCTTTTTTAATCTTTTCTAATTTTTCCCTTTCTTCGTTTATCATTTCGTTTAATTTTAATATTGCAGTTTTGATATCCTCATGTATATTCGGATTTTCCTCAAACTTTAATAGTACGTAATCATACTTGTTGAAATTGTTTACTCCTCTAAATTCTACTCCTCTAAATGATTTTAGTATGTTTTTAATTGTTCTTCAACTTCTGATCTGTATATTATAATTTTGTGTTGATTACTTTCGAGGATAAGTGTCCAAAATCAATCTTTAATCCCCACTCTCTCCTTGGATATAACTTTACATAATATCCCTCGCTTAGTCTTTCAATAGCATACAATAGCATACTCTCAGAAAATTTCTTCTTCCTCCACTTCTTTTACCTCCTTCTCAGAGAATTCTTTCACTATTTTTCTCATGAGATCCTCTTCTCTTTTATATTCCCCTAGAATAAGATCCGCTCCGGGATGATGCTTCAAATTGCTTATATATCCGTATCTTTATCGGAACCCATCAGAAACGCGAGAATCATAGCTACTATGATTAACCAAATTTTAATCCTATTTTAGTCTTAGTAGGGAATTTAAAGGGAAATTCGCTCCGGCTCTGATAAGACTTTAGAAGAATTGAAAGTATCTTAGTAGGAGTTAAGAAGTGGTGTTTTGGTTTTTTGATGGTTTAAAGCTTTCAAAAGTGTTTTTGGTTTTAGGAGGCTTAATTTTTAGTTGTGGTTTTTGGAGGGACTTCTTCTCTTGCGGGCAGCAAATGTTGCATATGCAGATGTTTTAGTCAAACTAAATCGTCAAGCAAAAAGGGATGACATCAATAGCTTCATTTACGAAGCAATTGCAAATCCGAGAATATACGAAATAACAGAATACTGCCAAAAAGCTTGAAAAAAGGTGCGATGGATTAATAGCAGGCTGTACGGAAATAAGCGTAGCTCTAAGGCAAGAAGATTTAAGGGTCCCCCTGGTAGACCCCTTGGATGTCATAGCCGAAAAAGCCGTGAAACTTGCTTTGGGCTTATAACCATTCTTTCTTTTTAAAATAATACAACATTCCGAGAGCTATTGCAAGCATAGCCAGCAATGTGACTGGGTAGCCATAGTACCAGTTGAGTTCAGGCATATTATACGGTGAAGCCGTTGTGTTGAAGTTCATTCCGTATATACCGGTTATGAATGTTAGAGGAATGAAGATCGTAGATACCACCGTGAGAATCCTTATGATCTCGTTTGTTCTCATTGAGATGGTAGAGTAGTATATTTCCACGAGCCCGTTGGCCATATCTCTCTGGCTTTCAATTATGTCCAAGATTTCCATGACATGATTGTAGAGTTCCTCCAGGTATTCTTGTGTCTCTTCTTTGAAGAACTCCTTTCCTTCGAGCCTTAGCCTTCTGAAGACCTCCAAGAGCGGAAAAATTGTGCGTCTAACAAACAGGATTCTTCTCCGTATTCCATGTATCTCGCGAAGTGTTTCCTTATCCCTGTCCTTTAGCACTTTGTTTTCTAATATTTCCATCTGGGAACTAATATTTTCCAATATTGGCACATAGTTCCCGATTATTGCATCAAGGAGAGCATAGAGTAGATAATCGGCATCCTTCCCTCTAAAAAGGCCTTCGTTGTGTCTTATGCTTTCCCTTATTGAATTGAATACATCCCCTGATCTCTCTTGCATGGTGATAACGAAGTTGTCCTTAAGAAAGATTGCAGTTCGCTCTTTTTTCAGACCACCTTTCAGCTCGTACACCTGGTGAAGAAGTATGAAGAGGTGGTCTTTCAATATAGCCAGTCTTGCGCGGCTTTTTGTCCTCTTTATTGCTTTGACTGCGACATCATGGACTTTAAAGGTGTCCTTTAGCTCTTCGAGATATCCAATACCATCAATGTTTACCCAGACTACTCTGTAATCTTTGTAGTCTAGGGCCTCTTCGAGTTTTTTGATTCGTTTTTCCTCAAACTTGTCTTCTGAGTATGCAAAAATTGTTATTTCAGGCGTTTCATTCATCCCGAACACCACAACGAAAGCCGCTAGTTTAGATTGTAGCTAATGGTAATTATAGTTTTCTGTTATGTACGGAATTTGTTTGAGGAATGCTCACAGAGGCTACTGAAAGGCGTCATCAGAGCAAAGTATTTTAACACCATTTGTTTTGGTTGTCCTGAGCAATAATGAAGGCTTCAATTCCAAAATACCACTAAAATCGAGAAGTTTCCCAAAATTGCTTTAAAGTCATGCACCACTTAAAGGAACAATATTTTAATAAAGAGAACACAAAATAAAAACTGATGATGACCCTTCCCCTCCCTGAGGGGTGATGAGCATACCGGTAGGCTGATAAAGATGACAAAGATGGAAGATGAAAGAATAGCTCGATACACCCATATCCACAAACTCTTCAGGAAAAGCTTAGAAATCTCCTTTGACATAGTCGTCATGCTTTTCCTGTTCTTCATACTCTATCTCACAGTCTACTCCATCTACCTCAACTTCAGGCTTACTTACAAGGTCACCGATCCAAAGCTTCTGATTGCAAACATACTCGTGACGATTATCCTGATAGAAACCTACAGGATTTTGATAATCTATTTAAGGCAACACCGTGTTAGCATGTCTCACATTCTTGAGGTTGGGATAGTGGCACTTGTCCAAAAGCTCATCGTTGCCTCAGATTTTAAGGAGCTTGATGCGTTAAAGCTCTTTGCTATTGGGGGATTGCTTTTTGTACTTGGTTACCTATACACTAAAATAGGTGGTGAGTGATGGGAGTTCAGATTGGTGAGCTTTTGCCTAGAAAGGAAATCGAGCTCGAAAGCTTAAACGGAAGGAAAGTAGCGATAGATGCATTTAACGCTATTTACCAGTTCCTCTCAACAATAAGACAGAGGGATGGAACACCCTTAATGGATTCCAAAGGAAGGATTACCTCACATCTTTCCGGACTTTTTTACAGAACCATAAACCTAATGGAAGTCGGAATAAAACCGGCATACGTATTCGATGGAAAGCCTCCAGAATTCAAGAAAAAAGAACTTGAAAAAAGGGCTGAAGCTAGAGAAGAAGCACAGGAGAAATGGGAAGAGGCCTTAGCAAGGGGAGACCTTGAAGAAGCAAAGAAGTACGCACAAAGGGCGAGCAAGGTTAATGAGATGCTCATCGAGGATGCAAAGAAGCTCTTGGAGCTAATGGGAATTCCATGGGTGCAGGCTCCAAGTGAGGGTGAAGCTCAAGCAGCTTATATGGCATCTAAGGGACATGTCTGGGCTTCAGCAAGCCAAGACTATGACTCACTACTCTTCGGTGCCCCGAGGCTTGTGAGGAACCTCACGATAACGGGAAGGAGAAAGCTCCCCGGAAAGGACGTCTATGTGGAAGTTAAACCAGAGCTTATAGTTCTCGAAGAAGTTCTAAAGGAGCTCAAAATAACAAGAGAAAAGCTAATAGAGCTTGCAATTCTCGTGGGGACAGACTACAACCCCGGAGGAATAAAGGGAATCGGGCCAAAAAAAGCCCTCGAAATAGTTAAGTATTCTAAAGATCCCCTAGCAAAGTACCAGAAAATGAGCGATGTTGACCTTTATGCAATAAAGGAGTTCTTTTTGAATCCGCCTGTAACGGATGACTATAAGCTCGAATGGAAAATGCCAGACGAGGAAGGAATACTCAAGTTCCTCTGTGATGAGCACGACTTTAGCGAAGAGAGAGTCAAAAACGGCTTAGAGAGACTTAAAAAGGCAGTTAAAGCAGGAAGACAGTTCACACTGGACAGCTGGTTCAAAAAGTGAAAAACAAAAATTATACTCAAAGCGGAAGCTTTAGCCCCAGCTTTTCTACCATTTCTTTGTACCTGTTTCTTACAGTAACTTCGGTTACCCTAGCGACTTCAGCCACTTCCCTTTGAGTTCTCTTTTCTCCTTCCAGCAGACCGGCAATGTATAACGCAGCGGCAACGAGTCCAGCCGGACTTTTACCGCTCGTAAGCCCCATTTCATATGCCTTCTCCAGAAGCTCTATAGCCCTTCTTCTAGTTCTCTCACTCAATCCAAGCTCGTCGGCAAACTTGTTGACGTAATCTGTTGGCTTCACAAAGAGCTTTTTGGGAGTTAGGTTAAGGTTCCTTGCTATGAACCTAAAGCTCCTCCCGATTTCCTTCTTGTCAACTTTAGCGATCTCGGCAATCTCGTCAAGAGTTCTCGGGATTTTTAATAGCCTACAAGCCGCATAAACACATGCGGCAATAACGCTCTCAATAGACCTTCCCCTAATAAGCCCCTTTCTAACGGCTTCCCTATAAAGCCTTGCCGCCTCTTCTTCAACGTGCTTCGGTAAGTTTAATCTTGCACCAAGCCTATCAAGCTCACTTAACGCAAAGGCAAGGTTTCTCTCGGCGGCATCGCTAACTCTAAGCCTGCTCTGCCACTTCCTAAGCCTATAGATTTTCTCTCTCATCAAACCCTTTACATTCCTGTCGTAGCCTATATCCGTCGAGAGACCCTTATCGTGGAGCAAAATGCTTTCAGGCGCACCGGTTCTGGAGCGCTTTTCTCTTTGAGAAGCGTCAAATGCCCTCCATTCGGGACCCATATCAATCATGTCCTCTTGAATTACAAATCCGCAATTTGCACAGATTTCCTCTCCCCTTTCGGGATCATGAATAAACTTATCGGAACCGCAAACTGGGCAAACCCTATGCTTAGTCACAATTACACCCCCACGGTCAGTGAACTTGTCAATCCTCATATATAAATCTTAAGTTTTTCCAAATTTTGATATCGAATTCGTTATCCAATTTACATGCTCTTTCTTAAAAGTAATCTTTTCAAGCACCCTGACGTCGTCTTTAAGGACGTTAACATACACCCAAAGGAAAACCGGATCCTTCTTACTTCCAACAACGAGGTTGATGTAGAGAATGTCTAGAGTCCCATCACTACTTTTTCTTGCTGATACTGGCTTCCAAATATCCAAACTAACTTCGTCTTTTTCGTTGAGTATCTTGATAACGTCTTTAATTCTCACGTTTTTATCACCATTTAATTCTAAATTCTCTCCTTGTTCTAGCATCTATCTGAGCTAAAATCCTTTTAAGTTTTTCATCCGTGATTCTCTCGGTTATTTGGCCAGCCTGGTATAATTGAACCAGAATCAATTCTACCTGTCTCGCAAGTTCGGGCCTTACAAGTTTGACCCTTGCAAGCCTCTCCCTAGCTTCCGGTGTAAGAATCTGCTTCATTATAGCATCCAGCTGAGCTTCCAACTCCATTTCCTGTCTCGCTCTTTCCTCTTCTTCTTTCTGTTGCTCTGCAAGTCTCTTCTGAAGCTCCAAAAGTTTCCTCTTTCTAATCTCCTCTATGTCCTCAGCCATCTTATCACCCCTAAATATGGTATTCAAAAAGTATCAAAAAACTGATTAAATTAAAGCCAAAGTCAAAAAGTAAGAAGGTATCAGTACTTCTTAAGCTCAGGGATTACTTCTTCAAGCTCCTTCTTGAGCTCTGTTGCAGCTTTGTCAAGGAAGCTTCTTCCTTTTGGAGTTACCACTCTTCCTTCTCCAGGTACTTTTGTAACGAATCCTGCTGCTTCGAGCTGTTGAAGGGCCTTTCTGATTATACTTCCGCTTCCCTTGTAGAAGTGCTCTGGGGCGTGTCCTCTGTTCTTTCTTCCACCGTACCATGTCCTTAACCTTTCAATACCAACTGGTCCGTCGATATAGACTTTTCTAAGTACTGAAGCAACTCTGTAGTACCACCAGTCATCTTGCTCTGGGAGTCTCTCCTTGTGCCTGCCGGTCTTAACGAAGGGTGCCCACTCAGGTGGCTTTATCTCGGGGATTTCCTTCAGTTTTTGAGCTACCCTCTCAACGAGTAAATCACCGGGAACATCATAAACTGTTGCCATTCTTCACTCCCTCCCTTTCTTAAACTTTTTCCTAAATTGAGCGATATCGAGTTTGACTTTCTTAACGGGTTTTTCTTCCCGTCTCTCTTTCGAGAGTTCCTTAAGCCTGAGCTTCTTTAAATATTTTTCCCATCCCTCTCTGGGACGGAACAATATAAACCTTTTGCCCCTAACCTCAATGAGTTCACTATCTGTAAGCTCTGCAACTTTTTCTGCTATCGCCTTTCTGTCCATCTGAGTTGAGATTAAAGCACCTTTTTTGATTTCAACTTTTAATATGCCATCTTTTTTAAGCTGAGTGTTGATCTCGTTGAGGACACTCTTATCTAAACCTCTCTTACCTACCCATGCCTTTGGCTCAATATCATAATATTTGGCCCTTATAGCCCTTCTCACCTTCCCAGGCAAGCGCTTTTTCATCTCTCTCACCTCAAGTAATCTCGCCCATACTCACGGACGCGAAATTTTTTAGGAGAAGTCCCTTTTTAAACCTTGCTTAAGGTATTATACACCTTATGGTCAAAAATCTTTATTAAGTTTTGGCTTTAACATTGTCATCGGTGAATAGCAATGAAAGTGCTGTTTTTAAGTGCAGATGGATTTGAGGATTTGGAATTGATATACCCCCTCCACCGATTAAAGGAGGAAGGACATGAAGTATACGTGGCAAGCGACAAGAAAGATACAATAGTTGGAAAGCATGGGTATTCTGCAAAGGTTGATTTGCTGTTCGATGAGGTTGATCCAGAAGAGTTTGACGCCCTTGTCTTGCCGGGAGGAAAGGCACCAGAGAGAGTTAGGATAAACCCAAAGGCAGTTGAAATTGCCAAAAAGATGTTTGAATACGGAAAGCCTGTTGCCAGCATATGCCACGGCCCACAAATACTTATCTCCGCTGGAGTCCTAAAGGGAAGAAAGGGAACATGTGTCGTAACGATAAAAGACGATCTCATAAACGCGGGAGCAGAGTACATCGACAAAGAAGTTGTTGTTGATGGCAACTGGGTAAGCTCAAGACATCCCGGAGATTTGTACGCATGGATGAGAGAATTCGTGAAGCTTTTGAAGTGACTGCCTTTATCTTTCCTTCTTGAGAAATCAGAAGAGTCAAGAAAATTAAAGAGGTGGCTCAAAAGCTTAAAAAGATAGAAAAGGGAAATCAGAAGACACTTCTGTCTTTGTTCTGTTCTTTGGTTAGCTCAGCTCTGCCCTTCTTGAACATCTCTTCTATTCTCTTGTAGTACTCCATTGTTTCCTTGCTAACGCTTGGACCGACCTTCTTGAGTGCTTCTTCAAAGTCCTTCATTGTAACCTTGACTTCCTGCCTGATCTCACTTGCCCTCATTCCCGGCTTAATTATTCCCTCGGCTATTGCCCTTCTCATTGCATTGAGTGCAGCTTCTCTTACTACTGCCTCAATGTCAGCTCCAGTGTAGCCCTCGGTTCTCTTTGCGAGTTCTTCTAGGCTGACGTCTTCAGCCAGCGGAACATTCCTTGTGTGGACTTTGAAGATTTCTAATCTTGCCTTTTCGTCTGGCGCTGGAACCAAGATAAGCCTGTCGAACCTGCCGGGTCTAAGCAATGCTGGGTCGAGTATGTCAGGCCTGTTCGTGGCGGCAATAACTACCACACCGCTGTTCTCCTCAATACCATCCATCTCAGTCAGTAACTGGTTAATGAGCCTATCTGTAACTCTGTTAACATCTGTACCCCTTCTTGGAGCTATTGCGTCTATTTCGTCAATGAAGATAACCGTAGGAGCAGCTTGTCTTGCCTTTCTGAATATCTCACGAATGTTCTTCTCGCTCTCTCCGACCCACTTGCTAAGGACTTCCGGTCCGCGGATGCCAATGAAGTTAGCCTCGCTCTCCGTTGCTACTGCCTTTGCTAAGAGAGTCTTACCGGTTCCAGGTGGTCCATAGAGGAGGATACCCTTGGGCGGTGTGATTCCCATGGCCATGAATGCTTCTGGGTACTTCAGTGGCCATTCTACGGCTTCTCTTAGTTCTTGCTTGACTTCCTCAAGACCTCCAATGTCCTCCCACCTAACGTTCGGAACCTCTATGAGGACCTCCCTAAGAGCCGAAGGTTCCACCATCTTCAAAGCCTCATAGAAGTCCCTTCTGGTTACTTTGAGCTCTTCGAGGACTTCCTTTGGAATAGTCTCTGCCTCAAAGTCTATCTTGCCCTCCTCGATAAGCCTTCTCAATGCTGCCATAGCGGCTTCTCTTGCCAATGCTGCCAAATCAGCTCCAACGAATCCGTGAGTCTTTTCCGCAAGCTCCTCAAGGAGAAGGTCAATCAAACGGTGTCTTACTTCTTCGTAGAGTCTCTCATCGATCTCCCTAAGGAGTCTCTTAATCTCCTCGTCTCTGTCGGCTACTGCGTCTATTCTCTTAAGGGCTTTTTCGGCAACTTCTTTGAACCTATCGTCCTGCTTAAGCTCTTCAAGCACTTTCTTAACTTCTCCCTTCCTGAAGTCAGGTTCAATTGGCATTCCTCTTGTGTGGATTTGGAGTATTTCCTTCCTTCCCTGCTTGTCTGGAACGCCGACTTCAATTTCTCTGTCGAATCTGCCGGGTCTTCTCAAAGCTGGATCAATTGCATCAGGCCTGTTAGTTGCCCCAATAACTATAACTTTTCCTCTGCTCTTCAAACCGTCCATCAATGTAAGCAGCTGGGCAACAACTCTCTTCTCGACTTCTCCAGAAACTTCCTCTCTTTTTGGTGCTATTGCATCAATTTCATCAATAAAGATTATGCTCGGAGCGTTTTCTTCTGCTTCTTTGAAGACTTCTCTGAGTCTCTCTTCGCTCTCACCGTAGTACTTGCTCATTATCTCTGGACCGTTTATTGCTATGAAGTGAGCGTTTGCCTCATTGGCAACAGCTTTAGCGAGGAGTGTCTTACCAGTTCCCGGTGGTCCATAAAGCAGAACACCCTTGGGTGGCTCAATACCGAGCTTCTCGAAGATCTCTGGGTGTTTGAGCGGAAGCTCTATCATCTCTCTGATCTTTTGGATAACATCTTTGAGACCACCAATGTCCTCATAGGTGACTCCCAGAGCTGGTGTCTTTGCGACTTCTTTTACTGGCTTCTCTGAGATCGTGAATTCAGTGAATTCCGTTATTTGAACTACTCCCGAAGGCGTTGTTGCCGTGACAACAAATGTTAGCTCCTGTCCAAGGACACCGATTCTAATGTAGTCTCCTCTAACCACAGGTCTTCCAACTAACCTTGAATGGAGCCAATCAACAAAGTCTTGGCCAAATCTAATAGGCTCTGTGGGAGCCAAAACGACTCTCTGAGCTTCTTTAACGTCAGCTTTCCTTACGGTTACTTCATCTCCAAGACCAACGCCAGCGTTTTTTCTTATTGTACCATCCATTCTTATTATGTCAAGCCCTTCATCCTCTGGGTAAGCGGGCCAAACTATTGCAGCAGTGTTTTTAGTACCAATAATTTCCACAATATCTCCTGGCTGGACTCCGATTTTCCTCATTGCATTCCTATCAATCCTAACAATTCCCCTACCAACATCCCTCTGGTAAGCGGAAGCAACTTTAAGTTTAATTTCTCTCCTGTCTGCCATCTATACCACCTCCATATTTTTAGCAGATGATCGTGATATCGCTTATTTAAGCCAAAAATAAATTAAATTCAAAGAATGAATAGAAAAGATCACTCGATCTTAACTTCGAAGCCTTCTCTCTCTTCCTTCTTGGTTGGGTGCTTCTTGGGAATCCTTATCTCAAGAACACCGTTGTTGTACTTGGCCTTTGCCTTTTCTGGAATAACCTCTTCTGGTAGTCTGATGACTCTCCTGTAGCCGCTGTAGTATCTTTCAATTCTCACTGCTCCTTCCTTCTCAAGCTCCTGCTCTCTTCTCACTTGAGCTTCAATGTAAACAGTGTCATTTGTAATCCTGACCTTTATGTCCTCCTTTCTGACTCCTGGGAGCTCTGCTGTGATAACGAACTCCTCACCAGTGTCAAAGATGTCAACGAATGGTTCTCTCCATACTCCCTCACTTCTCAGTTCAAATTCCTCTCCTGGTTCGCCAAATCTTCTGTAGCTCCAGAGTCTTGGACCTCTGAAGAATTCGTTAAATATCTCGTCGATTTCTTCCTGAATCTCTCTCATTATGTCAAACGGATCCCAAATATCTCTCCTCCACCATCTTCTGACCATCTCTCTCACCCCCAATTGTTTTTGGTTACCAATAGTTATTAAAATGATCATCCTTTATAAGCTTTTCGATTTTAGTATAAAAGGGTAAGATTAACCTCACCGCAAGATTTATAAATCGAATTTGAGTGCGGGGCGGTAGTTCAGCCTGGGAGAGCGCCGGACTGAAGATCCGAGAATTCTCGCAAAAAGAAACCCTCCAAGAAGCACAATTAAAAATTAAACCTTCTAAAACTGAAAACATTTCTACAAGTATCCCTCGTAGGTAAAAGAAAAAATGAAAGAGACAAGATTTCCTCTAGCGAACACCTATGGCAGCCAAAATCAAAGTAACTATAAACCCTCCTAATGCCATAAAGATATTTCCTATAGTTAAAGTCTTCAGTCCCATTTCGGTATCAAATCCTGTCATCTTGGTGTAGACCCAGAAGAAACTATCGTTAACATGACATACTAACCTAGCTCCGGAACCTGCTGCAAGAGCTATTAAAATCGGTGGAACCCCCATTTCAACGAAAGGTGTTGCTAATGTTGCTGATGTTATGACTGCCGTTGTTCCAGATCCCGTAGCTGTTTTCAGGATACCTGCTACTATAAACACTGCGAGTATCGGGGGAATTCCTGCATAAGCTATTCCCTCTGCGACAGCTTTTCCCGCCCCCGAAGCTTTAAGGATTGAGCTTAGGCCTCCACCTGCTGCAGTTATAAATACAATTGGGCCTGCAATCCTCAATGACTCGTCTACATTTTTCTTTAGGCCTTCTATGCCTATATAATCCTTCAACAACAATGCTGCAAGTCCTGCACCTATCATTAATGCTATATTCTTGTCTCCAATGATTTTGAGGAATGCTAAGAGTGAAGAATTTTCAGGTAGCAATATTGAACCTGCTGTGTTTAGTAGTATTAATACCATAGGAGTTAACAGTGCAATAAATGACCTACTAGCGCTTGGTAGCCTTTCTTCAGTTGATACATTCTCTGAAATCTCTTCCAAAGTAGGATAAACATCCGGATATTTTCTCTGGAGATAAAGCACTGCAAACGCCCATCCCCCTAAGGTCATACCAAGTGCAGCTAAAGATCCATATATTATCATTTTTCCGAGTTCGATATTGAGTAAACCTGCTACAGCTAGGGGTCCGGGAGTTGGTGGAACAAATACGTGAGTTGCTAAGGCTCCAGCAGATAAGCTTACTGCAAGAACAGGTAAGGATATTCTTGCTGTTGCAGATATTGCTTTCATAAGTGGAGTGAATATAACAAATGTCACGTCACTATATACTGGTATTGATGATACATATCCACTTAAAGCCATTCCAAGGGGCGCATTCTTCTCTTTAAAGATGTTTAAAAAGGCCAAAGCCATTGACTTTGCTGCTCCAGAGACTTCCAAATATCTACCGAGTATAATACCAAATATTATTACTAGACCAATTTTAGTGACTAAACTCCCAAAACCTTGTGTAAATGTGCTAATAGCTTCTAAAGGAGACATTCCTGCTAAGATACCTATTACTAATGCTGTTATTGTCAGTGCAATAAATGCTGGCATTTTGAAAGGCTTAATCGCTATTAACACTAAGACGACCATTCCTATTACAAAAGCTAATAGGGGATCCAAACTAATCACCTCCTTCTTCGAGTTTCTTTTTTATAAGGGGCTTAATACCCCCAGCTTCTAGAATACGAAAAGCATACTCCGAAAGGGGTTGACATTTACACTCTGTATTTCTTGTAATATTCTTTACTACCCCTGTTTCCAAGTTTACTTCCAATATATCTCCTTCTTGGACATATCTGGTAATTCCTGGGCATATTAACAGCGGTAAGCCAATATTAATACAATTTCTGTAAAAAATTCTCGCAAAAGATTCTGCTATAATAAGACTTACTCCAATTGCTTTTAGAGCAATGGCTGCATGTTCCCTGCTAGAACCGCATCCAAAGTTCTTACCCGCGACTATGATTCCCCCTTTAACAAACCGCTCACGAAATGTGGGGTCAGCATCCTCCATAGCATGTTTCGCTATTTCTTCTGGTTCTGTTAATTCCAGATATCGACCAGGGTATATCTGATCAGTGTCTATATTATCCCCAAATTTATATGCCCTTCCTCTGATTATCTTTTCCATGAACTTCCCCCCTATTCCTTAATATATTTTCTCGGGTCAGCTATTTTTCCTTCCAAAGCTGTTGCCGCTGCAGTTGCTGGTGAAGTTATGTATATTTTTGCTTCTCTACTCCCCATACGTCCAGGGAAGTTACGACTACTTGTTGTTACCCCTACTTCTCCCGGAGCTAAAACCCCTTGATGAGCTCCTAAACAAGGCCCACAACCGGGTGGTATTATTGTAGCTCCTGCTTTTAGAAGAATATCAATGTACCCAGCATTTATGGCTTCTAAAAGAACATTTTTAGATGCAGGACCTACTATTAGTCTAGTGTTTTTGTTTATTTTTTTATTCTTAAGGATACGAGCTGCAATTTCTATATCTTCAAGACGTCCTCCAGTACATGAGCCAATAAATACTTGATCTACTTCAACTCCTTCGACTTCACTTACAGAAACCACATTATCTACTGTGTGAGGTACTGCAACTTGGGGCTCTAATTTTTCAACCTCAAATAAGAATTCCTCAGCATATTTGTACCCTGGATCTGTAGTATACACTTTAAATGGTTTCTTAACACGTGACTTTAAATATGCAAGTGTTTTATTATCCGGTTGTATGTAACTCGTCTTGGCTCCCATTTCTACACTCATATTTGTTAGAACCATCCTTCCATCAATGCTTAATTCTTTCACCGTACTTCCGGTAAATTCAATAGCCTTATAAATAGCCGCATCTTGCTTTAGAGTTCCAATGATATGAAGAATGACGTCTTTAGCCATTACTCCTGGTTGAAGATAACCATCAACGTTTATACGAATAATTTCAGGCACACGGAACCATAACTCACCTGTCAATAATGCAACAGCTAGATCAGTTGCTCCAACTCCTGTTCCAAAAGCTCCAAAAGCACCGTGAGTAGTGGTGTGAGAGTCAGTCATTATTAGCAACATTCCTGGCCATACTAACCCAGATTCTGGCAGAATCTGATGGCAAATCCCAGCGTCTACATCGAATAAGTATTTGATTTTCTGTTCTCTAACAAATTCTCTCATAATTTTTTGATTTAATGCTGCCTTTATTGTCGGGGCTGGGGCATAGTGGTCAAAAATAAATGCAACTTTTTCGGGATCCTTTACCTTTTGTCCTCCCATTTCTTGAAAAGATTTAATCACCTGCAGATAAAGGTCATTTACTGCAGCCAGATCTACTTTACAATTAATGATTTCTCCAGGGCTAACTTCTTTCTTTCCAGCATGGGTAGCCAAAATCTTTTCCAGGGCATGCATGTTATAACCGGATCCCATTCTACCTCCCTCTTTTTTCTTTTTCTTCAGCTAGTGTCAGGACCAACCGTTCCCCTCATTCACTAGCTTCATGATTTTCCAATCCACTTTTAGACAATTTAGTCAAATCTGCATATACTAATGTTAAATTTTTCAATATTTAAAAATTTAATCATGTTAATTTTTGTCTATATGTTTCGTAAAGTATTGATTTAGAAATTGGCTTTAATCCCATGAATGTCGTAATTAGTAGTTAAAACTTAAACTGAAAAGGAGCGATCAAAATAATACCAAAAGAATTCCATGATTTAAAATTAGTATTTTCCTATTAGGTGGCATTCTGCCCAGTGGTTGTGTTCGTACTCTACCAATTGCGGGTGTTTGGCGTCACAAAGCCCCTTTTCCATGTAGAGACACCTTGGATGGAACCTACATCCAGGAGGTATATTCACAGCACTCGGAACCTCACCCTTAATTGGAATCTCCTTGATAATATTCCTCCTCTCCGGAATTGGCTCTGGAACAGCTGCAAGCAAAGCCCTCGTATACGGGTGTAGCGGATTATCAATGACGACCTTCGCAGGCCCCATCTCAACAATCCTTCCCAAATACATGACCGCCATCCAGTCGGCGAAGTACCTTGCCGTGGACATGTCGTGAGTAATGTAAAGGTACGTGACGCCCATCTTCTCCTTGAGCTCCTTCATTAATTCAAGGATTTCTGCTCTGATTGAAACGTCGAGCATTGAAACGGGCTCGTCAGCAACTATGAAGGTCGGGTTGAGGATTAGGGCTCTTGCTATCGCTACTCTTTGTCTTTGACCGCCGGAGAGCATGTGTGGGTTTCTGCCTACGTAGTCTTCGGGCGGGACGATTTTGACCATTTCGAGGGCTTTGTAAATGAGTTCTTCTCTTTCCGCCCTAGTCTCGCCGATTCCATGAATTAACAGTGGTTCTTCTAGCACGTCGTATATTCTGAATCTTGGGTTCATTGAGGAGAATGGGTCTTGGAATATCATTTGGACTTTTCTTCTATACGCGAGGAGTTCTTCTTTGGTTTTAATCTCTGTAACGTCCTGGCCTTCGAGGTATATCTTGCCCTCTGTGGGCTCGAGGAGTTTGACTATGAGTTTTCCGGTGGTGGACTTTCCACAGCCGCTCTCGCCAACTAGGGCAAAGACTTGTTGTTTTTGTATTTCGAAGCTTACGCCATCAACTGCGTGGACGACTTTTTGGGGTGCGCCTCTTAATGTGTCTATAAATCCTCTCTTAATTGGGAAGTATTTTTTGAGGTTTTCAACTTTTAATATTGGTTCCGCCATGTTTCACACCTCACAATAACCAGCATGCGGCGTAGTGGTCTTTTTCAACTTCTTTCAGCTCTGGAATTTGTTCTTTACATTGTTGTGTTGCGTAGGGGCATCTTGGGTGGAAGCGGCATCCACTTGGCGGGTTGATTAGGTTTGGTGGTTGTCCTGGGATGAATTCGAGCTTTTCTACATCCTCGTGGAGTCTTGGGATTGCTGCAAGGAGCTTTTGAGTATACGGGTGGGCGGGTTCATAGTAAATCTTCTCACTGTCGCCGATCTCTACTATTTTGCCCGCGTACATTATTGCTACTCTATCACTTATTTCCGCGAGAATGCTCAAATCGTGAGTGATGAATATCATTGAGAGGCCGAGTTCTTTTTTGAGTTTTTTCATTGTGTTTATGATTTGGGCTTGGACGACTACGTCGAGGGCTGTGGTTGGTTCATCTGCAATGACGACGTCTGGTTCTAGGAGGAGTGCTGTGGCGATGACTACTCTTTGTTTCATTCCTCCGCTAAGCTCGTGGGGGTAGCGGTTTACGATTTCGGGGTCGAGGCCGACGAGTTCTAGGTATTTTTGGGCTTTGTCTAGTGCTTCTTCTTTGCTCATTCCTTTGTGGTAGATTAGGGGTTCTATCATTTGGTAGCCGATGGTGTAGACTGGGTTTAGGGCGTTCATGGCTCCTTGGAATATCATGGATATCTTCTGCCAGCGGATTTCTTTTCTAAGCACGCTCTCTGGGAGGCCTACGATTTCTCTTCCGTCGATTTTGATGCTACCTCCAACGATTTTTCCAGGGGGGCTTGGCATGCCTAAGAGAGTAAAACCGAGGGAGGACTTGCCGCAACCACTTTCACCGGCAAGTCCTAGGACTTCTCCCTTTTTTAAATCGAAGCTTATGTCATCAACAGCCCTCACAACACCCCTATTGGTGAAGTAATACATCTTAAGATTGCGAACCTCAAGCACATTCCCAGCCATTCCATTCACCTCATGTTAATTTTTGTCTATATGTTTCGTAAAGTATTGATTTAGAAATTGGCTTTAATCCCATGAATGTCGTAATTAGTAGTTAAAACTTAAACTGAAAAGGAGCGATCAAAATAATACCAAAAGAATTCCATGATTTAAAATTTCAGTTTGAAGGAGCGGTACCATGCTTTTGGACTTCCTACTGCTGGGTAGATTTTATAATCCTCCACAATCGGGCTATTACTGAGAAATTTGTTTATGTGGTATTTGAGGCTTTCTAGGTTTGACTCAAAAAATCTTAGCAAGAAGTCATAATCTCCTCCAATGTATTCTGTTATTTCGTATATTCTCGGATTTGCAATTGCTTCGTAAATGAAGCTATTGATGTCATCCCTTTTTGCTTGACGATTTAGTTTGACTAAAACATCTGCATATGCAACATTTGCTGCCCGCAAGAGAAGAAGTCCATTTTGGGTGGAATGGGTCCGCTTGCAACAGTAGATTTATTCAAGAGGATAGTCCTCAAGACCCCAGCAAAAAGGGACCAAGACCATCCAAGGATAATCATCTACAACAACCCGAAAATCCCTGACAGAACTGCTTACATCCTCGGAAAAGGCGAAAACCCCCTTCCAGAACTCATAGATAGCGCAAAAAAACTTGAGAAATGGGGGGCAGATTTCATAATAATGCCATGCAACACCGCCCATTACTTCGCTGAAGAGATTCAAAAAGCCATCAAAATACCGCTGATAAACATGATTGAAGAGACTGCATCCTACGTGGCTTCCTTAGGCATGAAAAGGGTCGGCATCCTTGCAACGACGGGCACAATAGTAAGCGGTATTTACCAAAAAGCCCTCGAAAAGAGGGGGATTAAAGGAATTGTTCCTTCAGAAGAGGATCAAGAAAAGGTTATGAAAGGGATATATGAGGGTGTGAAAGCTGGTGACGTGGAACTTGGAAGAAAATTGCTCCTTGAAGTTGCCAAAAAGCTTGAAAAAAGGTGCGATGGATTAATAGCAGGCTGTACGGAAATAAGCGTAGCTCTAAGGCAAGAAGATTTAAGGGTCCCCCTGGTAGACCCCTTGGATGTCATAGCCGAAAAAGCCGTGAAACTTGCTTT